>JAIUOT010000013.1 GCA_020161015.1 Actinomycetota bacterium | reverse complement strand
TCGGCGCGGGCCGGTCGGTCTCGATCACGCAACCCGACCGGCTGCAGCAGCTCGTCGACGAGGCTTGAAGGCCCGGGGCCAGCGGGGCCCCACCAGCCGTCGGGTGACCACCATTGCGACACTCTCAGCCGGGACGAAGGGTTCGTCCCAGATCCGGGAGTCGTCCGAGCCGGCTGGGTTGTCACCGGCCATGAAGTAGCTCGCCGCGGGAACCCGCCAGGTCTGGGTGTAGGCGCCCGGAACACGGGGGCGCCCGTCGACGGGCTCGCGCCCTCTCGGGGCGCCACGCGAGTGAATACTCGAGGCCCGAGGCCGACCCAACAAGAGGGCCGAGATCGCCTGTGCGCGTAGAGAGCCAGGCGGCCGGACTCAAGCGTGACGAATCAGACAGGCACCCGCCGCCACGAATGGCAGGAGTTCTTGCGGTTCGTGGGAGATGGCGTCGATCAGTCCCTGGTGGATGCCGCACACCACGTCGGGGTACCGCCGGGCGGAAGCAAGCAACGGGCAGGTTCGCAAGGCGATGCCGTCGGACGTCGCCAGGGGCGTGAAGCCCTGGCCGGCCAGGATCGAGATCAACTCGCCACCTCCGGAGGCCGCCAGCAGGCTGCCCCAGTTGAGGCCGACCGAGTGAGCTGCAGCGGCCGGATCGTCGGTGCCGGCGAGGTGCTCTGCCAGGGCTTCGACCAGTGCGCTCTGTCCCTGCCTGTCCGGCTCTTCCCCGGCCACCTGACGGCCCGCGATCGTGGCGAGGTAGGCGCGAGCGGGGCGGCCACGGCCAGGTGTCGGCAGTGAGGTCTGGGTGACGAAGCCGTCGGCGACCAGATGCTCCAGTTGCACGCGGATGGTGTTCGCATGGCCGCCGAGGGCCTGGTTGAGCGTAGCGACAGTGCCGCGTCCGTCGCTGGCGATGAGGGCTTGCAGCACCCGCAGGGCCGCCTGCCTGGGCCGGTCCGTGCGGGCCGGCTGCGGGCCGAGCCGGGTCGATGTGCTCATCCCGCTAGTGTAGAGTATTTTTTACAAGGCAATGTGTAGAAATGGAGTTCGGGTGTGCAGCTACTGCGGATGCGATTCGATCGAGGTGATCGGCCGGTTCATGGCCGAGCACGTGGAGATCATCAACGCCAACGGTGAGCTTCGCGCCGCCGTCCACGCCGGCGAGGCGGAAGCACTGGAGGCTGCCAGGTCGGTCGTTGCCGGACTTCTCTGGCCACACACGGTCGCCGAAGAGGTTGGCCTGTTCCAGGTGATGGCAAGGGACGAGGTCTACGCGAGCCATATCGCCAGCCTCTGCGCCGAGCACGAATCCCTCGCGGTTCATCTCGCGGCCATCACCCCCGGTGACGATGCTGCGATGACCCTGTTCGAGAACGAGCTCCGCGATCACATCGACAAGGAGGACAACGGTCTCTTCCCAGCCGCGGCCATCGCGCTCGGCGGTCCGGAATGGATCGAGGTCCACGAGATCACTCCGCACTCCCACGACGGCGACACTCCGCACGTCCATCCGGCACCGTCTGGCCATACCCATCAGGACGAGCCGGTGGCGGCCGGTCACCCCGGCGGATCCGCGCTCTGAGGATGATCCCCGCCGCGCGGCAAGCCGCCGCCAGCCGCTTGGCGAGCGCCCTATCCAGTCGCAGGGCAACCAGGGGTCGGGTACTTCTGGTTGCGCTCGGTGGCGTCGCCCTGCTCTCAGGGCTGAACGCAGCCCTCGTGCGGCTCGAGGTGTGGGCACCCGTTGCTTCTGACCGCCTGGGTGATGTGCACGGACAGGTGATGGTGCTGGGGTTCCTGGGCACCCTGATCTCCCTCGAACGCGCGCAGGCCCTTGGCCGCGCCTGGGCATTCCTGGCGCCGGCACTGTTCGGAGTCGGAGCCCTCGCGCTGATCAGTCCGGCGCCGCCGCTGTTGGGCGAACTTCTACAGGTAGAGGGCGCGCTTGTCTTCGTCGCCACCTACATCGCCCTGTGGCGTCGTGCACCGCGCCCGCTGGTTGCCGTGCAGGTACTGTCCGGCGTACTCGTGCTCGGCGGTGCTGTCGTTGTCACCTTTGCCGGCGCTTCCGGCGCGCTCCCCTGGCTGGCCGGCTTCGTGATCGTGACCATCGCCGCCGAACGAGCCGAGCTGGCCGCCCTGAGCATGGGGCGGCGAGCAGACCTCGAACTCCTCGCGCTGGCGTCGGCGCTCACCCTCTCGGTTCTTTCCGCGCTGGTGTTCCCGACGGTCGGCGAGCGGCTGGTCGGCGTCACGGTGGTGGCCATTGCTGTCTGGCTGGCTGTGCACGACGTGGCCCGCCGGCAACTCCGCCTGACCGGGCAGCACCGTTACCTCGCCACCGCACTCCTGGCCGGCTACGCCAACCTGTTGATCGCCGGACTGGTCCTGGCCGTCGCCGGGCTTCGGACCAGCACGGCCACCTACGACGTGGTGGTGCACGGAGTGTTCCTCGGCTTCGCCGTCTCCATGGTGATGGCACACGCCCCGGTAATCCTTCCGGCAGTGCTGGGCCGTCCGCTGCCATACCGTCCGGTGCTGTGGGTTCCGCTGGTGCTGCTGCACGTCAGCCTCGGCATCCGCTTCACCAGTGCGCTCTCAGGGCAGAACCAGCTGTGGCAGGCCGGGGGCGTGCTCGGCGTGCTCGCGATGCTCACCTTCCTTGCGACCGCTGTCACCCTGGTCGTACGCCGATGAGCCGCCCGAATGCCAGAGGCAGGTCCCGCCTGCGCGACCTGCCGCTCCTCGGCTGGCTCGCGGCCGCTGCGGTCGTGGCGATCGCGCACCGCTGGCTGCCGGACGCGAACTGGCTCATGCTGCACATGGTGCTTCTCGGCGCACTCACCCACTCCATCATCGTGTGGAGCTTCCACTTCGCCCAGACCCTGCTGCGCTCCCCCGCCTCACCGAGGGACGCCCGTTGGCAGACCACACGGCTGGGCCTGGTCACCGGCGGTGCTGCCGCTGTCCTGGTCGGGGTGCCCACCGACTGGTGGCTGCTCACGCTCGCCGGCGGCCTGGCTGTGGCGACCGCTGCCGGCTGGCACGGTCTGGTCCTCTGGCGCATGCTGCGCAAGGCGCTGCCCGCAAGGTTCCAGGTCACCGTCCGGTACTACCTGTGGGCTGCTGCTTCGCTGGTGCTGGGGGCGGGATTGGGAGTGACGCTCGCCTGGGGTTGGCCGGACCCGTGGCACGGACGGCTGCCGGTGGCCCACGCGCTGGCCAACGTGCTCGGCTGGGTCGGCCTCACCCTCACCGGCACGCTCCTGACGCTATGGCCCACAATGCTGCGCACCCGGCTCGACCCAACCGCCGAGCGCTGGACCAGACAGGCACTGCCGGTGCTGACCAGCGCAATCGCCGTCGCGGTCGGCGGCGCCCTGGTCGGAATCGGCCTGATCGCCGGGCTGGGAGTGCTGGCCTACCTCTCCGGGCTGCTCCTGTGGGGACGGGGCCTGTGGCACCCTCTCCGAAAGAGCCCACCTCGGGAGTTCGGCCCGGCCTCCGTCGCTGTCGGCCTGTTGTGGATGGTGTTCGGGCTCACCTGGGCCGGCTGGCTGCTTGCCACAGCTCCCGACTGGCAGGTGGTACGCGAAGGCTTCATCTGGCCGGCCGCCGTCCTCGGCGCCGGCTTCGGTGTGCAGGTGCTCACCGGTGCGCTGTCCTACATGCTGCCCTCGGTGCTGGGAGGTGGACCAAGTGTCGTGCGGGCCGGACAGGCCTGGTTCAACCGCGCGGGCGCCTTCCGTCTGATCGCGATCAACGGCGGCCTCGTGCTGTGGCTCATGCCGACCCCAAGCTGGGTCAAGGTGACCGGCTCGCTGCTGGCCCTCTTCGCTGCTGCGAGTTTCCTGCCGCTGATGGTGCTGGGGGTGCGGGCAAGTGTCGCTGCCAGAAAGCTGCTCGTCGCAAGCCGCGACGGCGCGGAGGCCGCTCCCGCCCAGCCGCGCCCGGACCAGGTGGACCGGCCGAGCATCTTCACAGCCGGCCAGCTCATCGCCGGCCTGACCGCGCTGGCCACCGCTGTCGTGATCGGCGTCGGGGTTGACCCCGCCGCCGCCGGAGCTACCGGTACGGCTGCTGCCGCCGTCGCTGTCCAGCCCACCGGAGAAGTGGTGCGGGTCGAGGTGACGGCGATCGGCATGCGCTACACCCCCTCCGAAGTGCACCTGAACGCCGGCGACCGGCTGGTTGTCGACCTGATCAACGGCGACACCACCACCCACGACCTGGTGATCGGTTCGGCCAGGAGCGCACGGATCGGTCCCGGCGCCCGCACAGAACTGGATGCCGGCGTCATCGGGACCTCCACGAAGGGCTACTGCTCGGTAGCCGGCCACCGGCAGATGGGCATGACCTTCGAGGTCATTGTTGACAACGCACCCGCTGCGGGGCCGGCCGCCAGCCCGACGCCAGGCACTGACCCGCACCAGATGGAGCACTCCCCGAACGGACCGGACGCCTCAACCTCGCCAACGACCCCGGACGTGGTCGACCCCGTGCTGGCACCGCTCAGCGACGACCGCGAGCACCACCTCACGCTGACCGTGCAGGAGACACCGCTGGAGGTCGCCCCGGGGGTGTGGCAGCGCCGCTGGACCTACAACGGGGCCTCCGTGGGGCCAACCCTCCACGGCCGGATCGGCGACATCTTCGTGATCACTCTGGTCAACGACGGATCGATGGGCCACTCGATCGACTTCCACGCCGGCGCACTAGCCCCCGACAAGCCCATGCGAACCATTGAGCCGGGCGAACGCCTCACCTACCGATTCACCGCCACCAAAGCCGGCATCTGGATGTACCACTGCTCGACGATGCCGATGAGCGCCCACATCGCCGCAGGGATGACCGGCGCCGTGGTGATCGAACCCGAGGGACTGCCGCAGGTCGACCGCTCCTACCTGCTCGTGCAGTCGGAGGTCTACCTGCAGAACCGTGCGCCGGACGCAGCGTCGGCAGCAGAGGTGGACGTCGATGCGGCCGCTGGCGGTGAGCCCAGCTACGTGGTGTTCAACGGCGTCGCCAACGGCTACGACACCCAGCCGCTCACCGCAAGGGTCGGCGAAAGGGTCCGGTTCTGGGTTCTCGACGCCGGCCCGAACCGTCCCAGCAGCTTCCACATCGTCGGCGCCCAGTTCGACACCGTCCTCAGCGAAGGCAGCTACCTGCTCAAGCATGGGCGCGACCCGTTCGGCGACCGCGGCGGCGCCCAAGCACTCGGCCTGCAGCCTGCCCAGGGCGGGTTCGTCGAGACCGTCTTCCCCGAAGCCGGACGCTACCCAATGGTCACCCACGTCATGGCCGACGCCGAGCGAGGCGCTCACGGCTACGTCCAGGTAAGCCCATGAACAACGGACTCACCCGTCCGGCGGCACCGACGGTGCCCGCCGCCACCGCTCCCACGGGAGCTCACCGAAGGAGATCACGATGACCAAGACCGTCCCCCTGGAGACCACAACGGCCGGTGGCTGCGCCTGCGGGCAGCACGAGGAGGAAGACCTGGTGCTGGACGTTCGGCCCATCCCGCATGCGATCCGGCACGCCACCGTCTTTGGAGCATTCGATGCGATCGGAGTCGGTGGATCGCTCGTCCTGGTTGCACCCCACAACCCGGTGCCGCTGCTGAACCAGCTCGCTGAGCGTTCCCCCATCAGCGTGGAGTACCTGGTCGAGGGACCAGAGGAGTGGCGGCTGCGGATCAACCGGCTCCCCGACGAGGATCAGGCCGGTCGATGACCGCAGCCAGCGCTTTCACAGCGATCGCGGACCTGACCGAGCGCATCAAGGTTCAGCCGGAGGCAACGGTGTCGCGGACAGTCCTGCACGCAGCTGGCGTTCGGGTGGTCATGTTCGCATTCGACGCCGGACAGGAACTCACCGAGCACACCGCCGCGATGCCAGTGCTGCTACAAGTTCTGGAAGGCCGACTAGCGATCACTGCCGACGGTCACACCGAGGAACTCCTGCCCGGTGGCCTGATGCACCTCGACACCCGAGTACCCCACGCTGTGTTCGCGCACGAGCCATCCCTTTTGGTGCTCGCCATGCTCGACGGCCGGTCGAGCTGAAGCGCTCGTGTTCAAGGGACGCCACAACCGCAGCGGGGCTTGATCTGCGTCAAGGAAGTCCGTCCCGGATCCTTCTAACTTGGGGACATCGAACAAAGGAGAACATCATGTTCAACCGAATCGCCACCCTGCTGGCCGCACTGAAGCCCATCACCGTGCAGGCCCACTGCGACACCGCCGAAGGCCCGGCCGTCAAGGACGGACGTAAAGCCGTGGAGACCGGCAACATCAACTACGCGCTCAAGTGGATCCCCGCCGACGGTGAGGCCGAGTTGCGTGAGGTCTTCGAGAAGGCCCTGCGGGTCCGGACCCTCGGGCGGGAAGCCGCCGACCTGGCCGATCGGCTCTTCCTCGAAACGATGGTCCGCATCCACCGGATGGGCGAGGGCGTCGGCTTCACCGGTATCCAGCCCGTCGGCACCGAGATCGACCCTGTCGTGAAGGCCGCCGACGAGGCCATCGCAGCGGGCTCGGATGCAGACCTGCTGCCGAGGGTGCCGCAGGAGCGCCGCGCCGAGCTCGACCAGCGTTTTCAGGCGGCGCTGGCGATCAAGGACTTCGACGTGAACGACGTCGTGGCTGCCCGACGCTACATTGCGGCCTACGTGAGCTTCTTCAAGTACGCCGAGGGTGAGGAGCACGCGCACCACGCGCCGGCGGGCCACTCCCACGAACACTAGGGAACCCCGATGAAGCGGCTTGTCAGGGTTGCCGGCGAATCCATGGCCCCCACCTACCGCTCGTCCGACCTGCTGCTCACGCGGCGGGTCGGACGCGCCGGGGTACGACGGGACGATGTCGTCGTGTTCCAGCGCGGTGAACTTCCGATGATCAAGCGCGTGGTGGGCCTGCCGGGTGACTTTGTTGAGCTGGAGGCCGGACGGCTTTTCGTCAACGGCGAGTCCGTCGACGGACGTCCCCGGGTTCCGGGCGCCTACACCCAGACCTGGCGGGTTCCCGCGGCGAGCTACTTCATGGCCGGTGACAACCCAGCCGGCTCGGACGACTCCCGGATCTGGGACGACCCCTTCGTCCCGGCTGAGAGTGTCGCAATGGTGGTCACCCGACGGCTGGTGGGGCCCCGCTGGCCCCGGGCCTTCAAGCCTCGTCGACGAGCTGCTGCAGCCGGTCGGGTTGCGTGATCGAGACCGACCGGCCCGCGCCGA
>JAIUOT010000012.1 GCA_020161015.1 Actinomycetota bacterium | reverse complement strand
CTTGCGGATCTGGCCCTTGGTGAGCTGGTTGAGGAAGGTGTGACGCACCTCGGACTGGGTCTGCTCCAGCCACGCACGGCGGGACAGCACCACGTTGTTGCGGTTCTTGTCCAGCTCGATGATCTTGGCCTCGAGCTCCATGCCGACGTACGGCTGGAGGTCGCGCACCCGGCGCATCTCCACCAGCGACGCCGGCAGGAAGCCGCGCAGGCCGATGTCGATGATCAGGCCGCCCTTGACCACCTCGATGACGCGGCCGGTGACCACGCCGTCCTCTTCCTTGACCTTCTCGATCGTGCCCCAGGCGCGCTCGTACTGCGCACGCTTCTTGGACAGGATCAGCCGGCCCTCCTTGTCCTCCTTGGTCTGGACCAGGGCCTCGATCACATCGCCGACGGCGACCACGTCGAACGGGTCGACATCGTGCTTGATGGAGAGTTCCTTGGAGGGAATGACGCCTTCGGTCTTGTAACCGATGTCGAGCAGGACCTCGTCCCGATCGACCTTGACGACCGTGCCGGTCACGATGTCGCCGTCATTGAAGTACTTGATGGTCGCGTCGATCGCTGCCAGGAAAGCTTCGGGGGAACCGAAGTCGTCGACCGCGACGGTGGCTGCCTCGGGAGTAGAGGTCATGTAGTAGGGCTCCGATGGTTTGGTGTGAAAATGGCGTGTGCACGCCGACCACGTGCTCCACTGCGAGAACCAGGCTGACGTCTGGAGACATCGCGCAAAGCGCGCCGACCCGCTAGGTCCGAGGTCATGCCGGTCGAAGTGCGACCGACAGCCTATCGATTGCTGTGAGCGAGGGTCAATCCGGGCGCCGGGACAGGGATAGTCTAGGGAACCGACCCGAAGGAGGACTATGAGCGGAACGGCCGAGATCCACGAAGCGACGCTGACCCCCACCAAGCTCGAACTGCTCGCGGGCTGGCTGCCTGCCCAGGAGTGGTTCGTCGGCGACGCCGACGACCTGACGCGCGTGGCCTCCTACCGCTTCGTCGACCCCGATGGCGAGGTCGGCATCGAGACCATCCTGGTCCGGTCGGCGGGCGTCACCTACCAGGTCCCGCTCACCTACCGCGCCGAACCGCTGGACGAGGCCGCGGACTCGCTGATCGGCACCATGGAACACTCCACGCTCGGCACCCGGTACACCTACGACGCCGTCGGCGACCCGGTGTACATGGTCGAACTGATGCGCGTGATCCACGAGGGCGACAACGAGGCCGACCTCTCCCGCGGCGAGAAGACCATGACCGTTCAGGGCTCCGGCATCGTGCCGGTGTCCAACGCCGCCGGCGAGTCGATGCGCATCGTCCGGGTCCTCGACGGCCAGCACGTGCCGGGCACGCGCGTGCCGCTGGGCACGCTCGAGGGCACCTGGACGCAGGACGGGGTCGAGCAGCAGCAGGTGCTCGCCGTCCTCCGCTGAGCGCGGGTCCGTCCCGCTGATACGTCCCACCCCGCCGTGCGGGGACGGGCGGCCGGCCATGCCGCCCTGCCCGCCGGTGAGGTCCTGAGGCCCGCGGCTTCGGTCTCGCGGGCCAGCCCCCACGCGCGAACCAGCCCGCCTACTCGAGAGCCAGCCTCCCCACCCGAGGGCCAGCCTTGACGCCGAGGGCCAGCGCACCGGTACTGGCCCTCGGCCAGAAGGCTGGCCCTCGATCGGCCGCGGAGCGGCCTGCGGGGCGCTGCCGGAAGCCCGCCGTCTGGGACGATCGGCGCGGACGCACTCGCGTCCCCTCGAGGGCCAGCCTTGACGCCGAGGGCCAGCGCACCCGTGCTGGCCCTCGGCCATAAGGCTGGCCCTCACCCGTAGGGGCTGGCCCCCGCAACGGGGGCAGGCCTTCATCGTTCGGAGGGGCGGCCACACGTCGGAGCATCACGCATCGGGCGGGCCCACGACGGGCCGGCGACCAGAGGCGGAGATGCCGTCAGGCGTGCGGGGGAAGCCGCGCCCGGGTCGGGTCAGACGTCGGCGAGGCGGTAGCCGGTGACCGGCTCGGCCTCCCACTCATCGAACGGGTCGTCGGCGACCGCGGCACGGGCGAGGGGGACGGACGCGGCGAACGCCTCCTCCGACTCCCAAATCGCCAGCCCGACGAGCACCCCCTGGGCGGCGTCCTCGAGCGTGTGGACGGCGACGAGGCCGGGCGCGCCGGCGATGGCCGCGCCGTAGCGGTGCATCGAGGCGATCAACTCCTCGCGCTTCCCCGGTCGCGGGTGGTGGACGGACAGGTGGTGGAACACGGCGACCTCCTTCGCGGTCAGTGTGCCGCGTCGTGCCAGGAACGGCCTGCGCCGACCGAGACCTCCAGCGGGACGCGCATCTCGACGGCGTGGCCCATCTTGTCCCTGACCAGCGCCTCGAAGACGTCGCGCTCCCCTGGCGCAACCTCGAAGACCAGCTCGTCGTGCACCTGCAGGAGCATCCGGCTGCGCAGCCCGCTGCTGGCGATCGCGGTCTCGACGTCGAGCATCGCGACCTTGATGATGTCAGCGGCCGACCCCTGGATCGGCGCGTTCAGCGCCGCCCGCTCGGCCATCTCGCGGCGCTGCCGGTTCGAGGAGGTGAGGTCGGGCAGGTAGCGGCGGCGACCCAGCACGGTCTCGGTGAAGCCGGTGCGTCGCGCGGTCGCGACGATCTCCTGGAGGTAGTCGCGGACATGGCCGAACCGCTCGAAGTACTCCTCCATCAGCCCGCGCGCCTCGGACACCTCGATCTTGAGCTGCTGGCTGAGCCCGAAGGCGCTCAGTCCGTACGCCAGCCCGTAGTTCATCGCCTTGATCCGGGCCCGCATCGCCGAAGTGACCTCGTCGGAAGGGACGCCGAACACGCGCGAGGCCGTGATCGAGTGGAAGTCCTGCCCCGAGGCGAAGGCCTCGATCAGCCCCTCGTCGCCCGACTGGTCGGCCATGATCCGCATCTCGATCTGCGAGTAGTCGGCCGTGAGCAGGGTCTCGTAGCCCTCGCCGACCACGAACGCCTCACGGATGCGCCGTCCCGCCTCGGTGCGGATCGGGATGTTCTGGAGATTCGGGTCGGTGGACGACAGCCGTCCGGTGGCGGCGATCGTCTGCACGTACGTGGTGTGGATCCGCCCGTCGTCCGCGACCGCCTTGAGCAGCCCCTCGACCGTCTGGCGCAACCGGATCTGGTCGCGGTGTCGCAGCAGGTGCGCGAGGAACGGGTGCTCGGTGCGGGCGAACAGGTTCTCCAGCGATTCCGCGTCGGTGGTGTAGCCGGTGAGCGTGCGCCGGGTCTTCGGCATGCCGAGCTCGTCGAACAGCACCGCCTGGAGCTGCTTGGGCGAGCCGAGGTTGATCGGACGGCCGAGCACGGCAAAGGCGTCCGCCTCGGCGGCGACCACCGCTGCGTCGAAGTCGGCGTGCAGCCGGTGGAGGTAGTCGAGGTCGACCGCCACGCCGATCCGCTCCATCGTCGCCAGCGTCCTGGTCAGCGGCAGCTCCACCTCCCGCAGCAGGCGGGCACCGCCCTGGGCGTCCAGCTCGTCCTCCAGTGCGGTGGCGAGGTCGATCACCGCCCGCGCGCGCACCATCGCGTCGTGGCTCTCGGTGTCGTCGAAGGAGAACGCCGCCTGCGCCCCGTCCGCTCCCCCGCTGCCGGCGACGGCCAGGTCACGGCGCAGGTGCCGGGCGGTGAGGTCCGCAAGGTCGTAGACCCTCTGGTCGGGCCGCAGCAGGTACGCGGCGAGCTGGGTGTCGCTGGCCAGCCCGGACAGTTCCCACCCGCGCGACCAGATCGCCAGCAGGGGGCCCTTCGCGTCGTGCATGGCCTTGGCCGCGGAGTCGTCGGCGAGCCACGCGGCCAGGGCGCGGTCGTCCTCCGGCGACAGGCCGGTGACGTCGAGCCACGCCGCCGCACCGTCGGCCGCGGCGAGCGCCAGGCCGGTGACGTCACCGGCACCGGCACGCCAGTGCCCGGACACGTCGAGCCCGACCACCCCTGCGCGGGCGTGCGCGTCCAGCCACGCTCCCACGGCGCCGGCACCGAGGATCTCCCCGCTGACCTCGAAGCCGCCCTGCGACCCGGCGTCCTCCGCGGGGAGCGTCTCCAGCAGCCGGTCGCGCAGGACGCGGAACTCGAGCCCGTCGAACAGCGAGTGGACGGCTTCGCGGTCCCAGTCACGCCGGGCCAGGTCGTCCACGCCGACCGGCAGCTCGAGGTCGCCGACCAGCGCGTTCAGCTCGCGGTTGCGGGCCACGTCCGCGAGGCGCTCGCGCAGTGACTCCCCCGCCTTCCCCGTGAGCTCGCCGGCGTGGATGAGGAGGTTCTCCAGCCCGTCGTAGGCCGCCAGCCACTTGGCCGCCGTCTTCGGCCCCACGCCGGGGACGCCCGGCAGGTTGTCGCTGCTCTCGCCCACCAGTGCCGCCAGCTCCGGGTAGCGCGACGGCGCCACCAGGTAGCGCTCCTCGACCGTCGCGGGATCGAGCCGGGCCAGGTCCGAGACGCCCTTGCGGGGGTACAGGACGGTGACCTGGTCGTTCACCAGCTGCAGCGTGTCGCGGTCGCCGGTGCAGATCAGGACGCGGAGGCCGGCGGCGGCGCCCCGTCGGGCGAGGGTCGCGATGATGTCGTCGGCCTCGAACCCCTCGCGCTCGAGGTGGACGACGTTCAGGGCGTCCAGCACCTCCTTGATGAGGCCGATCTGTCCGGTGAACTCGGCCGGCGACGCCGACCGGTTCGCCTTGTAGTCGGAGTAGCGCTCGCTGCGGAAGGTCTTGCGGGACACGTCGAACGCGACCGCGAGGTGGGTGGGCTGCTCGTCGCGGAGCACGTTGATCAGCATCGAGGTGAATCCGTAGACCGCGTTGGTGTGCTGCCCGGTCGTCGTGGAGAAGTTCTCCACCGGAAGGGCGAAGAAGGCGCGGTAGGCGATCGAGTGGCCGTCGATCAGCAACAGGGTGGGCTGCTCGGCGTGCGGACTGGTCGGGTTCGTCACAATCCGGAACTCTAACGCCCGGCGCGGACACCTCGACCCGGCGCTGTGCCAAGGTGGGCGCCATGAACGTTCCCGACTGGTTCGCCGGCCTGTCCAGCCCCCTGGACGAGAAGCTGGGCGTCGAGCTGCTGGAGGTCACCCCCACCCGGGCGGTGGGACGCGCGCCCGTGGCGGGCAACACCCAGCCCTTCGGGCTGTGGCACGGCGGGGCGTCGTGCGTGCTGGCCGAGGGGCTGGCGTCCCTCGCGGCGGCCGCGGAGGTGGGGCCGCGCGGCGCGGTCACCGGCGTGGACATCAACGCCACGCACCTGCGCCCGGCGCGCGAGGGCTGGGTCACCGGGGTTGCCACGGCGATCCGGATCGGCGGCACGCTGGCCACCTACGACATCTCGCTCACCGACGACGCCGGCGAGCAGGTCTGCGCGGCCCGGATCACGGTCTACCTGAAGCGGGCCCCGGGAGCGGGCGCGACTACTTCTTGAGCGCGCGGCCCTTGCCCTCGCCCTTGGACTGCTCGATGACCGCCTCGGCCACCTCGCGCATCGACTTGCGCAGGTCCATCGCGGTCTTCTGGATCCACCGGAACGCCTCGGGCTCGGTCAGGCCGAGGCCTTCCTGGAGCAGGCCCTTGGCCTGGTCGACGGCCTTGCGGGACGCGAAGCGCTCCTCCAGGTCGGCCACCTCTGCCTCGACGGCGCGGATCTCGGCGAAGCGGGCCATCGCGATCTCGATCGCGGGGATCACGTCGGAGGAGTCGAACGGCTTGACGACGTAGGCCATGGCGCCGGCGTCGCGGGCGCGCTCGACGAGCTCGCGCTGGCTGAACGCGGTGAGCATGACCACCGGAGCGATGCGCTCCTCAGCGATCACGGCCGCGGCGGAGATCCCGTCCATCTTGGGCATCTTGACGTCCATCACCACCAGGTCGGGCGTGAGCTTCCGCGCCAGCTCGAGGGCCTCCTCGCCGTCCCCCGCCTCGGCGATGACGGTGTAGCCCTCCTCGGTGAGCAGTTCGACCAGGTCGAGGCGGATCAGGGCCTCGTCCTCTGCGACCAGGACCCTGAGCTGGTCGGTCGTGGTGGTCTCGTCGTCGGCAGTCATCGCTATCGGCTTCCTGGTTCGGTGCATCGTCAGCCCGGGGGTGAGGGCAGGTCGAGGGTACCGCGCCCCGAATGCGTCCCGCCAAGTTGTGGCACACTTCTTGGGCACCTGCCGGGGTGGCGGAATGGTATACGCGGACGGCTCAAACCCGTCTGCCCGCAAGGGCGTAGGGGTTCGAATCCCCTTCCCGGTACTCGGCCGGCCCCATCTCCCCCGGCCTTCCCTCCGCCGGCGCCACGCCGCTAAGCAGTTCGCGCACGGGCGGACGCCGGCCCGGTCGCCCCGGCTCAGCGGAGCTCCCACCACGTGATCCCGTCGAGCGGGGTGCCGGCCGCCGTCCGCCCGTCCTCGACCCACCACCGTCCGCCGTCCAGCACGAGCCGCCGCGGCCACAGCGTCCCGCGAACGCCGTCGCCGGAGACGTCCAGGCCCCGCCGCTCGCGACAGGCCGTCGCCGCGTCGCGGAGCAGCCCCGGCGCGATCGGGTGGCCCGGGGAGGGCGCGGGAGTGACCACCAGCCAGGCGGCGCCGTCGGACCAGGAGCGGACGCCCAGCGCTCGGGCCAGCAGCGGCTGGGCCGAGAGCGGGAACGCGCCCGGCGGCGCCGCGTCGCCGGGAAGCGTCCCGCGCCAGCCGTCCAGCAGTTCCACTCCGCCGCCGGGGCCGGCGGTGGTCACGATCGGCACACCGGCACCGTTCAGCGCAGCCAGGTCGCGCAGCACGGTGCGGCGCGAGACCTCCAGCCTTCGGGCGAGCACGGACGTGGTCGTGCGTCCCTGCTCCTGCAGCACCAGCAGGAGGCTGAGCAGGCGCCCGGCTCGCACCCCGCCAGCATGCCGCCGTCGCATCGGTGACACAAGATGTCACCGGTCGGCTGGCAGGCTGTCGCCGGGCCGCACGCACCGGCCCGGGGAGGAGTCCAGCGATGACCGAAGGCACCCCCGAGCGGCCCTGGCTGCTCAGGACCCCGCCGCTGAGCAGCGAGTACGAGGCCTGGTTCGACGAGGCCGGCGGCCTGCCGGTCCTGGCGGTGAGGGTGGGCACGACCCTGCTGCACTACGACCGCGCGGCGATCGAGGACCTGCGGGCGATGCTCACGGCCCACGGCGACTGGATGGAGCTCGGCTCGGCGGACGAGCAGAAGGAGGCCCGCCCGGGCACGGTCGAGGCGTGGGCCAGGTCGCCGGAGAACCCCCGGGGCGGCTGGTACGGGCTGAAGAAGGGCCTGCGCGGCCGCTTCGCCATGTACGTCCCGCCCGTGCTCGAGCACCTCGGCCTGGCCGAGGTCGAGCACAACCCGCGTAGCAACCGGATGCGGGCGGTCCCGTCCGCCCCGGTCGTCGCCGGCGGGGATCAGTCCATCTCGTAGACGCGCAGCGAGTTCGTCTGCCGGCTGTGGCGGCCGGGGTTGCCCGCGACGATCACCACGTTGTCGCCGTGCTGGAGGAAGCCGGTCTCGCTCAGGCCCCGCTGCACGGACTCGACCATGGCGTCGGTGCTGGTGTACTCCGGGGTCACGTACGACTGCACGCCCCAGCAGAGGGTGAGCTCCTGCGCGGTCTTCGGCAGCGGCGTGAACGCCATGATCGGCACCTCCGAGCGCAGCCGGGCCAGCCGGTGCGGGGTGTCGCCGGAGATCGTGAACGCGGCCAGGTACTTGGCGCCGACGCGCTCGGCCACCTCCACGGCAGCCTTGGAGATCACGCCGGAGGTGGTGTGCGGGTTCCAGGCCAGCGGACGGATCTTGTCCAGGCCCTCCGCCTCGGTGCGGGTGATGATCCGGGCCATCACCTCGACGGCGGCGATCGAGTAGTCGCCGACCGCCGTCTCGCCGGACAGCATCACCGCGTCCGCGCCGTCGAGGATGGCGTTGGCCACGTCCGAGGCCTCGGCGCGCGTGGGACGGTGCGCCGTGATCATCGACTCGAGCATCTGGGTGGCCACGATCACCGGCTTGGCCCAGGCCCGCGCGGCGTCGATGATCCGCTTCTGCACGCCGGGGACGTCCTCCAGCGGCAGCTCCACGCCCAGGTCACCCCGGGCGACCATGAAGGCGTCGAAGGCGTCGATCACCTCGTAGAGGTTGTCGATGGCCTGGGGCTTCTCCAGCTTCGCGATCACCGGGACGTGGCGGTCCTCCTCGTCCATCACCTTGCGCACCGGCACGACGTCGGCCGCGCTGCGGACGAACGACAGCGCCACCATGTCGACGCCGTGGCGCAGTGCCCAGCGCAGGTCGCGCTCGTCCTTCTCGCTGAGCGCGGGCACGCTCACCGGCACGCCCGGCAGGTTGATGCCCTTGTGGTCGGAGACCTTGCCGCCGATCACCACCTCTGTGACGACGTCGGTGTCGGTGACCTCGACGGCCTTCAGCTCGATGGCACCGTCGTTGATGAGGATCTGGTCGCCGGGACGAACGTCCTGGGTGAGGGTCTTCAGCGTGGTGGACGCCCGCTCCGCGGTGCCGGGGACGTCGTCGATCGTGATCACGAACCGGTCGCCGGCCTCGATCATCGCCGAGCCGTCGACGAACTCGCCGAGGCGGATCTTGGGCCCCTGGAGATCGGCCAGGATGCCGACGGGACGCCCCGCGATGCGGGCGGCGTCGCGGATCCATCCGACGCGCTTGGCGTGGACGAGGTGGTCGCCGTGGCTCATGTTCAGCCGAGCGACGTTCATGCCCGCATTGACAAGGTTGACCAGGGCCTCGGCGGAGTCGGTAGCCGGGCCGATGGTGCACACAATCTTCGCTCTACGCACACCTGAACCCTAGCCGAGGACGGGCCCCCGGGATGGGCAGACCTCAGTGGCGGACGAGCTCCAGTGCTGCCGCCAGGTCCTCAGGGTAGTCGGAGTGGAACCGCACCTGCTCACCCGTCCGGGGGTGGAGGAAGGACAGCTCCACCGCGTGCAGCCACTGCCGTTCCAGGCCCAGCCGGGCGGCGAGGACGGGGTCCCCGCCGTAGGTGGGATCACCCACGCACGGGTGGCGGATGGCCTGCATGTGCACGCGGATCTGGTGCGTCCGGCCGGTCTCCAGGTGGATCTCCAGGAGGGTGACGGCCGGGAACGCCTCGAGCATGGTGTAGTGCGTCACGCTGTGCCGTCCGCCCGCGGTCACCGCCATCTTCCAGTCGGCGCCCGGGTGCCGCCCGATGGGCGCCTCGATCGTGCCCTCGAACGGGTCGGGATGGCCCTGGACGAGCGTGTGGTAGGTCTTCTCGACCTCGCGGGACTTGAACGCCCGCTTCAGCGCGGTGTAGGCGGGCTCGCTCTTGGCCACGACCATCAGCCCGGACGTGCCCACGTCGAGGCGCTGGACGATGCCCTGCCGCTCCGCCGACCCCGAGGTGGAGATCCGGAAGCCGGCGGCGGCGAGGTGCTCGACGACCGACGGCCCGTCCCAGCCCAGGCTCGGGTGGGCGGCCACCCCCGCGGGCTTGTCGACGACGACGATGTCGGCGTCGTCGTGCACGATCCTGATGCCGGCCACCTCGCTGGGGACCACCTCCACGGCGGGTGCGGTGGTGATCTCGACCTCGAGCAGGTCGCCGCCGCGCACCCGGTGCGACTTGGGCACAGGGACGTGGTTGACCAGGACGCCGCCGGCGGCGGCGAGGTCCTCGATCCGGCTGCGCGACAGCCCCGTCATCCGGGCGGCCGCCGCGTCCACGCGGTCCCCGTCCAGGCCGTCGGGCACCAGCCAGACGCTACTCATCCGCCGCGCCGGCCCGCTCCTTGAGCCGGACGCCTCCGAGCGACACCTGGGTGATCATCGACAGCCAGATCACCAGCACGGCCGCGCCGGTGATGAAGATGTCCGCGACGTTGAAGATCGCGAAGTAGGGCAGCTGGATGAAGTCGATGACGTGGCCGTGGAACGGCGCCGGCTCACGGAAGAGCCGGTCGGCCAGGTTGCCGGTGATGCCGGCGAGCAGCATCCCGATCGCCACGGCCCACCCGATGTGCCGGATCCGCGGGACGACCCAGCCGAGCACCCCGACCAGGGCGGTGATCGCGACGAGCGTGAGCACGACGGTGAAGTTCTCGCCCATGCTGAACGCCGCGCCGGGGTTCCGGATGAGCTGGAGGGTGACCAGGCCACCCAGCAGCGGGATGGGCTTCTCCGGGTCGAGCGTGGCCAGCACCAGGTTCTTCGTGAGCAGGTCGGCGACGAAGCCGGCCACGGCGATCGCGAGGCACAGGGCCCGCAACCGCCGGACGTCGACGGTGCCGGTGGACGCGGTGTCCACCACGACCTCCTCCTCGGCTATCGCCGTTCCTCCCGCTGCTTGCAGGTGACGCACATCGTCGCGCGCGGGAACACCTGGAGCCGGTCCTTGCCGATCGGCTGGCCGCACGACTCGCAGGAGCCGTAGTTGCCGGCCTCGAACAGGCGGTAGGCCAGCTGGGCCTGCTCCAGCATGTCGCGCGCGTTCTGGGCCAGCGACATCTCCTGGTCCCGCTCGAAGTTGGACGAGCCCACGTCGGCCGGATCGCGGCCCGCCCCGTCGGAGCCCTCCTCGAAGAGGTCGGCCAGGCCGGCCTCGGCCACCTCGATCGCCCGCTCCATGCGCGCGATGTCGGCGAGGAGCTCCTGGCGGATCTCCTCGATCTCCTCCTCGGTCCAGGGATCCTCGCCCTCGGCAACCGGGAACGAGACCACCCTGCCTACGACTTTCTCGTTCTCACTGGTGCGTGCTGACGCCATCGCAACACTCCTCCTGCCGATGCTTGAGCAGGGAGAGTACCACCTGCCCACCGCGTGCCAGACCGAATCGCCGGACGCCACCGGCGGGCGCTGCCCGCCGGTGTCAGTTGCCTTCGTTGAGCAGTGCGTCGAGGCGCGGGGTCGCGGACTCCGGCGCCGGCTCGTCGAGGATGGCCGGGGTGTCGCCGGGCTCGATCGCGGCCTCGGTGAGGGCCTTGATCTGGCTCTGCAGGTGGTTCGCCATGTTGTTGCGGAAGGAGGCCTCGAAGCTGCGCAGGTGGTCGACCTTGCCGCGCAGCACGTCCCGCTCCTGCTCAAGGGCCGTGAACAGCTCGGCGCGACGGGCGTCGGCCTCGCCGTTGACGGCGTCCGCACGGGACTGGGCGTCGTTGGTGACCCTCTCCGCGTTCACGCGGGCCTCGGACTCGATCCGGTCGGCGCGCGTGCGGGCGTCGGTCAGGGTCTCGTGGGCCTTCTTGTTGGCGTTGTCGATGACGCTTTCCGCCTCGGCGCGCGCGGAGGACACGATGCGCTGGGCCTCGACCTGCGACTCGCCGACGAGGCGCTCGGCCTGCTCGGTGGCCATCTGCAGCAGCCGGGTGACCGCGGGGGACGCCTCCGCGGAGCTGGTGACGACGATGTTCTCGACCTTGCCCAGCGGCGTGGACGGCTCCTCCTGGGGTGCGGCGGCCTGCTGCTGGAGCTGCGCGACCTGGCCGCGGAGCGCGTCCAGCTCGGCCTGGGCGGAGGCGAGTTCGCTCCGGGCCTGCTCGAGCTCCTGCGTGCGCTGGCCGAGTTCCTCGAGCTTGCCCGCGAGCTCGCCCTTGGCGCCCTCGAGCTCGGCCTGGCGGCCCCGCAGGTCGGACTTCAGCTGGTCGGCCTCCGCGGAGTCGCCGGGGACGAAGATGCTGGACGGCTCGCTCGAGCTGAGCGCCTCCACCTGCTGCTTGAGGGTGGCGTTCTCCTCGGTCAACTGGCTGAGCGTTGCCTCGACCTTGTCGACGAAGGCGTCGACGTCAACGGGTTCGTAGCCGTTCCGCCGGGCCAGGTGGAAGCGGGTCTGGCGGACCTGCTCGAGGGTCAGGGTCATTGCTCACCTCACGTGATCGGGACGGGGTCCGATAGCTCGGCCCCGACAGGGCGCTCTCAGGCTAATGGGAACAGTTTGCGGAGTCCAAGAACCACCACCGACGCGTCGGCAGGGGTAAACCAGAGGTCAAGACTCAACTCGGGAGCCATCGCAGCAGGACCAGCACCGCGATGTAGAGCACGCTGAAGGCGGTGTCGACCTGCACTCCGCCGAGCCGCACGGGCGGCAGGACGCGCTGCAGCAACCGCAGCGGCGGGTCGGTCAGCGTGAGCACGAACTCGGCCACCACGCGCACGACCCCTCGGGGCTCCCAGCCCCGGACGAACAGCGGGACCCACCCGAGGACGGCACGCACGGTCAGCAGTGCGAGGAACGCCAGCAGGGCCCAGTGGATGAGGAAACCGACCAGGCCCATCCGGCACACCTTTCACGACTGGTTGAAGAAACCCCCGGCCAGGCGCTCCTTGTCCTCCGCGGCCACCGTGACGTTGTGCGGCGAGAGCAGGAACACCTTGCTGGTGATGCGTTCAATGCTGCCACGCAACCCGAAGATCAGGCCGGCGGAGAAGTCGACCAACCGCTTGGCGTCGGCCTCCTCCATCTCGCCGAGGTTCATGATCACCGGCACGCCGTCGCGGAAGTTCTCCCCGATGGTGCGCGCCTCGTTGTAGGTGCGCGGGTGCACGGTGATGATCCGGTTGATGTCGGCGACCCGCGGGTGGTCGCGCTGCGGGCGGCGGGTCTCCAGCTCGGTCACGGTCGCCGCGGCCGGCTTCTGCTCGGCGTCCCTGCGGTCGAGCACCTGCTCGGTCACGTCCTCCGCGCCAGGCTCGACCTCGGCGTAGTCGTTGTCCGAGACCAGGCCGAGCCACACGGCAGCCTTCTTGAACCGATCAGCCATCGTTTCGCCTTTCTCACCAGTCCCGTCGATGCTAACCGCGGCCCGGCCCGGAATCCGGGAGCCACGCCCCGCGGCGCCCGGGTCTCTGGGCGTGCGTCCGGGTCAGGGGAGCCAGACCAGCCCGGCCTGGCGCCCGGAGCCCTGCCCGTCGCGACGGTAGGAGTGCAGGGACGGTGTCGTGCGCGTGCACGGGTCCACCCGGACGACGACGCACCCCCGGCCGGCCAGTTGCGCCGAGGCCGCCGCGCCCAGGTCGAGGCTCGGGGTGCCCCAGCTCGTGGTGGCCCTGGCTGCGGGGTGCGTGGCGGCGAAGCTGTCCCTCAACTCCTCGGGCACCTCGTAGCACGCCCCGCAGATGTGAGGCCCGATCCAGGCCGTGATCCGGGTCGCGCCCAGCGCGGCCATCGCGTCCAGCGTGGCGTCCAGGACGCCGGCGCCCAGCCCGACGCGTCCGGCGTGGGCCGCCCCGGCGACCCCGGCGTCGGCGTCGGCGAACAGCACCGGCAGGCAGTCGGCGGCGCGGACGGAGAGCGCGACGCCCCGCACGGTCGTGACCAGCGCGTCGGCGTGCTCCTCCGCGACCTGCCGCGGGTCCGAGGCGGGGCCGACGTGCACGACCCGCGTCCCGTGCACCTGGTAGGCGTTGAACGCGGGGACCCCCAGCTCGGCCTCGACCAGGTCCCAGCCGGCGGCACGCCAGCCGTCGGGGACGCCGAGGCTCAGGTCGAGCGTCCCTCCGTCCGGCGCCACCGCGTCGCAGCACGCGACCCCGGCGCCGTCGGCGCCGGGGTCGTTGCGGAAGCTGAACAACGCGCGGGACTACTTCAGGAAGTCCGGCACGTCCAGTTCGTCGTCACCGGCCTCGACCGGCGCCACCGGCCGCACGGCCGGGCGGGCCACCGGCTCCGGCGCAGCGACCGGCTCCTCCGTCGCGGGCGGCGCCACCGGTGCGGCGGGCCGGGGAGCGGCGGCCTCGGGACGGCGCACCTCCGGACGGGCCTGGACCTTGCGCGGCGGCTGGCCGCCGTCGAACCCGGCCG
This sequence comes from Actinomycetota bacterium, assembly GCA_020161015.1. Taxonomy (GTDB): domain Bacteria; phylum Actinomycetota; class Actinomycetes; order Propionibacteriales; family Propionibacteriaceae; genus Propionicimonas. The sequence goes on along the minus strand of JAIUOT010000012.1, from coordinate 37,241 downwards.
CGATCACCGTGACGCGCACCTCGTCGCCGAGGGCGTCGTCGATCACCGTGCCGAAGATGATGTTGGCGTCCTCGTGGGCTGCGGCCTCGATGAGGTTCGCCGCGGCCGACACCTCGAACAGGCCGAGGTCGGAGCCGCCGGCGATCGAGAGCAGCACGCCGTGCGCGCCGTCGATGCTCGCCTCGAGCAGGGGCGAGGAGACGGCCATCTCCGCGGCAGCACGGGCACGGTCCTCCCCGCGGGCGGAGCCGATGCCCATCAGTGCGGAGCCGGCGTTGGACATGACCGCCTTCACGTCGGCGAAGTCGAGGTTGATCAGGCCGGGCGTCGTGATCAGGTCGGTGATGCCGGACACGCCCTGCATCAGCACCTGGTCGGCCTGCCGGAACGCGTCGAGGATCGCCACGTGGTGGTCGGTCATCTCCAGCAGCTTGTCGTTGGGGATCACGATGAGGGTGTCGACCTCTTCACGCAGGCCGGTGATCCCGTCCTCGGCCTGGCTCGCGCGGCGGCGTCCCTCGAAGCTGAACGGACGGGTGACCACGCCGATCGTCAGGGCGCCCAGCGAGCGTGCGATCCGTGCGACGACGGGAGCGCCGCCGGTGCCGGTGCCGCCGCCCTCGCCCGCGGTCACGAAGACCATGTCGGCGCCCTTGAGCACCTCCTCGATCTCGTCGGCGTGGTCCTCGGCGGCCTGGCGGCCCTTGGCCGGGTCGGCGCCAGCGCCGAGGCCCCGGGTGAGATCACGGCCGATGTCGAGCTTGACGTCGGCGTCGCTCATCAGCAGCGCCTGCGCATCGGTGTTGACCGCGATGAACTCGACCCCGCGGAGGCCTGCCTCGATCATGCGGTTCACGGCGTTCACGCCACCGCCGCCGACGCCGACCACCTTGATGATGGCGAGATAGTTCTGGGACGCAGTTCCCACGAAACCCACCTTTATGCTCCGAGCCTGGGCCGCTCACACGGCATGAACCGACGAAGGTGAACGGGGAAGGGCACACTGCTTCGGCGTGAGCCCAAGGCTAGGCAACGGGTTTCGGGGTTGTCCAAGATTGCCCGGCCCCCCGGCGTGTCCCTCAAGTACGGGTTCAGGGTTGCCCGAGAAGGGCTAACGCCGTGTCGGGAAGGCCGGTGCGGACACGTTGAACTCCGTTCCGCCGAGCGGGAGCAGGGCGTCGAGCACCTGGCTCTTCAGCGCCGAGTCCTCCGCGCTCCCCCAGACCACCCGCACCCCGCCGTCCAGGCGCAGCTCGATGCCGTCCCTGCTGGGCGCGGCCAGACGGTTCACCGTGGCAGCGGTCTTCGGGCTCAGCGCCGAGAACACCGTTCCGACGTCGACGAGCACCTGCTGGTCGGCGGGGTCCGCGTCCACCACGACCAGCCCGGACGGGGCAGTGCGCACCGCCTCGAAGACCACCCCGGTGGCGTCGGCGACCAGGTAGCCCCCGCCCGCCGGGATCGCCAGCCGTGGCGCGCGTTCGGTGACGGCGATCCTCACCGTGCCCGGCCACTCGCGGGTCACCGTCACACCGGCGACCGGCGGCAGGCCCGCCACCCGCTCGGCCACCGCCCCGGTGTCGACGCGCACCAGCGGGGTGCCGATCCCGACACCCGCCGCGGCCACGACCTCGGCCTTGCTCAGCCGGTGCACGCCGGACACGCTCACCGCCCGGGCGGCGAGCACCGGGGAGAAACCGACCAGGTAGCCCGCGCCGACGACCAGCAGCAGGACGAGCGCCAGCACGAGCCAGCGCACCCACCGCCGGCGCCGGTCGCCCCTGCGCCGGAGCTCCAGCCGGGCGGTGGCGTCGCTGACCTGGCTCACCGCTGCGGCTCCAGGAGCCCGGCCAGCGCCGGGCCGACCCGGGTCACGTCACCCGCCCCGAGGGTCACGACGAGGTCACCGGGGCGTACCAGGGACACCAGCGCGGGCGCGGCCCCTGCGAGCGCCTCGACGTAGTGGACGCGCCCGGGCGCCGAGTGCCCGGCGGCGTCGGCCACCAGGCGGCCGGTGACCCCGGGGATGGGGTCCTCGCGCGCGGGATAGATGCCCAGGACGAGCACCTCGTCGGCCAGGGCGAGGGCGGCGCCGAACTCTGCGGCGAAGTCGCGGGTGCGGGTGAACAGGTGCGGCTGGAAGCAGGCGACCAGCCGACCGGTGCCGACCAGCCCGCGCGCGGCGGTGAGGGTGGCGGCCACCTCGGTCGGGTGGTGCGCGTAGTCGTCGAAGATGCGGACGCCGGCCACCTCACCGACGGGCTGGAAGCGCCGTGCGGTGCCGCGGAACGCCGCGGCCGCGGCGCGGAGGTCGGGGCCGGGCAGTCCCAGCGCCCGTCCGGCGGCGTACGCCGCTGCGACGTTGTGCAGGTTGTAGCGCCCGGGGACGGCGAGGACCACCTCGCCCACGTCCCCCGCGGCCTGGAGCACGGCCCTCGCGCCGGCCGGCGGGAACTCCGCCGACACCAGCCGCACGTCCGCCCCGGCCGACTCCCCGAAGGTGACCACGGTGCGCCCGGACGCCCTGATCGCCGGCGTGATCGCCACTGCTCCCGGGTCGTCGGCGCTGATCACCACGGTCTCCACCGCGCCGGAGGTGGCCAGCGCGACGAACCCGTCGGCGTAGGCCTGCGGCGTGCCCCAGTTGTCCAGGTGGTCGGCCTCGACGTTGGTGATCACCACGACACCGGCCGGGTACTGGCGGAACGACCCGTCGCTCTCGTCGGCCTCGACCACGAACGGCGCGCCGGCGCCCAGGTGCCACGCCCGCCCGGTCGCGGCCAGCGGGGCGCCCACGACCCAGCTCGGGTCGGCGCCCGCGCCGGCGAGGATCGTCGCGGTCATCGCCGAGGTCGTGGTCTTGCCGTGCGTGCCGGTCACGGCGACGCCCGTCCGCCCCAGCATCAGGGCGGCCAGGGCCGCGCTGCGGTGCCACACCCGCAGGCCACGTCGCCGGGCCTCGGCGAGCTCGGGGTTGGTCTCGCGGACCGCGGACGACACCACGACGGTGCGCGCGTCCCCCAGCTGGGACGCGTCGTGGCCCACGAAGGTGCCGATGCCCAGGGCCCGCAACTCGGCCAGCGTCGCGGAGTCGGCCTGGTCGCTCCCGGTCACCGGGACCCCCAGGCGGGCGTACATCGCGGCGACCCCGCTCATCCCGGCGCCGCCGATCGCGATGAAGTGCACAGCCCCCAGGTCGGCGACCGGCACCAGCGGCACGGGTTCGATCAGCATGGGTTCAGTGTCGCCGCTCGGCGACCTCGAGCACCAACCTGGCCAGCGCGGCGGACGCGTCCGCCGGGACGAGCCGCCGGCATTCCGCCGACATGCGCGCCAGCCGATCGGGGTCGGTGAGCAGGGCGGTCGCCTCCCGAACCAGGCGGTCGGCGTCCAGGTCGGCGTCCGCGACGAGCAGCCCGGCCCCGGCCTCCACAAGGAAGGTCGCGTTGCGCGCCTGCTCGCCGTTGCCGTGGGGCAGCGGGACGAAGATCGTGGGCAGCCCGGTCATCGCCGTCTCCATCACCGTTCCCGCGCCGGCCCGGCCCACCATCAGGTCGGCGGCGGCGTAGGCGGTCTCCATGCCGTCCACGTAACCCACCGGGACGTACGCCGCGCCGGTCGTCGGGTCGGTGCGGGGCACGGTCTGCCCGGTCAGGTTGGCCGGCCCGAGCACGTGCAGCACGGAGATGCCGGCGGCGAGCAGTCGTCCGGCCGCATCCGCCGTGGCGAGGTTCAGGCTGCGCGCCCCCTGCGAGCCGCCGCTGACCAGCAGGACCGGGCCGTCGGCGGGGAGCCCGAAGCCGAGCCGTGCGCTGTCGCGCTGCGCCGCCCGGTCGAGGGTGGCGATCCCCGCGCGCACGGGCAGCCCGAGGTGGACGGCGTGCGGCAGCCGGGTGTCGGCGAAGGTCGTGACCACGTGCGGGGTGAACCGGGCCGCGATGCGGTTGGCCAGGCCGGGCACGGCGTTGCCCTCGTGCAGCACGAGCGGGACGCCGGCCCGCCGGGCGGCGAGGTAGACCGGGAGCGACACGTAGCCGCCGAAGCCGACGGCCACCTGGGCGGAGTGGGCGCGGAGGATCGCCCCGGACTCGCGCACCGCGCGCACCAGGCGTCCGGGGACGGCGAGGAGTTCCGGGGTGAGCCGCCGGGGCAGGGGCACGGGCGGGATCATCTCCAGGCGCAGCCCCGCCTCGGGGATCACCCGGGACTCCAGGCCCTTCGGCGTACCGACGCAGGTGATGTCGACCTCGGCGAGCGAGGCCAGCGCGTTCGCCGTCGCGATCAGGGGCGAGGTGTGCCCGGCGGTCCCGCCGCCGGCCAGCACGATGCGGACGGCCATCTAGCCGCGCCCGGCAGCCGTGGTGACCAGCGCCTGTCCCCCGCGACGCGCGCGACGCCGCAGGAACGCGCGCGACTGCGGCTCCTGGCGCGCGCAGGCCAGCAGGACGCCGAGGGCCATCAGGTTGGCCATCAGGGCGGAGCCGCCGTACGACAGCAGCGGCAGCGGGACGCCGAGGACCGGCATCATGCGCAGCACGACGGCGATGTTGACCAGCGCCTGGATCATGAACCAGCTGGTGATGCCGGCAGCGGTGTAGCGGCAGAAGCGGATGTCGGAACGCATGGCGATCCGGAATCCCGCGTAGCCGAGGATCAGGAACAGCGCGAGCACCATCAGTGTCCCCACCAGGCCGAGTTCCTCGCCGATGACCGCCAGCATGTAGTCGGTGTGGGACTCGACCAGACCGCCCCACTTCTGGCGGCTCGCGCCCAGGCCGAGGCCCCACCAGCCGCCCGAGGCGAGCGCGAAGATCGCCTTGATCGGCTGGTGGTTGACGCCGAGCGGGTCGATGTCCTGGTTGAAGAAGCCCAGGATGCGGGTCATGCGGTACGGGGTGGTGACGACGAGCCCGCCCACGACCACCGCGACCCCGCCGACGAGGCTGCCGATGACCTTCCACGACGCGCCGACGTACCACAGGGCCGCCATCACCAGGGCGCCCATGATGATGCCGGTGCCGAGGTCGGACTGGAGCACCACGAGGCCGATGAGCAGCAGCGACACCGGCAGGAACGGGATCAGCAGGTGGCGGGGGTCACTGAGGCTCTTGTACTTGCGGGCGAAGATGTCCGCGCCCCACATCACGATGGCGAGCTTCGCCAGCTCCGAGGGCTGCACGCCGAACCACGAGACGCCGAACCGGACCCAGTTCGTGTTGCCGTTGTTGGAGAAACCCAGCGGGCTGAAGGTGAGCATCTCCAGCACCAGGGACGCCACCACGAGCCCCCATGCGATCACCTTGAGCTGCTTCGGGGACCGCTGGGCGAGAACGAAGGCCGCGACGCCGCCGATGACGAGGAAGATCGCCTGGCGCTTCACGAAGTAGTAGGCGTCGTCGTACCGGACGAACGCGTAGACGCTGGAGGCGGACAGCACCATCATCACGCCGAGGGCCATCAGCAGGACGGCCGGCACCAGCACAAGGAAGAAGCTCGCCTGGGGGTGCGCGAGCCACTCGACCACGAGACTTCGCCGGCGTCCCTGCACGGGGGTGTCCGGCTCAGTTCCGCGGCGATCCACGGCGGGGGAAGTCAGGATCGCCACTTGTTCTCATGCCTCCTATCCGGGGAGTGCCCGTGCCGCCGCGGCGAAGGCGTCGCCGCGGGCCGCGTAGTCGGTGAACATGTCCCTGCTGGCGCAGCCCGGAGCGAGCAGCACAACGTCGCCGGGCACCGCCCGGGACGCCGCCCACTCGACCGCCTGCTGCATTGCTCCATGATCGCTGAGCTCGAGCACGTTCACCGGAACCTCGGGTGCGTGTCGGGCCAGCGCGTCGGCGATCACCAGTCGGTCCACGCCGAGCACGACGACGGCACGCAGCTTGGGCGCGACGGCGGTGACGAGGTCGTCGAAGCTGGTCCCCTTCGCCTGCCCGCCGGCGATCCAGACCACGTGGTCGAAGGCGGCCAGCGAGGCCGCGGCGGCGTGCGGGTTGGTGGCCTTGGAGTCGTCCACGTACCGCACCCCGGCCACCTCCGCGACGGTCTGGATGCGGTGGTCGCCCAGCGTCAGGCGTCGCAGCCCGTCCGCCACGGCCGTCGGCGGCACCCCGAAGGAGCGCGCGAGCGCCGCCGCGGCGAGGGCGTTCGCCACGTTGTGGGGGGCGTGGGGGACGACGTCGGCGAGCTTGGCGATCTCGACGGCGGAGTCGCGCCGCTGCGGGATGAAGGCCCGGTCGACCAGCAGGTCGTCCACCACGCCGAGCATGGACGGCCTGGGGATGCCGAGGGTGAACCCGATCGCGCGGGCGCCCTCGACGACCTCGGCCTCCTCGACCATGTGCTCGGTCGCCGGGTCGGCGACGTTGTAGACGCAGGAGTGCGTCACGCCGGAGTAGATCCTGGCCTTGTCCGCGGCGTAGGCGGCCATCGGGTCGGACGCGCCGGGCGGCCAGCCGGCCGCGTCCGCGTACCACTCGAGGTGGTCGGGGGCGAGGTTCAGGACGGCGGCCGAGTGCAGCGAGAGGCTGTGGGTCCAGTGCAGCTGGAAGCTCGACAGCTCGACGGCCAGCACGTCGTAGGAGACCTCGTCGAGCACCGCCTCGACGATCGGCCGTCCGACGTTGCCGACGGCGCTGGTGCGCAGCCCGGCAGCCGTGAGCATCGACTCCAGCATGCCGACCGTTGTGGTCTTGCCGTTGGTGCCGGTGACGGCGAGCCAGGGGACGGTGCGGTCCGGCCGACTCATCCGCCAGGCGAGTTCGACCTCTCCCCATACCGGGACGCCCCGCAGCGCCGCCTGCGCCAGCAGGGGCGCGGACGGGCGCCAGCCGGGTGAGGTGACCACGAGGTCGACGTCGGCGGGGAGTTCGTCCGTGGCGCCGGGGCCCAGCCGCACTTCGGCGTCCAGCATCTCCAGCACGGTGGCCTTCTCGAGGTTGGCCGGGCTCTCCGACTCGTCGCGCACCAGCACCTGCGCGCCGAGGTCGAGCAGCCCGTCCGCCGCGGCGAAGCCGGACGTGCCGAGCCCGGCGACCAGCACGCGGGCCTGCGGCCACGGCGAGAGGCGGTCCGCGGTCGCGAGCCAGGGCTTCACTGGCCCACCACCCACTCGGCGTAGAAGATGCCGATGCCCGTCGCGGCCGACAGGCCGGCGATGATCCAGAACCGGATGGTGATCGTGACCTCCGCCCAGCCGAGCAGCTCGAAGTGGTGCTGCAGCGGCGCCATCTTGAACAGACGCTTGCCCTTGGTGAGCTTGAACCAGCCGACCTGGAGCACGACGGAGGCGGCGATGATCACGAACAGGCCGGCGATGATCGGCATCAGCAGCTCGGTGCGGGTGAGCACGGCCATGGCGGCCAGCGCGCCGCCGATCGCCAGCGACCCCGTGTCGCCCATGAAGATCTTCGCCGGGCTGGCGTTCCACCACAGGAAGCCGAAGCACGCGCCGGCCAGCGCCATCGAGACCACCGCCAGGTCGTGGGGGTTGCGCACCTCGTAGCACAGCGGGCCGGCGTCGGCCCACGCGCAGGACTGGTTGTACTGCCAGACGTTGACGAAGGTGTACGCGGCGAACGCCATCGCCGCAGCGCCGGTCGCCAGCCCGTCCAGCCCGTCGGTGAGGTTCGCGGCGTTCGACCAGGCGGCGACGAGGAAGACGATCCACAGCACGGCCAGCCACAGCGGGAGCTGGATCCAGGGCAGGTCGCGCAGGAACGAGACGAACTGGCTCGCCGGGGTGATGCCCCTGGCGTCCGGGAACTGGAAGGACAGCACCGCGAAGGCCACGGCCATCACCGCCTGGAGGCTGAACTTCGCCCAGGCACGCAGGCCCAGCGAGCGGGCCTTGCTGATCTTGATCCAGTCGTCCGCGAACCCCACCAAGCCCAGCCCGGTGAACAGCCCGAGGGCGAGCATGCTGGTTGCGGTCGGGACGGTCCAGGTGGCGAGGTGGGCGATCGTGTACGCGAGCAGGACGCTGATGATGATCACGATGCCGCCCATGGTGGGCGTGCCGCGCTTGGTGTGGTGGCTGGTCGGGCCGTCGTCCCGGATGAACTGCCCGTAGCCGCGGCTGACCAGGAAGCGGATCGCGTACCGGGTGCCGAGCAGGGTCCCCAGGAGTCCGATCCCGCCGGCGAGCAGGATGCTCCTCATCCGCGTCCGCCTTCCGGTGCTGACAGCTCTTCGGCCACGGACTCCAACGCTAGACCCCGGGAGGCCTTCACGAGCACCACGTCCGCAGGACCCAGACCGCGCGCCGCCTCGGCGGCGGCACCGGCCCGGTCGGGCAGGGTGACGGACGGGCCGCCGAACCCCGCCGTCAGGTCGGCGGCATGGGCACCGACCGCGACGAGCCGGTCGACGCCGAGCCCGGCGGCGAGCGCGCCGGCCTCACGGTGCCGCTCGGCGGCCGTCGGCCCGAGCTCCAGCATGTCGCCGAGCACGGCGACGAGGGCTCCGCCGGGGCGCCGCAGGGACGCCAGCGTCCGCAGGGCCGCCGCCATCGAGTCGGGGTTGGCGTTGTACGCGTCGTTGACCACGAGCACGCCGTCGGGGCGCTCGTGCAGTTCCATGCGCCAGTGCGAACGGGACTCCGCCCGTCCCAGCGCCTCCGCGACGTCCGGCACGGCCAGACCCTGGGTGAGCCCGACGGCTGCGGCCAGGAGCGCGTTGCCCACCTGGTGGGCGCCGGAGACGCGCAGCCGCACCGGTGCGGAACCGGCGGCCTCACCGGCGGCGTGCAGGGTGAACGAGGGACGCTGGAGCCCGTCCGCCACCACGCCGGAGGCCCAGACCCGCAGGTCGCCCCACCGCGGCTCGCCCGCGACGCTGACCGCGGCCGGGCGCGCGACGGTACGGCCGGCCATCGCCGTGACGAGCGGGTCGTCGGCGTTGAGCACGGCCCAGCCGTCGGCCGGGAGGGCCTCGACGAGCTCCCCCTTCGCCTGTGCGATCGCCTCCACGGAGCCGAACTCGCCCAGGTGCGCGTGGCCCACGTTCACCACCACGCCGACCCGGGGCGGGACGATGCCGCACAGCCAGGAGATGTGGCCCTGCCCGCGCGCGCCCATCTCGCTGACGAGGAAGCGGGTCGAGGGACCCACGCGAGTGGCCGTCAGCGGGACGCCGATCTCGTTGTTGAAGGAGCCCACGGGTGCGACGGTCTCGCCCGCGCCGGCCAGCACCTGGGCCACGAGGTCCTTGGTGCTGGTCTTGCCGGAGGACCCCGTGATGCCGATGGTCACCAGGCCGTGGCCGACGGCCTCGGCCACCACGGACGTGCCGAGGACGGCCAGCGCGGTGGCGGCGTCGTCCGCGAGGAGCTGGGGAATCGCGAGCGGGAGCTCTCGCGTGCCGAGCACGGCCGACGCGCCGGCGGCCACGGCCCGCGCGGCGTAGTCGTGCCCGTCCGCGTGCTCGCCGGGGAGCGCGACGAACAGGCTGCCGGGACCGGCGAGCCGGGAGTCCACGACCACCTCGGGCCCGACCACCACCTCCGGGTCGCCGACCAGCCGCGTCCCCGCCATCACCGCGAGCTCGCCGGCGCTCACCTCACGCATCCGTCCCCCTCACCTCTGCCCACGCCTGCGCCACCACACGGACATCGTCGAACGGGATCGTCCGGTCCGCCAACTGCTGGCCGGTCTCGTGCCCCTTACCCAGCACCGCCACCCAGTCCCCGGGACGTGCCAGGCCGAGGGCGAGCCGGATCGCGTCCGCACGGGAGCCCCCGTCGTGGACCCGGGCACCCGAGGACGCCGCCACCTCCCGCGCACCGGCAAGGACGGCCCGGCGGATCGCCTCCGGCGACTCGCTGCGGGGGTTGTCGTCGGTCACGACCACCACGGACGCCGCCGCGGCCGCCGCGGCGCCCATCGGTCCGCGCTTGGCCTGGTCGCGGTCGCCGCCGCAGCCGAGCACGGCGATGCGCCGGCCGGGAGGGAGCCCCTCGAGGGCAGCGGTGACGGCCTCGGGGGTGTGCGCGAAGTCCACGACGACGCCCGGCGCCGCGGGGCCGAGGTCCACCCGCTGCATGCGGCCGGGGACGAAGGCCGTGGCCAGCCCCGGCAGGGCGACGTCGAGGTCGACGCCGGCCAGGTCGAGCATCGCGGCCGCGGTCGCGGCGTTGCGCGCGTTGAACTCCCCGAGCAGCCCGAGCACGAAGGTGCGTTCGCCGCCGGGGGTGGCGAGCGTGACCACGCTGGAGCCGTCCGCTGCCGGCTCCCTGCGGGTCACCCGGTAGTCGCCGGTGCTGCCGGTGGTGGCCAGCGGGACGGCGCCCGCTGCCAGCTCCGCGGCCAGCCGGCGCCCGTACTCGTCGTCGGTGTTGACCACGGCCGCCCGGCAGCGGCCGTCGCGGAACAGGCGGGCCTTGGCCTGGAAGTAGTCCTCCTGGCCGGCGTGGAAGTCGAGGTGGTCGCGGCCGAGGTTGGTGAATCCGGCCACGTCGAAGACGAGCTCGTCCACCCGGTGCAGGGCTAGGGCGTGGGAGGAGACCTCCATCGCCACGGTGTCCGCGCCGTGCTCGGCGAGGTAGCCGAGCAGCGCCTGGAGGTCGGGCGACTCCGGCGTGGTGACCGTCGTGCGGCCGGAGGCGAGCGGGCGCCCGTCGAGGGCGAACCCGATCGTGCCGATCGTGCCGACGCTGTGGCCGGCGGCGGACAGCGCCGCGGCGAGCAGGAAGGTCGTGCTGGTCTTGCCCGCCGTCCCGGTGACGCCGAACAGGTCGAGCCGGTCCCCGGGCCGCCCGTAGAGGTCCGCGGCCACCCGCGCCATCTCCGTCCGCGGGTCGGGCACCACGGCCACGGGGACGCCGATGCCCGCCAGCAGCGCGGCGCCGTCGGTGTCGGTCAGGACGGCCGCGGCCCCGCCGGCGACGGCCTGGGCGGCGAAGGCCGCGCCGTGCACCGTCCGCCCGGGAAGGGCGACGTACAGGTCACCGGGGAGGACGCCCCGGGAGTCGAGCGTGACGCCGGTCACGACCGCACGACCGGATCCCGGCAGCAGGTCGTCGAGCAGGGTCCCCGGGGTGGCGGAGGGCCGCAGCACCGCGGGTGTGGTGGTCATGGACGGTCACCTTAACTTGTCCGGCGAGACCGGGAGGTGCGGCACCTTGCCGGTCGTCTGCGGGACGCCGTAGCGGGTCAGCGCGATGTTCATGATGTCCTGCCACGCCGGACCGGCCACCGAGGAGCCGGAGGAGCCGCGGGTCGGGTTGTCGACCACGACGTAGACCAGCAGCTGCGGGTCCTCGACGGGGGCGACGCCGATCGTGGAGGTGACCAGGCCCCGGAAGCAGTTGCAGGAGGTGTCGAACTTCTTGGAGGTACCGGTCTTCGCGCCCACGCGGTAGCCGGGGACGTCGAAGGTGTGGCTGACGCTCTGCTGCGCCATCGTCTCCATCATCGACAGCATGGTCGAGGCCGTCTCCTCCGACACCACCCGGTGGGGCTCGGCCAGCGGCAGCGTGGCCACCGTGCCGTCGGCCTTCGTGGTGGAGGCGATCAGGGTCGGCTTGTTGTAGACGCCCTTGTTCGCGATGGCGGCCACCGCAGCGGCCTCCTGCACCATCGTGACCGCGACCGCGCTGCCGCCGAAGGCCGCGCCGTCACGGGCGTAGTCGGGCATGTCGGCCGCGGGCAGGATGCCCGAGGACTCGCCGGGGAGGCCGATGCCGGTCTTCTTCCCCAGCCCGAAGCTCACCCAGTAGTCGTGCAGCGCCTGCTTGCTGGCCTTGCGGGAGAGCAGGATCGTGCCGATGTTGGACGACTTCGCCAGGACGCCGCGCACGTAGAGGCGGATCTTGCCGTGGTCCTCGGCGTCGCGGATGTACTGGTCGCCCGAGCGCACCTTCTCCGGCACCGTGACGATGTCGGTGTCCTTGATCAGCCCCATGTCGATGAGCGCGGACAGGGTCAGCGTCTTCTGCACGCTGCCGGGGGTGAACGGGTCGGTCACCGCCCGGTTCGGGACGTTGTTCTGGTCGGCCTTGCCACCGTTGTTGGGGTCGAAGCTCGGGTACTGCGCGAGCGCGAGCACCTCCCCGGTCTTCGGGTTCATGACCATCGCCATCCCGGTCGTGGCGTTGGTCAGCCGCATCCGGTCGCCGAGCACCTGCTCGACCTGCCACTGCAGGCCGGCGTCGAGGGTGAGCCGGTAGTCCAGACCGTTGACGGGCTCGACGAGGGCGTTGTCGCCCAGGGGGATCCGCCCGTTCGGGGAGTCCTCGTAGGCCTCCTTGCCGTCGACACCGGACAGGGTCTTGTCGAGCGCGAACTCCAGGCCGCTCGCCCCGTCCCCGTTGTCGTTGACGAAGCCGAGGACGTTGGCCGCGAGGACGCCGTTGGGGTACACCCGGGTGGGCTGGTTCTCCGACCGCAGGCCGACGAGCTTCTGCTCCGCCATCGCGGCGATGATCTGGCGGTAGGTGGCGGCGGGCACCTTCTGCCGGATGGGCTGGTAGGACTCGCCCGTGCCGCTCGCGGTGAGGCGGGGCAGGTAGTCCTCCGGGACGCCTCCGAGGTACTGCACGAGGATCGCGGCGATCTTCGCCGGCGCGGCGGCCGCGGCCTCGCGGTCGGCATCGCTGAGCGGCGCGCTGCCGCGTCCGTTCGTGCGGATCTGGCGGGCGTCCGCGATCACCTTCACCGTGTCCTGGGTCTGCGCGAGGACCTCGCCGTTGCGGTCGGTGATCGTCCCGCGGAACGCGGGCAGCACGTGGCTGACCGTCATCTGGTCCGCCGCCTCCGCCGCCACGTTGTTGGCGTCGATCGCCTGCACCTGCACGGCACGTCCGGCGGCGAGGGAGAACACCACGGCCACCACGATCAGCAGGCTGCGGACGCGCCCCACCGATCGCGCCAGCGGCAGCCTGACCCGACGCTTCCGGGAGCTGCCGGACCGCGCACGGTCGGCGAAGAAGCGGTCGAGCGGCCGGCTCACGGCTGCGTCCCCTGCTTCGCCGCGTCCTCCTTCGCCTTCTCGGCCTCGGCCTTCTTCCTCGCCTCCGCCTCCTTCTTCGCCTTGGCCTCCGCCTTCGCCTTCGCCTCGGCCTTCAGCCGCGCCTTGCGCTCGGCCTCAGCCCTGGCGAGCGCCTTCACCTGTGCGTCGGCCTGCTCGGGGGTGAGGTAGCGGACCCCGGGGATCTCCACGCCCGTCACCGCAGAGGCCGTCCCGACCACGGTGCCGTCCGGCAGCTGGAGCTGGGCGCCGTAGGGGTTCGGACGCATGCCGAGGTGCTGCGCGGCGACCGCGAGGTTCTGCACAGAGCGGGTGTCGGCGAGCTGGGCCTGGAGCGCGGAGAGCTGGTCGGCCAGCCGCTCGGCCTCGCGCTGCTTGGCCTGCACCGAGAACGTCTGGTCCTGCAGGGCCGTGGTGAGCACCAGCAGCGCGACCATGCCCACAGCCAGCACGAGCGCCACCACCATCGCGAACGGGACGGTGGCCATCCGACGGCGCCGGGGCTCGACCGGGCGCAGCGACGGGCGGGGGGATCGCTCGGGACGGGGGGCGAGCAGGGCGGTCATCGGGGCACCTCCTGGGGGTTGCGGGCGATCACGCGCAGGCGTGCGGATGCGGCCCGGGGGTTTGCCTGGATCTCCGCGGACCCGGGGCGCTCCGCACCCCTGGTCAGCAGCGTGTACTGGGCCCGGTAGGCGGCCGGGACATCGGGGACACCGGCCGGCACGCGGTCGGTCGAGGCTGCGGCGAAGGCGCGCTTGACCATCCGGTCCTCGCCGGAGTGGTAGGCCAGCACGGCCATCCGGCCGGAGGGCGCCAGTGCGTCGAGCGCGGCCGGCAGCACCGCGGCGAGGGCTTCGAGCTCGGCGTTGACGACGATCCGCAGAGCCTGGAACGTCCGCTTGGCCGGGTGGCCACCGGTGTTGCGGGCCGCGGCGGGGATCGCGTCCGCGATCACCTGCACCAGGCGCGCGGAACTGGTGAAGGGCGCGTCCGCGCGGGCGGCGACGATGCGGTCCGCGATCCGCTCGGCGAACCGCTCCTCGCCGTGCACGCGGAGGATCCGCGCCAGGTCGGCGGCGGCCCAGGTGTTCACGATGGTGGCGGCGGTGAGCGGGGAGTCGGGGTCCATGCGCATGTCCAGCGGGGCGTCCACCGAGTACGCGAAGCCGCGGTCGCGGCGGTCGATCTGGAGGGACGACAGCCCGAGGTCGAGCAGGACGGCCTGCACGGGGCGCCGGCCGGCGCGGGCCAGCACGTCGGGAAGCTCGGAGTAGACCGCGCGGAAGAGGGCGACGCGGTCGCCGAAGCGGGCCAGCCGCTCCCCCGCCACAGCCAGCGCGGCCGGGTCACGGTCGATGCCGACCAGCCGTGCCTGCGGGCACGCGTCCAGGATGAGGGCGGCGTGGCCGCCCAGCCCGAGGGTGCCGTCGACGTAGGTGGAGCCGGGCGCGGCCAGCGCCGGGGCCAGCACCTCCACGATCCGCTCGGCGAGCACGGGTACGTGAGTAGCCCTCGCGTCGTCGGTGGGAACCATGCCTCGACCCTCGCCCTGCCTCGTGTGAACCGTACGGCTCGTGCGCCGTGGTTCCGAGCCGGACCGTCGTCGGCGCCTGGCACCGGGGAAGGTGCGCCAGGAACCCGACGGTCCGGATCGGAGCCGCAACCGCACGAGCCGGTACCCACAGCGGTCAGCCCACCGCAGGTGCTCCCTCGTCCAAGGCCGCGAAGGCCTCTTCCTGTGCTGCCGAGTAGTCCGCCCAGGTCGCCGCGTCCCACACCTCGAGGCGGTTGAACGCCCCGATCACGACGATCTCCTTCGTCAGGCCCGCGTAGGCCCTCAGTGGTGGCGGGACGGTGACCCGTCCCTGGCTGTCCGGCAGTTCGTCCGAGGCGCCCGAGGCCACCATGCGCTGGTAGTCCCGCACCCCGCGGACCGTGGAGGGCCCGTTCGCCGAGTTGGCCACCTCGGCCATGAAGGCCTCGGTGGGCCAGATCGCCAGGCAGCGATCCTGCGCCCGGGTGATGACCAGGCCGGCCGACAACTGCTCACGGAACTTCGCGGGCAGGAAGAACCGTCCCTTGTCGTCGAGCTTGGGGGTGTAGGTGCCCAGGAACACGGGTCCTTCCCCCTTCACTCTCCTCCACTTGGCGCCACAGTACTCCACTTTGCTCCACTGCACACCCCATTCGTCCCCATTTCCCCCACCGCCCGCCACCGCCTCCTTGCCGGGCCTTCGGGGGCGCCGCCTATGGTTGAGCGGCAGAGGGGAGGCAACGTGGACGCCGAACGCGAGCGGGAGATCGCCGACGTGCTGGCGCTGGCCGGCGCCGTCCGCGGGGCCGTCGGCCAGGTCATCGAGGGCAAGCCCGAGGTCGTGGACCTCGCCATCACCGCGCTGCTCGCCGAGGGCCACCTGCTGATCGAGGACGTGCCGGGCGTCGGCAAGACCATGCTCGCCAAGTCGCTGGCCAAGGCCATCGACTGCACCGCGCGGCGCGTCCAGTTCACCCCCGACCTGCTCCCGACGGACATCACCGGGGTGTCGGTCTACAACCAGTCGACCCGCTCCTTCGAGTTCAAGCCCGGCGGCGTCTTCGCGAACCTCGTGATCGGCGACGAGATCAACCGCGCCTCGCCGAAGACCCAGTCGGCGCTGCTTGAGGCCATGGAGGAACGCCGGGTCAGCGTGGACGGCACCACCCACCTGCTGCCGCGGCCCTTCCTGGTGGTCGCCACCCAGAACCCGATCGAGATGGAGGGCACCTACCCCCTTCCCGAGGCGCAGCGCGACCGCTTCCTGCTGCGGATCTCGATGGGCTACCCGAGCCCCGCCGCCGAGGTGGCCATGCTCGACCACCACGGGGAGTCCGACCCGCTGGAGCCGCTCCAGCCGGTGACCGACGCGGAATCGGTGATGCGCGCCATCCGCATCGTCCGCTCGGTGTTCGTCCACCCGGCGGTCAAGGAGTACCTGGTCGCCATCGTGAACCAGACCCGCGCGCTCCCCCAGACACGCCTCGGCGCGTCCCCGCGCGCCGGCCTCCAGCTTCTCCGTGCCGCGAAGGCCCGCGCGGCGATGGACGGCCGGGCCTACGTCATCCCCGACGACGTCTCCGCCCTCGCCGCGCCGACCCTCGCCCATCGGGTGCTGCTGAACACCCAGTCGCAGCTCTCCGGGCAGGACGGCTCCGACCTGGTCACCGCGGCCGTGCGGGCCGTCCCGGTACCGGCAGGGCGCGGGTGACATGAACCTGACCGCCCGCGGCTGGGCCCTGGTGGGGGCCGGGGTCGCGTGGTGCGCGGTGGCGTTCGTCGTCGGCCAGCGCGACCTGTGGTGGCCCGGCCTGTTCCTCGCCCTCCTCCCGGTGGCGAGCCTGCTCCTCCTCCTGCCCGGCACCGCGCGCCTCCGCGTCCAGCGGCGGGTGAATCCCGCCCGGCTGGGCGTCGGCGGGACCGCCCGGGTCGAGCTCCTCCTCGAGCCGGGCGGCATCGCCCTCGGCGGGGTGTCGCGGGTGCGCGACCTGCTGCCGGAAGCACTCGGGGAGGCCCGGTGGTACGGCTTCGCCGCCGGCCTGGGCCGCTGGCGGCAGTCCGTCCGCTACGAGCTGCGTCCGCACCGGCGGGGGCGGCACGCGATCGGGCCCGTGGAGCGCAGTGTCGCGGACGGCCTCGGGCTGGCCCGCGCACGGTTCACCGCACGCGGCCGCACCGAGGTCCTGGTGACCCCGCGGGTGGAGCCGCTGTCCAACCAGCGAGGAGCGTCCGGGGTCGGGCAGGCCACCGACACCACCCTGCTGCGCACCGGCCTCGGCAGCGCGGACGACGTGCTGGTCAGGGAGTACCAGCAGGGCGACGACGTGCGGCGGATCCACTGGCGCTCGAGCGCGCACACCGGCCAGCTGATGGTCCGTCGCGAGGAACGGGCCTGGGACCCCAGCGCCACCGTCGTGGTCGACAACCGCGCGCTGGCGTACTCGTCCCGTGCCCACGACGAGCGGCTGGAGTGGGTGGTCTCGGCCGCGGCCTCGGTCTCGATCCACCTCCTGCGCGACGGGTTCGACCTGGGCCTCGTCGCCGCGGACGGCCGCGTCCTCAGCCCGCACCGGCTGGGCTCCGGCCGCGAGGAGGTGGTGCTCGAGCACCTGGCGGAGCTCGCCACCGACCCTGCGCCCTCGCTGCGCGAGGCGCTCGGCGCGAGCGGGCGCGGCGCGGAGGGCCAGCTGCTCGTGGCCGTCCTTGGCCGGGTGGACGCCGCCGACCTCGACGCGCTCGCCGACGCCGGACGCCACGGACGCGCGTGCTGGGCCGTCCTCGTCCCCCGGTCCCGTGAGGACGCGAACCGTGCGGACGCGGTGCGCGCCACGGGCTGGAAGTGCGTGGTCGCCGGCCCCGGCACGCCGATCGCCGCGGCCTGGCGCGAGCTGGGCGTGGAGGACGAGCGGTGACCGCGGCCGGCCGGATGAGCGCCGCGTCGGCCGTCGCGGCGATGGCGGCGGGCGTCCCGATCGTCGCGCTCACCGAGGACCGCAGCTTCCTGGCCCTCGCCGGTGCCCTGGTCGCCCTCAGCGTCGCGCTCGGCCTGCTCGCGCGGCACGGTGGCTCCGGCGAGGTCGTCGTCCGCCTGGTGCAGCTGCTGCCGGCAGCGCTGGTGCCGTGGCTCGCCCCGGCGGCGTCCGAGCCGCTCGCGCTCTACGCGGAGACCGCCGAGTTCGTGCGGGAGTCCTTCGCCCCGATGCCGTACCAGTCCGGCGTCGCCCTCTTCAGCGCGCTGCTGCTGTGGGTGCTGTACCTGCTGGTCGAGACACTGGCTGTCGGCCTGGCCTCCCCCGCGTGGACGTTCCCCGTGCTGGTCCTGCCCTACCTGGTGCCGACCGTGGCCATCTACGCGGAGACCAGCCCCGCGCTGTTCGCCTTCCCGGCCGCCGGCTACGCCCTGGTGCTCGCCACCGCGTCGCGCAACGCCGCAGCGGGCCCGCCCGGGACGCACGAGGCAACGGCCGCCGGCTGGCGCCGCGGCGTGCTGACCGCGGCCACGATCGCGACGACGCTCGCCCTGGCCGGGGCCGTGCTCGCCGCGCAACCGATCCCCGAGCGCTTCGGCGACCGGACCGACACCTTCGGCCAGGGCACCGTCCAGCTGGGCGACCCGAGCATCGACCTCATCCGAAACATCAACGCGACGGCCGACCGGACCGTCCTGACCTACCGGACCTCGGACGGGGAGGGCCAGTACCTGCGGCTGGCTGCGCTGTCGGCCTTCGACGAGAAGGGCTTCCACCTCGTGGCGACCGACCTCGTCGCGCTCCAGTTCGGCGGGGACCTGCCGCGGGTGGGCAGCACGCAGGCGGTCGAGACCTCCGTCGAGGTCGGAGACCTGGCCAGCGAGTACCTGCCGATGCCGTGGTTCCCGGTCGCGGCGGAGGTGCCGGGGGACAACTGGCGCTACGACCCCCGCACCCTTGCCGTCGTGGCCGTCGGGGACGGTCGTGCGAGCGCCACCCGTGACCTGGCCTACACCGCCCGGACGGCGCGGCTGCCCGGCCTGGAGACGATGCTGCCGACGCTGGCCGAACCCGGCGAGCCGGGCGACGGCGGGCTCACCCTCGCCCTGCCGCCCGGCCTGCCGGACTCCGTCCGCCGGCTCGCGGTGGAGGTGACGACCCGGGCGGGCGCGGAGACCGCGGGCGAGAAGGCGCTCGCGCTCGCGTCCTTCCTGCGCTCGGACGCGTTCCGCTACAACACCCGCGTCGCCCCGGGCACCACGCTGGGCACCCTCGAGGACTTCCTGCTGGGCAGTCGCACGGGCTACTGCGAGCAGTTCGCCGGCTCGCTGGCCGTGCTGGCCCGGGCGGTCGGCATCCCGTCGCGCGTCGTGGTCGGCTTCCTCCCCGGCACCGAACGGGGGGAACGGTGGGAGGTGTCCACCCGGAACATGCACGCCTGGGTGGAACTCTCCTTCGGCAACGGAGTGGGCTGGGTGCCCGTGGACCCGACCCCTGGCGGCGCCACCGCCGGTGGCGGCGGGACGTCGAGCGCGAGCGCCGTCCCCAGTTCTGCCCCGACGCCGACCGTCCCGACGGCTGCGCCGACCACCGTCGACGACCCGGAACTCCCCGGTGCCGGTGCGCAGGACGGCCTCGCGGCAGGAGGACCGGGCTGGCTGGGGGGCGCCGCGGGACTGGCGCTGGCGCTCGGTGCCGCCCCGCGGCTGGTGCGGGCCGCGCAGCGGCGCAGCCGACTCAGGCCCGGCTCCGACCCGGCGAGGGCCGGAGAACGTGCGTGGCGGGAGGTGCGGGCGGTCGTGCTCGACCACGCCGGGCCGTGGCCGGACGGGACGAGCAGGCAGGTCGCCACCCTGCTGGGCGCTGGTCTGGACGAGGACGGCCGCGAGGCGCTGTGGGCCCTGGCGGTGACGGTGGAGCGCGGCCGCTACGACCGGGAGCCGGCCGCGGCTGACGCCCTGCCCGCGCTGGTCGGGCGGGTCAGTCGGGCAGTGGAAAGGCGGTGGGCAGTGCCCACCGCCGGGAAGTGGTGGCCGCGGTCCCTGTGGCGGCCGGGCCGGTGACGCTCAGGCGCCGTCGTCGGTGTTGCGGCGCCAGCGCTCGTCCATGCGGCCCAGGAACTCCGAGTGGTTCCCCGCGCGGCCG
Organism: Actinomycetota bacterium; assembly: GCA_020161015.1. Lineage (GTDB taxonomy): Bacteria > Actinomycetota > Actinomycetes > Propionibacteriales > Propionibacteriaceae > Propionicimonas. The sequence goes on along the minus strand of JAIUOT010000012.1, from coordinate 17,624 downwards.
CCCGCACCCTGGCCGTCGGCGGCGTCCGCGGACTGCTGCCAGGCGGTGACGCCGAGAACCGCTGCGGCGAGCATGACGACGAAGCCGACCACGCTGATCGCCGGGTGCACCTGCATGCCCCCGATCAGGGCGGCGAGTCCGACGAGGAAGCCGAGCCCGGCGAGGATCGCGCGGCGGCGCTCCCAGCGATGGGTCGTGCCGCGGAGTGCGCTGGCGAGCTTGGGGTCTTCGGCCGCGAGCGCAGCTTCCAGCTGGTCGAGGAGCTTCTGCTCTTCGTCCGAGAGCGCCATGCTGCCTCCCTGGTTCACGGGTCCCGACGGGACAAGCCCAAGTTTAGGCGGGCACGAGGCATTTCGGAACCGAGCACCCCCGGATCCGGCCGTCAGGGCCGTTCCCGCCGGGTGAGTACCGCACGACGCACCGCCCGCGGCCCGAACCTCAGGATCACGTCGTCCGCGGCCCGCTCGGCATCACGCCATCCGTGGTCAGGGGCATCAAGGGTGGGCTGGAGCGCGACCGTCCCGCGGTCGGCCAGTCCCGTCACACGGATCCCCACCCGGCGGACGGGCCGCCCCGGACGCAGTTTTGCGTACAGCCGGACGGCGGCGCCGTACACGTCCTCGGTGAGGTCGGACGGGGCCGCGAGGGTGAGCGATCGCGAGGTGGTCGAGAAGTCCGAGAACCTGAGGTGGAGGGTCACCGTCCGCCCGAGCACCTCCGCCGCCCGCATCCGCGAGGCCACCTTCACCGCGAGCCGGAGGAGCTCTGCCTGCACCTGGGCCGTGTCGGTGATGTCACGTCCGAAGGTCTCCTGGTTGCCGACGCCGCGCTCGCCAGGACGGGCGACCACCCGGCTGGCATCCACCCCCCAGGCGAGGTCGGCGAGCAGCGCGCCGGCCCGCAGCCCGAACTCCCGCTGGAGCGTGGCGCGCGGCAGCGCGGCGAGGTCGGCCACGGTGACCACCCCGAGCGGCCGGAGGCGCGCGGCGGTGCTCTCCCCAACCCCGACCAGGTTCTCGACCGGCTGGGGATGGAGGAAGCCGAGCACCTCGTGCGGCGCCACCTCCCGCAGGCCGTCCGGCTTCGCGGCATTGGTGGCCATCTTCGCGACCAGCTTGTTGGGGCCGATGCCCACCGAACAGGAGATGCCCTGCTCGTCGTGGACGATCGCGCGCAGCCGTTCACCGACGCGGACGGCGGTGCCGGTGCTGCGCTCCGCCCCGGTCAGGTCGAGGTAGGCCTCGTCGATCGACGCGCACTCCACGCGCGCGGTGAAGGTCTCCAGGATGGCGACGATCCCGTCCGACACCTCGGTGTAGGCGTCGAAGTCGGGCGGCGCGCAGACGGCGTGCGGGCACAGCCGCCGCGCCTGGGCGGACGACATGCCGCCGCGGACGCCGTAGGCCCGCGCGGGGTAGTTGGCGGACAGCACGACGCCGCGTCCGGCTCCCCCGACCCACATCGGCACGTCGCGCCACTCCGGGTGCCGGCGCAGTTCCACGGACGCGTAGAACGCGTCCATGTCGACGCACATGACCACCCGCCCCGGCGCCGGCGCGGACGGCGCGCTCATCCGGCCTCCCTCGCGCCGCGGCGCCGGCCGGCCGCGAGCCGGCGGGCGACCTCGTCGTGGAACGCCTGCGCGTCCCGGAGGAGGTCGTCGGCCTCCCGGTGCGCGACCAGGGCCACCGCCCCGGCCGCGACCGCCTGCCGCTTGTGCTGGCCTGCGGCGAAGTAGCCCGCCCACTCCGCGAATTCCGGAGCCACCTCCGCGACGAGCTGCCAGGCGTTGCGAAGGCGGGCGCCGGACGCCGCGTGAGCCCGCGCCGCGAGCACGGCTGCGGCCACCCGCAGAGCCGCGAGGTGGGCGAGAAGGTATCGCTCGGAGGCGGTCTCGGCCAGCTCCGCGCCGATCAGCGCCGACCTCGCGCCCTCCAGCCCGTCGCCGGCCATCCGTCCTCCTTCCACCCCTTGTCACCGGGCATGAGCGACCCCGGCACGGACGCCCCGCGAGCCGTCCCGGAGCGGGGGTCGAGTCCGCCCCGGGAGGCACGCGGGAACTGTCGGCACCGGGGCCGGCCGGGTCGCCGTGACGACCCGGAGCGAGCTTCCCCTACTCGCGTTATCGAACAGGTATTCGATTGCTTCCAATCATAGGCCCCCGCGCCGACACCGCGTCAACCCCCATGCGCCACCGTCCCCTGCCCCTTGCCGCAGGAGGGGCCACGGCTACGATTCCGGCATGGACGTCGTGGCAATGACCTTCGCCAGCGGCTGGGCGAGCGGCATCAACGCCTACGCCACGGTGTTCCTCCTCGGCATGGTCGGCCGCTTCGGCCACGTCGAAGGGATCCCCGAGGGGTTCCAGCGCACGGACGTCCTGGTGATCATGGGCGTGCTGGCCCTGGTCGAGTTCTTCGCCGACAAGGTGCCCTACCTCGACTCCGCCTGGGACGCGGTCTCCACCTTCATCCGCCCGGTCGCCGGCGCGCTGATCGGCGCGCTGCTCGCCGGCGCCAACGGCGACCTCCTGCCGATGACGATGGGGGCGCTGGGCGGCGTCGCCGCGCTCCTCAGCCACGTCGCGAAGTCGGGCGTCCGGCTCGCGGTCAACACCTCCCCGGAGCCCCTCAGCAACGTCGGCGCCTCCCTCGCCGGGGACGCGGCCCTGGTCACCGTCGTCGGCCTCGCCGTCGCCTACCCGGTGCAGGCGGCCGTCGTCGCCGCGATCCTGCTGATTCTCACCCTCACCCTCGCCGTGCTGCTGCTGGCCCAGATCCGCCGGGGCTTCACCGCGTTCCGGGCCTGGCTGGCCCGGAGTTGATCGCCGTCGTCGGCGGCGGGCTCGCGGGGCTCGCCGCGGCCGCCCGCCTCTCCCGTGCCGGCCACGGGGTGGTGGTGCTCGAGCGCGACGCGGCCCCCTGCGCCGGCGTCGAGGTGGCCACCGAGCCGGGCGGGACGGTGCTCACGCTGCCGGCCGCGTGGCGCGACCTGTTCCGCAAGTCCGGGCGCGTTCTTGCCTCCGACCTGCGGCGGCGCGGCCTCCAGCTCGTCGCGGCCCCGCCGCGCCGCTACCGGCTCGCCGACGGCTCGGTCCTGGACCTCCCGACCGACCGCGGCGCCCAGTGGACGACGCTCGCCGCCGCGTATGGCGAGCCGGTCGCGGCGTCCTGGCGGGACCTGCTCGACGAGCTCGACGGCGCGTGGCTGGTCCTGCGCCGATACGGGCTGGAGGAGGAGTTCGGCGGACGGCTGGGCGCGGCCGACCGGGCCGTGCTCGTGCCCAGGCGCAGCCTCGATGACCTCGCCCGGCGCGTTCCGGAACTGGCCGAGCTCGTCCTCGACGTGGCGGCCCGGCTCGGGCAGGACCCGCGTCGGCTGCCCGGGTGGCACGCCTACCGGCTGGGCCTGGAGCGGACCTTCGGCCGCTGGCAGGTCGTCGACGCCGAGGGGGTGCCTCAGCCGGCGACCGTGCTGCTCGACCTCCTCCTGGAACGGCTGGACACCCGTGGGGTCGAGGTGCGGACCGGGGTCGAGGTGCTGGCGATCCGGCCCGACCGGGACGGGCACCGGCTGGAGTCGACGGCCGGGTCGCTCCTCGCCGACGCCGTCGTGAGCACGGTCGACCCGGCGACCCACGCCGACCTGACCCACGAGCGGGCCGACTTCCGCGTGGCCCGGCACCTCCGCAGGGCACCCGGCGGCGGGCCGCGGTGGGCGTCGTGGCGCACGCTGCTCGACCTGCCGCCCCTGCAGCCGGCCCGCGAGGGCGTGGCGGTGGCCTCCCCCTGGTCGCCCGGCGGCACCGACTCCTGGGCGCAGCTCCTCACCGGTGCCCTTGCCGCCTACCGCCTGCACGAGCAGCTCACCGGCGAGGACATCCGTCCGACCAACCGCGACTACCGGATCACGCCAGGACGGTGATCTCCACCTCGACGAAGAGCCGCGACGACTGGGAGCCCGAGTAGACGCCCTTCAGCGGGGTCACGTCGAAGTAGTCCCTGCCGACGCCGACCTCCACGTGGAAGTCGCCGGGCGCGGTGTCGTTGGTCGGGTCGAGGCCCACCCAGGCGCCGTCCCAGTACTGGAGCCAGGCGTGCGACTCCCCCGTCCGGGCCTCCCCCACCACGGCGGAGCTGCTGGGCATCACGTAGCCGGAGACGTACCGGGCGGGGATGCCGACGCTGCGCAGGGCGCCGAGGCTCAGGTGGACGAGGTCCTGGCAGACGCCGGCCTTCGCGTCCCACACCCCGGTGGCCCTGGTGCTGACCTCCGTCGAGCCGGGCACGTAGGCCACACGCTCGCGGATGCGGCCGATGATCGCGTGCACCGCGTCGACCGGGCGCTCGGCGCGCCGGGCGGCGTCCGCGGCGTACCGGCGCAGCTCCGAGGGCGACTCCACATGCTCGGAGATCCCCAGGAACTCCACCTGCTGGTCGCACAGCGTCGGGTCCGACAGGTCCCGCCAGCTCACCCCCGGGCCGGCGGAGAGCCGGTCGCCGACGTCGACGGTGCTGGTGGCGACCACGTCCATCTGCTTGTGGGGCTCGGCGATCTCAAACGCGGTCACCGGCGTGCCCCAGTAGTCGACGAACGCGTGCGACCACGCCACCGGGCTGATGTCCAGGCGGGTCGCCAGGACGTACTGCTCCCTGGTCGCGCGCGGAGTCATCCGCGCCTCGTTGTGCGAGGCGCTGACGAGCCCGGCGTACCGGTAGCCGGTGTGGTGGACGATGCGCAGCTGGCGTCCCATCACTTGCCCCCGCTCCACGTGGCGGCCGTCGCGCCGCTGAAGTACCGCTGGGTGACCGTCTCGCTCACCCGATTGCAGGTGCGCTGGAGGTCGGTCATGCGCTGGGGCAGGTCCTCGAGGATCCGGGAGGGCGGCCGGTACTCCAGCGCCGCGCGCGCCGTGCCCAGCAACCGTCGGGCCTCGTCGTCGAACCCGACCCGGCGGCCGCCCGCGTGGTCGAGGTCGGCCAGCGCCGCCTCCGCCGCGGCCAGGTTGTGCACCACGGAGCGCGGGAAGAGCCGGTCCAGCAGCAGGAACTCCGCCGCGTCGGAGTCGGTGGTCACACCCCCGTAGGTGCGCACGAAGGCATGGTGGGCACCACACCCGCGCAGCACGTTGCTCCACGCGCTCTGGGCGCCGGAGGTGACGTGGGCCGTCGAGATCAGCCGGGCCGTCATGTCGACCCGCTCCAGGCTGCGGCCCAGCGTGAGGAAGTGCCAGCCCTCGTCGTGGCTCATCGTCTGGTCCGCGGTGCCGGAGATGACCGCGCACCGCTCCCGGACGTGGCGGAACGCCGAGGCGGGCCGCATCCGCTGGAGGCGTCCGCCCTTCACCGAGTTCCAGGTCGTGTTGATCGCCTCCCACATCTCGATCGAGACGGTCTCCCGCGCCCGGCGCGCCGCCTCGCGGGCACCGCCGAGCGCCGCGGCCACCGAGCTCGCCGACAGCGGGTCGTAGCACAACAGCCGGAGCACCTCCGCGGTGTCGGCGGCCTCGGTGTCCGGAGCCCCCATGACCGCCAGCAGGTTCAGCGCCGCGTCGTCCTGGTCGACCGACGGGTCGTCCAGCAGCAGCTGGAGGTGTACCTCTACGATCCGCGTGGTGTCCTCGGCCCGCTCCAGGTAGCGACCGATCCAGAACAGCGACTCCGCGATCCGGCTCAGCACGGGGCACCGTCCTTCACGACCGGGCCCGCCTGCTGTTGCTGCTGCGCCTGTTGCTGCTGCACCTTCTCCTCACCCAGGTCGGCCTGCGGGACACCGTCGATGGCCTCCCGCACGCGGCGCCGGCGGCGTTTGCCCCGGACGCCGTCGCTGGCCAGTACCCAGGTGTCCTTCGACCCACCCCCCTGGCTGGAGTTCACGATCAGCTCACCCTCGGGCAGCGCGACCCGGGTGAGCCCGCCGGGGAGGACGTAGACCTCGTCGCCGGAGTTGACGGCGAAGGGCCGCAGGTCGACATGCCGGGGAGCCATCCTGCCCTCGATCATCGTCGGCACCGTCGACAGCTGGACGACGGGCTGGGCGATCCAGCCGCGCGGGTCCTTCAGGATCCGCGCGCGGAGCGCGTCCAGCTGCTTGGCGCTGGCGCGCGGGCCGATCACGATGCCCTTGCCGCCCGAGCCGTCCACGGGCTTGAGCACGAGTTCTGCCAGCCGGTCGAGCACCTCCTCGCGGTGGTCGGCGTCCTCCAGCCGCCACGTGTCGACACCGGCCAGCTTCGGTTCCTCGTGAAGGTAGTAGCGGATCAGGTCGGGGATGTAGGTGTAGACGAGCTTGTCGTCGGCGACGCCGTTGCCGATCGCGTTGGCGATCGTCACGTTGCCCGCGCGGGCGGCGGTCACCAGGCCCGCGCACCCCAGCATCGAGTCCGAGCGGAAGGAGGCGGGGTCGATGAACTCGTCGTCGACCCGGCGGTAGATCACGTGCACCGGACGCAGGCCCTGGGTGGTGCGGATCGACACCCGGCCGTTGTGGCAGACCAGGTCGCGTCCCTCGACGAGCTCGACGCCCATCATCCGCGCCAGCAGCGCGTGCTCGAAATACGCCGAGTTGTAGACGCCGGGGGTGAGCACGACGACGGTCGGGTCGGAGACCCCGCTCGGCGCCGCGGCGCGCAGCGCGGCGAGCAGGCGCAGCGGGTAGCCCTCGACCGGACGGATCCGGTGGCGGCTGGTCACCTCGGGCAGGGCTGAGAACATCGCCCGGCGGTTCGTCATCACGTACGACACCCCGGAGGGCACCCGGACGTTGTCCTCCAGGACGCGGAACCGGCCGACCTCGTCACGCACCAGGTCGATGCCGGCCACGTGGCAGCGGACGCCGTTGGGCATCCGCACCCCGGCCATCACCCGGTGGTAGTGGGGTGAGGAGACCACGACGCGGCGCGGGATCACGCGGTCGCGGAACACCCGGCCCTCCCCGTAGACGTCGGAGAGGAAGGCCTCGAGCGCACGGACGCGCTGCGCGACACCCTGCTCGACCTCCGCCCACTCCGCAGCGAGCAGCACCCTCGGCACGATGTCGAGCGGAAAGGGGCGTTCCTCCCCGCCGATGTCGAAGGTCACGCCCTGGTCGAGGTAGGTCGACTTGAGGTACTCCGCGCGGGCACGGACCTCCTCGGCGTCGAGCTTGGCCAGTTGCCTCAGCACCGAGCCGTACGCCACCCGCACGCCCTCGGCGCCCACCACCTCGTCGAACGCCTTCGGGGTGCCGGCGTAGTCACGGAAGAGCAGGCTCACACCGGTCAGGCTAGGACGGACGTGTAACAGGCGGGTACCCCGGATTGTTTCAGGCGGGTGTCGAAACCCGTGCGTTACCTGCCCGTGCGCGAAGACGGGCGCCGCGGGGGGCGGGGCGACGCTTCGGCGCGAAGTGGCGCTCAGGCTCCGGGGCGGGTGGAGATGCCCACGGGCCCCGCACCTGGTCGATCAGCGGCGAGCCGGGCTCGACGACCTCACGCCGGGCGGGGGTGATGCCGGCGGCGGCGAGCAGCGCCTTCACCCTGCGGTTCTGGTCGCGCTGGCACAGCGTCACCACGATCCCGCCCGCGCCGGCCCGGGCGGTGCGTCCCGACCGGTGGAGGAACGACTTCGCCTCCGCGGGAGGGTCGGCGTGCACCACCAGCGCGACGTCGTCGACGTGGATGCCGCGAGCGGCCACGTCGGTCGCGACGAGCACGCGCACCCGTCCCCCGGAGAAGGCGGCGAGGTTGCGCTGGCGGGCGCCCTGGCCGAGGTCGCCGTGGAGTTCCGCAGCGGGGACGCCGGCCGCGGCCAGCTGGGCGGCGATCCGCGCCGCCCCGTGCTTGGTGCGCGCGAACACCAGGCTGCGACCCGCCCCGGAGACGAGCTCGGCGAGCACCTCCGCCCGATTCTGCAGCGTCACGAGGAAGACCACGTGCTCCGGCTCGCCGGCATCGGCGCCGGTGACGTGGGTCACCGGGTCGTGCAGGTAGTCGGCGACGAGCCGGTCCACGTCGCCGTCGAGGGTGGCGGAGAACAGCAGCCTCTGCCCCCGCGGGGTCAGGTCGAGCAGGCGCCGGACCGGCGGGAGGAAGCCCATGTCGGCCATCAGGTCCGCCTCATCGAGCACGGTCACCCGCACATCGGCGAGGCTGCACGCCCCCTGGGCGACGAGGTCCTCCAGGCGTCCGGGCGTGGCGATCACCACGTCCACGCCGGAGGCCAGGCGCTTCAGCTGCCCGGCGTAGCCCACCCCGCCGTGGATCGTCATGGTGCGCAGTCCGGCGGCCCGCGCGAGGAAGGACACCGTCCGCTCCACCTGCACGGCGAGCTCACGGGTGGGCACGAGCACCAGCCCACCCGGGCGTCCGCCGCGCCGGGAGCGCCCCGCGGCGGCGAGCCGGACGACCAGCGGCAGGGCGAACGCCACGGTCTTGCCCGAGCCCGTCGGGGCGCGGCCGAGCACGTCCCGGCCGGCCAGGGAGTCCGGCAGGGTGGCCGACTGGATGCCGAACGGGGTGGTGATGTCGTGGCGCGCCAGCGCCGTGACGAGGTCCTGTGGCAGGCCCAGCCCGGCGAAGGTCGTCACGGGCGCGTCAGCGCCGGGACTGGCGGTCGTCGCGGGACCCGCGCGCGCCGCGCCCCCGGTCACGCGCCGCGCCGGCGCCGTCCGCACGCTGCAGCTCGATGAGCTTGCCGGAGATCCGGGTGCCGGCCAGCGCCGACCAGGTGTCCGGCGACAGCGTGGCGGGCAGCTCGACCAGAGAGTGGTCGAGCCGGATGTCGATGTGGCCGAAGTCGTCGCGGTCCAGGCCGCCCTCGTTGGCGATCGCACCGACGATCTGGCGGGGCAGCACCCGGTGCCGCTTGCCCACGTTGATCCGGTAGGTGGCCAGCTCGGACTGGCCCCGTGACCGCGCCGGACGCTGCGCCCCGGACGGTCCCTGCGCCGAGCGCTCCCGCGGCGCGCGGGTCTCGGGCACCTCCTCCAGCAGCAGCGGGACGTCACCCTGGAGGACGATCGCCAGCGCGGCGGCGACGTCCACCTCGGGGACGTCGTGCTCGCGCACGTAGTGGCTCACGATGTCGCGGAAGGTGTCGACCGAGCCGGAACCGAGGGCCTCGGTGATGGCGTCGTCGAACTTGCTCAGCCGGGAGCTGTTCACGTCGTCGATGGTCGGCAGCGGCATCGGGGCGATCTCCTGCCGGGTCGCCTTCTCGATGGCGTGCAGCAGGCGGAACTCCTTCGGGGTGACGAACGAGATCGCGTCGCCGCTGCGCCCGGCGCGGCCCGTCCGGCCGATCCGGTGCACGTAGGACTCGGTGTCGGTGGGGATGTCGTAGTTCACGACGTGCGTGATCCGGTCGACGTCCAGCCCGCGCGCGGCCACGTCCGTGGCGACGAGGATGTCGAGCTTCCCGTCCTTGAGCTGGTTGATGATGCGCTCGCGCTGCGCCTGCGCGACGTCGCCGTTGAGCGCGGTCGCGGCGAAGCCCCGCGCGCGGAGCCGTTCCGCCAGCTGCTCGGTCTCCTGCTTGGTGCGGGCGAAGATGATCATCGCCTCGAAGTTCTCCACCTCGAGGATCCGCGTCAGCGCGTCCAGCTTCTGGCTGTAGGAGACCTTCAGGTACCGCTGGGTGGTGGTCGCGACCGTGCTGGTACGGCCCTTGATGTGCACCTCGACCGGATCGGTGAGGTACCGCTTGGCGATCTTGCGGATCGGCGCGGGCATGGTCGCGGAGAACAGCGCCACCTGCTTGTCCGCCGGGGTGTCGGCGAGGATCGTCTCCACGTCCTCCGCGAAGCCCATCTTCAGCATCTCGTCCGCCTCGTCGAGCACGAGGAACCGCAGCTCGGTGAGGTCGAGCGTGCCCTTCTCGAGGTGGTCCATCACGCGTCCGGGCGTGCCCACGACCACGTGGACGCCCCGCTTCAGCGCGCTCAGCTGCACGCCGTAGCCCTGACCGCCGTACACCGGCAGCACGTGGACGCCGGGCAGGTGCGCGCTGTAGCTGGCGAACGCCTCGCACACCTGGAGCGCCAGCTCGCGGGTCGGGCACAGCACGAGGGCCTCCGGCGCCTTCTGTGCCCGGGAGAGCTGGTTCAGCACCGGCAGCGCGAACGCCGCGGTCTTGCCGGTGCCGGTCTGCGCCCTGCCCACCACGTCATGGCCGGCGAGCAGCGGCGGGATGGTGGCCGCCTGGATGGCGGTGGGGGTCTCGTACCCCAGCTCGCGGATCGCCTTCAGCACGCGGGCGTCGAGCCCGAGGTCGCTGAACTGGGTCTGGCTCTGACCGGTCTCTTGCTCGCTCACCGCCTGAGCCTACTTCAGCCGGGGCACGGACGCCCGCCGGGGTCAGTCGGCGGCGAAGCGGCGACCCGGCGCGGTGCTGATCACCATCGTCTGGGCGAGGTGGTCGTAGATCGTCCGGCCGTCACCACGAAGCAGGGAGACGACGTAGGCCACCGGCACCGCCACGCCGAGCAGCGCGCCGAGCCACGCAGCCACGCCGCCGCCGGCGAGCGCGGTCACCACCGCGAGGTGGACCAGCGTCCACGGCAGGCCCAGCTTGAGGAGGTTGCGCAGGAACGAGCGTCCCCAGCCCAGACGCTCCCCCGTCGGGTCACGCCGCACCCGCAGGTTGTGCGCGAGCTTTCCCGGCGTGGCCTCGTAGCGTCCGCCCTCGAGCAGCGTGAGCCCGAGCGTGGACGGCAGCACGACGAGCGCGATCCCGGCGAGGTTGAGCCCCAGCGGCCCCACGCCACGCAGGGCGCCCCCTGCGGCCAGTCCCAGGACCGCGGCCCCCACCACCAGCGCCCAGGCCAGCATCAGGCCGAGGTCGATCAGCCCGGCGAGGAGTCGCCGGCGAGGGGTGCTGGTCACCGGACAAGGGTAACCGCCGGCGTCCCCGCCCCCTTCGCACGGCGCACCGATCGGGCTATCCTGCGCCGATGCCGGCTTTCCATCTGCGCGAGGCGCCGCCCGGGGCTGCCGCCTGGGTCTACGACGCGCTGCACGACCTCGAGGTCGCGAACACCACGGAGCTGATGGGCGAGGACCTCGCCATCGCCGCGGAGTGGAACCGCAACAACCACGCCGACGAGCGCACCGCGATCAAGGGCCTCCTGGTCGCCCTTCCCGGGCCGGCCCCCGAGCCGGCGGCGGTCGGGCGGTTCGGGCTTCCGGAGGTGCCTGCGGAGCCGTCCCCGATCCTGGGGACGATCGAGTTCTCCCTGCCGCTGGCCGACAACCGGCACCTCGCCGACGACACCTACTGCCAGGTGGACGCCGGTGCGCGCCGCCAGGGCATCGGCACCGCGCTGTGGGAGGAGGCCGTGCGGATCGCCGTCCAGCACGACCGGGACACGATCGTGGCCTGGTCGGACCACTTCGTCGGCCTGCCCGCCGACGGCCCCCGCCTGCGGGCGCGGGACGGCGACGACGAACTGCCGCGCGACCGCGCCTCCGAGTTCGCGCTCTCGCTCGGGCTCTCGCTGGCGCAGGTCGAGCGCCAGTCCCGCCTGCCGCTGCCCGTCCCGCCAGAACGGCTGGCCGCCCTTCGGGCAGAGGCCGAGGAGCGCGCCCTGCCGGCCTACCGGATCGAGTCGTGGGTGGGGAACACCCCGCCGGAGCACCTCGACCGGCTGGCGGCGATGTACCGGACGCTGTCCTCGGACGCGCCGTTGGGCGAGGTCGACTGGGAGCCGGAGAACTGGGACGCCGAGCGCGTGCGCCACAACGACGAGCGCAAGCACCGCACCGGCCACTCGCTGTTCACCATCGCCATCGCCCGCGAGACCGGCGAGGTGGCGGGCCTGACCGAGCTCCACGTGCACGACGCGCACCCCCACCGCCCCGAGCAGTGGACGACGGTAGTCGCCGCACCCCACCGGGGACACCGGCTCGGCCTGCTGCTCAAGGCGGCGAACCTCCAGGCACTGGCCGTGGACCAGCCGGAGGCCCGCTACGTCGACACCTGGAACGCCGGCGAGAACGACCACATGCTCGCGATCAACACCCTGGTCGGCTTCCGGCCGCACTCCGCGCACGGCGCCTGGCAGTGGAAGGCCCCGCAGGCGTAGCGCCGAGGAGTGGGGTCCGGGCACGCGTCCGCAGTGGTCGTCGCGGGTCAGCCCCGCGTCGCGACTGCTGCCGCCACGGCCTCCTGGCCCTTGAGCAACCCGTACAGGACCGTGTTTACCGGCACCGGCACGCCGGTCCGGCGTCCGAGTTCGACGACCGTTCCTGCGAAGCTGTCGACCTCCGTCGGGCGTCCCGCGAGGGCGTCCTGTGCCATCGAGGTGTAGTTGTCCGGACCGAGGCCGTCGAGCACGTCCAGCCAGCGCTCGAGGTCGGCCTCGGTGAGCCGGACGCCGCTCGCGTTCGCGACGGCGATCACCTCGCGCTGCGCGGCGATCATCACCGCCCGCGCGGGCTGGTCCCGTTGCTGGAGCACCCGGTACGGCGCGCCGATGACCGCCGACACCTGGTTCACCCCCACGTTGATCAGGAACTTCCACCACAGCTCGTGGACCATGTCTGCCGGCACCTCGTGGGCGATTCCCGCCCGCCGCAGGATGGCAGCGACCCGCTCCACCTCGGCTGCCCTCGGCCCGGGGTTGGCCGGCTCGCCGAAGACGATCCGTCCCAGTGAGGAGAAGCGGACCTCGCGACCGGAGCGGACCGCGTCGATGCCGACGCTCATGGCGAGCAGGACGACCGCCTGCGGGAACGCGGCGGACAGCTCGTCCTCGCTGTCGATGCCGTTGAGCAGGCTCAGCACCACGGTGCCCGCGCCCACGTGGGGCCGGAGCAGCTCGATCGCCTCCGCGAGGGCCCCGCGCTTGACCGCGACGATGGCCACGTCCGCCGGGCCGTCGTCCACGGCAGCGAGGGGGAAGGCGTACGGGCGCCCGTTGACGACCGTGGGCTGTGCGGCGTACCGGGCGGCGCGCCCGGCATCGACGACGACCCGCAGGTCCTCGCCCGCGTCCAGCAGCATGCTGCCGTAGCCGGCCCCGACCCCACCGAGGCCGACGACCACGATGCGGGGGCGCATCAGGAGCCCAGGGGTCCGAACGGCACTCCGCGGGCCGTGAGCTCGGCCTCCCCGCCGTCCTCGGCGGTGAGCACCCAGACACCGGAACCCGTGAGGGCGATGGTGTGCTCCCAGTGCGCGGCGATGGAGCCGTCCCTGGTGACCACCGTCCACTCGTCGTCCAGCGTGACGGTGGACGCCGAGCCGAGGGTGACCATCGGCTCCACCGCGAGGCAGATGCCCTTGGTGAGCAGCTCCCCGCGTCCGGGGCGGCCGAGGTTGGGGACGTCCGGCGGCTGGTGCATGGCCGTGCCGATGCCGTGGCCCGTGTACTCGGCGATGATGCCGTAGCGGCGACCGTGCGAACGCACGGAGGTCTCCACGGCGTGGCCGATGTCGCCGACGTGCCCGCCGATGCGGGCGGCGGCGATGCCCGCCCACAGGGAGTCCCTGGTCGCCTCGCTGAGTGCGGCGACCTCGGGGCTGGGCGTGCCGACGGCGAAGGTGATCGCGGAGTCGCCGTGCCACCCGTCCAGGGAGACGCCGAAGTCGACGCTGACGAGGTCGCCCTCGGCCAGCACCCGCGATCCCGGGATGCCGTGCACGATCTCGGCGTTCACCGAGATGCAGGTCACGGCCGGGTACGGCGGCAGCCCGAAGCCGCCGCCGTAGCCGAGGAAGGACGACACCGCGCCCGCGGAGGCGATCTGCTCGCGCGCGATCGCGTCCAGTTCCGCGGTGGTGACGCCGGGGCGCGCGCCGGCCCGCACGGCCTGGAGCGTGCGTGCGACGACGAGGCCGGCGGAGCGCATCCGAAGGATCTGCTCCGCCGACTTCAGCTCGATGGGCGAGCGTCGCGCCATGGTTCTCCCGTGTCCGTCGCCGCGCTCAGGCGCGTGCGGCGTCGAGGGCCGTGGTGATCCGTCCGGCGACCTCGTCGATGCTGCCGATGCCGTCAACCTCGACCAGCAGGCCGCGCTCGCGGTAGGTGGCGAGCAGCGGGTCGGTGGCCTCGGTGTAGATCACCATGCGGTTGCGGATGGTCTCGGCGTTGTCGTCCGCGCGGCCCTCGAGCTCGGCACGCTTGAGCAGGCGCTCCACCAGCACGTCGGTGTCGGCGACCAGCGAGATGACCGCGTCGATGGCCTGACCGGTCCGGGCGAGCTCGTTGTCGAGCGCAGCGACCTGGCCCGCGGTGCGCGGGTAGCCGTCGAGCAGCCAGCCCTCCGCCGCGTCCGCCTCGGTGAGCCGGTCGGCCACGATGGCGTTGGTGATCTCGTCGGGGACATAGCCACCTTCGGCCATGATCCGGGAGACCTCCTGACCCAGCGGGGTCTGGTTCTTGACGTTGGCCCGGAAGATGTCTCCGGTGGAGATGGCAGGAATGCCGTAGTGGGCGGCGATGCCCACGGCCTGGGTTCCCTTCCCGACACCGGGGGGGCCCATGATGAGCAGTCTCATCTGAGGAATCCTTCGTAGTTTCGTTGCTGCAACTGGCTCTGGATCTGCTTCACAGTGTCCAGGCCCACTCCGACGATGATCAGGATCGATGTACCGCCGAAGGGGAACTTGTTGTGCGTCCCCAGCATGATGAACGCCACCGCCGGGATCAGCGAGATGATCGCCAGGTACAGGGCGCCGGGGGCCGTGAGCCGGGACAGGACGTGCGCGAGGTACCGCTCGGTGGGACCGCCGGCGCGGACGCCCGGGATGAAGCCGCCGTACTTCTTCATGTTGTCGCTGACCTCGACCGGGTCGAAGGTGATCGAGACGTAGAAGTAGGCGAAGAAGATGATCATCGCGAAGAACAGCAGCTCGTAGGCCCAGCTGCCGGTGGTCAGGTTGGTCGCGATCCAGTTGGAGACCGGGTTCGGGTTCTCCGCCGTGCCGGGCTGGAACTGCGCGTACAGCACGGGCAGGTACAGCATCGAGGAGGCGAAGATGACCGGGATGACGCCGGCCTGGTTCACCTTCAGCGGGATGTAGGTCGTCGAGCCGCCGAGCAGCCGGCGTCCCACCATGCGCTTGGCGTACTGCACCGGGATCCGGCGCTGCGCCTGCTCCATGAAGATGACGCCCAGCATGACCGCAAGGCCGATCGCGAGGACGATGGCGAACACGAACCAGCCCTGCGCACCCTCACGGCTCATCTTGATGGCCCACAGGGACGCGGGGAACTGCGCGGCGATCTGGGTGAAGATCATCACCGACATGCCGTTGCCGACGCCACGGTCGGTGATCAGCTCGCCGAGCCACATGATCACGCCGGTGCCTGCCGTCATGGTCAGGATCATCGTGATGATCGGGAAGATGCTCTTGTCGTAGACCAGGTCGAGCGAGCAGCCCTGGAACAGCTGGCCGTTCACCGCGAGCGTCACGAACGCCGTCGAGTTCAGGACGGCCAGCACCAGCGTGAGGTAGCGCGTGTACTGGGTGATCTTCTGCGTGCCGGACGCACCCTCCTTCTTCAGCGCCTCGAGCCGCGGGATCACCACGGTCAGCAGCTGGAGGATGATGCTCGCGGTGATGTAGGGCATGATCCCCAGCGCGAAGATCGCCAGCTGGAGCAGCGCGCCGCCGGAGAACAGCTGGATCATCGAGTACAGGCCGGCAGCGTCGCCCGCCGTGGCCTGGGCCCGGCACTGGTCGACGTTGACGATGTTCACGTTCGGGGTCGGGATCGTCGAACCGAGCCGGAACACGGCGAGGATCATCAGCGTGAACAGGATCTTCCTGCGCAGGTCGGGCGTCCGTAGCGCGTTCGCGAATGCGGAGAGCATGTAGTGGACCTACTCCTTACCTCGAGGCGCTGCGGCACAGCACCGTCCAGTCGCCGCGGCAGTGCGCCCAGACAACCCGGCAAACTCTATCAAGGCGAGCGCCGGTTTCCCGCATCGCCGGACGCGGGCGTCCCGCCGTCCGCCCCCGCCCTCCCCGCGCCCCGCCGAGGGCCGCCCTTCCCGCACGAGGGCCAGCCTTCACGCCGAGGGCTCGCTCGCTCCCTTGCGCTGGCCCTCGGCCACAGCGCTGGCCCTCGGCACAGGCGGGACGCTGACGCGCCGCCGACAAGACGCCGCCGATCGGCCCGGCGATCCCCTGACCGCGCACGCAGAAACCTTGGGTCACATTCACACTCGGCGGCCGGCGCCCCTGGCCGGCGGCCGGCACCCCACGTCGGCGGTCCATCGCTCATCGAAGACGGGGCCACCCGGCAGGCACGCCCCGTGCCCAGAGCCAGTCCGCCGGGTCGAAGGCCAGTCCTCACCATCGAGGGCCAGCCTTCACGCCGAGGGCTCGCTCCCCCGCGCTGGCCCTCGGCCACAAGGCTGGCCCTCGGCACAGGCGGGACGCAGGAAGGCGCAGCGCGGCGTGACCGAGGAACACATCGACCCACGATCGAGGGCCAGCCTTCACGCCGAGGGCTCGCTCCCCTGTGCTGGCCCTCGGCCACAAGGCTGGTCCTCGCTGCGGGCGGGACGCAGCAACTGGGAGCCCGGGAGCCAAGGAACGGAGCACCCCCGGCACGCAGGAACCCGGGAGTCCAGCAATCCGGGAACGCAGAAGGCCCCCGGCAACTGCCGGGGGCCTTCGTTGACTGCGGTCGGTCAGAGCTCGGTGGCGGTGCCGCCGGCCTTCTCGATCTTCGCCTTGGCGGACGCGGAGAACGCGTGCGCGCTGACCTGCACGGCGACGGTGATCTCACCGTTGCCGAGCACCTTGACGAGCTGGCCGTCGCGGACGGCGCCCTTGGCCACGAGGTCGGCCGGGGTCACCGCACCGCCCTCGGGGAACAGCTCGGCGAGCCGGGCCACGTTGACGACCTGGTACTCGACGCGGAACGGGTTGGAGAAGCCACGGAGCTTCGGGAGCCGCATGTGCAGCGGCATCTGCCCGCCCTCGAAGTTCTCCGGCGTGTTCTTCCGCGCGCCGGTGCCCTTGGTGCCGCGGCCGGCGGTCTTGCCCTTGGAGCCCTCACCGCGACCCACGCGGGTCTTGGCGGTCTTGGCTCCCGGAGCCGGACGCAGGTGGTGGACCTTCAGTGCCATATCACTCGACCTCCTCGACGGAGACGAGGTGCGGGATCGTCTTGACCATGCCCACGAGCTCGGGCCGGTCCTCGATCACCACCACGTCGCCGATGCGCTTCAGACCCAGCGAGCGCAGGGTGTCGCGCTGGTTCTGCTTCCCACTGATCCCGGACTTCACCTGGGTGACCTTGAGTCGTGCCATCAGTGACGTCCCTCCTCACGGGCCCGAAGGATGGCGGCCGGGGTCACATCGGCCACCGGGAGACCGCGGCGCTTGGCCACCGCCTCCGGCTCCTCCAGGCTCTGCAGCGCAGCCACGGTGGCGTGCACCACGTTGATCGCGTTGTCCGAGCCGAGCGACTTGGCGAGCACGTCGTGCACGCCGGCGCACTCGAGCACGGCCCGGGCCGAGCCACCGGCGATGACGCCGGTACCCGGTGACGCCGGACGGAGCATCACGACACCGGCAGCCTTCTCGCCCTGCACGGGGTGGGGAATCGTCCCCTGCACCCGCGGCACGCGGAAGAAGTGCTTCTTGGCCTCCTCGACACCCTTGGCGATCGCCGCGGGCACCTCCTTG
>JAIUOT010000011.1 GCA_020161015.1 Actinomycetota bacterium | reverse complement strand
GCGGCACCGAAGCGGTGAATGGCCTGATCGAGTTGCACCGCCGCATCGCCCGAGGCTTCAGAAACCGAGAGAACTACCGGCTACGCATGCTCCTGATCGCCGGAGGACTCGACCAGCCCCCACCCCAAGTGTGAAGAGCCCACTTGATGTCACGCTCGGTAGCTGCTTCGCTGCTCGGCGTGGACGCGATCGTCATGAGAATGGACTCGTAGTTTGTCACCGGGGCCTGCCTTCCTAGTCGCCCACAGCACCCGCACGGATCGCGGCGAACTGCTCCGGGCCGCCCGCCGGAATGCACACGCCGACAGCGACTGTCGGGTAGGCGTCTTCCGCACGCTTGTTGATGTAGAACAGGATCTGGCCGTCAGAGCCCGCCGGTCGCCAGCCACTGTCCATGGCAGGGATCCGATCGCGGCGGTGGTAATAGTCGAAGAACTCGTCGCCTCGGTAGTCGTTGGGGCCGGCGTTCGGGTTGTTGGTTCCCCAGTCATTGGCGAGTTCGCCAGCCTCGACGTTTCGGGTGGTGGACGGTATCGAGAAGCTGAGGTCAGCCAAGGGCGAACCGGTGATGGTGCTGCCGCCGCCGAAACGGATCCCGACCCAGAACCTCGGCTGGGTGGCGGCCTTGCCCGCCAGGTTTGCCAGTGCCCAAAGGTCGCCGGGTGATCCGTTCACGAACAGCCCGCGTACTGCCCGAGAGAGGCAGGAGTCCCAGAGACGGAGGTAGGCGGCGATGGTGTAGGGACAGTTCCGGCGCGCCGGCGATGGGTCTCCGGTTGGCTCGGGCGGCCGGTAGAAGGGTTGCGCATCCGGGAGAGGCAGGGTCGCGGCGACACGTGCCTGCACCCCTGACCACAGTTCCCCAAGCTGGGTAGCCGAACCGGGACGGTAGGTGCCGAACACGAAGCGTTCCAGAACGGCCGCTGCCTGCCTCAGGCTCAGGGGAGAAGCGAGGATGCGGCCGCGTGTGGTGTTACCCACGCGTACATCCTGTGACAGATTGCTTGTGAACAGATCGGCGACGACGTCGACGTTCGGATCGGGCATGGAGTTATTGCTGACTAGCCGTACGAATGGCTTAGCGCCCGGGCACAGTGACTTCTGGCCCAGGTTGGCGATCTTGCCTGTCGCCAGAAATCCCAGCCCCTGAAGGACGACCGGATCGGGGGCCGCGCCGTCGGCCATCTTCTCTGCAATAGCTGAGCGCACAGCTTCGTCGATGTCGTGGTACGCCCTGAATAGACTCAGTTGACCCTTTGTCGCGAAGAGGCGGCACAGTTCGATGTGATCACCCCGGTATCCGAACCATCGCTGCATCTGCATCTGTGTGTCCGCGAAGGGAGTGCTCGACGCGCGGAGGAACAGAGCGGTAGTCATCCCCTCAAGCGTCAGTCCGCGTGCCATGACGTTGCCCGACACGAAGATTGTCGAGAGATCGCGAGCGGCGAGCCACCTGCCTGAGGCTTCGTCGGGTCGGGGTTGGTAAATGGGCCGGTCGTCGGCGTTCGGGTCACTGTTGACGACAGCAACCCGGGTTCCTGGAATCACCTCCCTGATCAGAAGGTCCTTCACGACGGGCCAGTCGGGGACAGGGTTCGGGTCCATCGTGTTGAACTCGAGATGGACGGCGTGCGCGGACTGCCGATAGCGGTCGACCCAGACCGACCATGGGGCGTCATCGGAGAGCAGCTGGTCGACAAGGCTCTGCGGGAGTCGTGCGTCGCCGGACTCGATCATGGAGCGAGCAGCAGACTGATCGGTTACTCCGGCCCAGACAAGGATCTCCTCAGCTCCACTGAAGTGGTCCACGACGTTCGCTGACGGGTGGTACAGCATCGACGTCGGTGGTGCGACCAACTCGCTAGCATCGCTGGCCGTCGCGAAGTCGGTCTGGGCCGCCGAGTGCGGGCCTAGCCTGCCGGAACGGTGCAGTCGAATGGCGTTCGCAACCAGGAACGCCCGAACGGCTTCACCAAGATCATGGACTGGCTGGCCAGTGGTCTCCATGCACAACCCAGTGCGCTGGCTGCGGTTGTAGTAGATCTCGCCGCCTGTGTAGAAGCCTCTGAGTCCAGCAGGCTCTGGGTAGGTCGATGATCGCGGGATCCCGCTGCTCCCCACGACGACAGGTTGACCGACGTCGAGTGGTGTTCGCAGTGTGGCGAGGAAGTCCTTGGGTGCAAGCGGGTTCTGATCTTCCTGCAGCAGGTTGGCCTGTGGCGTTGCCGTGTATCCGACGTACGTCGCGAACAGGTTCTGGGGGACTTGACCGCCGCGGGGTTCCCAAAGGTCAGCGATCGCACGAGGGATCTGCTTCAGGTTTCCGAACAGAGGATGCTGACCCGCCTCGACAACCGCGTCCAGTACTGAGCCGTCATCGGCCTCATCGTCAATGACGAGCATGTGGACTGCGCGATCGAGCGCGCTGACCGCGCTGAAGAGGCTACTTCGGAGCGAAGCGCCGAGCGCATAGAGGTGGTTGGTCTGCTTCATGGCGACCACGATGATTGGCTGGCGGTTCTTCAGCTTCAACCGCACCTGGGCAGGGTTCATTCGGTAGGTCGCTTCGAGCGGAGTTGCCGTCTCGGCAAGCGCCACCCCAGGGGGCGGGCACAGCAGACGTCTGGCGACCTTGGCGGCGGTCTCGTCTCCTGGGTCGAGCTGGTCGACGAGCCGTTCGTACGTCTGGCGCCACAGCGAAAGTCGGGTGCCTGCGAGGACCACCACGATGTCGGCGCCTCGGTCGAGCGCCTTGGCCGTCACGCCGAGCATCGACGCTGTCTTGCCGGACTGGACCGACCCCATGACCAGTCCAGTTCGGACCCTCTTCGTCGGTCCGTCTTGGGCGCCAGGCACGCCTTCGCCGAAGATTCCGCGATCCACGATGTAGCGGCTATCCACTTCCACCGCAGTCCGAGAAGTAGAAGTGAGCCTAACGAGAGCCGACGAGTAGCGGCCCCACCAGGACTCAGCCTCGCTGGGCCGCGCAGGCGGATCGAAGAAGACCCGCTCCGACATCGCGTTCTCGTTCACTGCGCGTGCCTCAACTGGCAGGCAGGGTGATCATGCGCAACAGCGACTCGACCCCTGAGGAGCCGAATCGGGCCCGGATGTTGCCGGACGCCGACGCGATGTCAATCCCGAGCAACTCTGGGACGCCTTTGGCCAGCCGCGCGATGTAGTCCCACTGAGTTCTGGTCTGAGTCTTCAGCGGGCGGGTCCATGCGGGCGTGAGCGTGGCAGCCCGAATGGTGTCGGCCGCGTCAGCGATCCGCTGCTCAATGTCATCAGGAGCGCCCGCAAGGGCGATCGCCATACCGGCGAGCGTCCCAACGAGTTGCAGTTCCTGCCACTTGGCTCCCTTGTCGCCGTCCTTGAACTTGTCGGCCCAGAGTTCGTCGTGTGCGGCATGCAGATCGGCCGCCTCCGAGATCCAGCCGAATAGGTCTGCGAGCCTCGCGTGGTCGTGCAGCGGGTGTCCCGGATCGCGGGGCGGATCGGGCGGCCACTCCTGAACCTGTCCGAGGAGTTGGTCAATGTGGCGAGCCGTCGAGGCCAAGTCCTTGAACGTACCGTCGCTCTTGTCCTGCGTGTCGTTGAGAAGCACGGACAGCACCCAGGCTAGAACCTTGGTGCGCCGGTAGCGAGCGTCGCCGAACCCGTACCCCTTCAGGGTGCTCCCCAGGCTGCTGACCCCAGCGACTCCCGCGATCGACGGCGCAATCGCTGCAAGGTCGCTGCGTGGATCAGCATCGCCAGCGGCCACAAGTGTCGCCCGCGTGAGTTCCACCTCGTGATAGATGGCGTTTCGGATCTCCTCCGCGTTCAGGTGCATGCCCTGCTTGTTGTAGAGCTTGAACACCTCGTGAATCTGGCGCTGGCTGGCCCTGGTGTAGACGATGACCGGCACTTTGTAGCTGACCACCTCACCGAACAGGGACTGGACGGACACCTCCTCATCGGCAACCTCGATCACGTTGTCGATGATCTGGGTGAAGTACTTGCCCCTCAACTTCTCGAGGTGGTCCCCTATCAATCCGCCCTTACCGTCAGTTCGGAGTTTGAAGGGGAAGTAGTACTCGTCCTCCATCTTCGCCGTGAGCGGCTCGCCCATGGCCTGCTTCCACGCCCGCCGGAACCTCGGGTAGTCCGTGTTGAACAACGCCTTCAGTTTGGCCTCCGGATACCGGCGATCCGCTTCCTTGACCCGTTCGACTGCGACAGGATGCCTGCCGACGAACCGCAGAATGGCCGTGAGCCGCTGCTTCCCGTCGACGACATCGTGGGGAGTGGACGGACCAGTGCGCAGGAGGATCACGGAGGGCAGAGGGATGCCTCGCAGGATCGACTCGATGAGCGCCTGGCGATCACCAGTCCTCCAGACGTCGCCTCGTTGGTACGACGGCGTCAGGTTCAACTTCATTCCCGTGAGCTGCGAGATCGGAAACACTTCCGCCTTCGCTGTGACGGGTTCGGGGCTAACAGCCTCGGCGCTGCCATCTTCGTCCGCCCACGCCTCGGCCCATCTTTCGGTTGCCGACGCGCGGCTCGCGCCATCCGCGAGGTCCTGAGCGAATACCAACTGCAGCCGGTATGCGAGTTCGGCACGCTCGGCGAGGCGTTCCAGCGCCACGACGGTGAGTTCGCCGTTTGGGTCCGCTACCTCGTTGGGGCCCAGCCCGAGTTCGCTGGCCAAGGCCGCCAAGAATCCGCCAACGCTCGTGGTCGGTAGATCGCTGTCGAAGTGCAGCCAACCTTGGACATCTGCGAGCCTGCTGATCCACGAGCCGCCGTCGAAGCTCACGTCTCCGGCGGCGAACAAGGACGCTGAGTGGCTCAGGCCGGTTGGGAGGTCCACCGCCTCGGAGAGGCTCGAGAGAACCGCTGCAAGACTCTCCCGGAGTTGGACTCGGGGATCCTCGTCGTCGGCGGCATCATCCGGGAAGTCGGCACCGACTTCTTCGTAGCTCTCAGTCATGTACTTGTACTTCCGTTGTGGGATGGGTTCAGGCAGCGGCGGTGCTCGAGCTGGGTACGCGCAGACCCGCGAGAAGTGGTTCGGCGATTACCTTGACGACCTTCGCATTCACGGCGTTGCCGAGGGCCTTGTAGGCATCGAGGTCGCTGGCGGGCAGCTTGATGTCCCCTAAGCTCTGCAACTCCGCGCATTCTTCGGGAGCCATGTACCTGCGGGTGCCTGCGATATGGGCTCCAAGGATGGGCACCTGAGTCTGGGTCATCGCGATCAGAGCGGGCGCTGAGGTGTCGCGTTTCACGCGGATACCCGAAGCACGGACCTGCAGGACATGGGCGTCGATGTCACGAACTTCGCCCTGAGCGTTCCACTCGAACTTCTGGAAGCTCGAAGGGAAGCTCCAGGGCTCCCATTCGTCCAACCACGGCAGGATCCAACTGCGGTTCTCATCAAAGAACTCACGGTTCTGCCGAATGAAGGTCTGCTTCCACCGCGGGAACTCGAGATCGCCATCGCGTCGAGCGTGACTTGGGAGTTGCTCGTACTGCTGTTTCATCGTGAGGCCGTCAAGGCGTGCGCCGAAGTTGCCCTGGTACGGATCCAGTTCACGCGGCCTGCGCCTTCTCCAGATCGCCGGCGGCGTGTTGTCCTCATAGGGGTAGGTGGCGCCAAACTCCATACCCCACAGCGGGAACGACGGCAGCCTGACCGACCCGGAGCGCCTCAGAAAGTCGCCCCACATGTCGATGGCACGGAGTGTCTGATCAGGGATCGCCCGTAAGCCCGACATGTCGCTGCGAAGCGCCGATCTGATGCTGGTCTGCTCCTTGTGCTCAGACGGCCACTCAAACCGGCCGAGGCCGTCAAGCGAGCCGACGAAGTAGGCGCGTTCGCGGACCTGGGGGATCCCGAACTGGTGAGGGGAAAAGCGTTCGACATCGACCTGGTAACCGAGGTCTTCGAGCGTCTCGACGATCGTGTCAGCGGTCTTGCCCCCTCGGTGCCGAAGGATGTTCGGCACGTTCTCCAGGATAAACCGACGGGGGCGCTTCACCCGGAGGATGTCGAACACCTTGAAGAAGAGGCGACCCTGCAGTGTGTGCTCGAAGCCCAACTGCTCGCCAGCCTTCGAGAACGGCTGGCAAGGAAATCCCGCAGCCAGGACATCGTGATCCGGCACCTCGCGCGTGATCTTCTCGTCGGAGTCCAGATCGTTGACGTCCGACCACGCGTCTAGCCCGAAGTTGTCCTTGTAGAGCGCGTTGAGCGTCGGCTCCCACTCGGCGGCAAAAACACCCTCGCCGCCAAGCGCCTCTAGCGCAACGTGGAAGCCTCCGAGGCCAGCAAACAGGTCGATGAAGCGGAAGGCTGGCGTCTCCTCAGGCACGCTCAACTCCTCCGATCAGACGATGTTGCTCACGATAGTGGTGGGCACTGACGGTCGGTGGGAGGCTACTCTGCTGCGGACAGAGTACATCCTGCCCAACCCTCGACTCGCTGACGTCAAGACGTCTCGCCGCCTCGCATTCCGAGCGAGGAGGGCTCAACTCACGCTCGTGAAGGCGAGTCACGACGCCCAAGTCGGCCCATGACCGAACGGATGCCTGAAGAGGACTGACCATGGCGTTCGATCACGATCTCCGAAGCGGCACGACCCTCGAGACCGATCGTCGCCGACACTGGGAGGTTACAGAGTCTGCCAGTAAGGATGATTCGGCAGATTCAGGAGCTCCGGCTGCTCTTCATACTCTGTCGACGTCTCCGACGGTTCAGCCACAGTTGGGAGTCTAGGTACCGGGCCCCATCGGGTCCAGAAGCGCCGCAGATGACTAACGCTGTCCAGCCGGTCCAGCTGAGACAGCGGAGTTGGTGGCGAGAGAAGCGCCAGCGCCCGTTGAAGTTCGCGGGCTGCATCAAGGGCAGCTCGCGGTCGCGTCCGAAGGCCATCCGGAACGTTGGGCATGCACTCCAGCAGCGCGGTCTCGACAAGATGCACCCGCTTCGACATGAGTTCAATCGCGCCCGCGTCAAGAATTGCGACGGCCCCGTCGACAGCCGAAAGTAGATCGTCAACGGCGATCCACGAGATCGACCGAACTGCCAAAGGCTGGGCCTCAACAAGCGATCGAGCGGCCAGGTTCGCCGGGAGGAACGCCGCGAAGGGCATCTTCCTAAACGATCCCCTGGCTTCCGACCACACCCGAAGAGTGCTGTCGAGCGCCTCTGCATCGACCGCAATGGCCGTTCCTTGGCCTTCGACCGAGACCTCGAACCGCGTCACCCGAGGCAAGAGTTGCCGCGCCACGATCAAGGCCTGGAAGCAGGGGTTGATGTTCTCCTGGGTGAGGCAGCTCAGGTGGACGCGCGCGGCAGCCGAGTTGAAGTCGGCCCACAGGACTTCCAGGCCGTTGGTACCGAAGTGGGCGAGTGCCCTCTCCCGCGACGGCATGCGAAGGGTGTCGCCCGCTACCACCTTCAGCTCCGGAGTTACGTTCAAGGCTCGGTAACAGGCCAATGCAGCCTCACACCCCTTGTCGAAGGAGGACCCCACCGCAACCGCCTTGAGCACCGTGACGAGGGGGATTGCGTCACCGTTTGCCAAGTAGCACGCCTCAACTCCGTCCCACTCGAGCGTCTCGTGCGCCTGCCCGTTTCGCAAGTTCGTGATGATGCACGTGTCACCAATGCTGGCCGCAAATCCACCGCTCGCCACGAGGCGATCTCGAACTTGCGCGAGCATTGGGACGCGCGACCATGAGCCCGTCTGGAGACAGGCAAGCGCCCATCCGAAGTGTCGGATCGGCCCTTCCGCCAGGATCTTGTAGGCGTCCGCGAGTGCAAGCGCCCGCCGCTCCAGGTCGTGCGCCTGGGAAATCACAATCAGTGCCGCAGCGACCTTCCGCCGCACCTGGAGTGTGACGTTCTCCCGATCGGTGAACAACCCAAGGACCGGCTCCGACACCTCAGGTGAGGCCGGATGAAGCAACGAGGCGAGGAGTTGATCAAGCGCGACGGCCGCCACGATTGGATCCTGCGACGTGATGATCCACCCCACGACGCTCACTCCTACGAGCATGTCGTTGGCCATGGCCTCAGCAGAGACCCCGAGCGATTCGAGGTGGGGCAGGACCTGATCGACCAGCTCCGTATTCCGATAAGCGAAAGCGCTGAAGACGTCCGCCGCCTGGAACTCGAGCTCCTGGTTCAACGGTTCGAAGTCCAGACCGAACGCGGGTCCGATCCGAAAGTCGTCGGGCTCGCTATCTCGCAAGGTCCATGTGCCGCCGACTCCATCAGCGTCGAGGGGACGTATGTCGCAGTCGCGCCGCTCCCGAACAGCCCCTGCAACCTCCAGAACGGCCGCGTCAACCCAGTTCATCAACTGGGCAGCCAGTTCCTCGTCGAAGTACTCGAAAGGTGTCAGTGCCCACAGGACGGACGAGATCTGGCGCCTGAGTTCCGTCACCCGGGCGAGCCAGGAACGGATCGCGGCGAACTCGCCGATGCGCCATTCGCGATCAGCGACTGCCGAGGCAAACTCCTGAATTAGGTCGTCAAAGGACTCGGCGTACGCATTCCACCGATCTCGACGGATGGGCAGCGTGTGAACCGATCGGAGTGGCGAGAGCGGATCGCCGTTGTCCGCACGAAACTCAGCCGCGAGCTTGAGAAGAGCACTATCTGGCAGAGCCACAGCTAGAGACTAGCCATTCAGACTCTCGAACGAGGTCCGGGCTCGAGATGCCTCTACGTGCCCAGGCACGGTGGAAGGCTTTGGGCACGTGAGAAGGCCGCTGAGTGACAGGGCCCCCCACGGTCGCCGGCTCCGATCGTTCCGCCGGGAGAGCAGCGGAGTCGGTCGGCTCGCTCGCCGGTGGCGAGGGAGCGGCCGCTGCGCTGGATGAGGCCGGCGAGGTCGGGGCCGAGGCCTTCGGAGATAGTGCGTTGGTCGCCCAGGTCCTGGAGCCGGCCGTCCCATCGTTTCTGGAGGAAGCCCGTCGTCCAGGACAGCCCCGCGATCAGGGTCACGCCGACGAAGGCTGGCCATCGGGCATCGAGGTAGTTGTCGGCGATGGCGACGCCGAAGACGATCCAGC
Source organism: Actinomycetota bacterium (assembly GCA_020161015.1). Taxonomy (GTDB): domain Bacteria; phylum Actinomycetota; class Actinomycetes; order Propionibacteriales; family Propionibacteriaceae; genus Propionicimonas. The sequence goes on along the minus strand of JAIUOT010000011.1, from coordinate 70,767 downwards.
GGATGCTCCAGGAGATCCGGAGGGTTCGGTGGCGGGCGGCGAACTGGCTGACCATGGCGATGAGGACCTGCACCATCCGCCAGGGCATGCAATAAACCTCGAGCACGTTGACCGGGGTCGAGCCGACTACCTCGACGACTCCGAGTGCCTGGCTGATAATCGCGCTGGCCTCCCGATCCGTCATCTGGCCGTTGGCGACCTGGGCGACGAACCGCGGGCTGACCACCATGATGCTGCTCGATGGCATGACGACCTGGCCGCCGATGATCCGCCGGCCGATCCAGACCGACGGCTGGTGGCGTCCGCGAAGTGATGGGATCGGGACGATCGCGGTGAGCAGCGTGTCCCGCTGGAAGTCGTTCGCCGGCGTGGCTCCGAACCGCCACCACAGCATCGGCCGGGTGTTGCGGGTGATCACCAGAGCGACGCCGATGCCCCCCGCCACAACCAGCGCCGGGAGCGAGAGCCCGCAGACGACGATCCACACCAGGCTGCTGAAGATCACGCCGGTGATCTGTGCTGCGGCCCAGGCGCCGTGCCACCTGTTCACGACTTCACCCCAGACACGTCCGCAAGAACACGCGGGATCCGTGACAGCCTGGTGAGTTCCTTGATGTCGACCTGGCCTCCACACAGGTCGCCGATCTCGGCGATGCTGAGGTGCTCGGCGAGCAGTGCGCGGACGGCGTCCGTTGCCTGCTGTTCGGCGGCTTGGACGGCTTCGTCGCGTTCGGCGATCGCGGCCAGGAATGCGACGGCGAGATCGGCGAGGCGGCGTTCCTGCTCGAGGCGTTCCTTGCGTTGGGCCGAAAGCGCCTCGGTAACGCGCCGTCGCGCGTCCTGTTTGAATCCCTGCCTGACCATCGTGGGCTCCTCGTTCGGGGTGTACTCACTCCCTTAAGCCCGCCGACCCGGCCGTTCCGGACACCCGACAGCCGACGAATCTCGACGAACCCACCCGAGGTGCCCGACCACAACAACGTGCCGAGACCATGTAACCAGTCAGCCTCGAAACCCCTGATTGCAGACGTTTTCGAGCATCACACACCTTTGGCATGCACTATCGCCCCTAGTCAGAGCCATATTGCTCGACTGTGCGGAAAGCACGGCGAAGAAGCCGTCGCTCTGTGGTGTCCGGAACCGACGGTTTCCGAGGCTTAAGGGGGTGTGACCATGAGCTTGCACCGGATCACGGCCGGGACGGGGTACGACTACCTGACCCGCCAAGTCGCGGCCATGGATTCCACCGAGAAGGGGCACACCGGGCTGGCGTCCTACTACACCGAGAAGGGCGAGGTTCCCGGACGCTGGGTCGGCTCCGGGATGACCGGTATCGAGGGCCTGGACGCGGGTGATCTGGTCACCGCCGAGCAGATGCTGGCCCTGTTCGGATCCGGCCACCACCCGCTCGCGGCCCAGCGCCAGCGCGATCTGGCCGGGCCAGGGCTGACCGAGAAGGATTATGTGGAGATCACCCGGCTGGGTGAGCCGTACCGGGTCTATGTCGGTGACATCAGCCCGTTCCGGGTCGAGGTCGCCCGCCGTCTGGAGGCGCTGAACAAGGAGCGTGGTCTGCCTCAGAAGGCTGCCACCGCGATCGAGGACCGGGCCCGCATCCGCTCCCAGGTCGCGCTGGAGATGTTCCGTGCCGAGTTCGGACGCGACCCGCTGAACGAGCGTGAACTCGCCGGCCACGTGGCCCGGCTGTCGCGGCAGCAGACCACTGCGGTCGCCGGGTTCGATCTCACGTTCTCACCGGTGAAGTCGGTTTCGGCGCTGTGGGCGTTGGCCGAACCCGGGCTGGCAGCGAAGATCGAGCGGTGCCACCGACAGGCCGTCGCGGACGCTCTGGAGTTCATCGAGCAGCACGCCCTGTTCACCCGCACCGGCACCGACGGGGTGCGACAGGTCGACGTCCGCGGCCTGATCGGGACCGCGTTCACCCACCGCGACAGCCGGGCCGGCGACCCCGATCTGCACACCCATGTGGCGGTCGCGAACAAGGTCCAAACCCTCAGCGACGGGCGGTGGTTGTCGATCGATTCCCGGGTGCTGCACAAGGCGGTCGTGGCCGCCTCGGAGACCTTCAACACCGCTCTGGAACGGCACCTGGCCGAGGCGATCGGGGTGCGGTTCGAGGCCCGCGAGGACACCGATCCGCGCAAGCGTCCGATCCGGGAGATCGTCGGAATGGACGCCGCCCTGAACCAGCGCTGGTCGACCCGCCGGCAGTCGATCGAAGCCCGCCGGCGCGTCCTGGCCGTCGCGTTCCAGGCCGATCACGGCCGTCCACCGACCCCGGTGGAGGCGATCGCACTGGCCCAGCAGGCCACTCTTGAGACCCGCGAAGCCAAGCACGAACCCCGCTCCCTAGCCGAGCAGCGGACGACCTGGTGGCGGCAGGCCCGGGAGGTTCTCGGCGGCGAGAACGGCATCCAGACGATGATCCACGCCGCCCTGCACCCCGCCCCCGGTGAGCGTCACATCCCCAACCAGGCGTGGCTCGAACACGAAGCCCGCCGCGTGGTCGCGATCGTCCAGCGGGACCGCTCCACCTGGCAGACCTGGCACCTGCGCTCCGAAGCACTGCGCAGCGTCCGGGCCGTCGAAGTCCCCTCCAAGCACGTTCACACCGTCGTCAATCTGCTCCTCGACCAGGCCCTCACCTCTTGCGTTGCGCTCACCCGGCCCGTCCCCGGAGAACCTCAAGAGCCCGCCCCGCTGCGCCGCCGCGACGGCGCCAGCGTGTACACCGTCGCCGGGTCGCAGCTGTATACGTCAAATGCGATCCTCGCCGCCGAAGCCCGCCTCGTCGCCTCCGCCGGAGGCCGCGACGGCTGGGTCGTGCCCACCCCCGCACTCGACAAGGCGCTCCTCGAATCCCGCGCCAACGGCGTCGAACTCAACCCTGGACAGGTGCTCATGGTCCGCGAAATGGCGACCTCCGGAGCCCGGGTCCAGCTGGCGATCGCGCCGGCCGGGTCGGGCAAGACGACCGCGATGAACGCACTGTCCCGGGCCTGGACGCAGGCCGGCGGGACCGCGATCGGGCTCGCCCCGTCCGCCGCCGCGGCGGCCGCTTTGGGCGAGAACATCGACGGTTGCAGCGACACCCTGGCCAAGCTTGTCTGGTCGCTGCGCAGCGGCGAGACCCCCGACTGGGCCGACCAGATCGGACCCCGAACCCTGGTCATCATCGACGAGGCCGGCATGGCGGACACCCTGTCGTTGGACACGGTCGTGCAGCACGTCCTGACCCGCGGCGGCAGCGTCCGGCTGATCGGCGACGACCAACAACTCGCCTCCATCGGAGCCGGCGGAGTGCTCCGCGACATCCAGGCCAACCACGGCGCACTGCGGCTCACCGAGCTCGTCCGGTTCACCGATCGGGCCGAAGGATCAGCCAGCCTCGCGCTGCGCGACGGCCACACCTCGGCGCTCGGGTTCTACCTCGACCAGCGCCGCATCCACGTCGGCGACGCCACCACCATGGCCGACGACCTGTTCGACTCCTGGACCGCCGACCGGGCCGGCGGACTCGACTCGATCATGCTCGCACCCACCCGCGACCTCGTCGCCGACCTCAACCAGCGGGCCCGCACCCAACGACTCGCCGACACCGATCCGGGACGCGAGATCGAACTCGCCGACGGCAACCTCGCCTCGGCCGGAGACACGATCATCACCCGTACGAACAACCGAAAGCTCCGCGTCAGCCCGACCGACTGGGTGAAGAACGGCGACCGCTGGACGATCGTCGACGTCGACTCGCAGCGTGGTCTGCACGTCCGCCACACCCAGTCCGGACGCCACGTCCAGCTGCCCGTCGACTACGTCGCCGAGTCGGTCGAGCTGGGCTACGCGACCACCACCCACACCGCCCAGGGTGTCACCGCCGACACGATGCACGGCATGCTCGCCGGCAACGAATCACGCCAGCAGGCCTACACGATGCTCACCCGCGGACGCGAAGCCAACCACGCCTACCTGGTCGTCGTCGGCGACGGCGACCCGCACACCCTGATCCACCCCGAGACAATCAACCCGCTCACTCCGACCGACATCCTCGAACGCATCCTCGCCCGCGACGAGTCGCCCGTCTCAGCCACCACCGCCCTCCGCGACGCCGCCAACCCCGCCCGGCAACTCGGCGAAGCGACCGCCCGGTACACCGACGCCGTCACCTTCGCCACCACCCAGCTGGTCGGAGAGGACGGCATCCGCGCGCTCGAACGGGATGTCGAGGAGGCCGCACCCGGGCTCACCGACAGCCCGACCTGGCCGGCTCTGCGGGCGCAACTGCTGACCGTCGAGGCCGACGACCGTGACCCGATCCAGGCACTCGCCCGGGCTCGGATCATCCCGTTGACCGACGCTCAGGATCCCTGCTCGACGCTGGCGGGATGCGTCGCCGACACCGGACGCCACTACCGCGGCGGGCCCCTTCCCTGGCTGCCCCGCATCCCTGCGGCGCTCACGCGAAGCTCCCTCTGGGGTGACTACCTGAACGCCCGCCACCAGCTTGTCCGCGATCTAGCAGGACAGGTCCGCGAGGACGCTCTGGTGGCCGAGGCCCGGCCGGCGTGGCTCGCCGGAACCGGACGCGCCGCGCCCGAACTGGTCGCAGACATCGAGGTGTGGCGGGCCGCGCACGCCGTCGAACCCGGCGACACCCGTCCCACCGGAGATCACCGCGGCGGGCTGGCCGAACCTCGCTGGCAGGCACACCTCGACCGGCGGCTCGCGTCCACCGCCACCGCGGCGATGGACGAATGGCGACCCCTCCTCGAGCAGGTTTCGCCGCTCGCCCTCACCGACGACTTCGCCCCGACCCTGGCCGCACGGCTGTCCCAGCTATCCTCAGCGGGGATCAACGTGCCCTGCTTGCTGCGGGCCGCCGGCGCACAGGGACCGCTGCCCGACGACCACGCCGCAGCCGCACTGTGGTGGCGCCTCTCCGGGCATCTCACACCCGCAGTCGCGGAAGCGGTCGACACCGACCACCACCTCGCCACCCAATGGCTGCCGACCTTCGCCGAACGCCTCGGCGACACCGCCCACGACCTGCAGGACAGCCCCTGGTGGCCCGCGCTGGTCACCACCATCGAACACGGACTCCAGCGCGGCTGGACACTCGATCAACTGCTCGATGAGACCCGCGGACTCAGTGACAACGACGGCCGCGCCGATCCGTGCCAAGCCTGGGTGTGGCGGCTCTCGCTCCTCACCGACGCCCACGACCTCGCCGACGAGGACCGCTACGACCCCGCCGACGAACCACCCGACGATCTCACCCACGACTGGGCACCCACCCGACCCGCCGGACGGACGAGCACCCACACGGACGCCGTCCGCGAGCCCGTCGATGACGAGTTCGTTGACCTGGACGACGACCAGATCCTCCACATCGAAGGACTGATCCGCGCCGGCATGGGAGCCCCCGAACCGACCGAGGCGCAGATCCGCCACCAGCTGGAGCGCCGCGACCAGATCACCGCCAGCCGCGTCCCGGTCGACCGGCTCGCCCGCATCAACGAACTCACGACGGCCTACTACCAGGCATGCCTCGCGAACAGCTGGGCCACCCCGTACCTCGACCAGCGACTGCATTGCGATCCCGCCACGCTCGAACCCCTGCGGCTCGGCTACGCCCCCGACAGCTGGACCGGCCTGATCACGCACCTGCGCCGGATCGGCGTCACCGACGAAGAGATGCTCACCGCCGGCGTCGCCACCACCGCCTCCACCGGGCGGCTCATCGACCGCTTCCGCGACCGGCTCGTCGTCCCCATCGTCCACGACCACCAGGTGCTGGGCTTCGTCGCCCGCCGCAACCCCCAGTTCGGCGACGACGACGGACGCGGCCCGAAGTACCTCAACACCGCCGCCACGCCCCTGTTCACCAAAGGCGACCAGCTCTACATCGCGGGCGAACTCACGACCGACGCCACGCCCGTCCTGGTCGAAGGACCACTCGACGCCATCGCCGTCACCCTCGCCGGGAGCGGCCGGCACATCGGTGTCGCCCCGCTCGGCACCAGCCTCACCGAAGCCCAGGTCGCCCAACTCCATCAGCACGGACGCACCCCGGTCGTGGCCACCGACGCCGACCTCGCCGGGCAACTCGCCGCCGAACGCGACTACTGGCTCCTCACCCTCTACAACCTGGATCCCAACCAGGCAATCCTTCCGGACGACACCGACCCCGCCGACCTCGTCGCGACGGGGAACACCCCGGGTCTCGCCGCCGCGATCGCCCACGCCCGCCCTCTCGCCGACTCGCTCATTGACGCGCTCCTCGACGACCTTGATGGCGCAGAGGCCGTGCTCGGCGCCGTCCAAGTTCTTGCTGCGCAGCCCGCCGCACAGTGGGCCGCCGGCGCGGAGCATCTCGCCGAACGCACCGGAATCCCCTCGACTCTCGTCCGCTCCGCCCTCGCATCCATGGTCAGCGCTCGCAACGCCGACCCACGCCGAGCCACGGAGGACGCCTTGGCGCGGGTAGCAGCGGCGAAGGAACGGTCTGGCGCGACGCAGCTCGAACACGACCATGTCGAGGTGGTCGAACGAGTCGAGCCGTTGGCACGACGCGGCTCCGTCGAACCCCTCCCCCCTCTGGAACCGCCGGGCCAGCCAGGAGTTTCCTGGTGAGTCTCCGATCCGGAAGCGGACAATAGGTCTAGCCCCCGAGGGGAGATGCCGTGCACCCCGCCGTTCTGATTGCGCTCGCCACTGCAGCCGGCGTGCCGGTGGGTCTGTGGCTTCGCCGTGACCTAGCGACGCTTCGTTACCGCAAGGGCGACGAGTTGGCACTACCTCAACCCGGTGCTCGCCGGTGGGTCACGTGGACCAGCATCGTCACACTCGGCAGTCTAGCCGCAGTCGCCTCCTTGAGCGGGAACTCCTTGCCATACCTGCCGCTTCTTCCCTTGGCGATCGCAGGCCCGTGGCTCGCCGCAGTCGACTTCGATGTGCTCCGCATCCCGGATCGCGCACTGGCTCCAACTGTCGCGGCCACGTTGCTCGCTGCGGCGGGCGTAGCAGCGGTAGCGCATGACTGGCGGGGGTTGATGGTGCCGATGGCGTCGTGCTTGGTGGCGGGATGCGTGTTCGCCTCCATCCACTTCGCCACCAAGGGCGGCGTGGGGTTCGGCGACGGGAAGCTCGCGGCAACGATCGGCCTTGCCGTCGGGCCGCTCGGCTCAGGGGCGGTCTGGCTGAGCGTTCTCAGCGGATCAGTTGCCGCACTCATGTGGGCCAAGACCGCACGCAGGATGGCCCCCATCGCGTACGGCCCATGGCTCCTGTGTGGCGCCTGGATCGCCGCCTTGACTAACGCCCTCACACCTTGACGCGAGCCCACCCGCGGCACAGACGATTCCCTGGATTCGGCGGGCGACGACGGTCTAGCTAGGTTCCCCCTTCCCATCCGACTAGATCTCGCGGTGTCGGCAAGGACAGGCTTGGGATCGCGGCAGCAAGGCCGGCGGCGCGCCGTGCGAGTCCGATACCTCCGACGACGGTCAGCGACCGCTCGGACCTCAGGGGCGAGCAGCAGGCGTGTGGGGTCGAGGCCGAAGGTGGCCACGATGCCGAGTCCGGCCCCGGCAGCGGAGGCAAGGACGCCGACGATGGCGGCTTCGGCAAACACCGAGCCAAGCACCTAGTGTCCGATAGCCCCGGCTCCTCAACGGGCCAGTCGGCCGCAAACTCGGCGGGGACGCGCAGCCTCTGGGACGAACGCCAACGCTCGGATCCTCCAGCGTTGGCCGGTCTGAGCACCTACCCCACCCCAGCGGTACCGATAAGGGCCGGTGTCGGGTTCAGTAGCGGTCAGACCTGCAGCCGACCGGCGGCTCGATCAGATCCGGGGCCGGCTGGACTGTCGCACTACAAGCCGGGTGCCCAGCACGGTCTTGGTCGCAGGGCGATCCCCTTCCTCGAGGGAGGCGAGGATCTCTGTGGCCGCGGCACCGCCGATCTGCTCCAACGGTTGGGCGATCGTGCTGAGGCCGAGGTAGTCGGCCATGTCGTGACCGTCGAATCCCACCAGGGCAAGGTCGCGACCGGCTCTGAGCCCGCGTGCTGCCAAGGCGCGGAGTGCACCGAAGGCCATCTCGTCGGACATCGCGAAAACGGCGGTGGGCGGTTCAGGGAGGTCCAGGAGACGGTGCATCGCCTGTTCGCCGCCGTCGATGGTGAAGCCGCCGGCGACCTCGAGTTCAGGCTGCGGCTCGAGGCCGGCATCGTTGAGTCCGGCCACGTACCCGAGGTAGCGGGTGTGCTCCAGGACGAGCGGGTCTCGGATCTGGCGGCCGAAGATCAGTCCGATGCGTGCGTGTCCCAGCGCCACCAGGTGGCTGGTCGCCGTCCTGGCACCCTCGGTGTCGTCGATGAGGACACAGGAGACGAGATCCGACTCGGTGCCGATCAGGCAGACGGGGACGTCCAGGGCAAGCAGAGCCTCCAGGTCGGGGCTCTCCGCAGCGACCGACATCGCGATGAAGGCGTCCACCCGGGTGCGGAGACGCTGAATGGGGGGACGCGGGTGCGGATCATTCGGGTCGCCCATCGAATAGAGCACCAGGTCGAGTCCGCTGCCGCGCAACTCGCGCTCGATGCCACCCACCATCCGCATCGACGACCACCGCGACAGGTGCGGTGTGATGATCCCGATGGCGTTCATCTTCCCGGTCGAGAGCGCCGCTGCGGCCGGTGACCCGACGTAATTGAGGCTGTCGGCAACGGCGAGAACATGGTCGCGCAGTTCGGGATCGACGGTCGCGAATCCGCGAAGTGCGCGCGACACCGTCGCGGTGGAGACCCCGGCCGCCTTGGCGATGTCCCGAATGCCGACGCTGCTCATCTTTGCCACCCTTCGCCGGTGGATCTATCGTGGCGCAACCCCACCGCTGAGTCCCTCTATTCCGACGGTTCTGCGCCGGGCAGGTCCCGGCTGCGCTGCTCGACGCCGTCGGGACCGTAGGGGTAGTCCCCACACTCGGGTGCCGATACCACGTCGAGCAGGCGCATTTCGTCGTCACTCAGGTGGATGGAGGCCGCTGCGAGGTTGTCCGCGAGCTGAGCTGAGGTTCTGGCGCCGAGCAGGACGCTGCTGACCGCCGGACGCTGCGCCACCCAGGCGAGGGCGATCTGCGCGAGGCTTGCGGAGCGATCGCCTGCGATCCGCGCGAGCTCCTCGAGGATCGCCCAGGTCTGCGGGCGGCCTGCTCGCTTTCCGTAGGCTTCGATGCCCCGGTGCGGATCCTCGCCGAGCCGGGTAGCTCCGGTGGGGCGTCCGGCTCGGGTGTACTTGCCGGTGAGCCATCCGCCGCCCAACGGCGACCAGACGATCATGCCCATTCCGTTGGCCTGCACCGACGGCACGATCTCCCATTCGATCTCCCGCACCAGCAGGCTGTAGCTCGGCTGAAGAGCGGCCGGTGGCGTCCAGCCGCGCGCGTCCGCCAGATCGCAGGCCTTCTGAACCTGCCAACCCAGGTAGTTCGATACCCCGGGATAGCTGATCTTTCCAGAGTGTACGGCGTCATCGAGGAAGCCGAGAGTCTCCTCCAGCGGCGTCAGGGGATCCCAGGAGTGCACCATGTACATGTCGACGTGGTCGCGTCCCAGGCGTCGCAAGGAGTTGTCGAGCGCGCGCCGGAGGTGCCGACGACTGGCGCCCTCTGCGCCGAGCACGGGGGTGTAAGGGAAGCGCCCCTTGGTGACCAGCACGATCCGATCCACGACGTCGGCGGGGCGGCGGGCGAACCACTCGCCCAGTATCGCCTCGGCCCGGCCCGCACCGTAGACGTCAGCGGTGTCGACGAGCGTGCCACCGGCTTCAACGAAGGTGTCGAGCTGTGCGAAGGCCTCATCCCGAGCAGTTTCGGTGCCGAAGGTCATCGTGCCGAGCGCCAGCGTGGACACGACGCAACCGGTGCGGCCAAGCGTGCGGTAGTGCATTTCTCTCCTGTGGGTCGATGGAACCAGTCCGCACAAGCGGACGAAGCGGAAGTCAGAGGGACGCGTAGCGGGCGGCGATGCGGTCGAACAGGGCATTCATCTGCGGGTCGATCCGCTGGCGCGAGGGGTCGGCCCGATGCCAGGCGACGATTTCCCGCGCGCCCTGGGCGAAGGGCACCTCAGCGTGCCAGCCGGGGACCAGCGCGCGGATCTTGCTGTTGTCGAAGATCATCGAGTTGGCTTTGTCGCCGAGCAGCGCTGCGCCGAGATCCGCGTCCATCCCCGCGATGCTTTCGGAGGGGACGTGGAGCAGGTTGGGCTCGACGCCGGCCGCGCGACCGATGGTGCGGTAGAGCTCGTTCCATGTGGGCGCCTCGTCTGAGGTGATGTGGAAGGCCTCACCCAGTGCGCGGGTCTGCCCGAAGAGACCGACCAGGGCCCGGGCGACATCGGTGTGGTGGGTGATCGTCCACAGCGAGGTGCCGTCCCCGGGCACGATGACCGGCAGCTGCCTGAGCATCCTGTCGACAACCGTCCAGCCACCGTCGAAGGGCACCATCGTCGGGTCGTAGGTGTGGGACGGTCGAACGATCGTGATCGGAAAGCCGCTGTTGCGGTAGGTCGCGGTGAGCAGGTCCTCGCAGGCGATCTTGTCCCGGGAGTACTGCCAGTAGGGGTTGCGCAGCGGCGTCGACTCGGTGACCGGAAGGCGCGCCGGCGGCGTCTGGTATGCGGATGCCGAGCTGATGAAGATGTACTGCTGCGTCCTTCCGGCGAAGATCTCGATGTCCTGTTGGACGTGCTCGGGAACGAAGCCGAGGAAGGTCACCACGACGTCGAAGGACTCGCCGGCCAGTGCCTCGAGGACGGCTCCGCGGTCTCGTACGTCGACCAGGAGCTGTCGCGCCCCAGAGGGAGCGGGAGGGCGTCCCGTGGACCGCGTCCGCCCCCTGTTCAGCAGGGTGAGGCGGTGACCGGCGGCAGCCGCCTGGCGGGCGACGGCGTTGCTGATGATGCCGGAGCCTCCAAGGATGAGGACTGAGAGCCCTTCGTCCGGAGCGAGGGCGAGGTTCGAATCAGTCGGCTGGTTCATCTGGAACTCCCGGAGGTGAGGCCGCTGATGATGCGGCGCTGGAAGATGAGGACGATGATCACGAGGGGAACCGTCACGACCACTCCCGCGGCCATCTGAGTCCCGAACGGTTGGTCGAACTGAGAAACGCCAGTGAACTTCGCGATCGCGACCGTCACAGGCTGGGCGCTCGGCGTCTGGGTCATCGAGTTCGCGATCATGAACTCGTTCCAGGCGGCGATGAAGACCAGGATCGCCGTGGTGAAGACGCCGGGAACCGCGAGCGGGAGCAACACCTTGCGGAAGGCCTCGCCCGCAGTGCAGCCGTCCACCCGGGCAGCCTCCTCGAGTTCCCAGGGCATGGCGACGAAGAAGCCCGTGAGGATCCACACGCCGAGGGGCAGTGTGAAGCTGACGTCGGGGATGATCATCGCCTGATAGGTGTTGATCCATCCCCAGTCGGCGAACAGTTGGAACATGGGCGAGAGGATCGCGACCCCGGGGAACATGGACGTAGCCAGGAACAGCCCGAGCACGACGCTCTTGAGTCGGAACTTGAGCCGGGCGAGGGCGTACGAGGCGATGACTCCGACGATCAGTGACAACACCGTCACCGAACCGGCGACGATGAGGCTGTTGCGGAGCGCCAGCGAGAAATCGTTGTCCGCTCCGAAGACCGCGAGGTAATTGGTGGCCGAGGGGTCTTGAGGCAGGAGTCTGTTGTCGAAGATCGTCTCCGGAGATTTGAGGCTGGAAACCGCCATCCAGTAGAACGGCGCCAAGCAGAAGAATGCGATCAGGACCAAGCCGACCCAGAATTGGATTTGCCCGGCCCAACGGTGCGCCGTCATTGCCGGTCGGGAGTCCCGAACGGGGGCGGTGGTCATGGTCATCTCAGGACCGTTCCTTCGGCACGACATTTGCGCCCAGCAGGCGGACGAAGAGAAAAGCAGCGAGGAAGATCACGGCGAAGGTGATCGTGGACAGAGCACCGCCGTAGCCCGGCTGCAGGTTGCCCAGGCTGGCACGAACGACCAGGATCGAGAGCGTGGTGGTGTCATTGGCCCCGTTGGTGAAGATCGCCGGGAGGTCGTACATGCGCAGGGCGTCGAGCATCCGAAACAGTACGGCCACCAGCAGCGACGGCCGCACCATCGGCAACGTGATGTGCCAGAACCGCTTCCAGGGGCCGGCCCCGTCCATCGCCGCCGCCTCGTAGACCTCATCCGGGATGATCTGGAGCCCGGCAAGAATCAGCAGGGCGACGAAGGGTGCCGTCTTCCAGGTGTCCGCCACGATGATGGCGACCTTGGACGACCATTCCATGCCCGTCCAGGTGATCGTGGTGCCGAGGACGTGGTTGACGATCCCGCGCGGGTCGAATGCCCAACGCCACATGACCGCAGCGACTGCTGTGGGGATTGCCCACGGAACCAGAACGCTTGCCCGCATGAGTCCACGGCCCCGAAAGGCCCGGTTCATGAACAAGGCCATCGCCATGCCGATCAGGGTCTCCAGCACAACGGTGGTGATCGTGAAGAACCAGGTCACGTTGAAAGCGGCCCAGAACTCCTTGCTGTATCGGCCCCACAAGGCTTGGGCGTAGTTGCCGAAGCCGACGAACTCCAGCGGCCCGTCGATCGAGTCGGCGAAGAAGGAGCGCCAGATCCCCTGCACGACCGGATAGCCGATCACCAGGGTGAGCAGGAGGATCGAGGGAATGATCAGCCAGAAGGCGAGCCGCCCTTCATTCACCGGGTGCAGCTTCTCCCCCGCTCGCGAAGCAGGCGTTCGACGCGGGCGGTCCCGGGTCGGGAGGAGTGCGGGTGAGGTCATGACGGCTCGCCTTCTGAGTACCGGGCCCGGCTCAGCCGACAGCGTTGGCGAGGTCGGCTGCCATCTGCGTGATCGCCTGATCGACGGTCACCGAGCCTTGCAACGCGGGGTAGACGTTCTTCTGGATCGCCAGGCTCACCGCGTTGTAGTTGGGAGTGACGGGACGGGGATTCGCGTTCAGCAGCGACTTCTTGAGCTCCGGAAGGTACGGCGAGACCTTGATCAGGTCGGGGTCGTCATAGAGGGCGGTCCGCACGGAGGCCTGGTTCATCGCCGAGACCACGAACTTCTGCGTCTCCTCCGACTGCATGAAGGCGAGGAAGTCCTTCGCGGTCGCCTTGTACCTGGAGAACTTCGAGACCACAAGGTCAATGCCACCCAGGGACGAAACGCCCGGCCCACTGACTCCCGGAAGAGGAGCGATTCCGAACTTGCCCTTGATCGCCGAGTCGGTCGCGCTGGCACTGGTGTAGACGTAAGGCCAGTTCCGCAGGTACATCAGACGACCCTCGACGAACGCCCGCCGGCTCTCCTCCTCCTTGTAGGTGATCGCCTCCTTGTTGATCATGCCGTTCTTGAAGGCGTCCGCCAGGACGCTCAGGCCTGCACGCGCCTCAGGGGTGTCGACGGTGACAGTCTTGCCGTCTGCCGCCAGGAACGCCCCGCCGGCGTCATTGATCGCCTCGGCGGCGTTCACCGTGAGGCCCTCGTACTGAGCGAACTGCCCCGCGTAGCAGTCCATGCCCGACGGGCGGCCCTCGCAGCTCTTGAACAGGTCTGCCCAGGTTGTCGGGGGAGTCTTGACGAGGTCCGAGCGGTAGAACAGCAGACCGGCGTTCGTCATGAACGGCGCGCCCCACGTCTTGCCGTCGTAGGTGGCCGACTTCACAGCCGCCGGCATGATGTCGGAGGACGCGAACACCGTGGGATCGAGTTCCTCCAGCCAACCGTGTGAGGCGAACTCCGAGGTCCACACCACGTCGGACCACAGGACGTCGTACGCGCTGCTCTTCGCCTGGAAGTTCTGCACGAATGCCGTCCGCTGGTCGTCCGGCGAGGCCGCCAGCTCCAGCAGCGTGACCTTCTCGGCGGGGTGGGCGGCGTTCCACTTGTCCAGGAGCGTGCCCATCTCCTTGGTGAAGTCCTTGCCGGACGCGAAGGTGATCGGCCCACGGCCGTCCTCGGCGGAGGAGGAACTTCCGCTACTGTTCCCGCTGGCACAGCCAGCCAATGATGCCGTGCTCAAGGCTACGGCGGCGGCGATTGCGAATGCGCGCAATCTAATCATGGCAACTCCATTTCATGGCGAACTCCAGTGTTTACCGGTGCGACTTGATCGCACACCAGCCCAGCCACCTTCGGGGATTGACCAAAGGCACCCCGCGGCGCAAGTTGTGAGCCAGACGGCCACTCCTGTTCGCCTGTGACACGAGCACCCGAAAGCATCTGGTACATACTCTCCCGAGCCCACCGCGCATGTCAAGTATCCGGTTACTCAGTTTCCCCGAGATGTCGAAGACGCTCCTACTGGGGGCATTCATCAACCTGCACGCGTGACTACCTCACTGGGGGCGCGGTCTCCGGTCGTGCGGGGCCCCGTCGGATCCCATGGCCGAGTGTCGACGTGGTCATCGAACTCCTCACCTCTGCGGTGCTCGGTTCCCTGATCGCGCGAACACCCCGGCCTGCGGCCAGGCCCTTGGTCATCGACAGCACCCTCAAGTCGCCTGCGTCATGCCCGCGGCCAGAGCAGCAGCACCTCGTCAGCCATCAACTGATCAAGGCCACCCAGCCTCGGCACATCAGACACGCCCCGACTCGGACGCAGCCCACCTGGGGAACCCCCAGCGATCGGGCTCTGGTCACGCGCGTCGTGCCGACGAGGTCGGAGCCCCCCTTGTTGAACGCGACATCCATCGAGCCGCCGAACATGATCAGGACGTTGGCGCTCCCGAACAGCGCACGGGCGTCGGTCTCGCCGATGATCGAGGCGAGCTGCCCGCAGGCCTGGGCGGCGTGGATGAACAGATGCCGCGCCTTCTCGTTCGCCATCCGAGTACGCAGCGTTGGCAGCGGCGCGGTGGAGGGCAACTCGTCCAGACACGCGCAGGCGCGGTCTGGCTTAGCGTTCTCGGCGGATTCGTGGCCGCACTCACCGTGGCAAGACCGCACGCAAGATGGCCCCCCATCGCGTACGGCCCATGGCTCTTGTGTGTCGCCTGGATCGCAGCGCTGGTAGCCGTCCGCACGCCGTGCTGCGCGTTCTGACGCGGACGCCCAGCACGGTCTAGACCCATCTAGAAAACAGCCCCATTCTCGACCGATCTAGGTGGTATCCGTGGAAGGCAGCGTCTACACACCGGGCGCCGGACACAGCCCCAGGGTTCTTGCCGGCCGGGACGTACCGATGCGTGACTGGCATCTGATGCTCAGCGACGTTGCCGCCTCGGGCCGGGTGCGGCGCTCGACACTGTCCTGGTGGGCCTGCGCGGTCGGGAAGACGGCGACCGTATCCGCGTTCGCCGCGCTGTCACGCGATCAGGGGTTCGAGGTGATCAACCTGCAGGCGGTGACCGGGCAGGCCGGTCTGGTGCAGTCCTTCTCGCCCAAGCTCGAACCCGGCTGGCCGAGGACGCAGTTGCGTGGCGACGCACGAAAGCCTTCTTCGACCGGATCGCCGGCGTGGACCTCAGCGTGGCTGGCGTCGGGGCGGGACTCTCGCTACGGGATCGCGAGACGACGACAGGACCGACCGACGCCGGCACCCTCGCAGCCGCCCTCGACGCGCTGGCCGTCGAGATCCGCAGGGATGGCCCGCTCGGCGGCGTCCTGATCACGGTCTCCGAGATGCAGGGCAGCGACCCGGCCCGACCCCTCTGCTCGCGACTGTCCTCCACCGGCTCAACGTCGACCACCCGAAGGCCGCCGTTGTGCTTTTCAGGCACGGGCCTTCCTCACACCCCGCAGGCGCTCCGCGCCGCCGGAGTGACCCATCCGGACCGGCTCTTCGCCGTCGAACCGATCCTCCTGGCACTGGAGCATGAAGATGCGCGCTACGCGATCGTCGAGCCCGCCCGTCAGGCCGGAGTCCTGTGGGAGCCCGAAGCCGCCGAAGAGATCGTGACCGTCACCAACGGCTGCCCCGCGGACCTGCAACTGTTCGCCGACGCCGTCTGGCGCGCCGCACCCGGGCCCTGCACAGGTCACCGTGACAGAGGTGGACGCTGCGATCCCATCAGCCGCACGGCAAATCGAGCGCCGCACCCTCGGGCCGCGCTGGGACCGCATCAGCGATCCCCAAATGGAGTTCATGGCGGCCCTCGCCCTGCTCGCAGGACAAGCATTGGCGGCGCAGATCTCGCGAGCTCTCGGGCGCGAGCAACGAGAGGTCTCCTGGATCCGCGAAGAACTGATCGCCGAGGGCGACGTGTATGCGCCGAAGCGCGGCCACTTGAGCATGGCTGTACCACTCGCCCGCGATTACGTGCTCAGCGGTACGAGAGCCTGCGCGCGGACGCCGACACGCCACTCCTGCCCATGGTCGAGATGGCGGCCAACCTCGCACGTGAGCTTCGACGGTGAAGATCCGCGCTCGCCTCAGCTGAAGATCTGTCCGGTCACCGGGTCGAGGAGGTCACCGCTCGGCTGGCGAACCAGATGGAGCGCGGGTGGCTTCGTCGTCGGCGCCGGATCGGGGGGTTGGAGGGTTGCGACGTCGAGCGCGAAGAGCTTCGAGCGGAGGTCGGTGGAACGGACGCCGGTGCTCCGGACGTAGCGTGCGGTTGCTGGCCAGGCAGCGTGGTGCTCGTCACAGCCGTTCTTGGTGCGCGTCCGGAGGCGTTCGAGGAAGCCTGGGACGCCGAAGCGGTGCCACTCTTCGAGGGCGCTGCTGGTGGGGTCGAGGCCGGCGCGGCGGCGCTGGTCGGCCACGACGGCGATCTCGTGCACCAGGTGCGGGTGTTGGGGCCAGCACGCCGGGATCATGCCGACGTTGTGGTCCCAGACGTATTCGTGGTTGAACCAGATCACGAACTCCTCCAACCAAGCCCACAGCTCGCGACGCAGTTCCGGCTTGGTGCAGGTCGGCGGGTCCCACGGTCGCGGCAGCTTCGTCGGGTTGCCGACTCGCTTCTTGGCTGCCTCGTCGCCGTTCACCGCAAGGTACAAGTCGTTGTAGGCCTTGCGGAGTTCCTTGCTGTTTGGGGTCGGGAACGGCAGGACAAGCGGGACGCTCACGGCTGGCCGTCCCGCTGGCCGGTGAGCGTCGCCACGGCTCGGGCTTCGTTGGAGATCGCCCGATCCCGTCTGGCCTGAAGCTCTTGTCGCTTGTCGCGCTGCTGGGCGAGCAACTCTCGGCCGGTCTTGCCGTCGATGCAGCGGGTGAGTCGGGCGATGATGGGTTTACTGTTCTCGGCGACGACGAGGGCGTGTTTCTCGGGGAGTTGGCGGACTTCTTCTGGGCGGAGGATAAGCATGTCGTCGCCGTGGGCGGAGCGTCCGCCGGTTTGTCCGAGTTGCCAGGTGGTGCGGGTGACGCGGGTGGTGCCGACGAGGTCGGAGAGTTCCTTGTTGAATGCGACGTCTTTGGAGCCGCCGAACATGATCAGGACATTGGTGAGGCCGAACAGGGCGCGGGCGTCGGTGTCGCCGAAGATTGAGGCGAGTTGCCGCCAGGTCTGGGCGGCGTAGATGAACGAGATCCCCAGCGCCCGCTCGTTCGCCATCCTCGTGCGCAGCGTCGGCAGGGGTGCGGTGGACGGCAGTTCGTCCAGGCAGGCGAGCATGGGTGGGCACAGCCGTCCCCACGGGCTGGCGTTCGCGAGTTGCAGGGCGGTGTCGAGGACGTGTTCGGCCAGCGCGGTCATCAGCGGGGACGCGGAGGCGTACGGGTCTTCGCGTCCGAGCAGATAGAACGTGCCCCGGGCGCGGATGATGGCAGCGAAATCGGTGGCCTGGCGGCCTGGTCGGGGAACGCAGCGAGCGCGGATGTCGGGTTGGAAGAACAGGCTCATGGCCTGTTGGACGGTGGTGATGGTGTTGCCGGTGGTGCGGTCGTCGCCGGTGAGCGCTCCCCGCAGCAGGCCGTGCCAGAAGTGGGCGGAGCCGGGGTGGTTGAGCAGGATCTCTTCGGGTTCGTGGGTGGCCTGCGGTCGGGCGACCCATTCCAGGAGCCGGTCGAGGCTGTGGCCGGCGAGAGCGGCGGCGTGGAAGTAGCACTGCAGCACCTTCGCTGACTGGGCGGCATAGAACCGGGCGGCGGCGTCCCCGGAGCCGCTGGTGGTGCTGGCTTTGATGGTGCCGGCGGTGAACGCCTTGGCGCGGCGTTCCGCGACGAATGGGTCGATGCAGCCGGCGATCGGGTCCCAGACGAGTTCGTCCAGTCCGGCGGCCTGGGCGAACGGGTCGAGCACCACGGCGGGACGGTCGTTGCTGCGGCGGGCGGTGTAGGTCAGCAGCAGGTCGTCGGCCTTGGTGAGGGTGACCAGCGCCGCCCCGGGTGCGGCGAGCAGGGCCGGGGTGAGCAGGTCCAGCGTCTTGCCCGAGCCCTGGGGGCCGATGACGCCGGCGGTCCGGTCCCACGGGCACCACAGCTCGCCGCCGCGGGGCTCTTGGGCCGTTCCGATCCGCCACCCGACCTGGGCCGGGTCGAAACGTCGTCTCGTGAGGGGCATGGTCAGATGGCGATTCCGGGGGCGGGCGGCGAGACGTCGAGCGAGTCGGGGTTCCGGATGGGTTTCGGCGTGACGGTTTCCCACACTTCGGGTTCGGCCGGGGTGTGGAGGGCGGTGCGGACGCGGGGGTCGGCGTCGGCGAGCACGTCGTCGCGGATGTACTCCCACGCCGAGGGTGGGACGACCTGGTCGATGAGCTGGCTGAGCAGCTGCACTTGGCCGGTGGGGCGTCCGTCGGGGTTGAGGTCGGTGGACCGGTCGAGGGCGACGACGGCGCTGGCCCCGTCGCCGCTGACCCAGGCGGCCATGCCGGCCAGGTACAGCGGCGCTTCGGCGCCGTAGGCGGGCACCTGGTTGACGACGTCGCGCCACAGGGCGAGGTGCTCGGGGGCGTTCTCGCGGGTGATCGACAGCACGGCGAGGCTCTGCGCGGACGGGTTCTGGGCCAGGACGGCCAGCGCGATCGCGTCATCGAGCGGGACGTGCGCCTGGACGGGCTGAGTGACGTCGGCGGGCTGGTCGGGCAGGTTGCGGCCGATCAACTCGGCGGTGCGGGCAAGGATGGCTTCGGTGTCGCGGGGTCTGGGCAGGGTGTCGAGGACGGCGCCGATGCGGGTGGCGAGCTGGTCGCTGTCCGGGGCGCTGGCGAACGCGACCTGCAGGTCGTGCCGGTTGGGCCGCAGGGTGAGGCCGTAATTGGCGGCCTGGGTGGCGATCTCGCCAGTCGGGTCGATGGTGCCGGTTTCGCCGTCGGCGAGTTCCCAGGTGTCGGCGTCGACGAGCATGGTCTGCCGGTCGGCGTGGTCGGACAGGTGGGCATCAGCCCGGTGGAGCATGTCCCAGCCGGCGGGGTGGTCTTCGGTGTAGGCGACCAGGAACGCGTCGGCGTCGGGGAACCGGTTCCAGATCCGGTCGAGGAGGTCTTCGGCGGCGCCCGGGGCACCGATGTCGTCGAGGTCGACGCGGGCGGTGACCTCGACGCGGTTGTTGCGGGTGACGATGACGACCAGGGACTCGTCGGGGGTGAACCCGACCAGGTAGGGGATCAGTTCGGCGACCTCGCCGGGGTGGTGCATCTGCAGGCGCGGAATGTCGTTCTCGCTCATCGTCGGTTCTCCTTCACGGGGTGGGGGTGGGGGTCAGATGCCGGGCCAGCGGCGGGACAGCCGCCAGCCGAATCGCTTGAAACCGGGAGCTGGGGTGGATCGGCCGGACGGTCTCCCACACCTCCTCCTCCGGCAGGGACGGTGGCGTCGTCCGGTCCGCGGGGTTCGGGCGCCGGTCAGGGTGTGGGGTGGTAGCCATCGTGGCGTCCGTCCTTTGTGGCGGCGGGGGTGAGGTCGGGGCGGATGATCGGGGCGACCCGGCGCAACCGGCTGATCCCGAGGAGCTGTTCGGCCTCGGCGGCGCTGGCCATGCCGTGCATCCGTCCGGGCCCCCACCGGCGCAGTCCCCAGATGGTGGCGGTGATGGTCGCGGCGAGCAGGACGACCTGGACGGTGACGATCCAGCCGTACAGGGCGGCCGTCCCTGCGGCGGGGTCGTGGAGGGTGAGGCCGGCGGCGGGGTCGCCGGCCAGCACTCGGGGCAGGCTCGTGAACAGATTCTTACCTTCGGGCCAGGTCCAGCCGGCGCCGGCAGTCCAGTTGGCGACGGCGCGTGCCGCGTGGATGCCGAGGCTGGCGAGCAGCACCCAGCCGGTGAGGATGCCGACGGGGATCTCCCAGGTGAACGGGTAGGGGTCGCGGCGGCGGTCGGCTTGGGCGTTGGTCATCGGAGGTCTCCTCCGGTTGCGTAGAAGCTGACGTGGACGTGGTTCTTGTGTGCGAGGGTGGGGTTGGAGTTGCCGTACGGGTGTCGGTAGGGCCGCCAGCTGTCGCTGGCCGACGGGTTCCACTTGCGGACGTCCCAGATGATGTACTTCACTCGCAGCGCCTTGGCGTGGGCCTGGACCCAGTGGGCGACCCGCCAGCCGTACGCGTTGCCGGCGCGGCTGGACCATTTGGGGATCATGAAGTCGACCGCGAGACCGGTGCAGTGGTCGGAGAAGCTGCACGTCGGCGACGAGGCGGCTCGGCGTCCGCCGATGGAGGTGATCGCCGCGAACGCCTCCTTGATGCACCGCAGCCCGTGCAGCGCGGTGGCGCGCAGGCCGTGTTCGGCGCCAGAGCCCGAGGGTGGGCAGGTGTCGTCGTAGCCGGGCAGGTCGCCGCCGAGCCCGAAGCAGTCGGACGGATCGCCCGCCTTGACGACCGCCCCGGCTTTGCCGGCGTAGCTCCAGGCATAGAACAGGACGTCGTTGCGGTAGGAGACGCTGCGGTTGTAGGCCCACAGGGCCCGGATCGCGCCGGCCTGCCCGGTACGGACGCCGGAGCGGACGAGGTAGTTCGCCGCGGAGTAGATGGAATCTGCAGCGGAGTGAATGTCGCGGTGCCCGTCGCCGTCCCCGTCCACCCCGTAGGCGGCGAAGGTAACGGGCATGAACTGCATCAGCCCCTGCGCCCCCGCCGTGCTGGTGTGGTTGTTGCGGCCGTGGCGGGTCTCTGCCATCCCGATCCCGGCCAATAGCTCCCACGGCACCCGGTACCGGTTCCCCGCCGCCGCGTACAGGGCTTTGATCGGTGCGGGGATGGTCTGGGCGGGGCTGGTCAGTGATTGGTGGCGGGGTGTCCCCCACTTCGGCAGGGTGAACTGCCCGGTGGCCGCGGCGAGCGTGGTGGTGGTGTCGGTGTCGTAGGCGCTGCACGGGTCGCGCCGGATCTGTTCGGCGACCGCGGGCGCGACGACGACCGTGGCCATGGTGAGGATGCCGATCGGGACCGCGCCGAACACGACCAGGATGAGCACCAGCAGGCCGAGTCCCCACCTCATGACTGAGCCGCTTCCAGAGCGGAGTTCGTCCAGACCAGCCGTCGCTCCACCGGCGCCAGCACGGTGACCACTTTGAACAGTTGCTCGCCGACGATCCACAGGGCGCGTCCGGGGGCTTGGCGGCACCAGTCGGTGACGATGTCGACGGCGATGTCGGTCAGGCCGAGCAGACCTCGGAGTTCCTCGGCGACCGCTTGGTCTTGGCCGTGAAGGATCTTGGTGTCGGCAAGGTGCAGCATGTCCTTGGCGATCGCCGCGGCCTGGGAGCCGGCGTCCCCGACGCTGACCAGGTCGGACGGCTTGTGCGCCAAGGCGAACTGGATGTCCCCGTCGCGGCGGGACAGCCGCAGGTCCGCGTCGAAGCTCTTCACCGCGTCGACGCCTAGCCGCAGCTGCTTCCACGACTCGTCGCGGACCACGATCCGCAGGTCCCCGGCAGCGGCGGTCTCGCGCATCGCGCGTCCCCAGCTGTTCAAGCACAGCAGCGCCATGCCGACCGCCTCGTCGCCGAGCGCCTCCAGCCGGGACAGCGACAGCGACTGGATGGGAGCCGTCCAGTCCAGCGCGATGGTGGTGTGGTCGTCGAACAGGCCTTTGAGGCTGCCGCCGACCAGTTGGCCGAGCGCGTCACGTAGCAGCCGGGTCGAGTCGAGGAAGTGGCGGGTGGAGGCGTAGCGGCAGGTGGCCACCAGCTGGTCGGGTGGTTCGTCGAGCAGGTGCCACAGCGCCGGGATGGTGGTTTCGACCAGCCGGGTGTTCCCGGCGGCCTGCCCGGTGAGGAGTTTGAGGGCTGCGTCGACGGCGGTCTCCTCCGACGGGCCGAACGGCACCGGGGCTTGGCCGATCTTGGCCGAGCCGACCAGGCCACGGATGAGGGTGAGCCAGCGCGCGAACACGATCGCTGAGCGCCGCTGCACCTCCGCAGCGTCGAGCTGGTCCCAGCCGTGGCCGAGCGGGCCGAACTCGAGGGGGTTGATCCGGGCGGTGAGACCCTGTCCGATGGCGATCGGCTGCACGCCGAGGCTGCGGCACAGGGTTTCGTACTCGTCCTTGGGGTCGCCCAGAATGAACGCCTTGTAGCCGAAGCCGAGCATCCGCAGCACGAACGCCTTCGCGGTCGCGGACTTGCCCATGCCTGGTTTGCCGAAGGTGAACATGTTCGGGTTGCTGACCGGCACGGCCGGGTCGAGGACCCAGCCGTTCGGGTCGGCGTAGAAGCTGGCGCGGGAGAAGAAGTCGATCCCCATCTGCGCGCCGCGCGGCGGCAGCCCCGGACTGGTCACGAACGGCCACAACACCGGCGCCTGATCCGAGGCCATCCGCCACACCGACACCGGCGCGGACGCCGGCGACCAACCCCGATCGGGCTGCCGATGCCCGCGGCGCGGCACCGGCAGGAAGAGCCGAGCCTCCCGGACGCGCGGTTCGGGGGTGGGGATGGTGGGCAGGTCGTGGCCGAAGTCGGCGAGCAGCCGGCCGACCCCGCGTCCGGCCGGTGCGGTCTGGCGGCGAGTCACTGGACGGTCTTCCGGTCCAGCCCAATACCGAGCGGCAGGTTCGCTGCGGCGAAACCGGCGTCCTGGGCCACGTCCAACCGGAGCGGGGCGAACCCGGCTCGGCGGATGGAGGCGTCGAGGCGGCGTCCGAACTCGGCGATCCGCAGGGTGCGGGGGACGGTGACGCAGGCGACGGCGTAGGGGCGGACGAGGGCGTTGCCGGTGGCGAGCTTGGCGTCCAGGCCGCGGGTGCGGGCGATCACCGCCTGGTCCTTGGCTCGGGTCTTCACCCCGGCCCGGCTGCGCAGAGTCTCGGCCATATCGGCCGACCATTCGGCGTTCTGGGTCTGCCGGTCCGCCACCGACTGGGCCAGGATCGGGAACACGACCACCATCGAGCGCCGCTCCCCCGGCTCGGTCGGCACCAGCACCGGCGCCAAAGCCCCCAACACCGCACCCTTCGCCGGCAACTTCAACGTCGCCGAGATCGAATGCCACGCGTCGTGGCTGTAATGCCGCACAGCCAGGTCCGCCCCGGACGGGCCTGCCTGCGACCACGGCACCTCGGCGTTCACGTCCACACCGGCGTCGCGGGCGGCGAGCGCGTCCACGATCCCGGCCCGATCCCCCGGCGCGAACCCGGTCCGGACCGCCACGGCGAGCTGCGGTGACGTGAGCCAACTGACCGTGCCGATCCGCATCCCGGTGCGCAACTGGGCCTCGACCTCGGCCATCAGCATCGCCATCGCCCGCGCCCGCGAGTCCACGCCCCGGCCGAACTCCTTGGCCTCCTTCGCGAGCCTGTCCTCCGGCACCACGATGATGCAGAACGCCTCCGTCCGCACCGACGCCTGCGACAACGTCGCGGCCAACTGCTCGTTCACCGCCTTGGCCAGGGCGGGCGCGGTGGCGGGTTGATGGCGGGTGAGCCACTGGGCGCGTTCGGCGCCGTCCTCGGGAACCGAGCGGACCAGGAACAGCACTTCGCTGATGAGTTCGGTGCGGGCGCACGCATTGAGCAGGGTGGTGAGGCCGCGGGCCTGGGCGTCGCGCTCGGTGCTGTCGGCCAGCGCCAGACCGGGGTGGGTGATCGCCGCGGTGGCCGCCCATAGCCCGTTGGCGTGGTCCTGGATGATCGCAACCCGGGTGTTCGTCGGACCCTGCGGCGGCCCGTCGTGGATGCTGATCCCGGCGACCACCCCGGGCAGGTCCGGCTCAGCCAGCTCCTCGCCACGTCCGGTCCCGGCTTTGGAGCGCCAGCGGGACCAGCGCAGCGTCGTCCCTACCAGATGAGCGGCGGAGGCGGCCAGCCAACCGGTCGCCGAGCGTCCCCGGACTGGGACTGCGACCAGCCCGAGCACGACCAGCCAGGTCAGGACGAGCCCAGCGACCGCCGCCCACTCCTGCCGCTGGAAGGCCCACAAGGCGGGCGCGCCGGCAACGACGAGGGTGATCAGTTGGCCGCCGGACAGCCCGAAGAACAGGCCGTTGCGGTCCCGCGTGTAGTCGGCATACACCGTTGCCACGATCGTCTCCCTTCCGCAGCTACAGCGCCACCACGGCGATCTCGGACGCCTCCGCACCAGCCCCGCCCCCCGCTGCTTCGGGCGTTCCGGCTCGGGCCGCGAGCGCCGGGCCAGTCCCGCCGCCGGCGGGAACACCGTTGATCGGCTCGCCGCCGGTGGGCGTGGGTTCGGTGTCGGGTGGCTGGTCGTCGGTGGCGTTGGCTTCGCGGTTGGCGCGGGCCGCGCCGTCGCCCCTGCCGCCCTGGTAGTCGGGCTGGTAGGTGTTGTGGCCGACGCCTTCCTGGTTGGTCAGATCGGTGAATACCGAGGTGCCGGCAATCCCGACGGTGGTGATCGCCCCGATGCCCGCCGCCAGTCCGGCCCCGACCGGGCCGAGGAAGCCAGCTCCCTGCTGGACCGTGCTGGTGACCCGCGCGGTGGTGGCGGCGTCCGCGCTCGCCTCGCCGGCGGACTGGCTGCCTGCGGTCTGGGTGGCAGTGCCGTCCGCTCCGGCGGTCGGGTTGCCGCGCAACAGCCCCTGAACGCCGCCCATCGCGGCCAGCCCGGCCCTCATCGACGCCCCGGACGCCGTACCCGGGTCGACGAAGGCGAGCAGCTTGAACAGGGCGACCGGGCACACCACGGCGATGCAGATCAGGATGATCGCCGGCAATGCCGTACCGACGGAGGATTCCATTGACCCGGCCTTGCCTGAGGCGGCGCCGGCGGCGAACTTCATCCCGACCCCCGTCACGATCACTACCAGCAGCGGCGTGAACGCGGCCACATGGAACCAGCGGAACGCCTTCCAGAACCAGGCACGGCTGCCCTCGTTCACCAACCCGGCCGCAGTGATCGGGCCAGTCGCGACCAGCACCATCAACGCCGCGTCCCGGGCGAGGATCACCAGCAGGTGCCCGATCGCGGCGATCCACATCAGCAGCCCCATCAGGCCCAGCACGGTGGCCAGGCCAGCGTCGGTGACCTGCTTGACGTCGAACGTCGTCCAGGGTTCCCACGAGTTCCAGGTGGTGACGCCCATCACCTGCTCCATCACCGCCCGGGTCAGCCCGCCCGCAGCGGTGGTGACGGCGACGGTGTAGGCGATCCAGCCGCCGGTCACGACCAGGAATTGACCCATCCCGATCCCCGCCCGGGCCAGCCCCTTGCCGTCGTGGCGGCCGGCAGCGACCCCGAGCTGGACCATGAACATGACCAGCACCATCACCCCGGCCATCCAGAACGTGACCTGGTACAGGTCGTGCGCCGGCCCGTCCGCGGACAGGTCCGGGGTGAGCCAGGCGTCCATCCACGACAGCACCAGCCGAAGCACCCACAACCCGGCGTTCCACACACTCAACCAGGCGGCGGTCCAGGCGTCGGTGACAATCTGGGCGGCGACCGACCCCAGCTGGCTGAACGGATCCCACGGCATCAGCGAACCTCGCCCTCACGCCACGCCAGCCAGCCCACCGCCACGGCGGCGTTCGAGGCCGGCCACGCCGACGGCGCCGGGGCGGGTTCGCTGCCGGCGGCGATCTGCCAGCGTCCGTCGCTCCACTCCATCCGCGAGCACAGCCCGTAGCCCATCCGGGACTCGGTCTTGATCCAGGCCTGAACGTCCAGCAGCACGCACACGACCGTCCAGTCCGGCCCGTCGCCGCCCTTGACCAGCCCGGCCGCCGGGGTGGCCGACACCACTGTGGTGAGGTCCTTCTCGTCCCCGCCCTGCCGGGCGGAAGTGAGGAACGAGGTGACGTTGCGGGTGAGCGTCCACTGCTCGAAGGTGGGCCCGCCTGGCCGGACCCAGGCGGCGTGGATCTCGCGGGTGTGGGGCAGGCTCATCGACTCCAGGACGGTCTGGACGATCGCAGCCCACTGCCCAACCGCACCCTCGTAGGTGTGGGAGAAGCCGGCCGGAACGCCCGCTGGCCCGTCCAGAACCGTGGGCTGCGGCACCAGAATCGAGCCGCCGGGCACCGTTGCGGGGTCCGGGTGGAAGGCCGCCTGCGGATCGACCGAGGGCATCGCAGCGGCGGCGATCTCGTCCCGGCTCGGGCGGGCGTCCACCGGCACTGTTGCCGGTTCGTCGGTCGCGACGACAGCGGGATGGCCTCCCATGGTGGAGTGCCAGATCGCCAGGCCGCCACCCACCACAGTGAGGACGAGTGCCGCGACGAGTCCGCCGAGCATCGCCAGGAGCCGGGTGCGGCTCCACTGCGCGGTCTCGGGCGCGGCTCGCGCAATTCGGCTTCGGGTCCGGAACATGGCCGTCTCAGATGCAGCCGTTGCCGAGGATGCCGTCGACGATGCCCGGCGCGACGACGTAGGCGATCGCGGCGACGATCACCATGACGATGCCGACGATGCCCATCTTGGTGGCGTGCGGCATGTTCACGATCCGCCCCGCGACCAGCGCGGCGATTGCGATCACCAGGCCGAGGAAGAACACGATCCCCACACCCCACAGCACGTAACCCATCACGTCGTCGGCGTACTTCTGAGCCCCCGGCGGTGCCTTCGGGCACACCTCCAGCGGAATCACCAGCGGGACGACCGCCCCGACCAGGTGGGATGCGACAACAGGGAGCGAGGTCATCGGAGGTTTCCTTCCAGCATGGTGAGCACGGCCGAACAGCTAGCGAGAATCGGGGCAGGCAGCGGTTCGGGGGTCAGACCTTCCATCGCCAGGATGGGATCGTGAGGCAGACCAATCAGCCGACCCTCCGCGCGCAGCGCCCGCCCGGACGTGCCCAGCGCCTGCTCGACCGGACGCGGCCAGCGCTTCTCCACACCGACCACGACCCCGCAGACTCGATCCAGGCCGAGCAGACCGACCGCGGCCTCCAGCCGCCGCATCCCCGGCACGGTCGGACGGGTGACCATCACAGCCGCCGGGGCGTTGCGGATCGTCGCACCCAGCCAGCCGTCGTCGCCGACCAGGAGATCGACCTCCCAGGCACAGTCCAGAACCGTGAGGGTTCGGGTCGTCACCCTCGGAGCCGGACAGTGGGCCGGGGATGCCACCCGCTCCCCGCGCCGCTCCACCAGGACCGGCCCGCGCGATGCCTGCACCCACCCGTCGGGGGAGACCCCCAGCTCAGCCGAACTCGCAGCCGCCAACCCGGACGCCGCGACCGTGCAGCACTCGACGACACGGGCATCCTCAGCGGCTGACGCGAGTCCGAGCGCGACCGTCGATGCACCCGCGCCGCCAAGGCAGCTGACAACGGGCACGACATCCTCGTCGTCGGCAGGGCTCCACCCAGAGTCGACCTCGGGGGACCGGCCGATGCGACGACTACCGGAACGGAACTCGCCGAGCGTCACGGCGCGGTAGGCGCGAGTGAGTTCGTCAACCGCGAAGACGCCGTTCATGCGCTGACCGCCAGCGCCGCGTGCCGTCGGGCCACGGCCCGCCTGAGCGTCGCCGCGTCCAAAGACGCCAACTCCCGCTTCGCCTGCTGAATCGCCTGCAGCCGCAGGGCATTCGCAACCAGCTGGTCGATGACGTCCTGCTCACTGGCGATCTGGTCGAACAGCCGGGCGACACCGTCGCGATCCACACTCATCTCTCCACCGCCTTCTCGGGTTCACACCCTTAAGCCAACGAAGGGGGCCGTTCCGGACAGTCGAAAGCGAAGAGAAACTCTTTGGCGGCTCACGGGAGTGCGTGCTCGCGGCGATCGTTGGGACTCAATTGGGCAAAGGCCAGCCATGCGGCAACTCGTGGTGGGGGTACGCAGACAGCGAGGCTCCGCGGCGCGACGGTCCGTTACGTCTCCTCTCGGTGGCACGATTTCCTCATGGCTCGCCGAGAACCATCCGCGCCACGCCTCGTGGCTGACGCCAGACTGGACATCCTTTTGTGGCGGCTCGCGCGCGGAGGCGCCCCGAGCCGAGTAAACAAGGCCAGCTTGGTGACGCCCTAACGAGGGGCGCTGTCACCAGATCAATCAACCCGCTCGCAGCGCTCGCTCCAGCAACCGGTGGGTTCGCAGGATTGCGTCGTTGCGCCTTGACAGATCAACCTGATCGCCGACGGCGTCGCGCCAGCCAAGGACGCTTCTGGCGATGGCCGCAGCACTGGCCTCGTCACCGGTCCGTTCCGCGATCTTGGCGAGGTCCATCTGCAGGTTGGCATCTCTTGGGGCGATAAGGGCGGCCAGTTCGGCGGCTGCGCGGGCGCCTTGGAGGTCGCCGGTCTGGATGGCGATGGTGGAGACGATGTGGGCGGTGTCGATGATGCTGCACAGCAGGTCGTGGTCGACGGGGTTGTCGGCGAGCCAGACGGTGCCGCGGGTGCGGAGTTCGTCGTAGGGGGCGCCGTTGACGAGCCGTAGGGCGGTTCTCAGGTCGTTGATGCCGTCGGGTCCGCGGGATTCTCCTCGCAGGCGGAGCCGTTTGTACAGGTCGGCGTCGCAAAGTAGATCCTCTATGAGGTACAGCCCGACCCCGCGTTCGACGGCGAGCGGGTGTTCGGTCGCGCCGGGCAGGAACTTCCTGCCGGTTCTGGGGTTGTCGCCGAGCCAGGCCCGCACGATCGACATGTCCTGGCGGACGCGGTCGTCCGTGATGCTGAGTGCGTCGGCAACTTCCTGAGTGGTAGCACCCCGGGGTCGGGTGGACAGGTAGGTGACGGCGTTGTTGCAGGCTGGTTTGCGGTTGGTCGCGGCCTTGGCGGAGCCGCCGACGCCGATGCGGACCTTGATCGGGCCGAGTACGCGTAGGCGTGGCCGGATGCAGGAGTCGGCCCACCAGTCGGTGAGGTCGGCGTCGAGGGTGGGGTCGGCGGCCTCGATCTGCTCGGCGACCTCGACGGTCACCTTCGGGGCGAGTCCGGCCAGGTCCTCGGCGGTGTTTGCGGTCTCGGTGACATAGACCCGGTCGGGTTCGGGCAGCACGGAGGTCGCCTCCGGCTCGTCGCTGTCGCGTGCGACGGTCTTGTCGGCGCGGATGGCTCCGGCCTGGTTGCAGAACTGCTCCCATTCCTCGCCGTCGGGGTCGTCTGATACGGGCATCTCGATGTCGTCGAGGTTGCGTCCGGCGTTGATGAGGGCGATGCAGCCGCGGGCTTCGTCCTCGGTGAGACCGTTGGCGACCAGATCCAGGCCGAGGGCCGGCACCTGGACGCGCCCCTTGTCGGTGAGCCGGATCTCCATACCGGCGGGCGGGCGGTCGGCGCTGAGGAGGAGGACGGCGGTGCCGGTTCGTCCCTTCTGGTCGGCGACGAGTCGGGTGAGGACGTCGAGGTGTTCGGCGTCAGCCGTGGCGCTGAGGAGGAGTCGGCTGTGCCACAGGTCTTCGTCGGCGTGGGTGACGCGTGCGGTTTCGAGGGTTTTCGGGTGGACGCGGGCGAGCCGGTCGGCGGTGGCGACTGCGGTGCTGACCCGTTCGGGGATGACGGTGGGATTGTCTTGGTAGTGGACGCGGTCGGGTGCCAGGTCGGGCATCTCGGGGCACACCGCGAGGCAGTCGATCTGGACGTCACGAGCCCACGGGGAGATGGCGAGTTCGCTGACCAGGTAGCGGGCCAGGTCGACGCAGTTCCCGGCGTTGCCGGTGAGGCTCGCAACCCCCACCGCTTCGAGGTTGACCAGCCGCCACCCATCCTTGTCGCGTCCGAGGGTGACGAGCTGCGGCCACGGTGGGGCGCCGTCTGGGTTGAGCGGCCCGGCCTGCTCGAGGTCCGCGTCGGCCCGGATGCGCCAGATCTGGCGAGCGTCGCCGTCCATGCAGGTCCAGGCCGCAGGTAGGTCGGCGGGTCCCGCGAGGTGGAGCGTGAGGTGGTCGGCGTGGGCGTCGACACCCATCAGGACGGGCACGTGCTGCCCGGCGATGGTGAGGGAGGCGGTGGTTCGGCGCAGTACTTCGTCGATGAACAGCACGGTGGCGCCGGTGACAGACCCTTCCCGGATCAAAGTCTTCTCGACAGGGATGGTGGCCGCAGGTGGCGGGGCGATCATCCGTCCGGGTCGTCGGCTGCGGAACTGGGCCTCGCGGCGTCGGGCAAGCACCAGCCACAGCCCGCCGGCCAGCAGCGCCCCGGCACCGGCCAGTCCGGTCAGCAGCCACGCCGGAGCATCCGAGGTCGCCGACACGTACGCCGTGGAGGGCGCTTCGACCGACTTCTCCGGCTGTGACGCCGGAGACGGCGCCGCCTGCGTGCCCACCGGTGCGCTCGGCTGGGAATCCGGGCTACCCGGCCGGCCATCCTGGGCAGGTTCCGGCGCCTGCTTGGACACGGGGGTTTCCGCCGCCGTAGTCGGGCCGTCCTTCACCGGCCTGACGTGCTTGGTGTGCTGGGCTGGGATGGTGATCTTCCAGCCGATGTCGATCTCGTCGGGGTCGGTGAGCCGTCGACCTCCGGGTTGGACGGTGTGGGTGGAGGCACGGAACAGCTTGGGGTAGTTGCGGGCCTGGCCGGTCTGCTCGAGCGCGATCTCCGAGAGGGTGTCGCCCTTCTTCACGGTGTAGCTGCGCGCCTTGCCAGCCTGCTGGTGGGCGTCGGCCGGCTGGGGATGGGCGGGGAGTGCGTGGGCGGGCACGGGCTGTTGCGGGACGCCGGCGGCCTGCGCGACCGGGGCGGTGGTCAGGTCTCCGACCGAGGCGGTTGAGGTGGCGATGAACAGCACTGCAGCGGTGGCGACGAGCCGGCGTGCGACCAGCTGCGGGACGGCGAGGCCGGGCAGCTTCGGGACGGGGGTGTGGCGGACGAGCGCGGCGAGTTCGACGAGGACGGCGGCGGTGAGGATGGCCCAGGCGATCCAGCCGACCAGCTTGAACAGGGCGAGGGCGATGGTGCCGTTGTCGGGGGTGGTGAGTGCCTGCCAGATGCCGTCCGGGGTCCAGGTGATGCTGACCGCGCCGATCGGTGCGGCCGCGATGAGGAGGGCGGGCATGCCGATGACGATCGCGGCGAGGCCGAGCAGGGCGGCGAGTGCGCGGAGTCCGGTCATCGGTGTTCCTTCCCTTCGAGTGCCTTGACGACCCGGACTCGGGCGGTGGCGGTGACCTGTTGAGTGCCGATGCCAAAAGCGGACAGGAAGACGGGTTCGTAGTCAGTGGTGACGTCCACGACGAGGTCGGTGCCCGATTCGATGTGGGCGGTGGCGTTCATGCCGGAGGCTTTGGCGTAATTGATGGCGGCGGTCTTGGCGCGCGCGGCGGCAACTTCGACGTCTCCGCCGGTGGCGGTGTAGGTGTCGGCGTCGAGCTGCTGGCCGGCGGTGCGGGCGGCCTGGGCGGCGACGTCGCTGGCCAGTCGCATCCGGTTGACTTGGCCGGACAGGTCGACAGCCAGCCCGACGATCAGGGTGAGCGCGGCCATGACCATCACCGTCCACACGGTGACGGCGGCACCGCGTTCATCCCTCAGCCGCTGATGCATCTCATTTCCTCTCGCGGAACGAGTCGAGCGGGGAGGTCGCCTCGGCGTCCACCGGGACGGTCGCCGCGATACCGGGCAGGCCGAGGTCGCCGGTCGCGACGTCGCAGGTCAGCCGGACGGTGACGGTGGCCGGGGTTCCGACGGGCTTGGCGAACCCGGTGGTGTCGAGGTCGAGCTGGGTGGTAGTGCAGGGCAGCTTCTGGTTGGCGAGGGTCGCGGCGGCGGTCTTGGCGGCGGCGGTGCGGGCATCGGTCTGGGTGCGGGCGAGGCTGGCGGCCCGGGCGGCGTCGAACGCGGCGGACTGAACGGCTTGGCGGGCCAGGGCAAGGCGTCCGCCGAAGATGATGACCAGGATGAACAGCGCCAGCACGGGGGCGACCATGGTGATCTCCACCGCCGCAGAGCCCCGCTCATCCCGCCAGTTCGGCGTCATGAGATCTCCTCTCGTGGCACGGTTGCGGTCTGGGTGGTGGCCGGTTCCCAGCCCGGCACGAGGCTCAGCGTGCTGCCCGTGACGGTCGCGGTGACCGTCTGGGCGCCGACCTGGCAGGTGACCTGGAGTCCGGCCAGGGAGTCGCCGGCCCGGACAGCGAGGTCGGTGGCGGTGCGGACGCAGTCGTCGGTGGTGCCGTGTTCGGCGGCGCCGGCGGTGGCTCCTGCCTGGGCGGCGGCGAGCGCGGTGGTGCGGCCGTAGAAGTACATGGCTGCGCCGAGCGCGATCCACACCACGAGCAGCAGCGTGGGCATGAGCAGCACCATCTGGACCGAGACCGAGCCCCGCTCCCTTGACCCGTCCATCTCCGGACGCATCCCTGTTCCTTGGCTCGGTTCAGAGCTTGGCGAGGAGGCCTTCGATGTAGCCGTTGAGGGCTGCGACCACGATGCCGACGATGGCGACGATCCCGACGAGCCACCACAGCTGCTCGCTGGACACCGAGAACCCGCGCTCGTCACGGGCTTTCGACAGGACGGCATGGAGCCAGGCGCTGGTCTGGTTCAGCTCGGTCATTTCAGTTCCTTCCATCTTCTTCACTTCGGGGTGGGTCAGCCGGCTCCGAGTCGGAGCAGGGCGGGGACGAGGAGGATGGCGACGAAGGTGAACGCCATCAGGATCGAGGGGATGACCATGCGTTCGCCGACGATGTTGGCGCTCGCCTGGTCCTCGGCGAGGATCGCGTGCCGCAGCTCGGCCGACCGGCTCCGGAGGGTGTCGACGACCTGGGAGCCTTCTTCTCCCGCGAGCCGCATGATGTCGGCCAGATCGTCCAGATCCGCCAAGCCCTGCTCGGCGGCGAGGTCGTGGAGCGCGTCCCAGGCGGTGTCGCCGGAGTAGCGGCTACGGGCGAGGGCGTCGCCGATGCGGGCGAAGGGCCAGGAGTCTCCGACGCGGGCGGCGTTCTCGAGGGCTTGGCGGGTGCCGGAGCCGCCGGCGTTGCGTTCGAGGGCGACCAGGTCGACGTAGGAGCCGAGTGCCCGCCGGAACTCGACGCGGGCCTTCTTCGTGGCGTCGGACAGGTTGCCGTCGGGCAGGAACCACGCCAGGAACATGCCCAGCAGGGTCGCGCCGGCCGGGACAGCGACCGGCATCGGCAGGGTGCGGGAGAAGACCGCGGACAGCAGCGGCACCGAGACGGCGGCGGTGGCGACGAAGACGACCTTCTCGCCGTAGAACACGTGCAGCGGTTTACCCATCAGGGCGAGGTCACGGCGCGGTGCGTTCGCCCACAGCCGGGCGGGCAGGCGTCGCATCGCCCACAGGCCGAGCCGCTCCTCCAACCCGCTGCGTCCAGGCACCGGCGCCGGGACGGGTGTGCGTCGGACGGGTGAGGAGAGTCGTTCGAGGGCCTGGACAGGTTCGGGATGGGCAGGGACGAGCCACCACACCAGGCAGGCCAGGCCGGCGCCGACCAGGCCGCCGGCCACCATCCACAACTGCAGGGTGCTCACGGCCGGCCCACTTCCCGGTTGGCGTGGCTTCCGAGGAAGCGGGAGGCGGGCTGGATCTCGGCCATGCGTCTGAGCCACCAGAGCAGCAGTCCGTAGCAGCCGAGGAAGGCGAGCAGGATGAGTTGGCCGAGTGGGGTGGAGTAGGGGGCGAAGAAGCGTCCGCCGAGACCGAAGAAGACGAGGGCGCCGATGGACAGCAGGGTGACCATGCGGGCCGAGGCGCGGGGTTTGGCACGGTCGGCTTCGATCATGCGCCGGCCGCGGACGTCGGCCGACACCGACTCGGCCAGGTCGTGCAGCACCCGGGCCAGCCCGTCCCCCCGCCTGGCCGCACCCAGGATCAGGGCCGCGCAGACGAGGTCGCCGGTGGCGTCGTCGAGGTCGTCGGCGTACGCGCGTAGAGCCTGTTCGGTGGACCAGCGTGACCGCATCCGTCCGACCAGCCGGCCGACCTCGGGACGGATCGCGTCCGGCGCGGAGCGCAGGCTGGCCTGGATCGCCGCCTCGATGCCCTGCCCGGCGGTCAGCACCCCGGCGAGGTTGCGGGTCCATTCGGCGATCGCGTCCATCCGGGCGATCTGCCGATCCGCGCTGGTCACCATCAGCAACGCCGGCAGGCCCAGCACGGCGGCCGGCAGGATCGGGACGGCGATCACCCAGCCGGTGGCGACCATGATCACGATGCCGGCCAGGAGGGCGGCGATGCTCGCCCAGCGCTGCCATGGCGGCAGTCCGCGCCACCAGCGGACCAGCCGATCCGATCGGGGCGGACGCTTCGGGCGTGGTGGTGGGACGGGCCGGGGGATCATCCCGTAGATGCCGAGCAGGATGCCGCCGACGATCATCGCCCCGGCCAGCGCGGCAAGGAGCGTGGTCATGGCAGCCTGCTGTCGGCTGCTTCGGCCTCGAAGCCGGCCAAGTCGAAGCGGACGGCGGCGAGCTTGTCGCGCAGCTCCTCGGGGATGGTGTGGGGGACGGCGCAGCCGCCCGGTACCCGTGCGAACACGGTGGTGGTGGCGTAGCCGCGGGGCCGCTCTCCGGGGGAGACGGCGAGGACTTCGGCGACGTAGCGGTGTTTGCGTCCGGCTGAGCCGTCGGGGCCGGGGACGACGTCGCAGGCGATGTGGACGACCAGGTCGACGGTCTCGCCGAGCTTGGTCGAGGCCAGGTCTTGGGAGACTTGGGGGCCGGCCTCCATGGCGCAGGTGACGAGCTTGCGGATCGTCTGTTCGGCCGAGCCGGCGTGGGTGGTGGAGATCGACCCGGAGCCGGACTCCATGAGCTTGACCATGCTCCACACCTCTTCGCCGCGGATCTCGCCGAGGATCTGGCGGCCCAGGTTGAACCGGAAGCTGTCGATGATCTGCTGCGCCGTCGTCCGCGACCCGGCGAGCCGGCCGTCCGGCAGTCGCTCCCCCGACCCCTCGCGGGACTCCCAGGCGTGAACGATCGCGTGCTGGTCGGGAAGCTCGTGCAGGAACAGTTCGTATTCTGACTCGAAGGTGCCCACCGGTTCCAGCCGGGGAATCTGGGCGCACAGCGCCCGCAGCGTCGTGGTCTTGCCTGCGCCCTGTTCGCCGGAGACGACGATGCACAGTCGGGCTTTCACCGCGGCGGCGAGGAAGCCGGCCAGGGTGGGCGAGATCGTGCCCCAGGCGACGAGGTCGTCGAGGGAGACCTTGCGGATGCGGTGGCGGCGGATCACCACCGACAGCCGGGCGGTGTCCCGGGCGCCGGCCAGCCGTTCCCCTCCGGGCAGGACCAGGTGGAGCGAGGGGCTGGCTGGGGTGAATGAGCGCGGGTTCTCCGACCGGCTGGCGAGCCGCTCCAGCAACTCGGCCAGTTCGTCGTCGCTCTCGGCGATGGCCGGGATCTCCCACAGGGTGCCGTCGGCGAGTTCGACGAGCACCCGGTTGTGGCCGGCGATCATGATGTTCTCCACCCGGTCGTCGTCGACCAGCGGCTGGATCCGGCCCAGCCCGAACATGGCGTCGAACACCGCCTTGGCGAGTACCTCCTGCTCGGCCAGCGACCGGGCCTGCCCGACCCGGACGATCTCCTCGGCGGTGTCCTCCTCCAACACCTGGCGGATGATCGCCGAGCCCTCGGCCTCCTCCGCCTCCCTGTCCGGACGGGACTCGCCGATCTGCTCGGCCAGCCGACGGGCCACCTCGGTGCGCATCCGCGCCACCAACTTCCAGTCCACGTCCGGGATCGCCACCAGGCCCACGACCCGGCTGCCCACGGGCACCGGCAGCTGCACCGGGTCCGGACGCAGGAGACGCAGCGGCGGCGGCGCGGCCGGCGCCGCGGCGGGTACGGGGTAGCGGAACGTCGAACGGACGCGTCCCTCCTCCCGTCCAGCAGACGCCGCGGTCTTGGTGTCGGCGTCGATGTCGGTGAAGATCGGCAGATCCAGCGGGTCGGTGCTCATCGACGGGCCTCCTCTCCTATCCGGGCGGCGATCATTTCCCGCAGCAACGAGCCCTCGCCGGCGCTCGTGGCTGCCTTGCGTGCGGCCTCACCCAGGGCGCGGATGCTGCGCAGGTAGCCGGACGCCTCGAACGCGCGATCCGCCGCGGTCGCGCCGCCGAACCGGGGTGTGGGTTTGTCGGCGCCGTCGGCGAACACCTCGGCCCGACGCGGATCCCACGCGACCGTGCCGAGGACGGGAAGGCCGAGGGTGCGGGCCACGTCCGCGGCCCGGTAGGGACGGTTCTCGCCGACGACCACCGCCTGGACGCTGTGGCCCGGCACCGCGTCGGCGCCGAGGCTGTCGGCCCACGACTTCGCCGCCGCGAGAGCACGCAGGTTGCTGCGCAGCACCAGCAGGGTGAGGTCGGCGTCGGCGATCAACGGGGTCGGGGAGCCGTCCAGACCGAGCCGGCCGGCATCCACCAGCACGTCCTCACCCGTCGACGTCATCCCGCGCAGCACGCCTAGCAGCGGCTCCCAGATCCGGGACAGGCCGGCCGCCTGGGCGTGGGTGCGGGAGCCGGTCAGGATCGACACCGTCGTGTCGGGCACGTCCATCACCACGCGGGGCAGCGCCTCGGCCAGGACGCCGCTGCGGTTTGCCATCACCAGGTCGATCAGCCCGGAATGGCTCTGCAGGCCGCGGAACCGCCCGGCCAGGATCGCCGACCCGGCCGTCGGATCGGCCTCCACCAGCAGCACCGGACGCGGCCAGCACAACGCCATCCCCAGAACCGTCGAGGTCACCCCCGGCGAACCCGACGCCGACACCGCACAGATCAGGGCCATGGCAGTCTCACCGGGCCCGCGAGTCCAGGACCAGCGCGATCTTGCCCGACCCCGCCCATTCCGCCAGCTGCACCGCCTTGTCGGCACCGACGATCACGTCCACCACGGTCTGGGTATCGCCCGGCGTCACCCGCAACACCTTCGCTGTCACCGGGTCGGTCGGGGTGGAGTCCGACGGCAGCTCGCCGGAGTGGACCAGGCGGACCGCGTCGCCGGACGCCAACGGCTCCACCGGCATCAGCCCCGGACTGATCGGCACCCCGACCACCGACTCACCCGGGCCCGGCACCACCGTCTCCGACACCTGCGAGGCGGCCAGCAGCGTCCCCGCAGTCAGATCGGCCGAAGCGCGGCGTCCGACCAGGGCGCTGAGTTGGTCGGCGGGGACCGTGGACAGGGACGGGTCGACGCCCACCCGGATCGTGCCCAGATCCTGAGCGGTGATCACCGTGCCGCGGGCCACGTCCTGCCGGACCACCACCACCTCGCCGGCCTTCGTCGCCGACGCCCACAACAGGCCGCCGGCCATCGCCCCGGCCACCACCAGCACCGCGGCCAGCACGACCAGGAACGGGCGGCGGGACAACTTCGGGGATCGCGGAACCGGGCCGTTCTCGACCGCGGTGACGCCGGTATCGACGTGCTTCTCGGACACTGCTGTCATGGCCGTCTCTCCGATCTGGTTCCCGCGGCTACCTGCCGCTCGTCACGATCACCTGCAACTCACCGACATCCAGCCGCTGCGACCGGGTCAACTCGAACGCGAACGACCCCGACTGGCCGTAACCCGACCAGTCCGCCGTCCAATAGGAGGTCGCCTCGACCGTGTACCGGCCCTGCTCGGTGTAGGTGTGACCACACGTCGGCGACGGCTCCTCACCCACGCCGTAGCGCCACTCGGTGCCCTTGCCGCACGACACCTTGTCGCCGTCGCCGGTGTCCCAGACAACCTTGTGAGCCTTGGCGGTCATCGTCACCCCGCCCGCCGAGATCGTTTTCGGACCCCACGAGGTGCTCGAGGGCTCGTCCACCCATAACCAGACCGGCAGACCCACCAGCGCCAACGCGTCCGGACCCTTTGGCGTGATCCCGATGTCGATCGGGGTCAGGTTCATCTCGTCCAGCAACGAACGCGCGAGCTGGCCCGGGTTCACACCAGGCTCCACCCAGAACAGCAGGACGAGGCTGCCCTCCATGCAGCGCACCAGGACCCACCCCTTGGGAACATCCGCGCCCGAGCCCTCCGGAATCGCATCCTTCGACGGCGGGCACGCCGGCAGAGCTGGCTTCCCCGGCTTGTCCGGCTTGCCAGGCGAGGGCTTCCCAGGCTTGTGGTCGCAGACCCGGCAGGTCACTCCTCCCCTCTCGGACGTCCCACAACCCGGCGGGCAGAGATCCGCCCAAGCCGGGACGACGTTCCACACCGCGCAGAGGACTGCACCGACTAGGACAGCGATGAAGCGCCTCACGACGCACACCCCTCGACCGCCTTGCCGGCAAGCTCCCAGAGCTTGAATGTCCCAGACGCCTGCTTCCTCATCTCATAGGTGTTCTGGAGGAAGTCAGGGAACTGGGCGGCTTTGGCCGTGACCTTCTTGCCCTTCGCGTCTACTACCTCAACCTCGCGCTGGTCCTTGCACATCGTGATGACGACCCGCGTCGATCCGCCGGCGATCTCGGTGGCTTCACCGGCAGACGTGGAGATCGTGTGGACGGTTCCTTCGTCGCGCCAGCCGTTGTTGCGCCAAGTCCGGATGCCGTTGAGATTGGCCTGGATCATGTCGTCGTACGCGAGTGGCTTCAGGAGTTCGATCATTTTGTACTGGTCGTACTTCGCGGGGTCGGCTCGGATCGTCGCCATGACCTCCGAGTACTGCTCGACCACCTCGATGGCAGCCGCCTGATCGGCGTCCATCGTCGGGCTCGGTGACGGCGCCCCCGTCGGGGTGGCGGAGGCTGTCTGGGCGACTGAGGTCGCCGTTGCGCTCGGCAGCGTCGTAGGTGTTGCGGTCGTGCAGGCGGCCAGCCCCAGGGCGGCCAGGGCCAGCGCGATGGCGGGCAGCGGGAATCGGTTCAGGACCACGTTCGCATCTCCTTCCACCCCCTTAAGCCTTCGAGATGGGTGGATTCGGACACTGAATCGGTGGATTTCTTTGCTGCGGCACATCCTGGGGGGTGATTCGAGGGTAAATCGGCCCTCCGCCGCTGACCAGAGCCTCGCGATACGTAACTGTTAGGCTCCCGACATCCCGGATTCGCGAAGCCATCACGCGCTCTGCTGCTCTTGGGCGAGCTGGCTCAGCGCATCCGTCGAGCGCTTGATCCGACGCCGGATCGTCCGCGGCGAGCACCCGTGCAACTCCCCGATCCGGGCCGAGACCCGGTCGCCGATGATCCCGACTCCAGGCCCGGACGGCGGCACGAGTTGCGCGGCAGCGTCCATCACGGCCAGCAGCAGGTCGACATCGTCCTGGCCGATCACCTCCGCCTTGAGTCCGTCGCCGAGGATCTCGATCAGCTCCTCGATCGCATCCGGCTGCGGCTCGTCCTGGACGACATCGTCGCCGTCGGGAGGGAACGGGCTTGACGTCGGGACAAGGTCCTGCAGCACCTTCTTGCGCAGGTTCCGGTTCAGGTTCGCCGCGACCCGGCCGGTCGTCCGCCACGGGAAGGTGCGCACAGAGATCCACAACTGGGCGGCCACGTGACAGTCGATGTCGTCGCTCAACGTCCGCAACTGGTGGGCCAGCACCGTCGCCGAGGGCATCATCACCCACGCCAGCACCGACGCCGCGTCCGGGGACGAGCCGGCACCCTCGTGCGCCAGTCTGGCCAGCTCATGCAGCACCAGGTCGGCTTCCTCAGGAGGTGCCTTTCGGAGCCAGTCGCACAGCTTCTCGTTGGCCGGCACCAGTTCGAGATCCGGCGCCTCGGCGACCCATTCGGGCCAATGAATATCGATCAGGTCGTTGATCTTGTCGGCGGTGAGGCCGAAGGATTCCGCGACGGTCATGGGGTTCCTTCCGTGGGTCCTGAGACCACGGAACCTCACCAAAGCGATGTCACCAACGGTGTAACCAACATCTGTGGACAACGACTATTTCGTTATCCACAGATGTAGTGAACGTCCTTGCCAAACCCACGTTCACTATGTTCACTATGTCGCCGCTGGACAGACGTCCCCCGGACGGGCGGACGCCGAGTCGCTAGTAGCGGTTGGGGTAGAGCAGGTGCGGCCGGACGTCCGATCGGGGCAGCCAGGTCATCCGGGTCGGCGAGCCGGGATGGCTCCGCCACTCCACGCAGGTCCGGTCGGAGCCGAACCACACCGCTACCGCGGGGACGATCGAGGTTCGGTTCTCCCACACCAGCCGGGCGAGGACCAGCCGCCCCGCACCAGGCCGACCCAGCTTCCGGTCCTTGCCCGGCGGTGCGCCGACCGCGTTCAAAGGTGCTCGCAGCAGCCGCTTCGAGTCGTCCATCTCCACGGCGACAATTCGAACACCTGTTCTAGCTCGCTCGTCAAGCGACTCCACCGGCAGCGACGACCGACCGTGTCCACCCGGGACCCGGTTCCGAACCCGATCCACGGAACAAGGAGAGAACCTGTCCGGAACGGGCCCTCCCGGCGGCTTAAGGAAGTAGCACCGAGAACGGATCCCGAATGCCGCAGACGCACCATCTCGGCCTGGCGCTCAGCTACTTGAGCCTGGCCGTCGACCAGCTGCTCGCTGCCGAGCAGGCGTCGCCGGTCGCGCTGTTCGCCGGCGTCGAGTGCCTGGAGATCCAGAGCCAGGTCAGCGAACTCGGACCCGAAGGTGTCCCGGCTGTGGCCGTCGTACCGCCGAGCGACGCCCTCGCCCTGGCCGCGGACTTACTCAGCCTGGATGGCGGCGCCGAGTTGGACGCCCTCGCCCAACAGTTGCGTCGGCTCTCCCGGGCGGTGGGCTGAGATGGCCACTTCCGCCCTCGATCTGCTGATCGCCCTCGATACCCGGCTGGCCGACCTCGAGGCCACCACGATGTTGCCGGGCTCGATCCCGCGCGTCCGCCAGGAATGGGGTGCCCTGGCACGGGCAAGCCTGCAACTCCTTCAGGCCCGTCCGCGCCACCCCAACGACAGCGCTCGGCGACTCGAAGCCCTGCTCAACTCCCTGGCCGCTGCGCCCGGCGACTACCCGCTGCCCGCACCCGGTACCGGGCTGATGGCCATCACGGCGACCATCGGCTGCACCGCCGAGGTCATGCGCGTCCCGGCCGTCGCCAGCCCCACAGCCCGCGAGCAGGCAGGCGAAGCGATCCGCACCAACCTGGAGGCCGGGCTTGCGCGGGTCGCCCGCTGGACCCAGCGCGGCTTCCTGAACGCCGGCGCGGAGTCGGAGCCCGAGGTTGCCCGGCTTGCCGGCAGCGACACAGACCCCCACCGATCGCCAGCACTGCAGACGTGGCGGATCATCGGGCCGACCGATCCCGGCATCGACGGCGCCCTCTCCCGCTGGGAGCGGGCAGCGACCGAAACGATCACCAGCCCTCGCCTCGTCACCCAACTCGCGCTCCAACTTGCCGCCGCAGACATCGCGTTGGTGTGCGCATCCGCGAGCGCCGTGATGCGGAACGGCGCCGATGCCGGTGCGCTTTCCGATTCCTCCGCAGTATGCGAAGCCCTGGACAGCGCCGGACGAGCATGGCGCGAAGCCACCCGCTGGCCCGCCGAGTTGCGTCTTGGCGGACGCGCGTCCGAGCTTCGTCAGGCCTCCGCCGACCTACGCCACCACCTCGACGGCACCCTGCGAACCCGGGGCGACTGGAAGCGCCCCGACGACATGTTCGCCGAGGTCACGGCCGAGCAGCTGGTCGCGGTGCTGCACTCCGGCCTCCAGTCAGCCATCCGCGTCGGGCACCAGGTCGCCGCAGCATTCGACGACCTGACCCATGGAGCGAGCCGCGTCTGGCTGGACGCCAGCCACACCCCCAGGCCGGGCCCGGTACAGCGGGCCTTGGACAGCGGCCGCTACGAGTGGCTCCCCGACCCGGCCCGCTTCCACTCCGGCGAAGCCCTCGTCCCCGCCTCTGCAGAAGCGATCGACCGTCTCGTGCGCGCGACACCACTGACCATCGAAGCTCTGACAGCCCCCGCGACGCAGCCCAACCCGATCGACGACGAGGGCCCGTGGGAGACCGTGCAGGTAGTCCTCGATCCGCTCCGCGCAGCTCAGGAGCGGGCGCTGCTCGCGGCCATCGCGCCCGCCGAACCACAGACCCACAGCATCGGACTCTGACCACAACCGGCTCGGCGTGAACCTGCCGCCAACTCCCGTCCGCGATGTCAAGGTCGGCCTATAGATGCGCTCGAGTCGACCGTCCGATGGCCAGCCTCTCCCTTGGGGTAGGTCACCATGTGTTCCCATTCAGACCGGCGGAGGGGTCACGAAGTGCCAGACTCCCTGCCATGAATGTCTCCCCGAGTGCGGCGCCGACATCAGGGCTGTGGTCTCGTTGGGGTGCGCTGACCCGCTCGCTCATCAGCACGCGCATCGCTATCGAGAGGGAGCGGTCGTTCTGGGAGAGCCTGAACTTCACGAACCGATCCAATCTGAAGATCAAGGCTCGGGCACGTGGCGGCGCATTCACGATCCGGCTCGTTGACCACGCGCGAGCCCTGGAAGACGAAGGCACCTTGGTGGCAGCGGCTTTGGTGTTGTCATACTCGGTTGCGGAGTCCGCCGCGACGGACCACCTGGGCGTCGAGTCCCGGCGCGTCGCAGGAATCGAGGACTGGGGAACCAGACTCCTCAAACTGGCCGGCGCAACCTGGAACCAGGTTGAGGGCGGGCTCGCAGGCGCTGTGGAGGTCGGAGTGATCCGCAACCTAATCGTGCACGGCTCGGACAGGCTCGACCCCAAGAGCCATCAGCGTCTTCTGACCGCTGGCTGCACCGAGTTCGAGCCCGACGCGCCGCTTTCGTTGGACTACGAGACTGTCGGCGTGTACCGCGCCCGGCTGCGGAGCCTCCTCATGGCTGGTGGTTTGGGTTCGAAGACGTCTGGCGACGACGGATAGTGCCGGAGGATCAGTGGCGTCCGGCATCAGCTCGGGAACAGCGCCAACGGTTGGGGATGCACCGGGCGTCATCCCCGGCTACTGGGATCGCGATCAGCCACTCTTGCCCCTCCCAATAGCCCGCCAACCGCTACACAGCCGGCAAGCGGCCCAACCCACAAACGCATGGACGATGCATGCGGCGCCACCGATGCTATTGGACCCAGGCTCCTCGCCCCGGCAGGACCATAGGCACACTTCGGACGCGGGCTAAGCGAGCCTCGTCGGAGATCACTCTTTCACCGCACACCTCGGCACATGGGAAGAGACGCCAGCGACGAGGCCTACGTCCTCGACCTCTGCGACCGGGCGCTAGGCGAGAGAGGCCAACGTCAGCATCGGTTCGACTGGCTCCTCGGAGATCCCGGGAAGACCGGCCGGCGGGCCCGATTGCCCGTCGACAGCTACTGGACGCAGGCGAACCTCGTCGTCGAGTACCGCGAACGACAACACGACCAACTGATCGCCCACTTCGACAAGCCCGATCGGCTGACCATCAGCGGTGTCGATCGCGGCGTCCAACGAGCCCTCTACGACGACCGCAGACACCAGCTCATCCCCGCGCACGGCATCCGACTGATCATCATCACACCCGCAGATCTCGACGCCACCCCACGAGGGAGGCTCCGCAGGAACCCTCAGCATGATCTCCCAGCTGTCGAAGGCCTGCTCCGCAACTGAGCACGCAGCCGGCGGCGCAACCGGGGACCGCGGGCTGGTCACGACGGCGGGATCATCGGATCACGCCCAGTTGGCCCGTCGACTGATCTTCCCCAAGGGGCGCGAAACCCGGGCCCTGTTGTCCGGCAGGCGTGGGTCCGCTTCCAAGCACTCACCGCGGTGGGCTGGCTACGTCTCCATGATGCCAGAGCACGTGTAGGGTTCTGTAACCCTGAATAAGTGGTGACCTTATACAGGCGTACACTTTGCTACATGGAGCCCGCGCTGAACCCCTACCGGCCAGGGGCCGGCCTGCAGCCGCCCGAACTCGCCGGACGCGGAGACCAGATCAAGTACTTCGACTTCCTGATCATCCGCGCCAAACACAAGACCGTCGACCGCGGCATGGTGATGTCCGGCCTCCGAGGGGTCGGCAAGACCGCATTGATGAACAAACTCGTCCAGATGGCCGAGACCCACAGCTGGGTATGCGTCGTCACCGAAGGCCAGACAAGCAAC
Source organism: Actinomycetota bacterium (assembly GCA_020161015.1). GTDB lineage: Bacteria > Actinomycetota > Actinomycetes > Propionibacteriales > Propionibacteriaceae > Propionicimonas. The sequence goes on along the minus strand of JAIUOT010000011.1, from coordinate 26,469 downwards.
TACGGGGTCGGCGACGTCCGCCGCCGGCTCGGCGCCGAGATCCAGGCCGCTCTAGTGAAGTTCAGCATGCGTTTCCGGCTCGGGACCGGCATCGAACACCTGTCGCAGATGGTGGGCAGATTCACCCTCAGCGTCGGGCCAGTCTCCTGGGAACACAATCCCGAACCCGGAGCGAGCGGACTACTGGACCTCGACATCGAGCAGTTGGTAACCGCGATCGCTCAAGCCGCGCGAGAACGGGGCTGCGCGTTCGCGATCTTCGTCGACGAAATGCAAGACCTTGACCCCGAACTGCTGAGCGCACTGATCGTCGCCCAGCACAAGGCGCAGCAGCAAGCACTGCCGTTCTACCTGATCGGCACCGGCCTGCCGAACCTACCGGCCACCCTGACCGCCTCGCGCTCATACGCCGAGCGGCTGTTCAGCTACTCAGTGATCGGCCCCCTGGCCGACGAAGCGGCCCGAGAGGCCCTCGAGATCCCGGCAGGACGGGTTGGTTGCTCCTACACCCCGCAGGCCGTCACCCACCTGGTGGCCACCAGCCACGGCTACCCCTACTTCCTGCAGGAGTACGGCAAAGCCATCTGGGACTTGGCAGCCGAGAAGAGGTTCACGATCGAGGACGCCCGCGCCGCCGTTCTTGTCGGCCAGGCACAGCTCGACGCGGGCTTCTTCCCGGCCAGGTGGGAGCGGGCCTCAGCCCGCGAACGAGAATTCATGGCCGCCATGACCAGCGGAGGCGGACTTGAGATCCCGACGGCAGAAGTGGCCAGGGTGCTCGGCCTCAAGCGGACGGAGCTGGGGCCGGTTCGCCAGTCACTCCTGCGCAAAGGCCTGATCTACATGCCCGAACGCGGCAAGGTCGCCTTCTCGGTCCCGGGCATGGCCAGCTACATCGCCCGCGCCACCCAAGAGGACCACGACGAGTGAGCCCCGCCGCCCCGCCCCTCGCGCATGCCGGGCGTCACCACGATCAGTAGCTCGTCGGAGTTGGTGGGGTTGGCCGGAACCCCGTCTCACCGGCCAACCCCGCCACGGATCTCAGCAGCGCGGGACGACGGTCTGGTTGGCCACCAGCGACGAGTGCACGTAGCCGCCCGTCGCGCCCAGGGCGGTGGTCCACACCTTGAACCAGCGCTGCGACCCGTAGTTGCTGTTCGGCGGGGCGACCCACTGGGCGTCAGTCCAGCAGACCATGTCGAGCCGGGTGCCGTTCTTCATCCAGCCGAAGGAACGGCAGCCCGTGTTGGGGCACTCGCGCAGGTTCGCGCCCCCGCTGTTGCTGGCGACGTAGCTGACGAAGTTCCCGGCGAAGGCTGGCGTTGCGGTAGCCGTGGCGCTGAGGCCGGCGGCGAGCAGTGCGGCCGCGATACCGCTGACGGCGGCGGCACGGCTCTTGGTGGTGATCATGGCGGGCTTCCTTTCGGCTGGCCGGCTTCTCGGTGTGACGCCGGATGGCTCCAGCGTCGATCCGAGACCAGCGTCCGCATCACCCGCAGAACCCCCCGGTTCCCCCTCGCAAGCGCCACGAGAACCCCGCAGATCCCCCACGGTCGCCTGGACCCGTCAGCGAACCACCGTGCACTCCCGCACCCCAGACGCGACCCGCCGCTGGTCATCGCACACGAGCCGAACCGGGTTGTCGCTGAACGAGCCGCTGAAGGTCTTCACGGCCCACACCTGAGGTGTCCCACCACAGCCGACCCGCGCCCGCCACGACGTCAACAGCGGCGTATGGGCAGTGAACTCCCACTCCCCCGGTGCACCTCCCTGAGTAGGTGGCTCCGAGAAGTCTCCCCAGTTCAGCGGCTCGAACCAGCTGAGCCACACCCCGGTAACCCGCGCACCCGACGTACACGACACGACGCCGCTCACCGAGACCGGCCTGGTGTGATACCAGCCCCACCCGCCTGCGACGGAAATGACAGCGAGCACGCCGGCCAGGACGCCCAGCTGCACGACCCATTGCCGGGCTGACCGGCCCTGTGACTCGGCCAGCTGTGATGCACCGCCAGACGACTCAGCCCGAGCATGGTCGGGCGCGCTCGCTTCGGCCAGCCCATCCTCTCCTGCGCCGGCGACCAGATCGTCGCCGAGGAATTGCCTCAGCTCGCGGAGGTCTTCAGTGCGGAAGGCCCTGGTCAGCGCACCAGATGGGTAGTCGGGGATGCGATCGGCGAACACACCGTCAAGGGCAGCGATCAGCTCCACCCGGAAGCGTCGATTCTTGTCATACAGCGGAACAGTGATCATCTGCGCCGGCGGGTTGGGCTGCGCGCTCACCAACCGCTGGATCTCGTCTACCGACAGTCCAGTCAACTTGTTGAGCCGCTTCACGGCGTCCGGGAGAGTCGTCACGACCCCACGACCACCAGCCACTGTCCCCTCTTCCTGAAGCCCCACGAACTGCCCAGTGCCCGCCTGTTCTGACGCGCCACCGATCGTATTGGACCGCAGGCTCTACCCCATGGCCAACGCGGTCTGTTCGTCGGCGATCTCAGGCGCCCGGGCGGGACGTCGCTATCGCGGCAGCCTTGACGTCGCGCTGGTCGGGAAACCGGGTCCGCCATTTCGCGACGGACTCGAGCGGGAAGCGAGGGAGGATGCCGTGCCCATCACCCCAAGCGGCCTACCGGCCACACAAGCGTCCCCCGGACGCCGGCGGTTCACTCCGAAGCCCACAGCGATCGGCGAAACCAGCTTGGCCGCCGCCCGCGCCTGACGGACGAACCCCCGGGCGGACGGACGACAGAAGCGTCCCAGAGTGCCCGCCGCTCACACCGACACCGCCGCTCAACGCTCCCCTACTCAACCGCGAGGGCGCCGCCGGCGCCCAACCCGATAACGCTCTCCCAAGACTCTCGGCATGCACTCCCATGGATGCATTCCACACTCCACTACCATTACGGCACCTGGGACGTGTCGATTCGGTGACCGATGAACTTGTCTGGCCACGTCCCGGACCGTATCTTCGACGCCATGAGCGACCCGTTCGGCGACATCGAAGACCAGTCTCCCCAGACACCTGAGGAGCTCCGCACCACCCTGCTGGGGAACACCCGCCGCGGCTACGCGACCCTGCGCAAAGTCTTCGTCCAACAGCCGAACACCACCGGCAGCCGGCCATCCATCCTCGGCAGCATGGTCAACACCCGCCAGGAAACCGCGCTGCGCCTGCTGCTGCTCGCCCTCGCACTCGAAGCACTCAAGGACGAGATGCTCCCCCCGCGCCGCTGGACCGAGATACTCAACACCGCACACCCCTGCAGCCCCGACCAGTTCACCCGGGCACTCGACCAACTCGAGGAGCGCAAACTCCTCCAGCGCACCGGCACCAACCGGCTCATCGGCCTCACCCCGCTCCTCGAAGACGGAAGCGGCAACGCCTACACCAGCCCCACTGCGGCCGGCGCCGACGTCGGCAAAGGTTTCTTCATCATCCCCAACCAGGCCTGGACCACCGGGCTCATCGACAACCTCCGACTTCCCGGACTCGCCATGCTCCTCGTCACCCTCCACGACACCCACCAGCGCCCGTCCTTCCAGGTGCCACTCGACAAGATGCCCGACTGGTACGGCATCAGCGAACGCACCGCCGAACGCGGCTACAACGAACTTCTCGCCCAGAACGTCCTGCTCACCCGCGTCCAGATGGTCGCCGCACCGCGCACCCCGAGCGGGCTCCGCCCGATCACCCACCGAGCCCTCGCCGACCCCTACAGCAAAGACGCCCGCGAGGCCCTCCAGGCCGGGGCCCGAGCCCGCGTCCGCGCACAGAACGCCACCACCACCGCGAAAGTCCGCAAGAAGCGCAAGAAGAAGGGCGCCAAGGCATGAACAGCCCGATCATCGCCTGGGTCGACGAATCAGGCTCCAACGCCACACACGATCCCGACACCTACATCATGGCCGCCGCCATCACGACCGCCGGCCAGTACGACAGCGTCCGCGACACCATGACCCGGCTGCTCCTCCCCGGCCAGGTGAAACTCCACTGGCGCGACGAACGCGCCACCCGCCAACACCGGATCACCGACACCATCGCCACGATCGACATCGAGCACCTCGTCGTGGTCACCTCGCCACACCCGTCCGACCGACTCCCAGAGCGACGCCGCAGGCTCACCATGGAAATCCTGCTTCCCGAACTCGCCTCCCTCGGCGTCGACCGGGTGATCGTGGAATCACGCGGCGTGAAGGACGACCAGCGCGACCGCAAGATGCTCGACTACCTGCGCCAACAATCCACGATCAACACCGCACTCCGAATCGACCATCGCGTCGGCCGACGCGAGCCACTCCTGTGGCTCCCCGACTCGCTATGCGGAATCGTCAGCGCCTACCGCTGCGGCGACCCCAGCCTCTACGACAAGATCGCCCACAAGGTCACACTGACCCAACTCCCACCACGAACCTGACAGGGCCCCGAACAGCGCGAAACCCGGGCCCTGTCGTCCGGCAGGAGATCCCGGGTTCACTTCCAGCACTCACCGCAGTGGGCTGGCTACACAACCCATGATGCCAGACCACCAACCCAACGACAACAGCCGACTCCACCCCGTCGCGAGGCTTAAGGTCGCAGCGTCGAGCGGCAGAGTAGGGGCCTCCCGCCTCGGGTTGGGTCAGTGTGGGACGGCGGCGACCAAAGGAAGCAACATCCCCCACCCTCGAGGCGACGCGTGGCCGCGAGTGGGAGACGCTTAGGCAACACCCGTGGAATCAGCTCGGCAGCGTTTCCGCCTTGTGCCCTGAACTCCAAGTGTGCCGAACGGAGCTCTGCGTGGCCGAGGTTGTGTTGGACGTTGAAAGGGGGTCGCTTCTTGATAATCCAGTCCTTCTCGGCCCCCAGCGCTAGGCTCATGGGGCAGATCAGATCGCCTTGGCCGGACGCTGGCGGCGCCGGCTCGGCGGTCGTACGATCACCGGCAACAGAACCCGGCTGGACGCGCCTGGGGGTGGGTTAGCGTCCCCGGGTTCTCCCTATCCACGCCCGCTCGCTGCCGGTGATTGCAGCAGTCCCCGAGGTTCCCGCTGCGAACGTGGTCGTGGCCGAAGCTCAGATCACCCGATAGCCGAGTTCGTGTCGTGCGATCCGGGTGGTGATCGCGTGCAGGGTGGGTTCGGCGAGTGGCCGGGAGAAGTCCGGGGTGGCCGGCAGGCTGGACCGGGCCGGGTTCCACAGCACCACGTTGGTGCCGCCGGTCATGGTGGACGGTGTCGACAGCCCGTCGAGGTCGGGCCAGGTGGCTCGGATCTGTCGCGCCCACGCCCTGCACGTGCTTTTCGGCGCCGTGGCGAGGGAGAACGCGGCGCCGTTGCGCAGCGCCCAGCTGCCAGTAAGGTCGAGCAGCCGCAGGTCGCGGGTCGGCGTCCAAGCGGTGACCTGGGGGGCGAAGCTGCGGGAGTCGACGAGCCGGGTGGCCTGGAAGGTCTCGGCCAGAGCCGTAGCCAGGCCGGCGGCCGTGTACAGCACGCCCTCGGCAGACGTGCCGGTGGGCTCGGGGTGCGGGTCGTAGCGCATCGTCAGGAGCGGCCCAAACGAGCGCATTCGGTTCCAAGCCAGCACATGTCCGCCTTGGGTGCGGTGGATCCGCCACAACACAGGCCGGACGCTGAGGACGTCTTCCGGCTCGCGCACGAGAACTGTGGGCGGGGTCCGCGGGACTTTGGGCAGGTTCACCACAGGCCGAGGCCGGCGACCAGTTCGGCAACCGGACCCGGGTCACCACCGCCGGCCAGGTGAGAGGTCGGGGTTTGTCCCTCCAGTTCGGGCTGGACGGTGTTCATGAAGCCGGCCACCGATTCCGGCGACAGTTCGGCCGGGATCGCCACCACGATCAGATCCAGGCCGGGGAGGCTGCGTCCGTCCGCTGTGAACTGCCAGCGTGGCAGCCGGCGACTCCGGCCGAGCCGGAAGCTCCACAGGCTGCCCGCCGAGAGCCGCTGGGAGATACGGCTGCGATCCACCCCGAGCAGCAGCGCCGCCTCGGCGATCCCCACACTGTCGGCCAGCAGACCGGTCATGCGCGCCACCTCGGCCCGGCGGGCATACTGCACGAGGACCGCAGGATCGGCGTCCAGCACCTCGCCCGCTGCCGGACCGCCGTGCGCACGCAGGAAGGCGGACTCGGCAGTGCTCAACGGCGCCGCGCCCGGGTCGGTCACCCGCGACAGGTCGGCGTCCAGTTCTGCGAGGAACTCTGCGCCACTGATCCCGACGTTGTGACGGGCCAGCACCTCGTCCAGGCTCACCTCAACACTCATGCTCATACTTTATCATCCCCGTTAGGTAACGTGAGTGGGCCGACGTGCTCAGGGGCCCTCAGATGCCTAGGCCGGGATGCTCAACTCCGCGCTCCAACGGAATCGGCCGGCGGGCCTCCGCCTGGGCTCCGGGGCTGGGCGTGAACGTGAAGGTCTCCCACACCTCGGGCTCGGGGGTCCGAGCTGTCGCCTTGGGCGCCAGACCAGCCGTGACACCCAGGTCCTCGGCGACGGCGTCGACCAGCTTCGTCTCGAGGTCGGCCGGCTTGGTGTGCGCCACGATCGCATCCGCGGTCGCGATCACCCGGGCTCCGGTCTCGGCCACGACCGCCTCGATGCCGTGCTCGGGGGTGGCCGCCTGGCTTGCCCAGCCGGCGACGTAGTTGAACGTGTACTGGCTGGTGTCCAGGTGGTGCGCGGCCGCGACCACGTACGCCACTGACTCGGCCTCCACCTCGCGACGGCCGCGACAGGCGCCGGCGTACGGCTCACCCGACTCGGGACGGATCAGCACGTGCGCCAGTTCGTGGGCGAGCGTCTTCACGGCTTGGGCTTCGTCGACGTCGGCCCGGACCCGAACCTCTCGGCCCAGGTAGTCGGTGAGCCCGTTGGCTCCGCCGCAGTCGCCGCGGGTCAGCTGGAAGCCTTCCGCCTCGACCAGTTCGGCCAGCGAGTCCCATAGTCCCGGCGGTGCTTGGCCGCGCAACAGGGTCGGCTCGGGCGGGGTCTGGACGGGAGGATCGACCTGGCTCGCGTCGAAGACGCTCACCGGGCGGACTCCCACCAGTTGCCGGGTGTACTGCGTCCGGCCATCGTTGTCGCGGATCGGTTCACCAGTGTGGCGGTCGACGAGTTCGACCTTGCGGGTGACCGGGCCGAGGATCTTGATCGCCTTCTCCCCGCGCCGCACCTGGTGGCCCATCGCCTGCCAGGCCCGGTAGCCGGCGATCATCGTCGCGTCCGGCTTCTGCAGCATCGTGAGCATGACGTTGTTGAAGCTGTACCGGTGCAACCTGGACGCCATGCCCAGCCACCGCTGCCAGGCGTCCTTGCCGTCCAGGTTCGCGATGCCATCGGCCAACTGCTCGTGCAACTGCTCGACCGTCTCACGCCGGGTACGGTCAGCAGCCTCCCGCTGCGCCTCGGTCAGGTTCCGGCCGGCCATCACAGCTCCGCCCGCAGCCGCCGATACTCCTGCGCCAACTGTTCGATCTCAGTCGGGTCAGCTCCGACAAGCTGGAGCCAGGCGATCTGCTCGAGCAGGTCGTAGAGAACCAGCGGACGATCACGAGGCGGCACCGGCACAATCACGGCGTGTCCTTCCTTCCATTCGGAAGCTCGGAGGGATCTCTCGGCGAGGGCCGGTTGGCTTGTTCGCTCGTCGCCGCTCCGGCAGGGGTCGATCGGCGTTCGCGTGGTTGGTGGGCGGCGTCGTAGGCCGCGACCACGTCTCTGCTCAGGCGGCCGCGGGCGGGCACATAGATCCCGCTGGTCACCGCCCAGTTGCGGATCGCTGCGGTTCGCTCTCGCTCGGCGCGACTCCGCTGGCCCGCAGGTCGGGAGGCTCCGGTGGTTGTCTCGGTGACCCGTGCGCCCTGGGGTTTGCGCGGCCGATGGTCGACCAGATCGGTCGGAGTCGCGGCCTCTTCGGTGGACTCGGTGGCCATCTGGGAGATCCGCTTGGCGAGGGAACGGTCCCGGTGGGCGGCGACGTGCTGGTAGCGCAGCGCCATGTTGGGCGTCGTGTGACCGATTCGTGCCTGGAGTTCGGCGATGGTGGCGCCCTGTTGTGCGGCCATGGTCGCGCTGGTGTGCCGCAGGTCGTGCACGGTGAGCTGGGGCATTCTGATCGCCTCGCGTCCCTTGTAGTGCGCGTCGCGGAGGACGGAATCGTTCAAGGGAGTGACGCCGTCGCTGGCGGGGAACAGCAGCGCTTCCGGGTCGCGAACCGGCTGCGCGTCCATCCACGCGCGCAGCGACGGCAGCAGGTGCGGCGGGATCGCCACGTCGCGGCTTCCGGCCGCGGTCTTGGGCGGCTGGATGATCAGCTCTCCCACGAGCCGGACGATCGCCTGGCGCACATGGATCACGCCGGTCCTGAGGTCGAGGTCCTGGACTCGAAGTCCGCGCACCTCCCCGGAGCGCAGCCCGCACCAGCCGGCCAGCAGCAGGGGCACGCGGCGAGCGGCGGGAACCGCGTCGAGGTAGCGGCCGAGTTGGGCCGGCGTCAGGACCTTGATCTCGTGGACGGCCTTCTTGTTCACTCCTCCCTTCACCCGGCAGGGATTCCGCTCGATGATCTCCTCCTCTACCGCGTCCCTCATCAGCGACTTGAAGAGGCCGTAGGCGTTCGCCTGCTGGGTGGGTCGGTCCGCCATGGCGAGGTACCAATCGGTGACCTCGGTCGCGGTGATGTCGCGGACCCGGCGATCGCCGAACACCGGCAGGATCTCCAGCCTGAGGAGCTTGTCGTACAACGCGGCGGTGCCCGGCCGGAGCCGTCGCCTTGCCAACGACGATCGGGCGAACTCCTCGACGCGGGCGCCCTCGACGGCTGCGGTCTCCGGCGGCTTCCAGTCTCCCGAGCTGACCTTTCGTGCCTGCCCCGACAGCCAGGTCTCGGCGTCCATGCGGGACAAGAAGGTCACCGGCGCGGTGTGCCTCTCGCCGTCCGGCCCCCTGTACCGGGCGCGGTAGCGTCCACTCGGCAGTAGCGAGATCTCCCCGAAGGTGCGCTTCTCACGGATACGTTTCGTGACCATCGGGACTGACCTCAGACCGCGATCGGCCGGCCGTAGCGGGGCTTGAGAAGCCGGTCGACATCCTCGGGCCGCAGACGCAGGATGCGGCGTCCGGTCATGAAGGCCGGCAGTTCTCCGGTGGCGATCCGCCTGCGCAGGGTGTTGCGGCTGATCCCGGTCCGTTCGCAGGCCTGGGCGATGGTCTCGTAGCGCTGTGCGGGCATGGCTGCTCCTTCCTGACTCCTTAAGCCGGCGGGAGGCCTCGTTCCGGACAGGGCAGGGCCGAGCAATCCGATGAATGTCTCGGCGCGAACCGCCGCACCGTTGGTCAGGTGGGTTCGCCGCTGAAGCCTTGGGCACAGGAATGGACAAGGCTGGGGGTATACCGCGGGGGTCCACGGAGACGCTAGAGGTTCTTCAACGCATACCCCTGTGGGTATGCCATTATGTGCCATTCCCGTGGGGCATACGTGGGGCATGTGGGGCAGACGTGGGGCAGGAAGTACCCCCGATGGGCTCTCGTAGGTATGTCTGAGCGAATCCCGAATCGGGGTGAAATTGCTTGTCAAATGCTGTTTGCCCTCGTCAGGGGCACACGACCAATAAGTGCGCGAGAGAGGAGTTGAACCTCCACGTCCTTTCGGACACACGGACCTGAACCGTGCGCGTCTGCCATTCCGCCACTCGCGCCCGACTCCCTGAGGAGCCAGCCGGAAGAGGTTAGCACAGGTGCCGGGTCGGCTCCGAACCGCCGGCTGCCACCGGCCGCGGGGCCGGGAGCGTCGAATCATCCGTGCGGCACCCTCATCCCCGACTGGAGTCTGAGTGCCCAAGCGGGGCCGTCGCGTACGCTGGTCGTTCGGCGCTGGATAGTCTTGAGCGCGCCGAGCCATCAGTCGACCATCACGGGAGGGGGAGCGGATGGGGGTCTTCGACCGCGTCGAGAAGAAGCTCGAGAACGCCGTCAGCGGGGCCTTCGCGCGCGCCTTCAAGGGCGACGTCCAGCCCGTGGAGATCACCGCACGGCTGCAGCGGGAACTCGACTCCGAGGCCAAGCTCCTCAGCCGCGACCGCAAGCTCGTGCCGAACGAGTTCACCATCGGGCTCTCCCAGCACGACTACGACCGCCTCACCCCCTACAGCAAGACCCTGAACGCCGAGATCGCGCCCCAGCTGCGTGACTACGCCGCCGAGTCGGGCTACATCTTCAACGGCCCGGTGATGATCGAGTACAGCCTCGACGCGAGCCTGCCGGTCGGCCGGTTCACCATCACCTCCGCGGCCGTCGCGGGCGTGGACGCCGCGGAGGAGGCCACGCCCAGCGAGATCCGGGCGGCCAACCTGGTGATCGAGGTCAACGGGGTGCGCCACCCGCTGACGCCGCCCGGCGTCACCATCGGCCGCGGCACGGACGCCGACCTGCGGATCAACGACCCGGGCGTCTCCCGCCTGCACGCCCGCATCGGCGTGGTGGGCACCGGGCGCGGCCAGCAGATCACCATCGAGGACCTCGGCTCCACCAACGGCATCACGGTGGACGGGCAGCGCACCCGCCAGGCCACCCTCACCCTCGGCAGCCGCATCGAGATCGGGTCCACCAGGCTGGCGATCGTGTCGCCGGTGTCCGATGCCTGAGCTCGTCGTCCTCGGCCTCAAGCTGGGGTTCCTCGCGCTGCTGTGGCTGTTCATCCTGTTCACCGGCAACGTGATCCGCACCGACATCTTCGGACGCAAGGTCACCGCCGCCGAGCTCGCGCAGTCCACGCCCTCCGGGGCTCCGGAGGCGCGGACGCCGAAGATGTCCCGGCGCGCGCTCAAGGCGCTGCCCAGGACCCTCACCGTCACGCACGGGGCCCAGGCCGGCGTCCAGCTGCCGCTGGGCGAGGTGCTGCTGATCGGCCGCGCGTCCGACTGCCAGCTCCAGCTCGAGGACGACTACGTGTCCACCCGGCACGCCCGCCTCACGCGCACCCCCACCGGCTACCAGGCCGAGGACCTGGGCTCCACCAACGGAACCTTCGTCAACAACCAGCGCATCAGCGCGCCCACCCCGTTCGGGATCGGTGACGTGCTGCGCATCGGCCGCACCCTGATGAGCGTGGAGAAGTAGATGCCCCTGGCGCTGCGCTTCGTCGCCCACTCCGAGGTCGGCCTGGTCCGCAAGAACAACCAGGACTCCGCCTACGTCTCCCCCACGATGCTCGTGGTCGCGGACGGGATGGGCGGCGCCGCCGCCGGCGACCTGGCCTCAGCGATCGCCGTCCGCGAGCTCAGGGCTGTGGACACCGAGCGCACCGGCGCGGACATGCTGGACGCGCTGGAGGAGGCCATCAACGCGGCCGGCGCGGCGATCAGTGAGCTCACCGAGGCCGACCCGCGGCTCGACGGCATGGGCAGCACCGTCTGCGGGGCCATGTTCGACGGCTCCCGGCTCGGCCTGGCCAACATCGGCGACTCCCGGGCCTACCGCTACCGCGACGGCGAGTTCGTCCGGCTCACCCGCGACCACTCCTGGGTACAGACGCTGGTCGACGAGGGACGCATCACCGAGGCAGAGGCGCTGGAGCACCCGCACCGCTCGCTCATCCTGAGGGTCATCAACGGCCAGCCCAACCACCTGCCCGACCTCGAGCTGGTGGACGCCGCCGCGGGCGACCGCCTGATGATCTGCTCCGACGGCCTGTGCGGCTTCGTCACCGACGAGGTGATCGCCGCCCGCATGGACGGCGACCGCGAGGCCGTGCTGGCCTCGCTCGTCGACCTGGCCCTCCACGAGGGCGGGCAGGACAACATCACGATCATCGTCGCCGACATCGTCGAGGGCGAACCGGAGGGCACGGCCCGCGTGCTGGGCGCCGCGGCGTCCCTCGACCTGGACAACCCGCTGGAGACCACCGGCGAGCAGCCACCGGTGGCCCCCGCAGCGGGACCGCGCCCCGGGCCGGAGGACGCCGAGCTCATCCGCTACGCCCCGCTCGCCCGACGGCGCGCGTCGTCCCGGGTGAAGCTGCTGCTCCTCGTGCTGCTGCCGCTGCTCGCCATCGGCGCGGGCGGCTGGGCGTGGTACTCCTACGTCCAGCGCCAGTACTACCTCGGCGCGGACAAGGAGACGCTCGCCATCTTCCAGGGCGTCCCGCAGCAGGTGTTCTCCGTGCCGCTGTCGCACGTGGTCGTCCCCGACACCACCCGCGTCGCCGACCTTCCGCTGTACTACCAGGAGCAGGTGCGCGGCACCCTCCAGGCCGAGTCGCTGGACGGGGCGAAGCAGACGCTGGACTTCCTGCGGGAGAAGGCCGCGGCCTGCATCAAGCAGCGGGAGGACCGCCAGAACCCCACCCCGAGCCCGACGCCGGCCACGACCTCCCCCTCGCCGTCGGTCACCGGCACGACCGGGACGCCCGCCGCGACCGGCACGCCGAACGGCAGCCCGTCCCCGACCCCGACACCGACCGCGCCGACCACCCCGGAAGCGCCCACGGAGTGCTGATGAGCGACGTTGTCGGCTACCGGAGGCGCCGAGGCGTCGAAGCCTTCATGCTCGCCTTCGCGATCCTCCTCGCGATCGGCGGCTACCTGCTGATCCACCTGAACCGCGACGGCGAACTGCCGCCCGAATGGCCCTGGGCCCTCGGCATCCTGGCGAGCCTCGGACTCGGGCTGCACCTGCTCGTCCGGTGGCGGCTGCCGTACGCCGACCCGCTGATCCTCCCGCTCGTGATGCTGCTCAACGGCCTCGGTCTGGCAATGATCCACCGGCTCGACCTGGGCACCACGCCGGTGATGCACTCCGCGGAGCTCCAGCTGATGTGGACGGCGATCGCCACCGCCGCCTGTGGTCTGGTGCTGGTGTTCCTGCGCGACTACCGGATCCTCCAGCGCTACACCTACACGATGTTCCTCGGCGGCATGGTCCTGCTCATGCTGCCGCTGCTGCCGGTGATCGGGCAGGAGAAGAACGGCGCCAGGATCTGGATCCACCTCGGCACCTACAGCTTCCAGCCCGCAGAGCTGGCCAAGCTGGTGCTCTCGATCGCGTTCGCCTCCTACCTCGTCGAGAAGCGCGAGGTGCTGGCGCTCGCCGGCGGCCGGTTCCTCGGCATCGAACTCCCCCGCCCGCGCGACCTCGGGCCGATCCTGGTGATGTGGCTGGCCAGCCTGGCCGTGTTGGTGTTCCAGAAGGACCTCGGCACGTCCCTGCTGTTCTTCGGGCTGTTCGTGATGATGCTGTTCGTGGCCACGGAGAAGCCCAGCTGGGCGATCCTGGGCACGCTGCTGTTCGTCAGCGGCGCCTACCTCGGCTACCTGTTCTTCGGCCACGTGCAGGTGCGGGTCTCCTCGTGGCTGAACCCGTTCTCCGACTACGACCAGAACTACCAGGTGATCAACGGCCAGTTCGGCATCGCCTGGGGCGGCGCGTTCGGCACCGGCTGGGGCCTGGGACGGCCGAACCTCACCCCGCTGGCCAAGACCGACTTCATCGCCGCGGCCATCGGCGAGGAACTCGGCATCACCGGGCTGAGCGCGGTCATGCTCATCTACGGGCTGATCGTCGCCCGGGGCCTGCGCGCGTCCCTGGGCGCCCGGGAACCGTTCGGCAAGCTGCTGGCAGCGGGCCTGTCCTTCGTGTTCGCCATCCAGGTGTTCGCGATCCTCGGCGGCGTCACCCGCCTCCTGCCGCTCACCGGCCTCACCACCCCCTTCATGTCGCAGGGCGGGTCGTCGCTGGTGGCCAACTGGGTGATGATCGGCCTGCTGCTCGTGATCACCCACCAGGTGCGCAGCCCCGTCGTGGCCGCACCCGAGCCCGTCCAGTGGCTGGAGGCGGAGACCACCCAGATGATCCCGGTCGGCGCCGGCGCCGCGGCAGCGGACGGGGCGGGGCCGCGTCCGCGACCCTCCGGTGACGTCGCGCTGCCGGCCACAGCCGTGAGCCCCGTCAGCCCGGCCGCGACACCGGTCTCGCCGGCCGACGACGAGTCCACCCAGCGGGTCGAGCGGGACGGGGGCACGGCATGAACCGTCCGATCCGGGGTGTCGCGGTGACCGCGATGGTCATGTTCACCGCGCTGCTGGTGAACCTGAGCTACCTCTACGTCGGCCAGCAGGACTACCTCAACGAGCGCCCGGAGAACCGGCGCGTCGCCGACGCGCGCTTCGGGCAGGACCGCGGCCCGATCATGGTCGGCAACACCGCCGTGGCGCAGTCCAAGCCGGTCAAGGACCGGTTCAAGTTCCAGCGCTCCTACGCCCAGGGCAAGCTGTACGCCCCGGTGACCGGCTTCTACTCCTACCTGTATCGGACGTCGGCGCTGGAGGCGTCCTACTCCGCGGAGCTGTCGGGCGTGGACGACTCGCAGTTCCTGACCCGGCTGATCAACGGCCTGTCCGGCGCGACCCCGCGCGGCGCGACCGTCGAGACCACCCTGGACGCGAAGGCCCAGAAGGCGGCCTGGGACGCCCTCGACGGGCTCAAGGGCGCCGTCGTGGCGATCGACTACACCACCGGCGCCATCAAGACCCTCGTCAGCTACCCCAGCTACGACCCCAACGACCTGGCCACCCACGACCTGGCCGCCTCCACAGAGGCGTGGAAACGGCTCAACGCCGACCCTGCCCGGCCGCTGGCCAACCGGGCCACCCGGGAGATCTACTCCCCGGGCTCGACCTTCAAGCTCGTGACCGCCGCCGCAGCCCTCGACTCCGGGATGAGCGCCGACACCGTGGTGGACGCCTCGCCGTTCAAGCTGCCCGGCTCGACCAAGGTGATCGCCGGCGGCTGCGGCGGGACCAAGATCACCCTCGCCCAGGCGCTGAAGGTCTCCTGCAACCCGGCCTTTGCCCGTCTCGGCGCGGAACTCGGTGCGGACGCCCTCCGCGAGCAGGCGGAGAAGTTCGGCTTCGGCACGAAGTTCCTCGACGACATCGGCTCGGCAGCCAGCGTGTTCCCCGAGGACATCGACGCCGCCCAGACCGCGATGAGCGCCATCGGCGAGTACGAGACGGCCGCGACGCCGCTCCAGATGGCGATGGTCTCCGCCGCGATCGCCAACGGCGGCACCGTGATGGACCCCTACATCGTGAACCAGGTGCTCGACAGCGACCTGAAGGTGGTCAGCCGGACGCGCCCGTCCCAGCAGTCGGTGGCGCTGAGCGACCAGAACGCCCAGGAGCTCCAGTCGATGATGGTCGAGGTGGTGCAGAGCGGCACCGGCTTCCGGGCACAGATCCCCGGCGTGACCGTGGGCGGCAAGACCGGGACGGCCCGCACCAGCCCCGACCGCAACCCCTACGCGTGGTTCACCGCCTGGGCGGACGACCCGTCCGTCGCGGTGTGCGTGTTCATCGAGGACGCGGAGATCCCGTCCACGGAGATCGCCGGCGGACGCCTGGCCGCCCCCATCGCCAAGGCAGTGATCGAGGCGCTGCGATGACGCGCTTCACACGGTTCGGGCAGCTTCGGCCACAATGGGCACGTTGCGCTGCCGCCACAGGGCTCCGGGAACCCCGGTGGAAAGGAAACTGCGGATGACCGACGAACCGAGGCTCCTCGGAGGTCGCTACCAGCTGGGCTCCGTGCTCGGCCGTGGTGGCATGGCCGAGGTGCGGCGGGCCCGCGACCTGCGCCTGGGGCGCGAGGTGGCGGTGAAGCAGCTGCGCATCGATCTCGCGTCCGACCCGACCTTCCAGGCCCGTTTCCGTCGCGAGGCGCAGGCCGCCGCCGGCCTGAACCACCCCAACATCGTCGCCGTGTACGACACCGGCGAGGAGGCCGATCCCCATTCCGGGGTCCAGGTGCCCTACATCGTCATGGAGCTCGTCGAGGGCCACACGCTCCGCGAGATCCTGCGCACCGGCCGCCAGATCGTGCCCGGCAAGGCGCTGGAGTTCACCCAGGGCGTGCTCGAGGCGCTGAGCTACAGCCACAAGGCCGGCATCGTGCACCGCGACATCAAGCCCGCCAACGTGATGCTCACGCCGTCCGGCCAGGTGAAGGTGATGGACTTCGGCATCGCCCGCGCGGTGGCCGACACCTCGGCCACGATGACCCAGACCGCCGCCGTCATCGGCACAGCGCAGTACCTCTCCCCTGAGCAGGCGCGCGGCGAGACCGTCGACTCGCGCAGCGACATCTACTCCGCCGGCTGCCTGCTCTACGAGCTGCTCGTCGGTCGCCCGCCGTTCCAGGGCGACTCGCCGGTGAGCGTGGCCTACCAGCACGTGCGCGAGGCGCCGGTGCCGCCGAGCCACCTCGATCCCGAGATCACCCCGGCGATGGACGCGATCACGCTGAAGGCCCTCGCCAAGGATCCCGCCGACCGGTACCAGACCGCCGCGGCCATGCGCGCCGACATCGGCCGCCTCCTCGCCGGCCAGGACGTGGTCGCCCGGCCGCCGGTCGTGGCCGCCGTCCCCGCGCCGGCGAGCGCCGCCGAGGCGACCACCGTGCTGGAACCGTCCGACCACACGGCCACCCGTGCCCTCGAGCCGACCCCGCGTCGCCGCTGGGGCGTGGTGGCGTTCCTGGTGGCCCTGATCCTGGTGGCCGCGGGCGTGGGGATCTACTTCATGCTGAACGCCAACCGGGTGGAGACCGTGTCGGTGCCGCGGGTCGTGGACCGGCTCCAGGCCGAGGCGGAGCAGACGCTGATCGCCGCCAAGCTCCAGCCCCGCGTGGTGCAGGTGAACGGGCCCGACGACACGTCGAAGGGCCGCGTCACCGAGCAGAACGTCGCGCCGGACAGCTCCGTGCCGGTCGGCACGGAGGTGGAGATCACCGTCAACGTGGGCCCGTCCAAGGCGGCCATCCCTCCGCTGGTCGGCATGGACAAGGACGAGGCGCTGACGGAACTCGCCGACAACGGCTTCAAGGACGTCACCGCCGTGCCCGCGGACACCGAGCCGGCCACGGCGAAGGCCGACGAGGTGCTCAGCGTCGAGCCGGCGCCGGGATCCATGGTCACGCTCGACACGCGTGTGACGGTGTACTACGCGACGGGCATGAGCAAGATGCCGCTGGTCACCAACGGGCTCACCGAGGACGAGGCGGTCGCCGTGCTGAAGGACGCCGGCTTCACCAAGATCCGGATCAGCACGAGGGAGGATGCCGGCAAGCCCGGCATGGTGCTGGAGCAGAAGCCGGCGGCCCTGACCATGCAGAAGCGGACGGTCACGGTGGAACTCGTGGTGTCGATCGAGCTGCCGCCGACGACGCCGCCCACCGACGACCCGACCTCGACGGCCACCGCCACCCCGTGACGGGGCGACGGCGCGGCCTCAGCGGGCGGCCATCAGAGGGCTGAGGCCCTCCGCACGACGGGGGGCGTCGGCGTCCCCGCAGGCGACCAGCCAGTTCGCCAGCATCTGGTAGCCGCCCTCGGTGAGCACCGACTCGGGGTGGAACTGCACGCTCTCGATCGGGAGTTCGCGGTGCCGCACGGCCATGATCACGCCGGAGTCCGTGGTGGCGCTGACCTCCAGCACGTCGGGCACGGTGGCCGGATCGAGGGCCAGGGAGTGGTAGCGCGTGGCCGTGAACGGGTTGGGCAGGCCCGCGAAGACGCCGCGTCCGTCGTGGTGCACCAGCGAGGTCTTCCCGTGCAGGAGTTCCGGCGCCCGGTTCACCACGCCGCCGAAGGCGACCGACATCGACTGCAGGCCCAGGCAGACGCCGAAGATGGGCGTCCGGCCGCCGATCGTACGCACGACGTCGATGCACACCCCGGCCTCCTCGGGCGTCCCCGGGCCGGGGGAGAGCAGGATCCCGTCGAACGCCTCGTTCCAGCCGGGCTCGGCGAACCGCGGGTCGTCGTTGCGCCACACCTCGACCTCCGCCCCGATCTGGCCGAGGTACTGCACGAGGTTGTAGACGAACGAGTCGTAGTTGTCGACCACCAGGATCCGCGCCATGCGTCCATTCTCCCCCACCGCCGGGACGGGGCTCTCGCCCGTCGCCGGACGGCGGGCACGACGGGCCGACGGGAGCCCGCGGCATTGTCGGTTATCCTTGTGCGGTCACGAGGTGAGTCAGGAGTTACCGTGCCCGAGTCGAAGGTTCGCAAGGCCGCTGCCGAGAAGAAGAAGGCAGCCGACCGGACGCAGCTCGCGCAGCAGCGCAGCGATCGCGACCGCACCGTCGCCGCGCCCGGCAGCCGCCAGTGGGTTCCGCCGACGTTCATCACCGTCGGCCTGCTCGGCGTCCTGTGGCTGGTCGTGTACTACATCACCGCATCGGTGGGCATCACCGTGCCGCTGCTGACCGACCTCGGCGCGTGGAACGTGCTGATCGGCATGGGCCTGATGGCCGGCGCGTTCGCGCTGGCCACGCTCTGGAAGTAGCCGGCCCGCCCCGTCAGCCCTGGGGCTTCAGCAGCGGGAAGAGGATCGTCTCCCGGATGCCGTGACCGGTGAGCAGCATCATCAGCCGGTCCATGCCCAGGCCCATGCCGCCCATCGGCGGCGCGCCGAACTCGAGGGCTGCGAGGAAGTCCTCGTCCAGCTGCATGGCCTCCAGGTCGCCGGCCGCGGCCTTGAGCGACTGGGCCACCAGCCGCTCGCGCTGGATCACCGGGTCGATCAGCTCCGAGAAGCCCGTGCCGCGCTCGACGCCGCCGATGATCAGGTCCCACGCCTCGATCAGGTTCGGCTCGCTGCGGTGCTGGCGGGCGAGCGGCTGGGCGATCGGCGGGTAGTCGCAGACGAAGGTCGGCTGGAGGAGCCCGGGCTCGACGAGCTCGCCGAACAGTTCCATGACCAGCTTCTGCGCGGGCCAGGCCGGGTCGTGCTCGACGCCGTGCGCCTCGGCGAGCCTGCGCAGCACCGACGCGTCGGTGTCGGGCGTGATCTCCTCACCGACGGTCGCGGACAGCGTCGGGTAGACCGGCTTCCACTCCCACTCCCCGTCGAGGTCGATCTGCCCCGCCGGGGTGTCGATCACCCGGGTGCCGAGGGCGGCGTCCGCGGCGTTCTGGACGAGGCGGCGGGTCATCTCGGCGATGCTGAACTGGTCGCCCCAGGCCTGGTAGGCCTCGAGCATGGTGAACTCCGCCGAGTGCGAGGAGTCGATGCCCTCGTTGCGGAAGATGCGCCCGATCTCGTACACGCGGTCGGCACCGCCGACCATCGCCCGCTTCAGGAACAGCTCGAGCGCGATACGCATCGTCATGTCGATGTCGAAGGCGTTCAGGTGGGTGCGGAACGGACGGGCCGCCGCGCCGCCGTGCACCAGCTGCAGCACCGGTGTCTCGATCTCGAGGTAGCCGTCGCCGTGCAGGGTCTCGCGGATGCTGCGTGTGACGGCCGCGCGGGCGCGCACCATGTCCCTGGCCTCCGGGCGCGCGACGAGATCGGCGTAGCGCTGCCGCACCCGGGTCTCCTCGCCCAGCTCCTTGTGCAGGGTGGGCAGGGGACGCAGCGCCTTGCTGGCCAGGACCCAGGACGTCGCGAGCACGGACAGCTCGCCCCGGCGGGAGGAGATCACCCGGCCGGTCACAGAGACGAAGTCGCCGAGGTCGACATCGGACTTCCACGCCTCCAGCGACGCCTCTCCGACCTCGGCCAGCGACAGCATCACCTGGAGGCGGACGCCGGAGTCGGACTGGGTGAACCCGTCCTGGACCGTGGCGAAGCACAGCTTGCCGGTGTTGCGGACGAAGACCACCCGTCCGCTCACGCTGACGACGTCCGTGGTCTCCTCGCTCGCCTCCAGGTGCCCCCAGCCGGCGTGCACCTGGGCAGCGCTGTGGGTGCGCGGGACGGTGATCGGGTACGGCGCGACGCCGTCGGCCAGCAGCCGCGCCCGCTTGTCGTGGCGCACCTGCTCCTGCTCGGACAACGACGAGGGGACAGCATTCGGCTCGATCACGCGGATTAGGGTACCGACTCCTGCACCGGCCGCCCCCACCGTCCCCGTCCGCGCGGGACTACACCGGGAGGTGGCGCGCCCACCAGGCGAGGATGTGCTCGAACCGCGCCCGCCGGTGGTGCGGGGTGCCCGAGCGCGACAGCTCGTGGTTCTCGCCGGGGAACACCAGCAGCTCGGTCTCGACCCCCCGCAGCTTCAGCTCCGCGTAGTAGCGCTCCGCCTGCCCGATCGGGCAGCGCAGGTCCTGCTCGGAGTGGATCACCAGCGTCGGCGTCCGCACCTGGCCGACCAGGGCCAGCGGCGACTGCGCCACCATCGCCGCGGCGTCGCCGTGGCAGGCCGCGGGGAAGAACCAGCCGATGTCGGACGAGCCGGGGAACGAGGACGGGTCGAGGTAGCCCCGCTCCACGATCGCCGCGGCGAAGCGGTGCTCGTGCGCGATCAGCCAGGCACTCAGGTACCCGCCGTAGGAGCCGCCCATCACGCCCACCCGCGCCGGGTCGAGCCCGGGGACCGTGGCCAGCGCGTGCTCGAGGAAGGCCAGCACGTCCACCATGTCGCGGTCGCCGAAGGCCTTCTCGATCGCCTTGGCATGGGCCTGCCCGTAGCCGGCGGAGCCGCGCGGGTTGCACATCACCACGGCGTAGCCGGCACCGGCGTACACCTGCGCCTCGTCGAAGAAGGACGGGCCGTAGGCGGCGAACGGGCCGCCGTGGATCATCAGCAGCACCGGGTGGGGGCCCTCGCCCTCGGGGCGGAAGACCCACCCGTGCACCGGGTAGCCGTCCGGGGAGCTCGCCTCGAGCTCGACGGGTGGCACCGGGGCGGACGCGGCGCGCAGGGCCGCAGCGAAGTCGGTGAGGGCGGGCTCGGGGGCGTCCAGCAGGACGACCTCGCCGGGGCTGTCCGGGCGGGCCATCACCGCCACCCGCGCGCCGCCGCCGCTGCCGGCCGCGATCGCGGAGCCGGGCAGTCGCCAGCGCCGGACCTCGCCGGTGGCGTCCACCCGGATCACCTGCCCGGAGCCGCGCACCAGGTCGATGGCGAGGACGCCGTCGCCGTCGGCGACCAGGTCTGCGGCGTACACGGTCTCGACGTCGGTGAGGCGCCGGGCCTCGCCGCCCGAGCGCGGTACGGCGAACACCCCGGGGTTGTCGCCGAAGAACTCCCGGCCGGTGCCGGTGTGGCCGCCGACGTAGAACACGTGGTCGCCCGCGACCACGACCGAGCCCGTCGCGCTGTCGCCGAGGCCGGAGTCGGTGAGGCGCACCGGCTCCCCGCCGTCGAGCGCGAAGCGGTACACGTCCTGGCGCAGGTCGGCGTCGCGACCGTCGTGGCGGGCGGCGACGACGAGGACGGCGTCCCCGTCCCACACCGGCGACTGGTGGTCGGCGTCGCCGTCCGACAGCTGCCGGGCGACCGGGACGGCGGAGAACGGCTCGCGCCCTACGGCGGCGCGGCCGACCGGGCGGACCGCCGGCTCGGCGTGCGGGTCGGGCACGTCGAGCACGAACAGGTGCGCACGCTGGTCGGAGAGGTAGCCGGTGCCGTTGTGCTTGTACTGGAGCAGCGTGATCCGGCGCGGGTCCTCCGCGCTGGCGGCGACCCCGTCCACCGTGCCGTAGCGACCAGGCTCGGGCACCTTGGCGGTGAACGCGAGCCGGGTGCCGTCCGGGCTGAAGGCGAAGTCGCGGACGCCGAGCTTCGCGTCGGTGACGACCATCGGCTCACCGCCGCCGGCCGCGACGACGGCCAGCTGGGCCGGCTCGCCCTGCGCGGCGCGGAGGAAGCCGAGCAGGCGTCCGTCCGGGGAGAACTTCGGGTTCGTGTCCCGGAAGCCCCGGGTGATCCGCAGCGGCGCACCGCCGGCGAGGGGTACCCGCCAGAGCTGGCCGACGTAGGCGTCCGCGTCGAAGTCCGGCCGGGTGGCCGAGACGACCGCATGGCTGCCGTCGGGGTGGACGGCGGGTGCGGACACAAGAGTGAGCAGGGGTAGGTTTTCGGCTCGCACGGACGGCAGCCTAAACCCTTTGCGGCAGCGGTCCTCCCCCTGCGGCCTGTGAATCGTCACAGCATGAATTCCCGCGCGTCCGGGACCCCGTCCGGGCCGATGGCCGGCAGCCGGGGGCCGCAGAATTGCGTGCCCCACCACCGGTGACTTGATGAGTGAGCACTCACTCACTTAGACTCCCTGCCATGAGGAGAGCTGCCCCGATGACCCCGGAGGAACGCCGGCGCGACATCATCGAGGCCACCCTGCCGCTGCTGCTGGAGCAGGGGCCGGAGCTCAGCACGCGCGAGATCGCGCAGGCCGCCGGCGTCGCGGAGGGCACGATCTTCCGCGCGTTCGAGACCAAGAGCGACCTCATCCACGCGACCATCCACGCGGCCCTGCGTCCCGACGCGGCGATCGCGCGGCTCGCCGGCCTGCCGGCCACCCAGTCGCTCACCGAGCGCGTGGCCGCCGTCCTCGAGGTCCTCGGCGACGAGTTGCACCGCACCCGCTCGCTGTTCGCCCACTTCGCCCGGGGCCAGGACGGCCCGCCGGTGCCGCCGGCCGGAGACCACCACCGCCGTCCCTGGCCGAACCGCGGGGACAACAAGTCGCTGATGATGAACGCCGTCAGCGACGCCCTCGAGCCGTACGCCGACGTGCTCGCCGTACCTGTCCCGGTCGCCGCCCGCGTGCTCGCCGCGGTGTCCTTCGCCGGGCTCGCCATCACCGACGGGGAAACCCCCAGCCCTCCAGGAGAACTCGCCGACGTCGTCCTGCACGGCATCGCCAAAGGAGATTCATGATCCGCCTGCTGGCGCGCTTCCTGCGCCCCTATGTCCCCCTCCTCGTCGCCGTGGTCGTCCTGCAGTTGCTGCAGTCGACGGCGGCGCTGTTCCTGCCGAGCCTGAACGCCTCGATCATCGACGACGGCGTCGCCACCGGTGACACCGGCCACATCTGGTCGCTCGGTGGCGTGATGCTCGCGGTGTCGCTGCTCCAGATCGTCGGCCAGGTGGGCGCCACCTGGTTCGGTGCCCGCGCGGCCATGGCGTTCGGCCGCGACCTGCGCCAGGCGATCTTCGACAACGCCTTGTCGTTCTCCTCCCGTGAGGTGAACCAGTTCGGCGCCCCGAGCCTGATCACCCGCAACACCAACGACGTGCAGCAGCTCCAGATGCTGGTGCTGATGACCGCGACGTTGATCGTCAGCGCCCCGCTGATGATGGTCGGCGGCGTGTTCATGGCGCTGCGCGAGGACGTCGGGCTGAGCTGGCTGATCCTGGTCGCCGTGATCGTGCTCGGCACGATCATCGGCATCCTGATCGTGCAGATGACGCCGCTGTTCAAGTCGATGCAGGTGCGGATCGACACCCTCAACCGGGTGCTGCGCGAGCAGATCTCCGGCCTGCGGGTGATCCGGGCGTTCGTCCGCGAGCCGACCGAGGCCGCGCGGTTCGACCGGGCCAACCACGAGCTCGCCGACACCGCCACCCGGGTCGGCCGCCGGATGATGACGATGTTCCCCGCGGTGTTCTTCGTGATGAACCTGTCCAGCATCGCCGTGATCTGGTTCGGCGCCTTCCGGATCGCGGAGGGCCAGCTCCAGGTGGGCCAGCTCACGGCATACCTGGCCTACCTCGCACAGATCCTGATGAGCGTGATGATGTCGACGATCATGATCATGATCGCCCCGCGTGCCGCCGTCTCGGCGGAGCGGATCGGCGCTGTCCTCGACACCTCGTCCTCCGTGGTGCCCCCGGCCCGGCCGGTGACCACGGTCACCCGCCACGGCGAGCTCGCCTTCGACGACGTCAGCTTCGCCTACCCCGGCGCCGACCACCCGGTGCTCGACGGGGTGTCGTTCACCGTGCGACCGGGCGCGACGACGGCGATCATCGGCTCCACAGGAGCCGGCAAGACCACGCTGGTGAACCTCATCCCCCGGCTGTTCGACGCCACGTCCGGCGCCGTGATGGTCGACGGGGTGGACGTGCGCGAGCTCGACCCGGACCTGCTGTGGGGACGCATCGGGCTGGTGCCGCAGCGTCCGTACCTGTTCAGCGGGACGGTCGCGTCCAACCTGCGGCTCGGCAACCCCGACGCCACGGACGAGGAGCTGTGGCACGCGCTGGAGGTGGCGCAGGCCAGGGACTTCGTCGAACGGATGCCGGACGGACTGGAGTCGCCGATCAGCCAGGGAGGCACGAACGTCTCCGGCGGGCAGCGGCAGCGGCTGGCGATCGCCCGGGCGCTCGTGCGCCGTCCCGAGATCTACGTCTTCGACGACTCGTTCTCCGCGCTCGACGTGGCCACCGACGCCGCCCTGCGCGCCGCGCTGGTGGACGAGACCGCCGACGCGGCCGTCGTGGTCGTCGCCCAGCGGGTGTCCACGATCCGCAACGCCGAGCAGATCATCGTCCTCGAGGACGGCCGGATCGTCGGCATTGGCACCCATGACCACCTGCTGGCCACGTGCCCGACGTACGCCGAGATCGTCGAGAGCCAGTTCCAGGCCGAGGAGGTGGCCGCATGAGCACTCCGACAAGCAAGGGGGAGACGGCCGTGAGCAGCACCGGCGGGGCGCCCGCGCCCGTGAAGGCGAACGCGCGCCCGAAGTACGCGCCGCAGCAGCGCGGCGGTGGCCCGATGGGCCACGGCGTCGGGACCGGCGAGAAGGCCGTGTCGTTCGGCCCGTCCATGAAGCGCCTTCTCGGCCACCTGCGTCCCGAGCTGCCGCAGATCGTCGCGGTCGTCGCCATGGTGATCGTGGCGACGGTCGGCAACGCGGTCGGCCCGGTGATCCTCGGCCAGGCCACGAACCTGATCTACGACGCGACCGTGGTGAACCGCACCCCGATCGACTTCGGCGCCGTCGGACGGGTGCTGCTCCTGGCCCTGGCCGTCTACGTCGTGTTCTTCCTGCTGTCGTGGCTGTCGGGCTTCATCATCAACGCCATCGTGCAGCGCTCGGTGTACCGGATGCGCCAGCAGGTCAGCGACAAGATCACCCGGCTGCCGCTGAAGTACTTCGACGGCCAGCCCAGGGGCGAGCTGCTCAGCCGCGTGACCAACGACGTCGACAACGTCTCGCAGTCGCTGCAGCAGACGCTCTCCCAGATCCTCACCAACCTGTTCACCCTGATCGGGGTGCTGGTGATGATGTTCTACGTCTCCTGGGTGCTGGCGCTGGTGGCCCTGGTGACGATCCCGATCGCCCTCGGCGTGACGATGGTGATCGGCAAGCGCTCGCAGAAGCTGTTCGCCCGGACGTGGAAGTCGACCGGCGAGCTGAACAGCCAGATCGAGGAGGCCTACTCCGGCCACGACCTCGTGACGGTGTTCGGCCGGCGCCGCGAGGTCGCCGAGCAGTTCCGGGCCAAGAACGCCGAGTTGTTCGACGCGTCCTTCGGTGCCCAGTTCATCTCCGGGATCATCATGCCGGTGATGTTCTTCGTCGGGAACCTCAACTACGTGGTCATCGCCGTCGTCGGTGGCCTGATGGTGACCGGCGGCACGCTGACCATCGGCGGGGTGCAGGCCTTCATCCAGTACAGCCGGATGTTCACCCAGCCGATCACGTCGCTGGCGTCGATGGCGAACCTGCTGCAGTCCGGCGTCGCCTCGGCCGAGCGCGTGTTCGAGGTGCTGGACGCCGAGGAGGAGTCCCCCGACCAGGCCGGCAGCCTGCCGGAGCCGGCGCGCGGGCGGGTGGAGTTCGAGCACGTCGACTTCAGCTACACCCCCGAGCGTCCGCTGATCACCGACCTGTCGCTGGTGGCGGAGCCCGGCGCGACGGTGGCGATCGTCGGCCCCACGGGCGCGGGCAAGACCACGCTGGTGAACCTGGTGCTGCGGTTCTACGACCTCCAGGCCGGGCGGATCACCCTCGACGGCACCGACATCGCGTCCGTGCCCCGCAGGGCGCTCCGTGACCAGATCGGCATGGTCCTCCAGGACACCTGGCTGTTCGGCGGGACGATCCGCGACAACATCGCCTACGGCAAGGAGGGCGCCACGGAGGAGGAGATCCTGGCCGCGGCCAGGGCCACCTACGTCGACCGGTTCGTGCACTCGCTGCCGGACGGCTACGACACGCTGATCAACGAGGAGGCGTCCAACCTGTCGGCCGGGGAGAAGCAGCTGATCACGATCGCGCGGGCGTTCCTGAGCGACCCGACGCTGCTGATCCTGGACGAGGCCACCTCTTCGGTCGACACCCGCACCGAGCTGCTGGTGCAGCGTGCGATGAAGAAGCTGCGCGCCGACCGCACCTCGTTCGTCATCGCGCACCGGCTCTCCACGATCCGCGACGCCGACGTGATCCTGGTGATGGAGGACGGCGCGATCGTCGAGCAGGGCAGCCACGCCGGCCTGCTCGCCGCCCGCGGCGCCTACTATGACCTGTACCAGGCGCAGTTCGCCGCCGCGATCACCGAGGAGGACGCCGCCTGACCCCGGGCGGCCGCGGCTAGGTGTACTCGGCCATCAGGTTGGTGACAGTCGGCTGATCGGGGGTTGGCCTCCGAGTGCGGTGTGACGGCGTTGAGTGTTGTACTGCTCGAGCCAGGGGGCAAGCGCGTCACGTCGTTGCTGGTTGGTGGTGAAGG
>JAIUOT010000010.1 GCA_020161015.1 Actinomycetota bacterium | reverse complement strand
GCCACCCGCTACAACACCCGCCGCCGCCACTCCTGGTGCGGCCACCAATCCCCATCCACCTACGAGGCCCACCGGGCCACTACGCTGCCCACCGCGGCGTAATCAACCACAACCGTGTCCACGATCCGGGGCGAAGGCCCCTCGACTGATCCAGATCACCATCAACCGGCAATCGACAACCCGTGTTGCTTTGATATTTGTCTAATCAGTGGAAGGATGGGTGCGTGCCCAAGACGCTGCCGATGCTGCTGGATACCCAGCCGATCTGTTGCCCGACGCTGGAGGAGTCCCCCGGGCTGTCTGATGACGACGCGGTCGCCCTGGCCGTCCGCCTCAAGGCGTTGGCGGATCCGGTGAGGCTCCGTGTGGTGAGCCTGCTGCTGGACCGGCTTGGCCATGGGGCATCCACCAGGGAGCTGGCACCCCTGCTGAATCTGACCGAGCCGACCGTGAGTTTCCACCTGCGCACCTTGCTGGACTCGGGCTTGGTCACCAAGGACCGTCAAGGGACAACCGTCTACTACCGGGTGGTGCCCGAGGCGATCCAGGCGATCGCCGGCGTCCTCCAACTGAGCTGCTGCTGATGGAGAAGAGAAGTGAGCACGACCGATAGCGACCAGATCCGTGAAGCCGTCCGCGAGAACTACGGCCAGATCGCCGAATCCTCGTCCGGCTGCTGCGACACCTCGTGCTGCACGCCAGGCGCCCAAACACCCCAACTTCTGTCTCTTCAGCTCGGCTACTCCCCGCAGGATCTCGTCGCCGTTCCCGAGGGCGCGAACCTCGGGCTCGGTTGCGGCAACCCGCAGGCGATCGCCAACCTGCAGCCAGGCGAGATCGTGCTCGACCTGGGCAGCGGCGCCGGCTTCGACTGCTTCCTGGCCGCCCGCCAGGTGGGCCCGGGCGGACGGGTCATCGGGGTGGACATGACCGCGCAGATGATCAGCAAGGCCCGCGCCAACGCCCAACAGGACGGCTACGACAACGTCGAGTTCCGGCTGGGCGAGATTGAGCACCTGCCGGTGGCTGATGCCAGTGTCGACGTGATCATCTCCAACTGCGTGATCAACCTGTCACCGGACAAGGTCGACGTCTTCGCCGAGGCCTTCCGGGTGCTGCGCCCGGGTGGCCGGCTGGCCGTCTCCGACGTTGTTGCCTTCGCCAAGATCCCTGACGAGGTGCGCGACGACATGGCGCTGCTGTCCAGCTGCATCTCGGGTGCGGAGGAAGTCGGCGTGGTCGAACGGCTGCTCCAGGAGGCCGGCTTTGAGCAGGTCGTGGTGGCACCCAAGGAGGAGAGCAAGGCCTTCATGGCCGAGTGGGCCCCCGGCGCACCGATCACCGACTACGTGGTGTCGGCATCGATCGAGGGCCGCAAGCCGGCCGCCTGACCCGTCTCAGCAGCTGCTCGGCGGTGCGATCATGCTGACATAGTCCGCGCCGAGCGAAGCGCTGACCTCGCGGGCCGCGACCGGGAGGAACTTCTTCACGGTGTTCGTGGCCCGAAGGTGGTTCATGAGCACCTCGTTCGCCCGGACGGCTGCCTGGCAGCGGCGGAGTTGGTCCACCTGTTCCTGGCTTGGGGTGAGGCCCGCCTGCTGGGTGCGCAGGTAGCTGGCTTGCGGGCCCTGCAGAGCGAGCATGACCTGCTGCGCGGACGGATCTTCTGCTAACGCTGTGCTTGCGGCGACATAGTCGGCGACGGCCGGGGCCTCGCGGAGGGCGTGGCTGAACGCGAGGGCTGCGTCGCGCAGTTCGGTTGAGAGCATTGTGTCTATCTCCCGTCAGCCGCAGCAGCCGCCGGAGCGGCTGTTGGCGGCGAAGTCCATGCCGATCTCGGTGCTGACGATGGACGCCGTTTCGCGGCAGACGGCCTCGAAGGCTTCGGTTGCCGCCACATACGCCGCCACCGAGGGGACGGCGTACAGGGCCTGCTGGCAGTGGGCCAGTTCAGCCCGCTGGGATTCCTGGAGAAGCCCCGTCGTGATCTCGGTCCTCAACTGCTGCTGGAGGCGGTCGAACGCCGCGATCGCGGCCTCCGCCTCAGGGTCGAGGGAGATCGCCTGATCGGCAGCGAGAAGTGCAGTGAACTCGGGGCTCGCCTTGAGTGCGGCGCCGAGCGCGGCCGCCGCGGCGAGGGCCCCGGCTTCGGCCTGGGCCGGTGCCTGGATGGTGGGATTCAGCATTGTTGTCGGGTCTCCTTTGAGCGACGAGCGATGTGTGGGCGGGGCCGGGTCTGCGCACCGCCGTTGGTTGGAGTCTTGCGAGCCACCTAGGACGCCAGCATGGCGAGGCGCCTGGGTCCGGTTGGTTCCTCCTGGAGGAGCGGCACGATGGCCAGCCGGCGGGCGCGGGCCCGTACGGCGTCGAGGGGGCCGTGTTCCTGGCTGGCGCGGTGCCGCAGAAGTGGTGAGGTGGTATCCGAGGCCGTGAGGGATTGGTTGACGACCCAGGCCCAAGGCTGGATGCCGGCCCGTTTGAGGTCGTCCTCCAGGATGCTGGCTTCCAGGACCGGGGTGGTTTCCGGGAGGGTCACGAGCAGGATCTTGGTGTAGTCGGGGTCCTGCAGGCGCATCATCGGGGTGGTGTAGAGGGTGCCGGCAGGCATGTTGCGTTCGATCTCGCGGTGGTAGGAGCCGGCGGCGTCCATCAGCAGCAGGGTGTGCCCAGTGGGTGCGGTGTCCATCACCACGAACTTGCGGCGAGCCTCGTTGACGAGGCGGGAGAACTGCTGGAACACCGCGACTTCCTCGGTGCACGGCGACATCAGGTCCTCCGCAAGCAGGGCCCGACCCGCATCGTCCAGGTTCTTGCCCTTCGTGGCCATCACGTGCTCGCGGTACTCCTTGACGGCCCGCTGCGGATCGACCCGGGACATGCTGAGACTCGGCAGCCCGCACCCATCCCCCATCGTGTTCTCCAGGTGGCCGGCCGGATCCGTCGTCGTGAGGTGGACGTCGTGGCCCAACTCGGCCAGGCGGGTAGCGATCGCCGAGGCGATGGTGGTCTTCCCGACTCCGCCTTTGCCCATGCACAAGATCAGCCCGTGCCCATCGGCGGCAAGCTCGTCGACCATGGCATCGAGCGTGGGCGCGATGTCTTCCTGAGGTACTGCGATGGCTTCGCTCGGGACGGCGGTGGTGCCCTCAAACAGGGATCGCAACGCAGCCAGGCCGACCATGTTCTCGGGCTTGAGTTCGATGATGTCCCGCGGGACGCCGGCCAGGGAGACCGGCATGTCAGCGACTGCTGCCCGTTCGCGATCGCGGATGGCGAGGACGAGGCTGTCGTTGGCTCCGGCGTTGGTGGGCAGGACGCCGTTGATGACCACGTTGCTGGGCTTGATGCCGGTGGTGGTCAACTCCTCGGCCGTCCGGGCGATCTCGACCAGGCTGGAGGCTTGGGCTCGCGCGACCAATACCAGCCGGGTCATGGACGGGTCGGCCAACGCTTCGACTGCTCCGCTGTAAAGCTTGCGTTGTTTCTCGAGGCCGGACAGCGGCCCGAGGCATGAGGCGTCGCCCTTGCCGGCATCCAGGAAGCCGGTCCAGTCGCCGGGCAGCTTCAGGAGTCGGATGGTGTGGCCGGTGGGGGCGGTGTCGAAGATGACGTTGTCGTAGTCGGCGACAAGGCTCGGGTCGGCCAGCAGGCCGGTGAACTCGTTGAACGACGCGATCTCGGTGGTGCACGAGCCGGAGAGCTGCTCGGTGATGGAGGCGATCTCCGGTTCGGGCAGCAGGCCTCGTACCGGGCCGATGATCCGTTCGCGGTACTCCGCAGCTGCCTGCTCCGGGTCGATCTCGAGTGCGTCGAGGCCCGGAACCGAGGTCAGCGGCGTGATGGTGTTGCCGATCGTCTGGCCGAACACCTGGCCGACGTTGGAGGCGGGATCGGTGCTGACCAGCAGCACCCTTCGGCCGGCTTCAGCCAGCTGTAGCGCGGTCGCGCAGGCGATGGAGGTCTTGCCCACCCCGCCCTTGCCGGTGAAGAAGATGAAGCGGGTGGGCTCAGTCAGGAAGTTCATGGCCAGAGTCTCAGCAACCGCCGCTGCCGCCGCAGCAACCGCCACCACCGGCGGTCACCAGGTTGATCCGGGGTCGAAGCGTGGCCGCTTGCCCAGCGTAGCGGGCGAGCATGTTCCGGGTCGGGTACCGGCCGGTCAGCACGGTGACGTCGTCGACCAGGACCAGAGGGAGGCCTTCGGAGCCGGCGGCGTTGAGGAAGTTCATCACGATGGCGTTGTCAACGAAGGAGGACGGGTCGTTGGCCAGGTTGTGTCTGGCGATGTCGATGCCTTGCTGCTTGAAGTAGTCGAGGTCGGCGCTGAAGTCCACCAGCGCCTGGTCCACGTCCTCACCGCACACCCCGGTGTTGCAGCACAGGGCTGGCTCGAAGACACGAATACTGACCATGGTCATTCCTCCATTTGGTACATCGACGACTATCAATACGTACTCTAGCCCCGTCGGATCGATGAGTCTCAATCCGACGGGGGTTGGACCGGGTGCGGCCCAGGGAAGGCTCCCGAGGTCGCGCGCTTCTGGGTTGCTACTGCCAGACGCCGCGGTACATGACCCCCGTGACGACCGCGTCGTCGCCGAGGGTGACCAGGTCAGCCTTGTTGCCCACAGCGATCCGTCCCACACCGCCGAGACTGAGGTAGTCGGCCGGGACGCTGGTGGCGCTGCGGACCGCCTGGGCAAGCGGGATCCCTTGCGCCACAGCGTTGCGGACCGCCCAGTCGAGGGTGAGCGTGCTGCCGGCGATCGTGGGCTTGCCTGCCAGGCGTGCGACGCGGTCGCGAACCTCGACCGGCAGGTCGCCGAGCATGTAGTCCCCGTCGGGGGCTCCGGCAGCAGCCATGGCGTCGGTGATGAGGACTACTCGGTCCGGGATGATCCGCATCACGAAGGCCGCGAGTTCGGGAGTGACGTGGATGCCGTCGAAGATGAGTTCAGCCCGGACCCTGGGATCCTCGAGGAAGGCCAGGATCGGGCCTGGGTCGCGGTGGCCGACCGGCGGCATGGCGTTGAATATGTGGGTCGCCCCTGTTGCGCCAGCGTCGATCGCGGCCTTGGCCGTGGGGTAGTCGGCGGCGGTGTGTCCGATTGCCGGCAGGCACCCGCCGGCAATCATGACCGGGATCGCTGCCATGGCGCCCGGCAGCTCAGGTGCGATCGTCGCCATCTTGACTGCCCCGCCCGCTGATGCGAGCAGCTCGGCCACGACGTCGGCGACCGAATCGGACAGCAGTCCCGGGGAGTGCGCGCCCT
The DNA here is from genome assembly GCA_020161015.1 of Actinomycetota bacterium. GTDB lineage: Bacteria > Actinomycetota > Actinomycetes > Propionibacteriales > Propionibacteriaceae > Propionicimonas. The sequence goes on along the minus strand of JAIUOT010000010.1, from coordinate 33,397 downwards.
TGAAGGTTGGCGCGAGCCACGGGCCTTCGAGGTGGATGCCAGCCAGGTCTCCGGCCCGGACCCGTTCGGCGAGGATGGCGATCTGGCGGTGCAGGACGGGGATCGATGCCGTGATGAGGGAGGCGACCACGGAGGTGGTGCCGGTGGCGCGGTGCGCCAGGATCGCGGTGTCGACATCGGCCGGGTCGTCGGTTGCGAACGCGGCGCCGCCCCCGCCGTGGCAATGGACGTCCACAAAGCCGGGAACCAGGCTCCCCGTGACGGTCAGGTCGGCTGGGCGCGGCGGTGCGCCTTCGCCTGCCGCGGTGATGGTGTCACCGTCGACCTCGACCCAGCCGGCCACGAAATCGGGGTGGGTGGGTAACAGCACACGCTCGGCAGCGATGAGCATCCTTGATCGTTCTCCATTTCCAACGTGAAGCGCCTCCGGTCGTCCAGGCGACCGGGCGCGCAGGCTCGGGCTACCGGCATTCTTGCGCCTGCCGGTGGGGCAAGTGCGCAGGCGGTCTCAGCCAACCAAGGGGGCCAGGAGTTCCTTGACCTGGCGGGCGGTGGGGACTCGACCGGAGAGGACAACCTGCTCGTCGACGACCAGGCCGGGGGTGCTCATGATGCCGTAGGAGTAGATGTCGGCGTAGTCGGTGACCTTCTCGAACGTGGCGGCGATGCCGAGTTCTGAGGCGGCCTGCTTGGCGGCCTTCTCGAGGTTGACGCAGTTGGCGCAGCCCGGGCCGAGGATCTTGATGTTCACTGTCGGTTCTTTCTTGTTCGTGGTTACAGAATGGCGTTGAACAGGTAGCCGACGGCGATGATGCCCACGGCGGTGACGGACACGAAGACGGCGATCAGCTTGGGCTTGAGCACCCGGCGCAGCAGGATCATCTCGGGCAGGCTGAGGGCGACGGTGGCCATCATGAACGCCAGCAGGGTGCCCATCGGCAGGCCCTTGGCGTACAGCGCGTCGATCAGCGGCAGGATCCCAGCGGCGTTGGAGTACAACGGGACGCCGATGACGACCGCGATCAGGACCGCGAAGGGATTGTCGGCGCCGGCGTAGGCGGCGAAGAAGTCCTCTGGGGCCCAGCCGTGAATGGCCGCGCCGAGCCCGATGCCGACCAGAAGGTAGGGCCAGATCTTGCGCAGGATCGAGCCGACCTCCTCGACACCCATCTGGATCCGGTCGTCCCAGGACAGGCCGGCGGTGGATTCGATGACCTGGCCACGAAGCTTCGTCTCAAACACGAACGGCTCCACCCACCGCTCGAGCTTCAGCCGGCCGATGGTGTAGCCGGCCAGGATCGCGATCACGAGCCCCGCGCCGACATACATCAGGGTCGGGCCCAGCCCGAACAGACCCAGCAGGAGGGCGATCGCGACCTCGTTGATCAGCGGGCTGGCGATCAGGAAGCTCATCGTCACCCCCAGGGGGATGCCGGAGGCGACGAAGCCGATGAACGCGGGCACGGCACTGCACGAACAGAACGGGGTCACCACACCGAGGCCGGCCGCCAGGACGTTGCCGATGCCCTCTCGTTTGCCGCCGAGAAGGGCGCGGGTGCGTTCCACGCTCATGAACGAGCGCGCCACCGTGACGAGGAAGATGATGCCGGCCAGGAGAAGGATGATCTTCACCGTGTCGTAGAAGAAGAAGTGCACCCCACTCCCCAGCCGGGAGGCCAGGTCGAGGCCGAACACTCCCCCGATCAGCCAATCCCAGAATGGCTGGTTGACCGCGTACAGCACCCACCAGGCGACAGCGGCGAGCGCAAGGGCTGCCCAGCGTTGGATCAACCGGCGGCGGGAGTCGGGTCGGGTGGCTGTGGTCATCCGACGACTGTCAGCTGCCGTGCCACCGCTGCCGGATCGGGCAGTGCCGCGTGCAGGCGCTCCAGCGCGCCGTCGGTGAGGGAGTAGTCGATCCAACGCCCGCGCTTGGCGCCCTCGATCAGGCCGGCCTCGCGCAGCACCTTCAGGTGGTAGCTCAGCAGGTTGCCCGGGATCGCCGGCTCGGGCTGCAGATCACACACACAGCGGGTCTGGCCGACCAGCAGGTGCAGCAACTGGAGTCGGATCGGATCCGCGACAGCCGTGAGCAGTGCCGCCGCAGCCACCCGTTGTTCAGTGGATCTTGAATCAACCATGTTTGAACAATGCTCCGCTCGGGGAAGAGTGTCAAGTCAGCCAAGGAGGGCGAACACGCGTTGCGCGGCGAGCAGGACGAGCGCTACGGCGAAGATCCGGGTCAAGGTGAGGCTCTTAACCCGGTTTGCCATGAACCGGGACCCCCACTGGGCACCGGCGATGGCGGCGATGGTGGTCATCACCAGCAGGGTCCAGTCGAACCGGGCCTCGGGCAGATGAGCGATGAACGCGGAGAAGGACGGGAGGGTCACAACGACGCTGTTGGTGGCCGCAGCGGTGCGGGCCGCGAAGCCGAGCAGCACCAGGGTCGGCATCATCAAGAAGCCCGGCCCCACACCCAGGAGGCCGGCAAACACCCCGATTCCCGAACTAGCACCGGCGGCCTTCCAGCGCGTGACATCGGTGACCCTCGAAGGCGCGGAGTCGTCCTGGGTCGGCGGGAACGCCATCCTCCAGGCCAGGAAGAGCAGCACCGCCACATACAGCCACCACAACAGGTTCGTGGAGGTGAACTGCAGCAGCCACACCCCGATCGGCGCCGCAATCGTGGTCACGATCAGCAGCGGGATGGCCGTACGCCAGTCGATCATCTTCTTGCGGGCGAAAGCCACCGCGCTGGAGATCGCCGTGACCCCGTTCAACCACAACGACAGCGGCATGATCTCGTTCTTCAGGTCCATGCCGAACATCGCCAACACCGGGGTCGCGATGAACGCCACACCCAGGCCCATCATTCCGGACAGGAACGACAGCCCGAACAACACCACCGACAGCACCAGGTACACCGTCCAGCCGTCCACGACGGTCGCTCCAATCCTTATTGATTCAATACGTACTGAACTGTACGGGTCGCAAGGTCCGCCCGCAGCCGCTCCCAGTAACTGCCAAGCTCGCCCGAAGCTGGACGGGAAGCCCGTCGCCTCCGCGCCCAGGGAAGGTGACCACGGTGGTACTGAGGCGCTAGTGGCGGGCATGCTTCTGCCATGGGGTCACCGGCGGCGAAGAGACCTTCGGCTGCGGGTGCCGTGGTGGTCCGCGGCGATGCCGACGCGATCGACGTCTTGATGGTTCAACACGGCCACGGCAACGGCTGGCGACTACCGGTGCAGTCTGTTGGCCCGGACGAATTCCTCGCCTCGTGTGCAGCGCGCGCCGCCCGGACGGACGCACACCTAGGGATCCGGCTCGGCACCCCGATCGAAACGGCGCCTGTCCCTGACGGTGCCCAGCCCGTTGCTTGGTGGCGTGCCCGACCGATCCCTGGCGCCATCTCCTCCGTTGGGGACGGAATCGACCACCTTGCTTGGCTCCCGGCCGAGGTGGCGGCTGGTCACGTGGCGGGCACAGAGCAGGAACACGTGATCCGGCGAGGCATTGCCGTGGACGACACCGTGCCGATCCTGATCGCCCGGCACGGCAAGGCGATGGCACGCTCAGATTGGAGTAGCCGTGACCAGGCCCGTCCGCTGACCGCCCGCGGACGCCGCCAAGCCAGCGCCCTCAAGCCTTTGTTGATGGCCTACGGAGTTTCCCGGTTGGCGTCCTCCACCTCAACGCGGTGCGTCAAGACCCTCCTGCCCTATGCCACTGCCGAGCAGCTGGAAGTCGAGGGCTGGGCCACCCTCAGTGAGGAGCAGGCCGACCTCAACCTAAAGGCCGTGGACAAGCTGATGAGCCGGTTCATCGAGCAGACCCTGGCAAGCGGAACACCCCTGGCGATTTGCGGGCACAGACCCGTGCTTCCCACGATGCTCACTGCGCTCGGCATGCCGGTCATGCAGCTCAAGCCCGGCGCCAGCGTCGTGGCCCACCTCGACCTGAGCGGACACACACTCGCGTTCGAGCACCACCCGCCGAGACTCTAGCGTCGGCCCTCTGGCGGCCTGGCCGCCCGAAGCGAGGACGTCAGAGCTGCCGACTGCCCGCTACAGGCTCAACGACGCCATCAGGGTGCGGACGCGGCGTTCGACTTCGTCGCGGATGGGGCGGACGTCTTCGACGCTTTGTCCTGCTGGGTCCTCGACGTCCCAGTTCTCGTATCGCTTGCCGGGGAAGATCGGGCAGGCATCCCCGCAGCCCATCGTGACCACGACATCGGCGGCCCGGACCGTCTCGTCCGTCCACGGCTTGGGGAACTCCCTGGAGATGTCGATGCCGCGCTCGGCCATGGCGGCGATCGCAGCCGGATTGACCTCGATGCCCGGCTCGGAGCCACCCGACCACGCGACGGCGTTGTCGCCGGTGAGCGCCTGGAAGAACCCGAGTGCCATCTGTGAGCGGCCCGCGTTGTGGGTGCACAGGAACAACACGACGGGTTTGCCGTCGTCATGGAGCCCTTCGACGCGGGCCAGGGCCTGGAGGCGTTGATGGGCGAACCGTTCGGCCAGCAGCGGCAGGAATCTGGTCACCTTGGCGTGATCGGCGAACTGGTCGAAGGAGCTGGCCAGGAAGCGTTCGATGGTCTCCTTGCCGTACAGGCCGGCGAAGTCGTCGGCCAGGCGGGCCGAGGCCTGCTTGAGGGCGAGTTTCTCGGGGGTGTGCAGGCTTTCCCAGCTGCGTTCCGAGACAGGGTGTGGGGCGGTGGTCATGAGGCTTCTCCTTCGAAGCTGGCGGCCAGCCGGGTGATCCGGCCGGCGATGTCGTCGTAGGCGCCCTCGAAAGCACTCATGTTCTCGGCGAGGGCAGGGTCGGGGACCGACCAGTGCAGCGGTTGGTTGTCGAGGTCTTCGTATGCGCGGTCACACACGGCGATGACCAGCTCGTCACCACTGAGCACGTCGGCGGCGAGCCGGGGCCGGGCAGTGGTGAGGTCGAGGCCGTGCCGCCGCCCCACCGTGATCGCGCGGGGATGGACACGGCTTGCGGGGTGGGTGCCAGCCGACAGCACCGGGATGTCGCTGACGGTTCGCCAGTAGGACTCGGCGAGCTGGGAGCGGGCGGAGTTCTGCGAGCAGATGAACGCCACCTTGTGTGGGCGCGGCAGGTGACTGGGTGCGCCGAGCAACTGGTTGCAGGCGGGCGTACGGGTGACGTAGGTCCGGCGGCCGTCACCCTCGGATCGTCTGCGCAGGATCAGCCCGGCCTCCTCCAGCACGCGCAGATGGTGCGCAACCAGATTGGTCGGGATGTCCAGCTGGTTCCCCAGCTCGCCGGAGGCCAGGTCGGCGTTCGCCAGCAGGCCGATGATCGCCAGCCGGGACGGGTCCCCGAGCGCGGCGTAGGCTCGTGCCCTGTCTTCAAGGTTCCAGATTGACATTCGGCTTTACCTCCACAACGATTGCGGCAATAGTAACTGAGCTATCATTGGTGTCAAGCCCGGCGGAGACGCCTCCGCCGGAAGACTCGAGGAGTTGCGTAGATGAGCAAGCCCACCGTCCTGTTCGTGTGCATCCACAACGCCGGCCGTTCCCAGATGGCTGCCGGTTACCTGCGCCACCTCGGCCAGGGCCGGATCGAGGTGCTGTCGGCCGGCTCCACGCCCGCCGATGCGGTCAACCCCATGGCCGTCCTCGCGATGGCCGAAGAGGGCATCGACATCGCCAACGAGCAGCCCAAGATCCTCACCACGGATGCGGTGAAGGCCTCCGACGTGGTGATCACCATGGGCTGCGGCGACGCGTGCCCGTTCTACCCGGGCAAACGCTACGAGGACTGGGTCCTCGACGACCCGGCCGGGCAGGGCATCGAAGCTGTTCGCCCGATCCGCGACAAGATCCGCGGACGCGTCGAAGCCCTGATCGCCGAACTCGCACCCGCCAGCTAGCCAATCGCGGCGGGCCGGTCACCGCCTGGTTGCCTGCCGGTCACCTTGGCGTCTCATCGTCGTGCCACCGTTCCGTGGAGGTTCACCATGCCCAGCACTGCCCCGTCCCAGCCCGCCATCCACCCCGTCCGGCGGTTGGTGATCATCGGCGCCGTCGCCGCCGGCACCTCCGTGGGTGCGAAGGCGCGCCGCAACGACGAACAACTCGAGATCGTCGTCTACGACCGCGACCGTGACATCTCCTACTCCGGCTGCGGGCTCCCCTACTACGTCGGCGGCCAGGTCGCCGACGCCGACGAGCTGCACCCCCGCGACCCCGCCTGGTTCGCCAAGCGCTACAACATGAACATCCGCACCGGACACGAAGTGGTCTCCGTTGATCACCCCACCCGGACGATTCGGGTCGTCGACCTGGCCACCGGGACAGAGTTCACCGACACCTACGACACCCTCGTCCTGGCCACCGGAGCCCGCAGCATCCTCCCGCCCATCCCCGGCGTCGACGCCCCCGGGGTGTTCACCGTCCGCAACGTGCAGAACGCTGAGGCCATCCGGGCCTGGATCCTCACCCGCCGAGCCAAGACCGCGGTCGTGGTCGGCTCCGGGTTCATCGGACTCGAAATGGCCGAACAACTCACCGAAGCCGGCCTCCAGGTGACGCTCGTGGAACGCCTGCCACAAGTCATGCCGGCCCTGGACCCCGACATGGCCTTCCGTGTCCAGGAAGAACTCGTCCGCCGCCACGTGACAGTCCACCTGGCCCGCAGCGTGACCGCTGTCGACACGACCGCCGACAGCGTCACCGGTGTGCAACTCGACAACGGCGACACCCTCCCCGCCGACGTGGTGATCCTGTCGGTCGGCGTCCGGCCCGACACCACCCTCGCCCTCCAGGTCGGCGCCGAACTCGGCCCCACCGGCGCCATCAAGGTCGACCACACCCTGCGCACCACCGTCGACGACATCTACGCCGTCGGCGACGTCGCCGAAAGCTACTCCCTCATCACCGGGAACCCCATCTGGCGCCCACTCGGCTCCACCGCCAACAAGATGGGCCGGATCGCCGGCGACGCCATCACCGGCGGGACCCTCACCCACCGCGGCATCCTGGGCACCGGCATCGTTCGCGTCTTCGAGATGGGTGTCGGACACACCGGGCTCACCGAGACCGAAGCCCGAGCCCAGGGCTTCGACATCCAGGTCGTCCACAACATCAAGCCGGCCCACGCCACCTACGTCGGCGGACGCGACCTGATCATCAAAGCCATCGCCGAACGCGGCACCGGACGACTCCTCGGCGCCCAAGCCATCGGCCCCCAAGGCGTCGACAAACGCATCGACGTCCTGGCAACAGCGATCAGCTTCGGCGCCAAGGCCGAGGACCTGTTCCACCTCGACCTGGCCTACTCCCCGCCCTTCGCCACCACCAAGGACCCCATCCACTACACCGGCATGGCCCTGGACAACGCCCTCACCGGCAAGGCGCCACTCATCACCCCCGAAGATCTCGACGCGCGCCTGGAGGCGGGTGACACCCTCCAGATCGTCGACGTCCGCTCCGGCCGCGACTACGCCAAGAGCCACATCGAGGGCGCCATCCATATCCCTCTCGCCAACCTCCGCGACCGCATCGGCGAACTCGACCCAGGAACCCCCACCGTCACCTACTGCAACAAGGGCGTCTCCGGAAACGCCGGCCAGAACATCCTGCTGCGCCTCGGGTTCGGGACGGTCTACAACCTCTCCGGCGGCAACAACAACTACCAAGCCCGCCAACGCTCAACCGCCTAGGGCCTCGACCAATACCCACCGCTCGCCGACTCGAGCGTGTGGTCACCCTGCCCCTTTCAACCGCCGCCCGCGGTGCCTCCTTCGGCTGCCGAAGCGTGCGAGTCGCGAGGCAAGAACACGTTGGGGGTCAGCGATGGCACGTCTATCGTGTTGATCACGACCGGACACGGAGCTGCCCTGCTGGCCGCGAGGTGAGTGTCAACTGATCTGGGAGGCTCTTTTCTGATGGCAACCTTCACCATCACCCCTGGCTCGAACGGCGTCACGATCCAACTCACTGGTGTCGGTGACGAGAGGGGCGCGCTGCTCGATTCCTTCGACGCGTGCGCTCACGGGACCTGCGGCTGCCCCACCAACGAGTACGACAAGCTCGCTTCGATGGAGGTGGATTCCGACGGGGACGCCATCACGATCGATCTGCAGACCAGGCCGGGCGAAGTCATCGATCCGGCCAGCATCTCCGACTGCCTCCGCTACACCACCAAGGCCGCCCGAGCAGACAGCGACTGACTGCCCTCAGGTGGGCCGGCCACCCAACGCACTGCGTCTTGCCAGAGCTGCCAGGGTCGCACGCAACACCACGGACGTCACCAGGACGGCGGCCGACGATGGCGTCGGAGTGGCGGCCCCACAGGTTCGGGAACTGATCAGTCTTCGGGGCGGGCCTGGCGGGTGCGGGTGAGGGCGACGAGGGCGATCAGCATCCAGGCGGCCAGGTAGGCGAATGCCCAGGTCGGGCTGAGCAGCGTCCACAGCAGGCCGGCGATGCCGCTGGCGGCGAGGTTGCCGAGGCTTTGGATGCCCGCGAGCAGGCCGAACGCGGAGCCACGGAGGTCTTCGGGGGCGTGGGTGGCGACGGCGGCGTGTTCGGCGGTTTCGGCGCAGCCGATGCCGATCCCGGCGAGCAGGAACCACGGCAGCAGCAGCGCCCACGCGGTGGTGTTCAAGGTGAGGCCGAGGTAAGCGATCCCGAACGCGGCGATCCCGACAGCGAACACCCGGGTGGCTCCGGTGCGGTCGGTGTAGTGGCCGGCGGCCAGGCTGGTCAGGGTCGCAGCCGCGTTGTAGGCGGCGTACAGCCCCAGCGCGATGGTGGTCGCGGTGGCAGGCCCATGCTCGGCGGTGAGCAGGTCGGTGGCCCGCAGGATCAACAGGGTCGCGGCACAGTTGCCGACCTCGAACGCGGTGATGCCGGCGAACAGGGTCCCCAGCGGGCCGGCGAGGACCGGCCGGATCCGGATCCGCAGAGGCCGGCGTGGCTGTGGTGTCGGTCTCGGGGTGTGCCGGATGGCATAGATGATCGCGCCGGCCGCGGCCAGGCCGGGGATGACGGACAGCAGGATCGCGTTGCGGGTGCCGACAGTCGCAATCAGCACGATGGCGGCGAGGGGCCCAAGGATGGCGCCCAGGTTATCCATGGCCCGTTCGAAGCCGTAGGCACGGCCGTAGCTGTCCGGGGGCACGATGTCGGCGAGCAGCGCGTTGCGGGCGGGTACCCGGAGGCCTCGCGCGGTCCAGGCGCCGGCGCGCAGGAGCCCGACCTGCCAGGTGTTGGTGGCCAGCCCGATCCCGGCCGACAGGACGGCGGTGGCGGTGTAGCCGCCGACGGCGACGTTGCGGCGCCGGTGGGGGTCGTCGGCGAGCGCGCCACCAGCGAACTTGGCGGCCCCGGCGAGGGCGTCAGAGATCCCCTCAATCGCGCCGAGCGCCGCAGCCGGCGCGCCGAGGGTCGAGGTGAGCAGGGCGGGCAGGAGCGCGGTGGGGATTTCGTGGCCGAGGTCGGCGAGCAGGCTGGCGCCTCCGATCCCGGCCACACCACGGGTCAACCAGCGGTCCGGCGCGGAAGCCTGCGGCAGTTCGGGTGGTGGGGTCACGCGTCGATTCTCCCATCGCCGCCACCAGGCTGAATGAGCCGCCAGGCCCCCTCCCCCTCGATTCGAATCGGTCTACAACCTGTCCGAGGCACGACAACTATTCCAGCGACCAACTCGCGTGCCGCCAAGCGCAGAAGACAAGCTCGCTCGACGCACTCTTGGCCGGCGTCCTCCTCCTTCACTGATCACCACATCAATGGCGATACACAATGTGCATTGCCGGTGTGACCTTGCCCACGGCCCCGCCTCAGGCCCCCAGCCTGCTGCTGACGAGCCGGTTCAGGGAGACGTGTTGGTCGGCGGCTTCGATGACGAGTTGGCGGTGTAGTTCAGGTGGGACGCGGACCATGAACTTGCCCGAGTAGGTGCGATCGGCGATCGCCTCCGGCGGGTTCTCACCGTCATCAAGCATGTCGGCCACGACGTCGGCGGCGCGCTGCTGAATGCCTGCGAAGGCCTCGGCCCGCTCCGGGGACAGCCAGGACAGGGAGGGCAGCTCGGTGACGGTGCCGACGTACTGACCATCCTCGCCGGACCAGCGGACTCGGTAGGAGTAGTGCTCTGCGACGCTCATTCCTGCTCCTGAAATCTCTCGATCGCGGCCAGGACCTGCCGCACCTGGTAGGCCTTGGCGTTGCCGTGTTCGTTCTGGATGTTCACTCTCGGATCGCCCGGCCAGGGTGTTCGGTCCTGGTGGGAGGTTCGGCTTTGGCGGGGTTCCCCGAAGCAGTGCCGGCACACCCGAGCTAGGTCCGAGAAGAACGCACCGAGGTCGGGTTGGCTCGAGTCCCCGAGATGACCTTCTCCGACGACGCCCGCACCTCATAGTACCACTATTGATACTGGTTACGCTCCGGGGGAGGTTGGGGGGAGGTGCCCGTGACAAGGCCGTTCACCTGACAGTCGGGTCGTTCTGACCTGGAGGTTGCCCGGCGGCTCTGGTTGCCGATCTGACGCTCCGGCGGCACGAACGGTGCCGCGCTCGCGAGGGGAACGATCTCGGTGACGCCGGGCCTGATCGGGTTCCCGCAGATGCCTGGGCGCTGGCTGACGCGATCGCCAGTTTCCCGGGCCGAGGAGGCAAGGCCGAAGTTCGTAGCCAGTTGAGCGTCCCGATCGGCGTCCGGTTTGGCCTAGGGAGGGTAGGAGGCCGCTTCGTGCTTCGGACGGCAGGAGGGCGAGCGAAGTTCGTTGTGCGCGTGGTGTCCGGAAGCGGGGGCCTTGGCGGCTTAAGGAGTTGCACGGCGAGTCGGGCGGCCCGCTGAGAAGTCGTGAAGATCCCGGGCGAGCTGTCCGAGACGGGGTGGTCCCGTCGGCTTAGTGGGATGAGAAGTCGGCAAGAAACGGGACGCTCGGCGTCCTGATCGGCGGCGGGCGGGGCTTAGGGAAGGCGAGAGGAGGTGGCAGCTGCGGTGATGTCGGTGAAGAAGCTGGCCAGCGGGCCAGTGTATGACTACCTGATCGGCCAGGTGGCGGTACAGGACGCCCGAGTGCCCGCTGGTGGCCTGACCTCCTACTACACCGAGCGGGGTGAGGCTCCCGGCACCTGGATCGGCACCGGCCTGGCCGGCCTCGGCATCACGGCTGGCGAGCAGGTGACCGAGGCCCAGATGAACCACCTGTTCGGAGATGGCGAGCACCCCAACGCCGACCAACTCCACGCGACGGCGGCAGCCGCCGGCCTGTCACCGTCCGAGGTGGAGGCGGCGGGCCGGTTGGGGGCGCCGTTTCGGAAGCGCGACGCCACCGGCAACGAGTTCACCCAGGAACTGGCGGCCAGGTGCAGGGCGTGGAACGCGGCGGCGGGCCGTCCGGTCCGGGCCAAGCTGCCTGAAGATGTGAAGTCCGCGCTTCGCTCGCAGGTGGGCAGGGAGTGTTTCGTCCGCGCCCACGGGCGCGAGCCGGTGGGCGAGACCGAGTTGCTCGGTGAGATCGCCCGCTGGTCGAAGCGTGCCCCGGTCACGGTGGCCGGCTACGACGAGGTGTTCTCCCCACCCAAGTCGGTGTCGGCGCTGTGGGCGTTGGCCGACCCGCAGGTGGCGGCGATGATCGAGCGCTGCCACCAGGCCGCTGTCCGGGGCGCGCTGGCGTACCAGGAACGCGACGCCCTGTTCACCCGGACCGGCACCGACGGTGTACGACAGGTCGACACCCGCGGCATGGTCGCGACCGCGTTCGTCCACCGTGACTCCCGCGCTGGCGACCCGGACCTGCACACCCACGTCGCGGTCGCGAACAAGGTCCAGAACGTCGAGGGCCGCTGGCTGGCGATAGACGGACGCGCCTTCTACAAGTCACACGTCGCCACCTCGGAAACCTACGACGCGCTGCTCCGCGCCCACCTGGCCGAAACGCTCGGGGTGCGCTGGGTTCCCCGGGCATCGCGGAACGGACGACGTCCCGTGTGGGAGATCGACGGCGTCGACCTGTCTTTGTGCGCCCGCTGGTCGTCGCGGCGCGCCGACATCGAGGACGAGGCCGCGACCCTGGCCATCGCCTTCCGGGCCAATCATGGCCGGCCGCCCACCGGGCTTGAGATGATCCACCTCGCCCAGCAGGCCAACCTCGCCACCAGGCAGGCCAAACACGAACCCCGAACCCTCGCCGAGCAGCGCGCCACTTGGCGCCAGGAGGCCGACCAGCACCTCGGACCCGACGGTGTCGACCGGATGATCCGCCAAGCTCTCACCCCGCACCCGCAGCCCGCGGTGAACCTGGACGGCGAACCGCTCGGCCACATCGCCGCCACCGTTACCGCCGAGTTGGAGAGCAGCCGGGCGACCTGGCAGGGCTGGCACGTGCGCGCCGAAGCGCTGCGCCAACTCGCCGCGCTCCCCATCGCCCCCGATCAGGTCGAGCCGATCGTCGACCAGATCGTCGGCTACGTCCTGCACACCACCTCGTTCCAGCTCGACCCCGACGACGACGTCGCCGAACCCGACGTCCTGCGCCGCCGTGACGGGCACAGCGTGTACGAGTTGGCTGGAGCCACCACCTACAGCTCCGGACGCATCATCGCCGCCGAGAAACGCCTGCTGTCCACCGCAGCCCTGACGGACGGACGCACCGTCGACCCCGAGCACGTCGACCTGGCGCTACTCGAGTCTGTCGCGAACGGGGTCAGCCTCAACGACGGGCAGGCGCGACTCGTCCGCGAACTCGCCACCTCCGGGCGTCGACTCCAGCTCGCCATCGCCCCGGCCGGCACCGGCAAGACCACCGCCCTGACGGTGCTCGCTGACGCCTGGACGAGCGGTGGCGGCACCGTCATCGGTCTAGCGCCCTCAGCAGCAGCCGCGCACGTCCTCGCCGGACACCTCGACGGCGCCCCCTGCGAGACGCTCGCGAAACTCGCGCACAGCCTCGACCATCCCGAGACCGCACCCGAGTGGACCCTCACGATCGGGCCCGGCAGCCTGGTCATCATCGACGAGGCCGGCATGGCCGACACCCCCACCCTCGACCTGATCGTCAACGTGGTCACCACCCTCGGTGGCAGCGTTCGCGTGATCGGCGACGACCACCAGCTCACCGCCGTCGCAGCCGGCGGCATCCTCACCGACCTCGCCCACACCGACGGCACCGTCCGCCTCGAGGAAGTCCTCCGGTTCACCGACCCCGCCGAGGCCGCGGCCAGCATCGCCCTCCGTGACGGTGACCCCGCCGCGATCGCGTTCTACGTCGACAACCAACGCCTCCACCCCGCCGACAGCACCAGCATCACCAGCCAGATCCTGGGCTCCTGGACGCGCGACCGGCAACGCGGCCTGGACGCGATCATGCTCGCCAGCACCCGCGACCTCGTCGCCCAACTGAACCACCACGCCCGCACCCTTCGCCTGGCCGGGGCACCACCCGGACTCGAGGTTGCCCTGGCTGACGGCAACCGGGCCAGCGTCGGCGATGTGATCATCACCCGCCGCAACAACCGGGCCCTGCGCACCCGCAACGGCGCCTGGGTCGCCAACGGCGACCGGTGGACGGTCTCGGCCGTCCGCCCCGACGGCTCGATCACCGCCAGCGACCTCCGCGGCCGGCGCAGCGTCGAGCTGCCCGCCGACTACGTCGAAGCCTGGACCGAACTCGGCTACGCCACCACCATCCACACCGCCCAAGGCGTCACCGCCGACACCAGCCACACCCTCATCGACGGCGCCGAGACCCGCCAGCAGCTCTACACCGCCGCCACCCGCGGACGACACGCCAACCACCTCCACATCACCGTCACCGGCGACGGCCACCCCGACCCCATCGACTACGACACCCTCACCGTCCGCGCCGCCGAGGACATCCTCGAACGCATCGTCGGCCACGACGAGGAAGGCGTGTCCGCGAGCAGCCACCAACGTCACGCCCACGATCCGGCGAAGCTGATCGCACCCGCCATCGCCAAGTACGTCGACGGGCTCGCCGTCGGCGCCGAACACCACCTCGGCCCAGCGGCCGTCGCGCGCTTGGAAGAGCAGGCCGACCAGATGGTGCTGTGGCTCAGCAGCGAGCCCGCCTGGCCCACGCTCCGCGGCCACCTCCTCCAGATCGCCGCCACCGGAGCCGATCCGGTCGCCGTGCTCCGCGACGCCGTCGCCCAGGACAGCCTGGACGGCGTCCGTGACGCCGCCGCGGTCCTCGACTGGCGCATCGACCCCACCCGACGACTGCCCGCCGGACCACTCCCCTGGGTCGCCGGAATCCCCGCCAGGCTCAGCGACAACCCGACCTGGGGCCCCTACCTCGAGGCCCGCGCCCAGCAGATCGCCCAACTCGCCCAGCAACTCCGCCACGACGCACCCGCCCAGACACCCGCCTGGCAGACCCGCCTCCACCTCCCCGACCAGCTCGCCGCCGACCTGGCCCTGTGGAGAGCCGCCAACGCGGTTCCCGACCACGACCTGCGGCCCACCGGACCACCCGTCGGCACCGCAGCCGGTCTCCGCTGGCAACACCGGCTCGACAACCAGCTCACCGAAGCCGGCATGCCCGACATCACCCCCTGGTGGCGCCAACTCGCGCACCTCGGCCGCTACCTCGCCAACGACCCCAGACTCCCCCTGCTCGCCGGGCACCTCCAAGACATCGCCGCCCTCGGCGGCGACGCCGCAGACGTCCTCGACCGAGCCCTCCAGGACGGCCCCGTACCCGTAAGCGGCATCGCCTCCGCCCTCGACTACCGCGTCCACCGCCACGACCCCACCGCCGAACGCTGGACAACCAGCCCCATCACCACCCCACGCCGACCACCCGAACCCATCCCCGGCATCCACCACCGGCCCGACCGAGGCATCCCCATCTGAACCGACCATCAAGGAGAGAGAAATGGCCCGCCAACGATTGAACCCTGTCGGCTACCTGAGCTTGAAGGAGGCCGCCGAGCGCTACAACGTGAGCCAGACCACGATCCGGCGACGAATCGCCAGCGGCGACCTCTCAGCGCTGTACTGCGGACGACGGATCATCCGGATTCCCGAGGCCGCACTCGACCAGCTGTTCAAGCCCCTGCCGACGCTGCGCAAGCGGGCCTCGTGAGCGCCCGTGCCAACCTTCGCGTCGTCAGGCTGGTTGGCCTTCGGCAGCGAGCTTCGACAGTGCGGCCGCAATCACTGCGTCGCGATCCCGGGCGGCATGCTGGTAGCGCATCGCAGCCGCTGGCGTGGAGTGACCCAGCCGAGCCATCAGTTCAGCCAAGGTGGCACCAGTCTGAGCTGCCAGGACCGCCCCGGTGTGTCGAAGGTCGTGCAGCCGAAGGTCCGGCCGCCCGGCAATCTCCCTAGCGCGGCAGAACCCTGTCGCCGATTCGTTCACCAGCCGTCCCTTGATGCGGCGCCGCCTCGAAGGCTTCCCCGCAAGCGTGGACGGAGAGAGCTGATCGCCCCCCTCCGACGCGAACAGCAGCCCTTCGGGCCCGGGCTGGGTGAACCTTGAGAGGTGGTCGCGCACCACGGGAATCAAGTGCGGCGGGATGGCCACATCGCGGACGCCAGCTTCGCTCTTGGGCGTCGTCACTCGCCGCTCGCGCTCCACACGAACAACAGCACGCCGGACCCTCACCTTCTCCGCTCGCAGATCGATGTCCTTACGCCGAAGTTCGGCCACCTCCCCGAACCGGAGCGCGCACCACGACATCAACAGGATCGCCAGCCTGTGTCGCTCGGGCATGTTCGACACGACGACTGCCAACTCCTCGAGGGTCGCCGGCTCGGCGCGGTGGACGGTCTTCGCCTTGGAGGCACCCGGAACGGCCGGTGGAACGATCGAAGCGTCCTCCTCGGCCGCAGCCCTCAGGATCTCCCGAAGAAGTGCGTAAGCATGGGCATTGGCCACTGGCGTGTCAGGCGGCAGATCGGCCTCGAACCACCGGGCCACCACGACCTTGTCGATGCGCTTCATCGGGACGTCGCCCAGATGCGGCAGAATCCGGATGCCCAGCAGACTCTCGTAATGCTCACGGGTCCGGTCCTTCAACGGCCTCCCGTCGCTCCTCCGGTGACTGGCGAGCCAGCCCGGCGCGAAGGCTGCCAGCGTGTCACCCTTCTCGTACTTCACCTGCGCGCGAAGGGACGGTGGAACCCACGCGTCACCCTCGAGAAGCTTCCGCTCGGCGGCCAACCAGCCTTCTGCGTCGACCTTGCTCAGGAAGGTGAAGGGAGCGTTGTGGACATCCCCGTCCGGGCCGAGGTAACCCGCCTGCCAGCGGCCCGAGGCGCGCTTCCGCAGCCTGCCGAAGCTCCTTCTGCTCGCTACCACAGCCCGTCCTCCCGGCCCACATGGGCAACATATGGGCAACATAGTAGGCGATTTCGGGCAATATATGGCGACTTCTGCAACGACGACCCTCCCCCCAATGTTTCCTATTCACCCTAGTCAACACGCTCAATCGGCCACTTCATACAGACAGGGGAGGTCGATCCCGAATCTGGTTCGAGTCCAGGCGGGGGAGCCATCGGCATTCGGCTTGCTGACAAGGTAATTCGCTATTCGTGAGGCCCTGGCTCCGCTCCCCTCGTGCACCATTCGTGCACCAAGCAATCCGGCCAACTACGTTGACGGACCGACTCGACGCGAGTCTGCCCATTCCGTCACGCTGACATGCGCCCTCGAGCGGAAGTCGGCGCATCTTCCCACCCCCAGGAGCGCGCCGACCCCCGAGTTGCATCGTAGCCATCCAGGCCCGTGTGGCAGCGAAACCCGAGCAGATCGGCCCGCGGCACGGCCGCGACGGCGACTGGTCGACACGGAGGATGCCAGCCCGTCGCCCCCGCAACCGCAGCCCTGCGAGCGTGCATCGCCTCCTGGGTGGGACGCGTCAAGTCTGTCGGCCGCAGCGTCGCCGGCCGTGGCCGGACCGCGGCTTCTGCCCACTCGGCCACTCGATTGGCCCTCGTTCGACCACTTGGCTGGATCCGGCGGCACCTCGAGAGCCATAGCCTCACCGGAGATGCTGTTCACCACCGAGTCCTGAAGGAACCACATGGCCATCAAGTGTCCGTCGTATCACTCATCCGATCTTCGGGATCCGCGGGTGTACCACGACTACCGCGATTGCCCCAACGGACAGCAAGTCCGTCCTGAGAACCGTGTTGCCGGCACGGGTGGCCTGCCTCGCTGCGGCGGCTGCAAGCGCCTGGACTAGGGCTTGCCGGGCGGCTCGCGCGGAGTAAGGAGGCCGAGTTCGTGTGCCCGGGAGACGACCCCCGTTCGAGTGCGTGCGTCGAGCTTTCGCATGAGGTCGCTGAGGTGGGATTTCACGGTCGAGCCAGACAGGAACATCGCCGCACCGATCTGCCGGTTGTTGAGACCATCGGCGAGGAGATGCAGGACACGCAGCTCGCGCTCGGTCAAGGCAATGGCAGGCCTCCTGTTCGTCCCGGGTGTCCACCGGCGAAGGGTTTCAGACGGGACGATGGTGAGGCCGTTGTGGGCGCTCCGGATGGCGTCGACGAGGACGTGTGGGCGGGTGGTCTTGATCAGGAAGCCGGCGGCACCGCTCTCCAGCATGTCCGCAACCGCTTCATCGTCGCCGAACGATGACAAGGCCAGAACCCGAACCGCCGGATCGATCTGCATGATGAGGCGGGTTGCTTGCGCCCCGTCCATGATCGGCATGTGGATGTCCATCAGGACAACATCTGGCGCGGACTCCCTCACCCTTGCCACCGCGACCGCCCCGTCTGCGCAGGTGTCGAGCACGCGAATGTCGGGCGCGGCCGCGAGGAAGTCGGAGAGGGATTCGCGCACATAGAGGTCGTCGTCCACGATCAGGACCGTGATCCGCCCGGTTCCCTGCTCAGTCACGAGAAGCCTTCGGAGATGACAGACCGCGGCTGATCGGCACTCGGACCCGCGTGATCCACTCCTCCGGATTGTTCTCGATCAGAAGCTGTCCCTCCACCGGCGCGAGCGACTGACGCACGTTGTCCAGGCCCATCGACCGGGTTCCATCTCGCTGCTCGGCGTTGCGCCGGCGACGATTCGCGAACACCAGTTCAGCTTCGGCGTGACCGATTCCGACGAAGATCCCGCACGCGCTGTCCGGCTCGCCATGCTTGACGACGTTCATGGCCGCTTCGGCGATCGCCGCAGTCAGGGCCTCCTCCTGGGCGGTGGCAAGTCCGCTCGCTTCGCCCTCGATAGTGAGAGTGACCAGGAAGCCATGCCTGGTGAGACTGGCTTCTGCCTCCGCGAGCGCCTGCCGGATCGATGTGGGGGCGAGTTCCTTCGGTGCGGATACCGGTTCGCGGAGAAGGACCATGAGCCAGCGGAGCTCTTCTGCGGCACTCGCGGCGGCGTCGGAGATGACGGCCAGGTCCGCGTCCGACGCGGTGCCGCGCAAGCGAGCACGTTCCGCCGCCATCGTCACTCGAGTGAGGGATCTGGCGACCGTGTCGTGCAGCCCTCTCGCGAGGGCTTGGCGCTGCCTGAGGAGTTCCGCAGCGCGTGCCTCCTGCTGCGCGGCCACGGTAGCGGCGTAGACGTTCCCGATCACCCACAGGACGCCGAAGGCAACCGCCCAGAACACCCACGCCAGGACGGCCCGGGTTGGGTCCGGAGCATCGAACCACGTGATGGCACACACGATCGGGAAGTAGATGGCAGTCCAGACACGCCGCATGGTGCGAGCACCGCGCAGGCCTGCCCCGAGTACCGGAATGAACGCGGCGTACTCCCCCAACGTCGCCCATTGGGAGGGTACGAGGAGGTAGACGATCAAGACGGCCGCGAGAGCCGCCCCGCCGATGCGCGGCAGCCTTCCCGACGTGGCGGCAGCCACGCACGCCGCGAGATCGAGAACGAGCGGCTGCCAAGTGGGTCCTGAGGAGAGGTGGATCGTCGCAGCGAAGACGCCGAGGAGCCCGGCGAGCGCGGCCTCGAACAGACCTGAGTCGACGAGCCGAGCCCACAGGCCGGGCCGGTTCAAATGGTGGGGCATAGCGGACCGAGTTCCGTAGGGGTGATCTGGGGGCAGGCTCTCGTGCTTCCCAACGGACGTTAGCCCATCTGGCTGTGGACTGTGCGGATTCTGTGTCCAGGTGGTCAGGATGACAATCCACTCGGTCACCCGGTTGCGGAATGACCGCGCGTGCATCCCACCGTTGCGCAGGATCTCCTCCATGAGAGTCCTCCGCCACCTCGGTCTACTGCTGTCTGCCCTCCTCCTGTCGCTCGCTCCGACCGCTACCGTGGCCGCCACTCCGCTTCCCGACGGGTCGAACGAAGTCACGGCTCCGGCCGACGGACTCTGCGAGATCTTCCCGTTCCTCCCCGGCTGCTGACCGCGCCGCCCCCGCCCCCGCGCCCCGCAAGGAACACCCGTGAACCGTTGCACCCGTGCCATCGCCGGTCTTGCTGCCCTTGGCATAGCCGCTGCCCTGCTCGCGGCCCCCGAGATCTCAGCTCACGCCGATGTCCCACGAGAGACGGCGGGTCCGCTCACAGCTGAGGATGCTCTGGCTCAGGCAAGGACGACCGGCCAGCCGGTGGTGGCGTCGGCGCTGACCGATGAGCGCACGCTGGTCACTGCAGATCCCGAGACGGGCCTATTGCGCGCAGAACTGACGGCGGGCGTCGCTCGAGTCCGTGACGGTCAGGGTGGGTGGCGTGAGCCGTCTACCCGGCTGGTGGCTGGTGCGGACGGGCGACTTCGGCCCGAGGCCGCCGTGGTGGCCTATTCGGTGACGGCGGGCGGCTCGGCTGACCTTGTCGAGGTGGAGGCCGCGCAGGGGTCGATGTCGTGGAGTTGGCCCACTGCGCTGCCGCCGGCAGTCGTCTCGGGGGACACGGCTACGTATGCCGAGGTGTTGCCGGGCGCCGATCTGGTGGTGCGGGCGGGGCTGGAGCAGGTCGAGTCGTTCCTGGTCGTGAAGTCGCGCCTGGCGGCGGCGAATCCTGCGGTTCGGGAGTTCGCGTTGGCGGCACGCTACGAGGGTGTGTCTCCTCACCCGCTATCCAACGGTGCTGTGGAGTTGAGGAGTGCGGACGGCCAGCCGCAGATCCTCATCCCGCCGGCCCGCATGTGGGATTCCCGGGGTGCCGAGCAGGGCATGTCCTCGGCGGAGGCGGTGGAGGAGGCGACGATGTCGGCTTCCAGCGACGTGGCACTTGACGTCAACGCTGCCACGTCAGAGCTCACCGTGGCTGCCGACACCGACTTGCTGGACGACCCGAACACCGTGTTCCCGGTGGTGATCGATCCCACGGCGCAGCCGCTGACGCGGAGTTATGTGGTGCGGGTCACCGAGGACTTCGTGACGATCAATGACATGAGCGTGCCGGGCAAGATCGGCTACAACGGCTGGACCGCGCCGTATTACAAGTCGCGGATGTTCTACCAGTTCCGCTGGCCGACCAACGACAGCGGCGTGCCCTTCACGGACAAGCAGATCGTGAAGGGTGTCTTCGAGTACGTCCAGATCCATTCGCCCCAGCACAGTCCGTGCAAGTCGAGTTCGTCGGCGTACGGGCCGGCGGTGAAGGTGAAGCTGTTCAACTCGATCAACAGTGGCACTGACTGGCCCGGGCCCGGTGCGCACGAGTGGTCGCCGATCTCGGACACCTACGCGGTGGGGCATGAGGATACGGCCTACTGCCACGACCGCTACCGGCAGACGTGGAACATCACCGGCATGCTGCAGAAGGAGCGTGCCGACGTCGACTACAAGGACCGCACGACGGTGACGGTCGGGGTCTACTCGGCCGATGAGGGCGACAAGATGGGCTGGCGCCATTTCGACAACGAGGCCAGCGGCACCTACGCCTCACCGAGACTGGTGCTTGAGTACGAGCCGGAGCCACCGGCGCCCACCGACCTCACCCTTACCGGGCAGGTGTCAACCACGCCACTGGTGACCAACTCCTCCGCTCCGTACCTGCGCGTCACCCCGTCGCTCGAGGCTGGCTTCACCTGCCGGGCCACCACAGATTGCCTCCAGGCCGAGTTCACCGTGAAGAAGGCCGACAACACCGAGGTCCTGCCCGCTACCCTCTCCAACCAGGTCCCGGTCAACTCGACAACTCCGGCCCAGGTGGGCCTCACCGGCCTGGCAGACGGGGACTACTACGCCCTGGTGCGCACCCGGAACGTGGACACCGGCCTGTACTCCGTGGGATCCACGAGGTTCGACTTTACCGTGGACCTGCCCCCTGGTGCTCCGGACTGGTCTTGGGTGATCCCCGAGGGTTGGACGAACCCGAGCGCGCTCCCTGCCGGCCAGCAGTTGCAGCTTGAGGTGACACCCGCCCCGGGCGACCCGAAGGTCGACTACTGCGTGTCGATCATCCGCGACGGCGAGACCACCGAGCTTCCTTGCGCAGCGCCGGTCAATGGACGGATCAGCGTGGATGCGTTCAGCCCAGGATCTGCCCAGGTCAGTGTGGCGGCAAGGGACGCCCGCGGATCGGTCGGCACCAGCCAACCGGACTCCCCGGCAGAACGCACCTTCACCTTCTCCATCTAGCCCGACCGCCCCCCCGAAGAGGTTCCTGATGCCTACTGCCACGCGACGGCTGATGGCCGTGTCGATGATCCTGCCTGTCGCCTTGGTCCTGGAGCAGGTCGCTGCGCCTGTGGCGGTTGCTGCGCCGTGGAAGGCGAGGGTGCAGCAGGTTGACAGTGTGTCGGTCCGGTCCGCGGGCAGGGAGCGGCTGAAGGCCGGCCGTGTGGAGCGGTTCGCGCCGGGTGAGGTTGCCTGGCCGGCCGCGCAGGAAGCCGCGGTGGACCTTACCGGCCGCGCCCGGGGTGAGCGGGCGCGGGCAGGCGCCACTCCGGTGAGTTTGGGTCGGCCCGGGCAGGGCCGGAAGGCGCCCGGGCAGGCACGGGTCAGGATCGTGGAACGCGAGGTGAGCGAGCAGCTCGTCGGGCCGGGCATCGTGACGGTCGTGTCCGCCGAGCCGGGCACCACGACCGAGGTCCAGCTGGACTACTCCAGCTTCGCCGCCGCGGCCGGGGCGGGTTTCGGCAGCCGGCTGAGCCTGGTCGCCCTTCCCGCCTGCGCACTGACCACGCCTGAGCTGGCCGAATGCCAGACCCAGACCGATCTGGGTTCGGTGAACGACACCACCGCCAAGACCCTCACCGCCACCGTGGACCTGCCGGCGACCGCGACCGAGGAACCGGCAGGCACACCGTCACCCGACCCCTCCGCTACCCCCACGGAGCCCGCCACCCCGTCGGCCAGTCCCACCGCTGAGGCGACGCCTTCGTCGTCGCCAACCCCGGCACCGGCGGGTTCCCAGAGCCCCGCCGCGCGGGAGAACCTGCCCGGGGAGGTGACGCCGGCGGCCGAGCCGTTGGCGCTGGCGGCAGTGGTGCTGGCGGCCGCGGCGACCACGTCCAGTGAGCAGGGTGACTACACCCAGACCTCGCTGAAGGGCTCCTCCAGTTGGACCGCGGGCGGGTCCTCGGGTGAGTTCACCTGGTCCTACCCGTTGCGGGTGCCCTCGGTGCCGGGCGGGCTGGCCCCGGAGCTGGGGATCGTCTACTCCTCCGGCGGCACCGATGGTGGCGTGTCGAACACCAACAACCAGGCCTCCTGGGTGGGTGAGGGTTTCGAGTTGGCTGGCTCGTTCATCGAACGCAAGTACGCCAACTGCTACGACGACCGCTCTGGCGGCACGAACAAGACCTCCAACGCGGTCGATCTGTGTTGGGACACCGACTCGGTGAAGACCAACAACGAGAAGTGGGACAACGCGTTCTTGTCGATGGATGGGCACTCCGGGGAGCTGGTGCGCGAGGCGAACACGGCCAACTGGCGGCTGGAGAAGGACGACGGCACCCGGATCGCGAAGATCGGCACAGCGGCTGCGAACAACGAGTACTGGCGGGTGACCACGCCTGACGGCACCCAGTACTTCTTCGGCAAGGGCAAGGCCGACGCCTCCGGTGCGGCCGCGACGAACTCGGTGTGGAAGGTTCCGGTCTCGGGCAACCACTCCGGGGAGCCCGGGTACAACTCCAGCTTCGGCAGCAGCTTCGTGTCCCGGCCGTGGCGCTGGAACCTCGACTACGTGGTCAGCCCGACCGGCAACACCGCCACCTACTACTGGGCGAAGGAGGCGAACAAGTACAAGAAGAACCTCGCCACCTCCACCACGTATGACCGCGGTGGCTACCTCACCAAGATCCAGTACGGCGAACGCAAGGCCGCCGAGACCGTCGATGACTCCCCGGCGAAGGTGACCTTCACCGTGGAGGAGCGCTGCGACACCACCGTCAGCTCCACCTGCCTGACCGCGGCCCCGACCTCGTCGACGGCGAAGGCGTGGCCCGACGTGCCGATGGACGCCTACTGCCAGACCGACTACTGCCCCAGCCAGAAGACCTCTCCGACGTTCTTCAGCCGCAAGCGGCTCAAGCAGGTCGACACCTTCACCCGCAACAGCGCCGGCGACTCCTGGGAGACGGTCGACTCCTGGACGCTGTCGGGCTCGTTCCCGGCCCCGGCCGACGGCGGGGCGGTGCCGTCGCTGTGGCTGGCCTCGATCACCCACACCGGCAAGGCCGGCACCACGATCACCCAGCCTGCGGTGACGCTCACCCCGATGATGCTCGACTCCCGCATCGCCGGCTCGGGCGTGGCGCTGGAGAAGCCGCGGTTGGCCCTGATCACCGCCGAAACCGGCGCCCAGACCATTGTGGAGTACTCCCTGCCCGACTGTACGGCGGCCACTCTGCCGACCGAGGCGCAGGCGCCGACGAACACCACCCGCTGCATGCCGGTCTACTACTCCGCCGGTACCGCGGCCCCCACCCTGCAGTGGTTCAACAAGTACGTCGTCACCTCGGTCACCGAGCGTGACCTGACCGGCTACTCCGACGTCAACCTGGAGCCGCTCGGCCTCGACATCAGCGCCGACCAGGTCACCAGCTACACCTACGTCGATGGCGGCGCCTGGCGGTACAACGACTCCCCGCTGCTGAGGAAGAAATACCGCACCTGGAGCAACTGGCGCGGCTACGGCAAGGTCGTCACCGTCACCGGCAGCGGCGACACCCGCGGGGTGGTCGAGGACACCTTCTTCCGCGGCATGAACGGCGACCGGGCCAGCGCCACCGGCGGCACCAGAACCGCGGAAGTGACCGACTCCACCGGCACGACCTGGCCCGATGAGGACTGGTTCACCGGCATGACCCGGGAAACCCGCACCCTCACCACGGTGAACGGGCCGGAGGACACCGGCACCATCACCGACCCGCGCGCCTCCGCCGCGATCAGCGACGGCCGGCTCAGCTCACGCCAGATCGGCGTCGCCAAGACCCTGAGGCGCCAGCAGCTCGCCACCGGCGGCACCCGCACCAGCATCGACACCACCTTGGAGTGGGACAGCTACGGGCAGCCGACCAAGTCCGAGTCCGAGGGCGACACCGCCGTCACCGGCGACGAAACCTGCACCCGCACCAGCTACGCCACCCCCACCGACACCACCCTCGGCCCGATCGACAGGGTCGCCGAGACCAGCAGCATGCCCACCCTGTGCGCGACCGTCCTCGACCTGAACCAGGTCACCGCCGCCTCCCGGCACTACTACGACACCTCCGCCCTGGGCAGCCTCACCGCCACCGGCCTGGAAACCAAGGTCGAGCAGCTCACCGGGTCCGGCACCGACCGCTCCTGGACGGCCGTGGCCCGAACCAGCTACGACCAGTGGGGCCGCGCCACCACCGTCACCGACGCCGCCGACAACCAGACCACCACCACCTACACCCACACCACCGGCGGGCTGGTCACCACCACCACGACCACCACCCCCGACCCCGACGGGGCCGGGTCCGGCACCCCGCTGACCACCACCAAGACCTACGACACCCGCCTCGGCGGCCCCACCAAGACCGTCGAACCCGGCGGCCAGACCACCGAAGCCGACCGCGACGCCCTCGGGCGAGTGATCGCGGTGTGGAGCCCGGGCCGGGACAAGGCAACCCAGACGGCCACCGCCACCTACAGCTACACCGTCAGCAACACCGCACCCAGCACGGTCACCACCAAGACGCTGCTGCCCAACGGCACCAGCTACCAGACCAGCGTCGCGCTGCTCGACTCCTTCCTACGGACCCGGCAAACCCAAACCCAATCCGCTGCCGGCGGCCGGCTGATCACCGACACCCGCTACGACTCCCGCGGCAACGCCGTCCTCGTCGACAGCTACTACAACGCGACCGCCCCGAACACCACCCTGGTACAGCCGAACACCCGCGGCGACATCCCCTCCTCCCACCGCTACCGGTTCGACTTCGCCGGCCGACAAACCCACGACGCCCTCTACAGCGCCGAAACCCAGAAATGGGAAACCCTCACCACCTACGGAGGCGACCGCACCCACACCACCCCGCCCGCCGGTGGCACCCCCACCACCGTGATCACCGACGTCTTCAACCGCACCACCGAACTCGTCCACCACCTCGGCAACGACACCACCGCACCCGGGGTGAGCACCCACTACACCTACGACCCGGCCGGCAACCTCGCCTCAATGACCGACGCCAAGAACAACACCTGGACCTACACCTGGGACCTGGCCGGCAACCGGCTCACCGCCGACGACCCCGACAAGGGCCTCACGACCTCCACCTACAACACCCTCAACCAGCTCACCTCGACCACCGACGCCCGCGGCGTCACCCTGAAATACTTCTACGACGCCCTCGGCCGGCCCACCAAGACCACCAAGGCCGACGGCACCACCGAACTGATCACCACCACCTACGACACCGTCAAGAAGGGCCTGGTCGCCTCCACCAACCGCCACCTCGACGGCGGCACCATCACCAACCGGGTCGAGGCCTACGACACCGCCGGACGCGTCACCAGCGCCGCCACCGTCGTACCCGAGATCACCGGCCTGATCGGCGCCCAACTCGCCGGCACCTACACGACCACCTCCACCTACAACCCCGACGGCAGCCTCAAGACACAAACCCTGCCCGCCGCCGGCCCAGTCCCCGCCGAAACGCTCACCTACGGCTACACCGGCCTGACCGGCCTGCCCGACACCCTCACCGGAACACTCGGGGCCACCACCGCCACCTACGTCACCGACACCCAATACCTCCAATGGGGCACCGTCGCGGCGATCCTGCTCGGCACCCACACCGGCAAAGCGATCATGGCCACCTACACCAGAGACCAGGCCACCCTCCGCCTCACCGGCACCATGCTCAACCGGCAGGTCAACCCCGGCGTCACCGACGAAGCCACCACCCTCACCTACGACCCCGCCGGAAACGTCACCCAAGTCACCTCCGCACTCGCCGGCGGACAACTCGACAACCAGTGCTTCACCTACGACCACCAGCAACAACTCACCGAAGCCTGGACACCCACAACCACAGACTGCGACCCGGCCGGACGAAGCCAAGCCGCCCTTACGGGCCCCGCACCCTACTGGTCCAGCTGGGACACCGACACCACCGGCAAAACCACAAGCCGCACCGACCGCACCACAACCACCAGCACCACCACCACCTACACCTACCCCGGCGACGGCACCGACTCAGTCACCCCGCACTTCATCACCGGCACCACCGCCACCGGCACCAACCCCGGCAGCGCCACCTACACCGCCGACCAGGCCGGCAACACCACCAGCCGCCCCGGACCCGCCGGACAACAACAAACCCTCGTCTGGGACGACACGAACCAGCCCACCGAAGTCAAACAAGGCACCGACACCGTCGCCCGCATGGTCTACGACGCCACCGGCGCACGCATCCTGCGCCAAGAAGCCAACACCACCACCCTCTACCTCGCCGGCGCCGAGATCACCCTCACCGACAGCGGCACCCAACCACCACTACAAGGCACCACCCCCACCATCTCCGCGCTGCGCTACTACACCCACGGCGGGAAGACTCTCGCCGTGCGTACAGGCGCCAGCAACGACACCGTCACCACCCTCATCCCCGACTGGCAAGGAACCACCCACCACCAAGTCGCCAACGCCACCGGCAACCTCAAAACCACGTGGCAAGACCCCTACGGCAACACCCGAGGCACCCCGCCCACCGGATGGACCGGAGAACGCAGCTTCGTCGGCGGCACCAAAGACGCCACCGGACTCATCCGAATCGGCGCCCGCGACTACGACACCGTCCTCCAACGATTCGTCACCGTCGACCCCATCCAAGCCCTCGCCGACCCACTCCAATGGAACCCCTACCTCTACGCCAACAACACCCCCATCACTAAAGCCGAC
This sequence comes from Actinomycetota bacterium, assembly GCA_020161015.1. GTDB lineage: Bacteria > Actinomycetota > Actinomycetes > Propionibacteriales > Propionibacteriaceae > Propionicimonas. The sequence goes on along the minus strand of JAIUOT010000010.1, from coordinate 6,142 downwards.
CCCACCGGCGAATGGACGATGTGCATCGACACCTGCAACTCCAAAGCAGACCGCGCCGCCCGCGTCACCATGTGGCAACGAGCCCGCATCAGCAGACCCAGCCCCCTGGCCACTCACCGCGCCGGTGAGAGGGCGGGCTACGGCCGGTCGGCCCCTCGTGCGTCATCCACGGGCGGGACCATGCCACTACCCCCCGACCGGGCACTTGAGATCGCTCAGAACATCGATCCCTCTGGCAACTACGGATGGGGCCCAGGTCAATTGCGGCCTTACACCTACGCGAAGAGCGACCAGCAGAGGCTAGAGGAACAGATCGCGGCGGATCTCTTGGGAATCACCGATGCGGTCGGATGCAGCCGCGGAGAGGCAGGAGCCTGCGGCGCCCTCGCAGCAGGGTTCTTGCCTCTAGGCCTCGGCAAGATCGGCAAGATCGCCAAGACCCTCGCCCGTGCGGGCGAGGCCATCGAGGCCGCGAACGACTTAAGCCGCCTCGGGCAGGGATGGCGTGCCACAAGCTTCGGCGATGAGGCCGCGAGCTTTGAGTACCATTTCAGCAAACACGGGGCGGAAGCCGGTGTGACACGAGAGGAGTATGCCGCAGATGCTCTTGACTGGGCCAGCAAACCTTCCGGCGTGGGGAAGCCGATTGAGCTCAAGGACGGCAGCCAAGGGATCAGTTACCGGACCCCGGGTGGCGGCCCGGGCGGCATTCTCGACAGCGACGGCAACATCATCACCTTCTGGTACCGGTGAACATGATCACGCTTGAGGATGCGGTTGCACGCTGGCGCCGGACCTCGTTCCCTCCCGGAAGTGCGCACGACGCCTTGAATGAACTGCACGCCAACCTCGCCCTCTACGACACCTGGGTGGCCGAATCGGTCCTGCCCTTCGTGAATCAAGGCGTCTGGGAACCCGCGATCCCCGACGTACTTGCCGCTCTCGACGGTCTGTCCGGCGAGGTCTCTGGCCTGCGGTTCACGAAGGAGAGCGACAAGGAAACCGCTCAGCGATATCTCGACTATGCGACGGCGCTTCGATCGGTATATGCAGCATTCCTAAACGCTGGTCATCACTAAACGACTGCTGCTGTTACCACAGGGGGCCACCGAGAAAGTGTCCCGGAACGCTGGAAGGAGATCAGCCGTGGCTCAACAATCGTTGGATCCGGGGCGAAGGAGGCAACGGCTCCTCGCATCGCCGACATCGATGAGCAGGCCCGCTACCCGCCGTCCAGCTTCACAACATGGAGCGCGAGCAGATTGGCGGAGTCCAAGTTGCTCACGCGGCCGCCGGTGCGGCGCCGCAGGCCAGCGCACACAGCTACGGCAGGGATGCTGGTGAGCGGGCGGACCCCAGTGACCAAGCTGGTCTGCTTCTGGGGATGGAGCGACCCTATGGTCGATATGGGCCAAACCGGCCTGCGCGTGCACCGCGCACTGAAGAGGACACGAGGGCGAGACAATGCGGGTCTTGTCTACGACGGGTATTCGATATTGTTGCTCATCGGGGGATTGCTTAGCCTGCCAGCGCTCATGCTGGAGGCCAGACTATCCGGATCAATGACATGGTCGCTCGTAGTCTCGATTCTGCTCTGGTGCGCCCTTGCTGCGCGCACTGCCGTCCTCACAAGGCGAAGCCCTTGGGGCGGACGGCCCCCGACGGGAAGGCCGCCGGAGCCTCCGTCCGGCAACCATGAGGAAGGCGAAGGGGATGTCCGGCGCAGCGACTAGGTCGTCTCTCCCCGCGCAACTCGGCGGAGCCATCGCTGGCGGCGTGGTGGGCGCCGGCACCGGCGACTACGTTGCCAACCAGATGGCCGATGCTATCGATGAACGCCTGCTAGGAGGGTGACAGCGGTGTTTCGGTGGGTCAAGGAACTCCATGAACAGCGTATTGAGTGGGTGGTTACTGGCACGGGCGCTACTCTCCTGCTGGCATTCCTAGCGGTCTTGGCTGTGGTTGGTGGAATGGCCGCGGGTAAGAACGCGGCGGGGGATGCGATTCTCTGGTCGTCGATGTTCTTCTTCGTGGGTGCCCTAATTGACGTGATTGTGACGACTATCCACGATCGGTATGTAGGTAGGTCAAGATGACGTGCTGCTCGGTGTCCGGCCTGCGCCCCAGCGCGACTCAAGAGGGCCCCGTCTCGCCGACTGGGACCGCGTTCGGCAGGCTGCGTCAAGGAGTCGTGATGTCGGTAGGTCCCACTCGGGGATCGTTTTCGCTTGCACGTCACTGGGGTTTGGCTGCGGTGCTGTTCCTAGCTGGCTGTTCGTCGGCTCCCGTTCCTCCGACAGCAGGGTTAGCATCGGCTGCGCCGTCTCGTTCTCAGGAGGTAGAGCCGGGTCCTTGCGACCTTCTGACCGCGGAGGAGGTGGCGGGCCTGCTCGATGAGCGGGGCTCCCAGGGGAGGGTGGGGGCTACGGCCGGCGTTCAGCACTGTCAGTGGAGCGGCGCAGAGGCGCGTTTCGTTCAGGTTGTCTCGATTCCCGCGCAGGACTGGGCGCGTTCACTACCCGACATTGTCCGAGCGGCGAAGTCCTCGGGGGTGTTGAGCGACGAGGAGAACCTCAAGCGGCTGGAGGAAGCTGCCGGACTGGTCGAGGCTGGCAGGGAAATCGGGCCCGCGGAGGCTTGCTCGTTGTTCTCGACGATGATTGAGGAGTTCCAGGGAATGCCTGCAGGATCGGATCAGATCGTAACACTCCTGCCGACGGGTGAGGATCCGATGGCGGTGACGAGCCAGGTTTGCCGGGAGGGTCGGTACACGTCCGTGATGGTTGCTGATCGAGCTGGCTTCGAGGACACCGCACCGCTTGAGGAGAGGCTTGCGGAGTTGGCCGGCGTGGTCAGCGTGCGTGCCCAGGAGGACCGTTGATGGCCACCGCTCCGCGCGATTCCAGCCTGGCCCCACGTGGTCTGGCCACTCCGGTCGCCCGTGGCTCGGAGGGGGCGTCGCATGGCGAGTGAGCGGGGAGAGGACCGACTCGGTGCCCCAGCGGTTGCTGACGAGCTCAGTCGAGCTGACGCGCTGCTCGACCTTGGTCGCCCCCGCGACGCACTGGTCGTTGCTGCTCAGGTTCTTGCCGCCGATCCTGGCAGCACTGACGCCCTCTTGCTGGCCGGAAGGTGTCATCTTCAGTTGGGTGAGGCCGGTCATGCCCTGAGTGCGGCGAGGACTGCGCTGGCGGGGGCGCCTTTGGAGCCCGGTGCGTGGGTCTTGACGTCGTTGGCGTATACGGCTGCGGGCGATGCGGCGCAGGCGGTCCGGCATGCTGAGCAGGCGATCGCGCAGTGGCCGCAGCTGCCGGGCGGTCATTGGGCGTTGGCTGCGGCCCGGATGAACGGTGGTCGTCATCGTGGGCAGGCCCGGGCGTCCGCGGCGCGCGTGGTGGACCTGCAGCCACTCGATCCCGACTCACACGTGCTGGCGGCGCAGGCCGAGATGTATCCAGGGCGGTTGCGTCCGGGGCCGGCAGCCCGTGGGCGCGCTCGGGTGCATCTGAGGCGGGCTCTTGAGCTTGAGCCCACACATCTGGAGGCGAGGCAGGAGTTGGCGGTGCTGGCTGCCATGGGCTGGGGGTTCAGCCGGGGAATGCGCGGCTCGGCGGAGGCGTTGCGCGAGTCCCCGTTCGATCAGGCGCCACTTGGGGCCATCGCCTACATCTTCCGGCGGATCATCTGGCTGGTGCACACCATCATCATCTTGGCCTTCTTCGGCTGCGTGTTCGGCTCTGCCGCCGGCTCGGTCGTGGCGATGCGGGCGTCGGCCGGGGTTGCCGGGCTGGTGATGATGCTTCTCCTAGCCAACATCTGTTGGCAGCTCGGCCGATCCGTCGGGGCGCACCTGCGGGCATTCCCGCGGCGTGACTGGTCCGGGGCTGCCTGGATCGGCTGCCTGATAGTGGCCGTGGTGTGCCTGAACATGGGATCGTGGTTCCCGCGCATGGTCTCGATGCTGGTTCTCGCCAAGATCCTCATCTGGGTGGGGGCAGCGCTGAGCTGGATTCCCCGGAAGTTCGAAACGTGACCGAACCGACATCTCCCGACCCGGTGCTGGCCAGCCTCCTCGCCGCGGTGGAACGCGTGCCGGACGACTTGCCACTGCGCCTACACCTGGCTCGGAAGCTGATCGGTGCCGGCCGCGAACTGGAGGCTGTCGTGCACTGCGCGGTGGCGCTGCAGCACAATCCCGAGGATGCCGCGGCCCGGGCCTTGATGGTGGCCGTGCTCGGCGAGCATGCACCGTCCACGGCGTCCCTCGAGCCCGCTGTGCCGGCGCGTGCGGAGGCTCGCGACCACCCTGCCGACTCCCCCGCTTCGGAGGATGCGGCACGCGACCCAGCCGAGTTCTGGCGGCAGGCCGAGGGGCAGTTCGACGGTCTCGTCCCGCCGATGTTCGTCGACGAGGCGGCGTCGTCCGAGGTGGCGGCCTGGGACGTCGAGCGGCCGAGCATCACCTTGGCCGACGTCGGCGGGCTCGAGCACGTCAAGGCGAGGCTGGAGGCAGCCTTCCTGGCGCCGCTTCGGAACCCCGAGCTGCAGAAGCTGTACGGGAAGTCCCTTCGTGGCGGGCTGCTGCTCTACGGGCCTCCGGGCTGCGGGAAGACGTTCCTGGCGCGTGCGGTGGCCGGTGAACTGGGTGCCAAGTTCATCCCGGTCGGCATCGCCGACATCCTTGACATGTACGTGGGCAACTCCGAAGGCAACCTGCACGAGATCTTCCAGCTGGCACGGCAATCGGCACCCTGTGTCCTGTTCCTCGATGAGCTCGATGCCCTCGGCCAGAAGCGGTCTCTCACCCGCAACTCGGCGCTGCGGACGACCGTGAACCAGCTTCTCACCGAACTGGACGGCGCGGTGGACTCCAACGATGGCGTGTTCGTGCTCGGGGCCACCAACCAGCCCTGGGACATCGACCCCGCACTGCGGCGCCCCGGGCGACTCGACCGCACCCTGCTCGTCCTGCCGCCCGACGACGAAGCGCGCAAGGCGATCTTCGCCAACAATCTCAAGAGCCGACCCATCGGAGGTGTCGACCTGGCTCGGTGCGCTGCAGCGGCGGACGGGTTCTCGGGTGCTGACATCGCTCACGTGTGCGAGAGCGCCGCCGAGCTTGCGCTGCTCGATTCCGTCCGCACCGGACACGCCCGCTTGATCACCCAAACCGATCTCGACACGGCCCTGAGCCAGATCACCCCGTCCATCACCCCGTGGCTCCAGTCAGCGCGCACGGTCGTGCAGTACGGCACAGACGACGGCACCTTCAAGGACCTGCGCAACTACCTCAAGAAGCGGAGGCTCGTGTAGAACCGACGGCGGAGACCAGGCTGCGGCTCAGTCTGAGTTCCGCGCCACCACCGCTCTCGAAACGACGTGCCTCGCTCGATCTTGGGACTGGCCGGCACAACTGAGGATCCTTCGTCCGCCGGCACCGCCGTTGTCACCGAGACCGCCTCCTCGTATCGACACCACTCGGGCTCCGGTCGGGAAGCCTTCCGGTTTGCACCGGGTGTGTCGAGGTTTCGGGGTGCTGGCTACTTGGTGGTGTCGAGGTAGAGCTGGACGCGGTCGGTGGTCCAGGTGAGGATGCCGGTGCCGAAGAAGTCGGTCTCTGTCCAGATGGGGCAGTTCAGCCTGCCGGGCATCGGCGGCGGCTACTTGTGCCCAGCCCGGCGGGCAACAGCGTAGTCGGCCACGACCTGTTCGGGGTCGATGCCCCTCTGCGCGAGGAGGGGCCTTCGCCCCGGATCGTGGACACGGTTGTGGTTGATTACGCCGCGGTGGGCAGCGTAGCGGCCCGGTGGGCCTCGTAGGTGGATGGGGATTGGTGGCCGCACCAGGAGTGGCGGCGGCGGGTGTTGTAGCGGGTGGCCCACCGGAACACGTGGCGCCGGCAGCTGGTCTCGTCGGTGAACGTGGCGGCTCCGTCGAGGAGTTCGCGTTTCAGGGTGGCGTTGAACGACTCGGCCATCGCGTTGTCGGCGCTGGTGCCGATCGCTCCCATGGACTGGGTGACGCCGAGCTGGCCGCACAGCTTGGCGTACGACTTCGAGGTGTAGACCGCTCCGTGATCGCTGTGGAACACCGCACCTGCCAGGCTGCCCCGGTCGCGGCAGGCGGCCTTCAGGGCGTCCTC
>JAIUOT010000009.1 GCA_020161015.1 Actinomycetota bacterium | reverse complement strand
GGCGTGATCTCGTTGCGGAAGCTCTTGCCGACCTGGCCGATGCCGAACGGCACCTTCATCCGGGACGTGTTCTCGACGTTCTTGAAGTTCACGAAGATGCCCTGCGCGGTCTCCGGACGTAGGTAGTGCAGGCCCGACTCGTCCTCGATGACGCCGAGGTAGGTCTTCAGCATCATGTTGAAGTCGCGGGGCTCGGTGAAGCGGCCCAGCGTCCCGCACTCGGGGCAGTTGATCTCCTCCAGGCCGGACGGCTTGCGTCCCTTCTTGAACTCGAACGCCTCCTCCAGCTGGTCGGAGCGGAACCGCTTGTGGCAGCTGAGGCACTCGGTCAGCGGGTCGGAGAACACGCCGACGTGACCGGACGCGACCCAGACCTGGCGCGGCAGGATGATCGAGGAGTCCAGGCCCACCACGTCGTCGCGGCCCTGCACCACCGAGCGCCACCACTGGCGCTTGATGTTCTCCTTGAGCTCGACGCCGAACGGACCGTAGTCCCACGCCGCCCTCGTGCCGCCGTAGATCTCGCCGCAGGGGTACACGAACCCCCGGCGCTTGGTCAGGCTGATCACATTCTCCAGGCGGCTGGCCACCATGAACTCCCTCGTCGTCGCGACATGCTGCCTGGCTGGCAGCCCGCTCAGCCTACCGTCCCGCGGGGCCTGTTCTCGCCGACCGACGCGGGCTCGGCGTAGGCGCTGGGCTCGTCGATCGCCAGCGACAGCAGGGGCACCAGGACGAGCTTCGCGTCCGTGCCGTTGAAGGCCCTGCGGTACGACCCGACGTCCGCCCACCGGCTGACGATCGCCCACAGCCCGGGGTCGTCGAGGTTCTGCACGAGGTCTGCCCCGAGGCTGCCCGCCGAGGACGCGAACTGCGCCACCACGGCCCGCGCCGCCGCCTCGAAGCCGGACGCGTCGCCGGGCACCCGGAACCTGCTGATCGCGATCACGCGGTCATGCTAGCCAGTCCCGCCGCTGCCCGGCGGCCTCCGAGAAGGGCGAAGCCCCGGCGCAGGGGGCCGGGGCTTCGCGGTTCTGAGGCGGGTTTCCTACTGGTTGTCGTTCTTGCTGATCAGGCCCGGCTCGATGTCCGCGGTGCTGGCTGAGACGTCGGACACACCGGTCCGCGGGGCGGCCTCGTCGGCGCGCACCGGGGTGCGGTCCTCGAGGACGTTGGTGTCGCCGCCGCGCATCGCGCGCTGGATCATGCCGATGATGCTCGGCTTGCCCTGCATCTTGGACAGGACGTCGAACGCGACCGCGGTGAGCAGGACCAGGCCCTTGATCACCTGGATCAGGTTCTGGTCGACCGACTGGTAGGCCAGGCCCAGGTTGAGCACACCCATCACCAGGCCACCGATCATGGAGCCGACCACGGTGCCGATGCCGCCGGTGACGGCCGCGCCGCCGATGAACACGGCCGCGATGGCGTCCAGCTCGAAGCCGGTGCCGTCCTTGGGGTTGGCCGCGTTCAGGTACGCGGTGTAGACCATGCCGGCGATGCCGGCCAGCAGCGACATGTTCACCATCACCAGGAAGTCGACCCGCCGGGTGTTCACACCGGTGAGCCGGGCGGCGTTGCGGTTGCCGCCGACGGCGTAGATGTGGCGGCCGAAGACCGTCTTCTGCGTGATGAAGCTGTAGATGATGACCAGGGTCAGCAGGATCAGGCCCACCACGGGGATGCCCTTGTAGGACGCGAGGAGCAGGGCCACCACGATGATCGCGGCGCTCATCAGCACGATTTTGGTCACCGACTGGGTCATCGACGGGACCTTCATGTTGTGCTTCTTCAGGCCCGCCCGGCGACGCATCTCCAGCCAGATCACGGCGGCGACGCCGAGGGCTGCCAGCAGCAACGTCAGGTTGTGGTAGTTCGTGTTGGGCCCGACCGCCGGCAGGTAGCCGTTGGCGATCTTCTGGAACTCCTCGGGCACCGGGATGGACTCGGCGTTCAGGATCATCAGGTCGAGGCCGCGGAACAGCAGCATGCCGGCCAGCGTGACGATGAACGCGGGGATGCCCACGTAGGCCACCCAGAAGCCCTGCCACATGCCGACCACGATGCCCATCACCAGGCCGAGCAGGATCGCCAGGTACCAGGGGAAGTTCCAGTCACGCATCGCCAGCGCGACGGTCGCGCCGACGAAGGCACACACCGAACCGACCGAGAGGTCGATGTGGCCGGCGATGATGACCATCACCATGCCGATGGCGAGGATGAGGATGTAGGCGTTCTGGACGAGCAGCGAGTTCACGTTGCGCGGGGCGAGGAAGCCGCCGTTGCTCAGGACGGTGAAGAGCAGGATCAACAGCACCAGAGCGATCAGCATGCCGTACTGCCGGACGTTGCCCGAGAACACGTCCTTCACGATTCCGCCGAAGCCGCGCTTCGGCTGGGTCTTGGCCAGGTCCGTCTCGGCCATGATCACACTGCCTTTCTCTGGGTCATGTAGCGCATGAGGGTTTCCTGGTCCGCGGCGTCACGGGGCACGTCCGCCGTGATCACGCCCGCGCTCAGGGTGTAGATGCGGTCGCAGATGCCGAGGAGTTCCGGCAGCTCCGACGAGATGACCAGGACGCCCTTGCCCGCCTCGGCCATCTGGTTGATCAGTTCATAGATCTCGTACTTGGCGCCGACGTCGATGCCACGCGTCGGCTCGTCGAGGATGAGCACCTCGGGGTCGGTGAACAGCCACTTGCCGAGGACGACCTTCTGCTGGTTGCCGCCGGAGAGCTTGTTCACCCCCTCCTCGATGCTGGGGGTCTTGATCCGCATCGCCTGGCGGTACCGCTCCGCGGCGACGATCTCCTCGTTGTCGTCCACGACGCCCCACTGCTGGATCTTGTCCAGGCCGGCGGAGGTGATCGACTCCCGGATGGTGTCGAGGAGGTTCAGCCCGAGGCTCTTGCGGTCCTCCGTGACGTAGGCGAGGCCGGCGTTGATCGCCTGCTGCACCGTCCGGATGTGGAGTTCCTTGCCGTGGAGGAACAACCGGCCGGAGAGCTTCTGGCCGTAGGTCTGCCCGAAGACGCTGCGGGCGAGCTCCGTGCGGCCGGCGCCCATCAGCCCGGCCAGGCCGACGATCTCGCCGCGGCGGATGTTCAGGCTGGCGTCGCGGACCACGAGCCGCTCGCCGTCGTCGGGGTGGGCGACGGTCCAGTCGCGCACCTCGAAGAGCAGCTCGCCGATGTTCGGCGCGTGCTCCGGGTAGCGGTGCGACAGGTCGCGTCCCACCATGCCGCGGATGATCCGGTCCTCGTTGACGCCCTCGGCGTTGATGTCGAGGGTCTCGATCGTCCGGCCGTCGCGGATGATGGTAATCGAGTCGGAGATCGCCTCGATCTCGTTCAGCTTGTGGCTGATCATGATGCAGGTGATGCCCTTGGCCTTGAGCTCCTTGAGCAGGCCGAGCAGGTGCCGGGAGTCGCTGTCGTTGAGGGCTGCGGTCGGCTCGTCCAGGATCAGCAGCTTGACGTCCTTGCCGAGCGCCTTGGCGATCTCGACGAGTTGCTGCTTGCCGATGCCGATGTTCTTGATCTGGACGTCGGGGTCCTCGGCCAGTCCCACGTGGTCGAGCAGTGCCCGGGCCCGCGCGTTGGCCTCGTTCCAGTCGATGACGCCGCCGCGAGCCTGTTCGTTGCCGAGGAACATGTTCTCGGTGATGGTCAGCTCGGGGATCAGTGCGAGTTCCTGGTGGATGATCGCGATGCCGGCGTCCTCGCTCTCGCGGATCGTCCGGAACCGCACCTCCTTGCCGTCGAAGATGATGTCGCCTTCGTAGGTGCCGAACGGGTACACCCCGGAGAGCACCTTCATCAGGGTCGACTTGCCGGCCCCGTTCTCACCGCAGATGCTGTGGATCTCGCCACGGGCGACCTCGAGATTGACGTCGGCCAGGGCCTTGACGCCCGGGAATTCCTTGGTGATGTTCCGCATCGACAAGATGGTGTCGACCATGCGTGTGTACCCCTTCGTCTGCCTGTCGGCTGATACCCCCGCCGTTGGGGGTGCCGCCCCGGGTGGCGGTGAAGCCACCCGGGACGACAGTATCGGTCACTTGGCGAAGTCGGCCTCGGTGTAGTAGCCGGCGTCGAGCAGGACCTGCTTGACGTTGGCCTTGTTCAGCGAAACCGGCTGCAGCAGCATGGTCGGGACGACCTTCACGCCGTTGTCGTAGGTCTTGGTGTCGTTCACCGTGACCTCCTTGCCGCTGAGCACCTCCTGCACCATGGCAGCGGTGGTCTTGGCCAGCTCACGGGTGTCCTTGAAGATCGTCGAGTACTGCTCGCCCGACAGGATCATCTTCACGGACTCGAGCTCGGCGTCCTGGCCGGTGACGATCGGCATGGCCTTGCCGCCGGAGCCGTAGCCGTTGGCCTTCAGGGCCGCGATGATGCCGCGGGAGATGCCGTCGTAGGGGGCCAGCACACCGTTGATGTCCTTGTCGGAGTAGGACTTGGTGAGCAGGGTCTCCATGCGCTTCTTGGCCACGCCGGCGTCCCAACGCAGGGTGGTGACCTTGTTGAAGTCGGTCTCGCCGGACACGATCTTGAGGGTGCCGTCGTCGATCTTCGGCTGGAGCACGCTCATGGCGCCGTTGAAGAAGAACTTCGAGTTGTTGTCGTCGGCGGAACCGGCGAACAGCTCGACGTTCCACGGGGACTTCGCGCCGGAGGCGGTCAGGCCCTCGAGCAGCGACTCACCCTGCTGCACACCGACCTTGAAGTTGTCGAAGGTGGTGTAGTAGCTGACCGCGTCGGTCTCACGCAGGAGCCGGTCGTACGCGATCACCGGGATGCCGTTCTCCTTGGCATCGGCGAGGGCGCCCTTGAGGGCGACGCCGTCGATGGCCGCGATGACCAGCAGCTGGTTCTTCTTGGTGACCATGTCGGACACCTGGGTGACCTGGGTCGGGATCTCGTCGTTGGCGTACTGCAGGTTGACGGTGTAGCCCGCCTCCTCCAGCGTCTTCTTCAGGTACTCGCCGTCCTTGATCCACCGCTCGGAGGTCTTCGTCGGCATCGCGACGCCGATCGTCCCCTTCTCAGCCGCGGCGCTGCCGGACGCAGAACCGGAGGCCGAGGGGGAAGCGGTGTTCTGGCCGCAAGCGGTGACGGTCAGCGCCAGTGCCGCCGTCGCCGCGAAGGCAACCAATTTGCGCATTGCTGCTCTCCTTCTAGATCCCCCGCCCCTGCGCAGAGATCTGTCTTGATGGCTTGCCCACCCGGGAAGTCCCCGGATCGGGCAGTTATTCAGTTGTGTGGTGCGCCGGCTGTGGGGTTCAGAACCCCAGCGCCAGCCGGTAGTAGGCGTTGTTCCAGCGCAGTTCCTTGAGGAACTGCCCGGTCCTGGTGTCCCCGCCGATGAGGGCGAGTTCGGTACCGAGCATCTCGGCCAGGTCGGTGAGGTGCTCGGCGGTGAGCGCGGTCGACAGCACCGTGTGGTGCGGGCCGCCGGCGCTCAGCCAGCACTCGGTGGAGGTGGCGAAGTCGGGCTTGGCCTTCCAGACCGCGCGGGCGACCGGCAGCTTCGGCATGTCGGCCAGCGGCGGGACGACGGTGATCTCGTTCGCGACCATCCGGAACCGGTCGCCCAGGTCGGACAGCCCGAGCACCACGGCGTCGCCGGGGGCCGCGTCGAACACCATGCGGACGGGATCCTCGCGCCCACCGATGCCCAGCGGGTGGATCTCGATCCGGGGGGTGCCCTGCGCGATGTCGGGGCTCACCTCGAGCATGTGGGCGCCGAGGCTGAGCTCGTTGCCGGGCTCCAGGTGGTAGGTGTAGTCCTCCATGAACGAGGTGCCGCCGGGCAGGCCCGCGGCCATGACGCCCAGCGTCCGGCCGAGGACCGCGGTCTTCCAGTCGCCCTCGCCGGCGAAGCCGATGCCCTCACCCTCGAGCCGCTGGACGGCCAGCCCGGGCAGCTGCCGGAGCGCGCCGAGGTCCTCGAAGTTGGTGGTGAAGGCGCCGTAGCCGCCGTCCACGACGAACCGGCGCAGCGCGACCTCGATCCGGGCCCCGTAGCGCAGCGACTCGTGGCGGTCGGCGCCCGGGTGCAGCTCGGGAGCGACGTCGTAGAGGTCCATGTACTCGCTGACCAGGGCGTCGACATCGCCCTCGCCCACCTGGTCCAGCACGTCGACGAGATCGTTGACGCCGTAGGTGTTGACCGACACGCCGAACACCCGCTCGGCCTCGACCTTGTCGCCCTCGGTGACGGCGACGTTGCGCATGTTGTCGCCGAACCGGACGACCTTGAGCGTCCGCAGCTCGGCGCGGGCCACCGCTGCGCGGGCCCACGCGGCGATGCGGGCGACCACGCGGGCGTCGCTGACGTGGCCGGCGACGGTCTTGCGGGGGACACCCATCCGGGTGGCGATGAACGCGAACTCGCGGTCGCCGTGCGCGGCCTGGTTCAGGTTCATGAAGTCCATGTCGATGGTCGACCACGGGAGGTCGACGTTCACCTGGGTGTGCAGGTGCAGGAACGGCTTGTCGAGGGCGTTCATGCCGCCGATCCACATCTTCGCCGGGGAGAAGGTGTGCATCCACGCGATCACGCCCACGCAGTCGTCGTCGGCGTTGGCGTCCAGCATCACCCGGCGGATCGCGCCCGCGTCGGTGAGGACGGGCTTGGCGACGACCTGCGCGGGCATCAGCTCGGACGCGGCCAGCGCGCCGGAGATCTGCGCGGACTGGTCGCGCACCTGCAGGAGCACGTCCTCGCCGTAGAGGCCCTGGCTACCGGTCAGGAACCAGATCTGCTTGCTCATTGGGCACTTCCTTGTCCATAGACGTTCTGATAGCGGTCGAAGAGTCGGTCGATGTCGTCCTGCGGGATGGGCACCGGCTCGCCGAGCTGGCGGGCGAGGTGGACGGTGCGCGCCACGTCCTCCACCATCACGGCGGCCTTCACCGCGTCGCGGGCGTCCGAACCGATGGTGAACGGGCCGTGGTTGGCCATCAGGACCGCGCGGGAGCGGCTGGTGCGCAGCGTCTCCACGATGCCGCGGCCGATCGAGTCGTCACCGATCAGCGCGAACGGGCCCACCGGGATGTCGCCGCCGAACTCGTCGCCGATCATGGTGAGCACGCACGGGATCGGCTCCCTGCGCGCGGCCCACGCCGTGGCGTAGTCGGAGTGCGTGTGCACCACGCCGCCGACCTCGGGCATGTGCCGGTACACGTAGGCGTGCGCCGCGGTGTCGGACGACGGGCTGCGCGTGCCCTCGACGAGGGTGCCGAACAGGTCGCAGACGACCATCGACTCGGGGGTGAGGTCGTCGTAGGAGACGCCGGACGGCTTGATCACCAGGAGGTCCGCGCCGGGCACACGGGCCGACACGTTGCCCGCGGTCCACACCACGAGGTTGTTGCGCGGCAGTTCCGCGTGCAGCGCCGCGACCTCGGCCTTCAGCCGGTCGACGACGTCGCGCACCTCGGCCGGGATACCGGTCGCCGCGTCACGGGAGACATCCGCCTGGTCAGTCCTGGGCTCATCCGCCACTGGATCCGTCACCTCACTGTGAGTCCGAGTGTTAGCGTCAACAACAACGCCGTTGGCAGGATGTTACCGGTATCACCGGCGTTCGTGCAGCACGTGGAGATAACAGTTTGATATCGGTAACACCGGCCTCCCCGGGCCGCTGTCGGCGCGTTCAGCCGGGCGTGTGGCCTCGCTCGACGTGACCGAGGGAACGCAGCCCGCGGTCCAGGTGCCACCCGATGAACGCCGCCACGAGGCCACTCCCCTGCCGCATCGTGGCGCCGCCGACCCCGCGCGTCGCGGGCCAGTCGCCGCACAGCAGGGCGCTGAGGTAGGTGACCGTCGCCGGCGCCGGATGCGCGGAACCGGGCGGGCGGCAGCGGCGGCACACCATGCCGCCCAGCTGGGGGGAGAAGGCCTCGTGCGGGCCGGCGGCGCCGCAGCGCGCGCAGTCGGTGAGGGTCGGGGCGTACCCGGCGAGCGCGACCGCCCGCAGCAGGTAGGCGTCCATCACCATCGCCGGGGGGCGCGGGCCGTCCGAGGTGCCGGAGGTGAGGGCGTGCAGCGCGCCGACCAGCAGCTGGTACTGCTGGAGCGCCGGCTCGCCCTCTTCCGTCACCAGTCGGTCGGCGGTCTCGATCATCACCTGGCCGGTCGTGTAGCGCTCGTAGTCGTGGGCCAGCGGCTCGGAGTACGGGTGCAGGGTCACCGCCTGGGTGATCACGTCCAGCGTGCGGCCGGTGGCGAACTGGAGGTCGACGTGGCTGAACGGCTCGAGCCTCGCCCCGAATTTCGAGGACGTCCGGCGCACCCCGCGCGCGACCGCGCGGACCTTCCCGTGCTGCCGAGAGAGCATGGTGATGATCCGGTCGGCCTCGCCCAGCTTGTGGGTCCGCAGCACGACCGCCTCGTCACGGTAGGTCGGCACCGGGCCATTCTCCCCCGCCTCGGGACGGCCGATCACGAGCCACGCTCCGGCGTGCCGTTGTTAGCGCACACACCGGGCTGTCATGATGTGCGCGTCACGGTCTCACAGGGACGGGTCTGACCGCCGTCCGCAAGGAAGGATCAACGATGATCACTGACATCAGCAGCGCCATCGAGCAGGGGCGCACCGCACTGGGCATCGAGCTCGGCTCCACCCGGATCAAGGCCGTGCTGACCGGCCCGGACAACGCCCCCGTCGCCACCGGCGGCCACGACTGGGAGAACCAGTTCGTCGACCGCATCTGGACCTACTCCCTCGACGCGGTGCGCGAGGGACTGCAGGCGGCGTTCGCCTCGCTGGCCGCCGACGTCCGGGCCCGCTACGGGGTGGAGCTGCGGACGGTGGGCTCCCTCGGCGTCTCGGCCATGATGCACGGCTACCTCGCGTTCGACGCCTCCGGCGAGCTGCTGGTGCCGTTCCGCACCTGGCGCAACACCATCACCGGCCCGGCGAGCGAGCAGCTGAGCGCCCTGTTCGGCTACAACATCCCGCAGCGGTGGTCGATCGCGCACCTGTACCAGGCCGTCCTGAACGGCGAGGAGCACGTCGGCCGGATCGCCCACCTCACCACCCTGGCCGGCTACGTGCACGAGCAGCTCACCGGGACCGAGGTGCTGGGTGTCGGCGACGCGAGCGGCATGTTCCCGATCGACCTGGCCACCGGGAGCTACAACGAGACCATGCTGGCCCAGTTCGACGAGCTGGTCGCCGGGCACGGCTTCGGCTGGACGCTGGGCGGCATCCTGCCGACCGTGCTGTCCGCGGGTGAGGAGGCCGGCCGCCTCACGGCCGCCGGTGCCGCGCTGCTGGACCCGAGCGGGACCCTCCAGCCCGGCGTGCTGTGCTGCCCGCCCGAGGGGGACGCCGGCACCGGCATGGTGGCGACGAACTCGGTGGCGAGGCGTACCGGCAATGTCAGCGCCGGCACCTCGATCTTCGCGATGGTCGTGCTCGAGCACGACCTGTCGCGGATGCACCCGGAGCTGGACCTGGTGACCACGCCGGCCGGCGACCTCGTGGCGATGGTGCACTGCAACAACGGTGCCAGCGAGCTGAACGCCTGGGCGGGCCTGTTCGCGGAGTTCGCGGGTCGCATCGGCGCCACCGTCGACACCGGGACGGTCTTCGAGAGCCTGTTCACCGCGTCACTGGAGGGCGAGCCCGACTGCGGCGGCCTGCTCGCCTACAACTACCTCTCGGGAGAGCACATCACCGGGCTGGAGGAGGGCCGTCCGCTGTTCGTGCGCACGCCGGACAGCCGGTTCACCCTGGCCAACTTCATGCGGACGCACCTGTTCGCCGCCCTGTCGAGCCTGCGGATCGGCATGAACGTGCTGCTCAAGACCGAGAACGTGGCACTCGACTCGCTGTTCGCCCACGGCGGGTTGTTCAAGACCAAGGGGGTCGCCCAGCGCTACCTCGCCGCAGCCGTGGACGCGCCGGTGTCGGTCGGTGACATCGCCGGCGAGGGCGGCGCGTGGGGCATCGCCGTGCTGGCCGCGTTCGCCCGTGACCGCGCCGAAGGCGAGTCGCTGGCCGACTACCTGAACGCACGCGTGTTCGCCGGGGCGGGGCTGGAGACCGTCGAGCCGGACCCGGCCGACGTCGCCGGCTTCGACGCCTACGTGCAGCGGTTCAGCGCCGGGCTGGCCATCGAGCGCGCGGCGGTCGAGCACAGCTGAGCGGTGGCCCCGGCGGGCGTCGTCCGCCGGGGCCTCCCCCGCGGCCGCGCCCGCACACTAGGCTCGCGCAATGGGAATCCTGCGGATCACCGTCGACCACACCGTGCGGATCACGGCCACGTCGGCCAGGGTGCACGCGCTGGTGCGCGGCACCTCCACCTTCTCCGCCGACCTGACCGGCAAGAAGTCGGCGCTGGTGCGCGAGATCGTCGCCGACTTGTCCGGACGAGGGGTGGGTGAGGACCACATCGAGGTGACCGGCGTCCGCCTCGGCACCCGGGAGGGCAAGCTCCTCGCCTCGCAGAGCATCGAGATCTCCCTGGTCGTCTCCGCCGACCCTGCCCACCTCCCCGAGGTGCTCGGGGCACTGTCCGACCGTCCCGGGGTGAGCGTGGAGCACCTGGAGTGGGTCTACGACGAGTTCGAGGCGAGCATCCCCGCGACCGCGCAGGCCATGACGATGGCCCGGCGCAAGGCGGACGCGGTCGCCGCAGCTGCCGGCCAGCAGGTCTCCGGCATCGCCAACGCGTCCGACTCCTGGAGCATGCCGGGGCCGCGTCCGGTGATGGCCCAGGCCGAGATGGCCTACGCCGCAGCCCCCCGCGCGGCGCGGGAGGCGGTCGACCTCGGCCTGGAACTGAACGCCACGACCGAACTCTGCGTGCACCTGAGCGTGGATTTCGAGTTGGCCTCCTAGGCTGAGCCCATGCACCGCATCTCGACGTTGAGAGTGTCTCCGATCTGCCTGGGCGGCAACGTGTTCGGCTGGACGGCCGACCCGGCGGCCTCCGAGGCGATCCTCGACGCGTTCGCGGACGCGGGTGGCAACTTCATCGACACCGCCGACGTCTACTCCTCCTGGGTGCCCGGGCACCGGGGAGGTGAGTCCGAGACGATCATCGGCGGCTGGCTGCGGCACCACGGCGGCCGCGACGGCATCGTCGTGGCCACGAAGGTCGCCAAGCACCCGATCCACCGCGGGCTGCGTCCGGCGAACATCAAGATCTGCCTGGACGGCTCGCGCCGGCGCCTCGGCGTGGAGACCATCGACCTGTACTACGCCCACGAGGACGACCCGCACGTGCCCACCGCCGAGTGGCTGGGGGTCTTCGACCAGCTCGTGCGCTCGGGCGCGGTGCGCCACTACGGCCTGTCGAACTTCACCCCCGCGCGGGTCGCGGAGGTGATCGAGGTGGCCACGGCAGAGGGATTGGCACTGCCCGTCGCCGTCCAGCCGCAGTACAACCTCGTACACCGCGCCGAGGTCGAGTCCTCCGGCCTGGCCGCCCTGTGCGCAGAGCACCACCTCGCGATCGTTCCCTACTACGGGCTGGCCGCAGGCTTCCTCACCGGGAAGTACGCCCGTGGCGAGTCGGCACACGGCCCACGCGCGGCGCGCGTCCGCAGCTTCGCCACCGACGCGGGGTTCGACGTGGTGGACGCGGTCGTCGGGGTCGCCGACGAGCTGGGCGTCGAGCCGGCCACGGTCGCGCTGGCCTGGCTGCGCCAGCAGCCGGGCGTCACCGCCCCCATCGCGTCCGCCAGTTCTGTCGAGCAGCTGCCGGCGATCATGGCGGCGGCCGACCTGAAGCTCTCCCGCTCGCAGGCCCACCGGCTCACGAAGGCGTCCGCGTCGTTCGCCTGAGCGGCTTCACACGCAGGAGCGCCACCGGCCCGCGGGTCGGTGGCGCTCCTGCGTGTGGGACGTGCTCAGCTCTCGACGGAGCCCTCGATCTGCGTCGGCCCGCCGGAGTGGGCGACGCTGATCTTGCGCGGCTTGGCCTCCTCGGCCACCGGGATCCTCAGCTCGAGCACGCCGTCGCGGTACTCGGCGCCGATCCGGTCGAGGGCGACCCCGTACCCGAGCGTCAACTGCCGGGCGAAGGTGCCGGCCGGGCGCTCCCGGACGAGCCACTTCTGCTCGTCGGTGGTGTCCACCTTGCGCTGGGCGCGGACGGTGAGGGTGCGGTCGTCGACGTCGACGTCGATGGTGCCGGGATCGACGCCGGGCAGGTCGATGCGGGCGACGAACGCGTCGCCCTCGCGGTACAGGTCCATGGGCATGGCGGCGCTGGCGGGCGTACGGGGGACGTCGGAGAACCAGCGATCCATCTCACGGAAGGGATCAAATGCGCGTGCCATGTCGGCTAGCTCCTCTCGCTTGTCTTAGCACTCTGCCTTCCCGAGTGCCAATCCCAGTCTGCCCCCGGCGCCGCGGACTTTCAAGCGGATTGAGTCGACCACGCTCAGGTTTGTTCGGCGGGCCCGGCGGGTGTCGATCCGCCTTCCTCCCCTAGGCTGCTGGCGTGGCCACGCGCAAGCAGATCCGTCCCCCCACACCGCACCCGTCCGGGGCGCGGCCGCCGGCGATCGAGCCGAAGGCGCTCCCCCGCCACGTCGCGATCGTGATGGACGGCAACGGGCGGTGGGCCAAGGCCCGGAACCTGCCGCGCACGGCCGGCCACGCCCGCGGAGAGGACGCCCTGTTCGACGTGATCGAGGGCGCGATCGAGGTGGGCATCACCTACCTGTCCGCGTACGCGTTCTCGACCGAGAACTGGCGACGCTCGCCCGATGAGGTGCGCTGGCTGATGGGCTTCAACCGCGATGTGATCCACCGCCGCCGCGACCAGCTGGACGCGATGGGCGTCCGGATCCGGTGGGCCGGGAGGGCACCGCGGCTGTGGCGCAGCGTGATCTCCGAGCTCCAGGACGCCGAGCGCCAGAGCGCGGGCAACGACGTGCTGACCCTCCAGTTCTGCGTGAACTACGGCGGCCGTGCCGAGATCGTGGACGCCGCCCGCGCGATCGCCGCGGCAGCGGCCCGCGGCGAGCTGGACCCGTCCCGGCTCACCGAGGAACGGTTCCGGCGCTTCCTCGACGAGCCGGACATCCCCGACGTCGACCTGTTCATCCGCTCGTCCGGCGAGCAGCGCACGTCCAACTTCCTGCTGTGGCAGTCGGCGTACGCCGAAATGGTGTTCATGGACCGCCTGTGGCCCGACTTCGACCGCCGCGACCTGTGGCGCGCGGTCGAGCAGTACGCCGGACGCGACCGCCGCTACGGCGGGGCCGAGCCGAACACCGTCCGCCCGGACGAGCTGCCCGGCTGAGAAGTGCGGGAGCCGGCTCTCAGTCGGCGCCGGCCTCCATGCCGGAGCGGTTCTGTGCGGCCTCGATGTCGGGCTCGGTGGCGTTGCCGGCGGTGATCGCCGCGGCCCGTCCCTGGTCGAGCTGGCCGACGAGCGCGGACACCTCCCCGCCGACCAGGCCCAGCTGCGCGTACTGCTCGAGCCGGGTGCGGGAGTCGGCGATGTCGAGGTTGCGCATCGTCAGCTGGCCGATCCGGTCGAGCGGGCCGAAGGCCGCGTCGCCGACGCGCTCCATCGACAGCTTCTCCGGGTGGTAGGAGAACGCGGGGCCCGCGGTGTCGAGGATCGAGTAGTCGTCACCACGACGCAGGCGCAGGGTCACCGAGCCGGTGACCGCCGAGCCGACCCAGCGCTGCAGGGACTCGCGGATCATCAGCGACTGCGGGTCGAGCCAGCGTCCCTCGTACATCAGGCGACCGAGCTTGCGTCCCTCGATCTGGTAGTTGGCGAGGGTGTCCTCGTTGTGGATCGCGGTGACCAGGCGCTCGTAGCAGATGTGGAGCAGGGCCATGCCGGGGGCCTCGTAGATGCCGCGGCTCTTCGCCTCGATGATGCGATTCTCGATCTGGTCGCTCATGCCCAGGCCGTGGCGTCCGCCGATCGCGTTGGCCTCGAGCACCAACTCGACGGCCGTGGCGAAGGCGCGTCCGTTGATGGCGACCGGACGGCCCTGCTCGAAGCTCACCGTGACGTCCTCGGTGGCGATCTCGACCGCGGGATCCCAGAAGCGGACGCCCATGATCGGCTCGACGATCTCGATGCCGGTGTCGAGGTTCTCCAGTTCCTTGGCCTCGTGGGTCGCGCCCCAGATGTTGGCGTCCGTGGAGTACGCCTTCTCCTTGGAGTCGCGGTACGGCAGCCCGCGCTCGGTCAGCCACTGGGACATCTCCGTGCGTCCGCCCAGCTCGCGGACGAAGTCGGCGTCCAGCCAGGGCTTGTAGATGCGCAGCTGCGGGTTGGCCATCAGGCCGTAGCGGTAGAACCGCTCGATGTCGTTGCCCTTGTAGGTGGAGCCGTCGCCCCAGATCCAGACGTCGTCCTCGCGCATGGCGTTGACGAGCATGGTGCCGGTGACCGCGCGGCCGATCGGCGTGGTGTTGAAGTAGGTGCGTCCGCCGGTGCGGATGTGGAAGGCGCCGCAGGTCAGCGCGGCCAGCCCCTCCTCCACCATCGCCGTGGTGCAGTCGACCATCCGGGAGATCTCGGCACCGTAGACGCCGGCACGGCCCGGGACCGACTCGATGTCGGGCTCGTCGTACTGGCCGAGGTTGGCGGTGTAGGTGCACGGGATCGCGCCCTTCTCGCGCATCCAGGCCACGGCGACGGACGTGTCCAGGCCGCCGGAGAAGGCGAGGCCGACGCGTTCGCCGGCAGGGAGTTCGGTGAGCACCTTGGGCATGGGGGCGATCCTATCGGCCCCCGCCCGGCACCCTCCGCCGCGCCCGCGCCCGTGAGCCGGCGGTGCGCCGCGCCCTCGGTCCCCGAGGGGCGGCCTCCGTCACCGACGGCCAGCCCCCACCGCCGAGGGCCAGCCTCCTGCCCCCGGCGCCCAAACACCACCCTGAGGACCAGCCCCGACCGCCGACGGCCAGCCTTAACGCCGAGGACCAGCACCCTGGAGCGAGCCCTCGGCGACAAGGCTGGCCCTCGGCACGGCGTCCGGTCGCTGAAGGGCCGCGGCGACACGCGCGGTGAGCGCAGGACTCCACAGGTCCGACCACGTCCACCGGATCACCCGGATCCCGAGGTCGAAGAGCCGCTGCTCTCGGCGCTTCTCCGCAAGGACCACCTGCTCGACCGACTCGCCCGGACGGAGCAGCCGTCCGTACTTCACCAGACCGTCGAACTCACCGGCGAGGCCCTGGTCGCGCCACCAGAAGTCGAGTCGCCCCACGAGCTCGCCGTCGTGGTCGAACACCTCGTGCTGGAGTTCCGGGACGGGGAGCCGCGCCTGGTGGAAGCGGACCCGGCTGAGCGACTCGCCGGGGCTCTCTGC
Source organism: Actinomycetota bacterium (assembly GCA_020161015.1). Taxonomy (GTDB): domain Bacteria; phylum Actinomycetota; class Actinomycetes; order Propionibacteriales; family Propionibacteriaceae; genus Propionicimonas. Next base: position 56,375 of record JAIUOT010000009.1, on the reverse strand, counting down.
CAGCGGGTCGCCGAAGAGCACGGCACGTTCCGCCATCCGGCAACCACGCCCGGCAGCGCACCGCGCCAGGAGCTCCGTTCGATCGGCGCCGAGCCGCAGGCCGGCGTCGGTGACCATCACCGCTTCCGGGAACGGCAGGCGCCGTGCGAGGTCGCAGACTGTCCTGTCCAGGTTCGTCACGGGCAGGCCGTCGACGAGGGTGACGTCGTCCCCGCCCAGCTTCGCCCTCCGTGCGTGGAGGGTGGCGGTGATCGCACCGTGGCCCCCGCCGGCCCGGACGGCGACGACCTCGTCGAGCCGGTTCGTCAGCAACGGGAGCCCGTGCAGGACAGCGGCCGACTCGTGCCCGAAGAAGGTGGAGGGGCCGAGAACCGGCGCGGCGCCGAGGATCCTGAGGCGGTGGAGGCTCACCGCGCCGGGATCCCCGGGCTCTGCGACGACCCGCGTCGCAGCCTCACCACCTCGCCGGAGGCGACCGCGGCCCTCAAGGCCGCGCGCGTCCGTCCGCTGTCGATCCACTGGGAGTAGCTGATGACCGTCATGCCGGTCATCTTCGGCGGGCGACGCCGTCGCCCGTCACCTCTCCACAGGCGCCACCGTCCCGATCCCTGTTTGTCCACAGGCGCCGACGCCGCGAGCGTCCCCTGCCCCAGCGCATTGAGGGCCAGCCTTGTCGCCGAGGGCCAGCCCCTGTGCACGGGCCCTCGGCGAGAAGGCTGGCCCTCACACGGGAACGCTGGCCCTCAGGCGAGAAGGCTGGCCCTCACGCGGGAAGGCTGGCCCTCACGTCGGAACGCTGGGCCTCAGGGGCGGGGCTCCGGGGGGACGGCCTCGGCGGCGGCGCGGCGCGCCTCCCGGTTGATCGCGCCGACGACGGCGCGCAGGGAGGCGGTCACGATCGACTCGTGCAGGCCGACGCCCCACAGGACGTGGGCGTCCTCGCCCTCGCCGAGCTCGGCCTCCACGTAGGCGGCGGCCATCGCGTCACCACCGGAGGACAGGGCGTGCTCGGTGTAGTCGAGGACGCGCACCCGGTAGCCGAGGATGCCGAGGGCATCGACGAAGGCCGACACCGGGCCGTTGCCCTCCCCGGTGATCTCGCGCTCCACCCCCCGGTCGTGGACGGTGGTCGTCACCGAGTAGCCGTGCCCGTTCGACACCGACTTCACCGTCACCAGGCTCAGCGGCTCCACGTCGGCCAGGTACTCGTCGGCGAAGATCCGCCACATCTCCTCCGGCGACACCTCGCCACCCTGGGAGTCGGTGCGCTGCTGGACCACGCGGGAGAACTCCATCTGGAGCCGACGCGGCAGGTCCATGTGGTGCTCGGACTTCATGATGTACGCCATCCCGCCCTTGCCGGACTGGCTGTTGACCCGGATCACGGCCTCGTAGGTGCGGCCGACGTCGTGCGGGTCGATCGGGAGGTAGGGCGCCTCCCAGGGGATCTCGTGCAGAGACTTCCCCTGGGAAGCGGCCTGGTTCTCCAGCACCTCCAGCCCCTTCTTGATGGCGTCCTGGTGGGAGCCGGAGAAGGCGGTGTAGACCAGGTCCCCCGCGTACGGGTGGCGCGGGTGGACCGGCAGGTTGGTGCAGTACTCCACCGTCCGACGGATCTCGTCGATGTCGGAGAAGTCGATCTTCGGGTCGATGCCCTGGCTGAACAGGTTCAGCCCCAGGGTCACCAGGTCGACATTGCCGGTGCGCTCGCCGTGGCCGAACAGGCAGCCCTCGACGCGGTCGGCACCGGCCATGACGGCCAGTTCGGTTGCGGCCACGGCGGTCCCGCGGTCGTTGTGCGGGTGCAGCGAGATGCAGACGTGCTCGCGGTTGCGGATGTGCCGTCCGAAGTACTCGATCTGGTCGGCGTAGGTGTTCGGGGTGGACCGCTCGACCGTCGCCGGCAGGTTGAAGATGATCTCCCTGCCCGGCCCGGGCTGCCACACGTCCGACACGGCGTTGCAGACCTCGATGGCGAAGTCGGTCGGCGTCTGCGTGAAGATCTCGGGGCTGTACTCGTAGCCGAACTCGACGTCGCCGAGGTTCTGCTCGGCGTACTTCATGACCAGTTCGGTGCCCCGGGACGCCATGGCGATGCACTGCGCCTCGTCGATGTTGAACACCACCCGCCGGAACAGTTCCGCTGTCGCGTTGTACATGTGGATGGTCGCCCGCTTCGCCCCGATCAGGGACTGCGCGGTGCGTTCGATCAGGTCTTCACGGGCTTGGGTGAGGACGCTGATGGTGACATCGTCGGGGACGGCGTCGGAGGTGATCAGGCTGCGCACGAAGTCGAAGTCGGTCTGCGAGGCGGACGGGAACCCGATCTCGATCTCCTTGTAGCCCATCCGGACCAGGAGGTCGAACATCTTCCGCTTCCGCGACGGCGTCATCGGGTCGATCAGCGCCTGGTTCCCGTCCCGCAGGTCGGTGGACAACCAGCGGGGCGCCGCGGTGATCTTCTTCGTCGGCCAGGTCCGGTCAGGCAGGTCGATGGGCTGGAACGGCGTGTAGCGGCCGAACGGCATCGGGCTGGGCTGCTGCACCGGCGCAGGCTGGATACGCGTCGGGAAAGAGTGGGTGGTCATCGGTTCCTCGCTGGTTGGCGGCTTCGTGCCAGGCGCGTGCAGAACTCCGCAGCGAGGAGGCCTGATCCGTTACGAGGCCTCGCTGCGGCGACCAAGCAGGAGTCGCACCGACGACATGCCGCCATGGTGACACACCCGTCGGGCCCGCGCCAAGCGTCCCGCCGGCGATCCCGCCGATTGGGACGCCCCGGTGTGCGTCCACGCCCGGACGGGTACCCGGTGGGCGAACACACCCAGGGAGGACCCATGCCCAAGACCACCAGGACGGGCAAGGCGCGCGAGGACGAACTCCCCGCCACCCTGCAACGATCCGACGACAAGGCCAAGCGCACCTTCGCGAAGGCCCACGACGCCGCGGCGAAGGAGTACGGCGAGGGCGAGCGTGCCCACCGCGTCGCGTACAGCGCCCTCAAGCACACCCACGAGAAGGTGGGCGACCACTGGGAACCGAAGGAGTCCAACGGCCCCTCCGACGCGCAGGCGGAGGGCGGCTACCGAACACATCGCGAGACGGCCGGCGGGGTGGACGCCAACGCCTCGAAGGCCCACCTCTACGAGCTGGCCGGCCGCCTGGAGATCAGCGGACGCTCACGGATGACCAAGGACGAACTGGTGGACGCGATCCGGAAGGCGAACGACCGGGCCTCGGCGAAAGCCCGCCGGTCGTAGGACGCCTCAGAAGCCCAGCCGGTTGAGGTGCCTGGGGTCGCGCTGCCAGTCCTTGAGCACCTTCACCCGCAGGTCGAGGTGGACCGGCATGCCCACCAGCGCCTCGATCTGCGTGCGGGCGGCGGTGCCGACCTCACGCAGTCGCTCGCCCCGGTGCCCGATCATGATGCCCTTCTGGGAGTCGCGCTCGACGATCATCGCCGCGTAGATCACCAGCAACGGCCGGTCGGCCGGGCGCTCGGGCTTCAGGCCCATCTCCTCGATGGTCACCATCAGCGAGTGCGGGAGCTCGTCCTGGACGCCCTCCAGCGCCGCCTCGCGGATGAGTTCGGCGATCCGGGTCTCGGTGGGCTCGTCGGTGACCTCGCCGTCCGGGTACAGCGCCGGCCCTTCGGGCAGCAGCTTCACCAGCTCGTCGACGACCACGTCCACCTGGTCGTCGGTGACCGCCGAGACCGGGACGATCGTCTCCCACCGGATGCCGAGTTCCTCCTCCAGCGAGGCGATCTTGAGCAGGTGTTCGGCCATCCGTCCCGGCTTGACCAGGTCGGACTTGGTGGCCAGGGCCACCAGCTTCGGCCGCCGCGGCAGCTTCGCGATCTCGCTGACGAGGTAGGTGTCGCCGGGCCCGATCCGCTCGTTCGACGGCAGGCACACGCCCACCACGTCCACCTCGGTCCAGGTGTCGCGCACCAGGTCGTTGAGGCGCTCGCCGAGCAGCGTCCGCGGACGGTGCAGGCCCGGGGTGTCGATCACCACCAGCTGGGCGTCGGGACGATTCACGATGCCCCGCACCGCGTGCCGGGTGGTCTGGGGCTTGGACGAGGCGATGGCCACCTTCGTGCCCACGAGCGCGTTCATCAGGGTGGACTTGCCCGCGTTGGGACGGCCGACGAAGCAGGCGAAGCCCGAGCGGAACCCCTCGGGTGTGGTCTGCGACAGGTGGGATGAGGTCATGAGGTCCTCCGTGCCGACTCCTCGGCGAGCTTGGCTGCGGCCTCGACGGCCTCGTCCGCGCCGACCAGCGATGCGAGGACGGTCTGGATGGTGTGGCGGCGGTCCGTGCTGCGCTCCGCGGTGAGCTCGATGCCCTCCCACTGCACGACGGAGCCGGGGATCGGCACCTTGTTGAGCTCCTTGGCCATCAGCCCGAGGACGGTGTCCACGTCCTCGTCGTCGACCTTGAGCCCGAAGAGCTCGCCGAGGTCGTCGATCGGCAGGCGTGCGGACACGCGGAACCGTCCCTCGCCGAGCTCTGTGACCGGCGGGACCTCGTGGTCGTACTCGTCCACGATCTCGCCGACGATCTCCTCCAGCACGTCCTCGATCGTGGCCAGGCCGGCGGTGCCGCCGAACTCGTCGATCACGATCACCACGTGGCTGCGGGTCAGCTGCATCTCGCGCAGCAGTTCGTCCACCGGCTTGGAGTCCGGGCAGAACGTCGGCGGACGCATCAGCGTGTCCACGGTCTCGTTCGTCTGGGCCTTGGGGTTGTCGTACATCCGCCGGATGACGTCCTTCAGGTAGAGCACGCCGATCACGTCGTCGACGTCGTCACCGATCACCGGGATGCGGCTGAAGCCCGACCGCAGCGCCAGCGACACCCCTTGCCGCAGCGTCTTGCCGTGCTCGATGTAGACCATTTCGGTGCGGGGCACCATGACTTCCTTGACGATCGTGTCACCGAGCTCGAAGACGGAGTGGATCATCCGGCGCTCGCCGGCCTCGATCAACTCGCGGGCCTCGGCGATGTCGACCAGCTCCCTGAGCTCTGCCTCGGAGGTGAACGGACCCTCGGTGAACCCCTTGCCCGGTGTCAGGGCGTTGCCGATGAGGATCATCAGCTGCGGGATGGGCCCCAGCACGGTGGTGAGCAGTCCGATCGGCCCGGCGGCAGCCAGTGCGACACGCTCGGCGTGCTGGCGGCCGAGCGTCCGCGGGGCGACGCCGAGCACGATGAACGACACCGCGACCATCGTCAGCACCGGATAGGTGATCCGTTCCCACGCCTGGTCGAAGTGCTCGAAGAAGACCAGGGTGACCAGCACCGTCGCCACGACCTCCAGCAGGATCCGCAGCAACAGCGTGGTGTTCAGGTGCGGCGCGGGGTCCTGCGCGACGCGCAGGAGCCTCAGGGCGGCCCGGTCGCCCTCCTCCTGCAGTCCTTCGGCCCGGGAGCGGGAGATCGAGGAGAGCGCGGACTCCGCGGTCGTGAAGAGAGCGGCGAGCAGGACGCAGGCGGTGGCTACGGCCAGCAGGATCCACTGGGTCTGGGTCAACAGTCGTTCACGCGCCTCGTCCGGGGTTGGTGGACGGTCAGTTTACTGGGCGCGGGACCGGTTCAGCACGAGGCCTGCGCTGCGGCCGGTGCGGCGAGCGGTGGACGGACGGGATCGAGCCGCACGATCACCATCGGCAGGAAGAACTGCACGAGCGGCCCGATCGACAGCGCGTACACCACGGTGCCGATGCCCACGGTGCCGCCCAGGGCCCAGCCGATCGCGAGCACCGACAGTTCCAGCCCGGTACGGACGAGCCGCAGCGACCAGCCCGTGCGGCGCGCGAGGCCGGTCATCAGCCCGTCCCTGGGGCCGGGGCCGAGCTGGGACCCGATGTAGAGAGCTCCGGCGATCCCGTTGACGACCAGCCCGCCGACGAGCAGCAGCCAGGAGGCGGGCCACTGGGTGGCGGCCGGCACGAGACCGAGGGTGACGTCGGTGGCGACGCCGATGACCACAGCGTTGGCCACCGTGCCCAGCCCCGGCCACTGCCGCAGCGGGATCCACAGCAGCAGCACCGCGAAGCCGACGACGATCACCACCGTCCCGAACGACCAGCCGAGCATCTGCTGGAGGCCGGCGTGGAAGACGTCCCACGGGTCGAGGCCGAGGCCGCTGCGGATGAACATCGCCATCGCCGCGCCGTACAGCCACAGGCCGAGGAGCAACTGCGGGATCCGGCGTCCCAGCCGCCCGGCGCGCAGCTGGGCGAGCGGGCCGAGGTCGGCGAGCTCGACGGCATCGGGACGGGGTCGGCGGAGCAGCATGTGCCCATCCTGCCCACGGATTGGCCTTGCCAGAAAGAGCCAATTCAACCAGAGTGGCCCCATGGCCCAACCCATCGCCAGCCTCCCCCGGCTCGTCCGGCTGCTCGGCCCGCGCGATCCCGGCCTGCCCGCGTACCGGTGGCTGGCCGACGGCCTGCGCCTGCTGATCACCGACGGACGCGTACCGAGCGGCCAGGTCCTGCCCAGTGAGCGCCGGCTCACCGAGGCGCTGGGGGTCAGCCGGACGACGGTCACCCGGGCCTACGCCCAGTTGCGGGAGACCGGGTTCCTCGTGTCCCGCCGCGGGTCCGGACACGTCGCCACGCTCCCCCTGGGACGCCGGCGCCTCGGCGTCGGCGGCGCCCTCCTGCCCGGCGAGGAGACCGGCGAGGACCTGCTCGACCTGACCTGCGCGGCGTGCCGCGCCCCCGCGGGCACGGCCGAGGCCTACGCGGCAGCCCTGGAGCAGCTGCCCAGCTTCCTGGCCGGCACGGGGTACGCCACCGCAGGCCTCCCGCAGCTCCGCGAGGTGATCGCCGCCCGCTACACCGAGCGCGGCCTGCCGACCGACCCCGACCAGGTGATGGTGGTGGGCGGGGCGCTGGCCGGGGTGAGCCTCGCCGTTCGTGCGCTGACCAGGCCGGGCGAGCCCGTGCTGGTGGAGAGCCCGTCCTACCCCAACGCCGTGGACGCCGCCCGGCGCTGCGGCGTCCGGCTGGTGCCACTGCCGGTGGAGCCGCACGGCTGGGACCTCGACCAGGCCGTCGCGACGATCGCGTCCGCGCGGCCGGTGGTCGCGCAGCTCATCCTCGACTTCCACAACCCCACGGGCGCACTCATGGGGGATGCGGACCGCGCGCGGCTGGCCGCGGCGCTGCGGGGCGCCAGCACCACAGCCATCGTCGACGAGACACTGCTGGAGGTGCGCCTGGACGACGCCCCCACGCCACTGCCGTTCGCGGCACACCTCTCCCGCTGCGTGCTGGTGGGCAGCTCGTCGAAGTCCCACTGGGGCGGTCTGCGCACGGGGTGGTTGCGCGTGCCGAAGCCACTGGTGGCACGGCTGATGCAGGCGCGGATCGCCGACGACCTCGGCGCGCCGATCGTGGAGCAGCTCGCACTGACCGAGCTGCTCACCCGCAGCCCGGGGCTGCACCCCGAGCGCAGGGAGGAACTGCGTGCCTCGCGCGCGGCGATGGTGGCCGGGCTGCCTGACGCCGTCCCGGGCGCCCGGTGGGTGCCGCCGGCCGGCGGGCTGAGCCTGTGGGTGGAACTGCCGGAGCCGCGGGCCGGGGCGCTGGCCACCGCGGCACGGGAGGCGGGGGTGCTGATCAGCCCCGGTCCCCAGTTCGCGGCCAGCCACGGGCTCGAGCGGTTCGTGCGCCTGCCGTACAAGGACCCGGCCGACGTAGTGACGGAGGCGATGCGGCGCCTCGGCGCCGCCTGGCGTTCCCGGCACGACGCCCCGTCCGGCCGGCCGGCCGCCGGGCCGCGTCCCGTGGTCGCCTGACGCGCCGCCGCGACACCGCGTCGGCGCCCCGGGGGCCTCAGCCGGTGCGCCGGGCGCTCCAGGCGGCGATGATCTTGTCGTTCAGGTCGAACATGACCTTCTTCTCCGCCGGCTCGGCGTGGTCGTGGCCGAGAAGGTGGAGCAGCCCGTGGATGAGCAGGTAGTCGGCCTCCTCCTCCGGCGTCCGGTTGCTGTCCGCCGCCTGGGTCGCCGTCACCTCCGGGCAGAGCACGATGTCGCCGAGCAGCCCCAGCGGGGGCTCCTCGTCCGGCTCCGGCGCGCGCAGCTCGTCCATCGGGAAGCTCAGCACGTCGGTCGGGCCCGGTTCGCCCATGAACTTCTCGTGGTAGGCCGACATGGTCTGCGGGTCGACCAGCAGGATCGACAGCTCGGCCTGCGGGTGGATGCGCAGCGCGTCCAGCGCGAAGGTGGCCAGCTGCACCAGCCGCTCGGTGTCGACCGCGACGCCCGACTCGTTGTTCAACTCGATCACAGGGGCTCCTCCGCTCAGTTCCTGCGCCCCGGGGGCAGCGTCGCCTCGAAGCGGTCGTAGGCCGCGACGATCCTGCCGACCAGGCGGTGCCGGACCACGTCGTGGCTGGTCAGGCGGCAGAACGCGATGTCGTGGACGCCGTCGAGGATCTGCTCCACCACGGTCAGTCCGGACCGCGTGCCGGTCGGCAGGTCGATCTGGGTGACGTCGCCGGTCACCACGATGCGGGAGCCGAAGCCGAGCCTGGTGAGGAACATCTTCATCTGCTCCATCGAGGTGTTCTGCGCCTCGTCCAGGATGATGAAGGCGTCGTTCAACGTACGACCGCGCATGTAGGCGAGCGGGGCCACCTCGATCGTCCCCGCGGTCAGCAGCCGGGGCACGGACTCCGGGTCGATCATGTCGTGCAGCGCGTCGTAGAGCGGACGCAGGTACGGGTCGATCTTGTCGTTCAGGGTGCCCGGCAGGAAGCCGAGCCGCTCCCCCGCCTCGATGGCCGGGCGGGTCAGGATGATCCGGTTGACCTCCTTCGCCTGGAGCGCCTGGACGGCCTTGGCCATGGCGAGGTAGGTCTTCCCGGTGCCGGCCGGGCCGATGCCGAAGACCACGGTGTGCGCGTCGATCGCGTCCACGTAGCGCTTCTGGTTCAGCGTCTTGGGCCGGATGGTTCTGCCCCGGTTCGACAGGATGTTGTGCGTGAGCACCTCGGAGGCGCTCACGTCGTCGCCGGCGGCCATGCCGAGCACCCGCTCCACGGTGTCGGCGGTCAGGCCCTGGCCGGTGCGCACGATCGTGATCAGCTCGGTCAGCACGTCGGCGGCGGCGGTGACGTCGGCGGGCGTGCCGCTGAGGGTGATCTCGTTGCCGCGGACGTGGAGGTCGGCCGGCAGTTCACGCTCGAGGATCCGCAGGAACTCGTCGCGCGGCCCGAGTACCGACACCATGTTGATCGAGGCGGGAATGGCCACGCGCCGCTCGGCGAGCGCGCTGTGCGGTTGGTTCAGAAGGTCCTCCTGTGCTCAGACCTTCATCCTACCCAGCCGGGGGTCCGGGCTACCGTCGGCCCCGGGGGCCGCGCCGGGCACAATGGCGTGCACACCCACGACGGGAGGCCGACGATGCCCGCACCCGGCGCACCACCCACGCCGACCGGTCCTGCCGGGGTCGCCGCGATGGCGATCACGAGCGCCAGCGCCGTCCCCCTGATCGCGCTGCAGCTGCCCGTGGTGGGGCTGCCGCTGCTGGCGGCCGGCCTCGGGCTGGCCCTGTGGGTCGACCGGACGCTCGCCCGCAGCCTGTCGGCGGTCGCCGTCGGGCTGCTGATCCTCGCCGCCACGTCGCTCGAGGCCGATCTCAGCGACCTCGGCATGGTGCGCTTCGCGCTCGTCCTCGGCGGCGCGGTCCTGCTGCCCACGCTGCTCGCCCGCCGGCTGGTGGCCCCCGACGCCATCCGCTTCCCGATCCGGGGACGGCGGTGGACGCCCACCCAGTGGTGGTACCTCGCCGCCGTCGTGGCGATCGCCTACCTGGTGCTGCCGTTCTACTTCGTCGGCTCCGGGGCGTACGCGAACTGGCCGGCGGTGGCCACCGGTGGCGAGATCGCCCGCCTCTTCGTCGGCGTCAACGCCGTCGGCATCTGGGACGAGCTGTTCTTCGTCTGCATCGTCTTCGCCCTGTACCGCCGCCACGTCGGCCTGTGGACCGCGAACCTGCTCCAGGCCGTCGTCTTCGTCTCGTTCCTGTGGGAGCTCGGGTACCGCTCCTGGGGCCCGCTGCTGACGATCCCGTTCGCGTTGGTGCAGGGCTGGATCTTCGCCACGACGGCCTCCCTGGGCTACGTCGTGACCGTCCACCTGCTCTTCGACGCGATCGTCTTCCTCGTGCTGGTGCACGCGCACAACCCGCAGCTGTTCGACGTCTTCGTCACCATCCCCCGCTGAGCGGGCGGGGTCAGGACGCGAACCGGTCGGTGGCGGCCACCAGTTCTGCGGCGATCGCCGGCTCGGAGGCCGAGTGCCCGGCCAGCACCACGCGGTAGTCGGCCTCCGGCCAGGCGCGGTGCAGCGCGTCGGCGGTGGTCACCGGGCACGGCAGGTCGTAGCGTCCCTGGACGATGACGCCCGGGATGTCGCGCAACCGTCCCGCCTCCGCGAGCAACTGCCCCTCTGCGAACCAGCCGCCGTTGACGAAGTAGTGGTTCTCGATCCGCGCGAACGCGAGCGCGAACGACGCCTCGGAGAACTCCTCGACGAGTTCGGGGGAGAACACCAGCGTCGAGGTCGCCGCCTCCCAGGTGGTCCACGCGACCCCCGCGGGCAGGTGGACGGCGGGGTCGGGGTCGAACAGCAGCTCGTGGTACTTCGCGATGCGGTCGCCGGTGAAGCCGGCGGGCAGCGGCTTCTCGAACGAGCGCCACCACTGTGGCGCGAGGTTCGCCGCACCGCCGTTGTAGTACCAGTCGAGCTCGCTGCGACGCAGCGTGAAGATGCCGCGCAACACCAGCTCCGTGACCCGTTCCGGGTGCGCCTCGGCGTACGCCAGGCCGAGGGAACTCCCCCACGACCCGCCGAACACCAGCCAGCGGTCGATGCCGCGGTCCACCCGGATCCGCTCGATGTCGTCGACCAGGTGCCAGGTCGTGTTCGCGCTCAGGTCGGCGTCCGGCTCGCTGGCGTGCGGACGGCTGCGACCGCAGCCGCGCTGGTCGAACAGCACCACGCGGTAGCGGGCCGGGTCGAAGTAGCGCCGGTAATTGGGGACGCAGCCCCCGCCGGGACCGCCGTGCACGAACACGGCCGGCTTGCCGTCGGGGTTGCCGCACTCCTCCCAGTACACCTGCTGGCCGTCACCGACCTCCAGCAGGCCGTGGGCGTAGGGCTCGATCGGGGGGTACAGGACGTCGTCCGCGCTCGGCACCTCAGTCCTCGTCATCGTCGTCGTAGTCGTCGATGATGTGCATCGCCGCCTCCTCCGCGGAGGCCGCGCCGCCGTCGATGCCGACGTCGCTGGCGACGCTCTCGGCCTCGGTGTCCAGCCCGGGGATCCCGCCGTTGGCGTCCACGAGGCGGCCCGAGCGGGCGTGGCCCACCTCGCGCGGCTCGGACGGGTCGGTGTTCCACGGACCCTCGAGGCGGACGGGCTCCTGCTGCTCCTGGGCGATCCGCATCTCCAGCGTCTCCCCCCGGCGCATCTCCGCCGGCGTGTTGCCGAAGCCCTGGGCGGGTGACCACCTCTCCGGGGTCACGTAGCCCTCGTCGAGGGGATCGTCGACACCGCGGTCGAGGAGCGTGCGCTCCTGTTCCAGCTGGTCGAGCTGCTCCGATTCGTCGGGAACGGCTTCGTCAAAGTCGGTCATAGCCCAAGACTGCCACGACCGATCTCGCGGCGGGCAGGCAACGCCCCCAAGACCACCGCGAACATCTCCCGGGGGTGTGCACGGATGTCCGGGTCTTCGTCCATCGCCACCAAACGCCTACCGACTAGGCCCTCCTCCGCAATAGGATGCCCTCTCGTGTCCGCGCAGAGCTCCCCCGTCCCGTCCCGGAGGGGCAACTACGACCTGGTCATGGCCGCCTTCGTCGGCCTGCTGCTGATCTCGAACATCGGCGCGACCAAGCTGATCGCGTTCGGCCCGCGGGTGGACGTCGGGGGCGTGCAGCTGCTGCCGATCATCACCGACGGCGGCGCGATCCTGTTCCCGCTCACCTACATCCTCGGCGACGTCCTGGCCGAGGTGTACGGGCTGCGCCGGGCCAACCGGGCGATCCTCACCGGCTTCGTGCTGGCCGCGCTCATGTCGCTCACCTTCCTCGTGGTGGACGCCGCGCCGCCGGCCGCCGACTGGCCCAACCAGGACGCGTGGCACGCCGTCTTGGGGTTCGTGCCCCGGATCGTGGTGGCGAGCCTGCTGGGCTACCTGGCCGGCCAGCTGCTCAACGCCCTGGTGCTGGTGCGCATCAAGCAGCGCTGGGGCGCCGGCCGGTTGTGGGTGCGGCTGATCACCTCCACCCTGGTCGGCGAGCTCGCCGACACGCTGGTGTTCTGCCTGATCGCGTTCGGCCCGCTCGGCAACCCGCTGGGCGGGGAGTCGATCCCCTGGCCGGCACTGCTCAACTACACCGCTGTCGGCTGGCTGTACAAGGTCGGCGTGGAGGTGCTGTTCCTCCCGCTGACCTACCGGGTCATCGCCGCGGTGAGGCGCCGGGAGCCCGAGGGGGCCTGAGCGGCGTCAGTCGCGGACGACCCGGAACGCCCACGAGCCCGAGCCCGGTCCCTCGGCGACGTACTCGGCCCCGATGCCACGCAGTGCGCCGACGAACTCGGCGTTCTCCCCGCCGGACCAGCCGGTGAGCCGCAGCACCGGCACCGGATTCACGAAGAGCGAGAACGACGCCCTGGCGTGGTCGGGCAGTGCCTTGACGAACGCGGGGTCCGTGCCGAGTGTCGCCGGCGGGGATGCGAGCTCGCCCAGGTAGGGCGCTGACGTGGCCGCGAACAGCACATCGCCCTCGACCCGCGACGTGACGGGCAGGCCGCCCTCCGGGGGTCCGACCAGCTTCTCCAGGGCTGCCCGGGCGCGGGCCACGTCGTCGGTCTCGATCCGGAGCCCGACCTCGGGCATCCCGCCCTCCGCCGCGGTGTCGGAGGACGACAGGCCGACGCTGAACGAGCGGCCCAGCAGCGCGGCGAGGTCCGCCTCGTCGAGGCCGGCTTCGGTGAGCCAGTCGCGCAGGTAGGCCTCCATTGTCGGGAAGAGCTTCTCGACCGCGCTCCCGCCGTCGGCGAAGCCGAGCCCGGCCCACGTGGAGGCCGGCAGAGCACCCAGGTCGGCCGCACCGGTGAGCCCGGTCTCCCCCAGCCCGATCAGCCGGCCGCCGAAGGTCATGGTGTCTGCGGTGAAGCCCAGCGAGACGACCGCGCGTCCCTGCACCGGGCCCGCCGGGGCGTCCTCGGCGAGCCTCGCCGCCGCGGCGAGGTCGATCCAGCCCGCCGCCACCCCCGGGTCGCCGAGGGTGGCGAGGTCGGCCGTGAAGGTGGCGTTCGACGACAGCGGGCCGGCGTCCAGCTGGCCGAGGAACGCACGGGTGTCTGCGGGCTCGGTGAGCAGCGCATAGCCGTCGCGGATGGTGACGTCCCACGCCTGACCGGTGCGTCCCGCCCAGTCACGCAGTGCCGCGGCGGCCTTCGCCTCGTCCCTGACCTGGACGGCGAACAGCCCGCCGGCCCCGCCGGCCTGCCGCGGCACGGCCGCGACGGCGAAGCGGTCGCCCAGCCACGGCTGCACGTCACGGGCGTAGTCCACGTCCTCCAGGGGCGTGCCCGGCACGGCGAGCAGCTTCCAGGCGATGGCCTTCGGGTCCGGCCGGCCGGAGGCCACGGCCTCCTTCACCTGGGGCAGGTCGCGCAGGAACTGCCAGGCCGAGGCCTTCTGCACCAGCGACGGGTCCAGGTCCACCTGGAGGTAGCTCACCGCCGTGCCCGGCACCACCTCCGCCGGGCCGCGCCCGCCGCCGAACCAGCCGAGGTAGTAGCCGGCGGCGGCGACACCGCCGCCGGTGACCAGCAGGGCGAGGGCGAGCACGAGGACGGGCAGCGCCAGCCGACGCTTCCGCACGGGCTGCTGGGGCAGGGTCCAGGCCGGTGGCGGCGACCCGGCCGCGACGAAGCCCGGCGCGGGCACTTCCGGCGGCGCCGGGTGGGTCGCGGCGTACTCCGCGGGGCTCGCGAACGCCAGCGTCGGCTCGTCGGAGGGCGGACGCGACCACGGGCTCTCCTCCCGCTGCGCCCCGGTCCAGGACGCGAGCAGGGTGCCGCAGCGCGGGCACTCGTCGTCGCCGGCGGCCACCTCCAGGTGGCAGGTCGGACAGGTCATCAGGGCAGCTCCCGGGCCGGTGGGCGGACCGGCTCAGGCTATCGGCGCAGGCACGGGCGCGACCTGTCCCCTCGCGGGCGACAGTCAGCCGCGCGCGCGGGCGTAGAAGCGCCCCAGGAACTGGGTGCGGAACTCCTCGAACCGACCCTGCTCGATGCTCGCGCGGATGTCGTCGACCAGGCGGACCGTGAACCGCTCGTTGTGGATCGTCGCGAGCGTGGCGGCCAGCATCTCCTTGGCCTTGAACAGGTGGTGCAGGTAGGCCCGCGTGTAGTGGGCGCAGGTGTAGCAGTCGCAGTCGGGGTCGAGCGGGCGGAAGTCGCGGCGGCTGGCCGCGGTGTTCACGTTGAAGCGCCCGTCGAGGGTGTAGATGGCCGCGTTGCGTCCCACCCGCGACGGCATCACGCAGTCGAACGTGTCGGCCCCGGCCTCGATCGCGGCGAAGAAGTCGTCCGGCTCGGAGATGCCCAGCAGGTGGCGCGGACGGTCGACCGGCAGCTCGGAGCACACCCAGCCGACGATCGTGCCGAGGTTCTCCTTCTCCAGCGCGCCGCCGATCCCGTACCCGTCGAAGCGGTGGCCGTCCACCTCGAGCCCCGCCAGGTCGCGGGCCGCCTGCCGTCGCAGGTCCTCGTACTGGGCCCCCTGCACCACGCCGAACAGCGCCTGGTAGGGCTTGTGCGCACGCTCGGCCGTGAGCCGGCCGTGCTCGGCGAGGCAGCGGACCGCCCACTCCTGGGTACGGGCCAGCGAGCGCTCCTGGTAGCCGCGGGTGTTCAGCAGCGTCGTGCACTCGTCGAACGCGAACATGACGTCGGCGCCCAGCTGGTGCTGGATGCCCATCGACACCTCCGGCGTGAACCGGTGCCGGTCGCCGTTGAGGTGCGAGGTGAAGGTCACCCCGTCGTCGTCGACGTGGGCGAGGCGGTTCTTCCCCTCGGCGATCACGTCGTCGTCGGCGAGGCCGGTGGCATCCATCGCCAGGACCTTCTTGAACCCCACGCCGAGGCTCATCACCTGGAAGCCGCCGGAGTCGGTGAACGTGGGTCCCGGCCAGTTCATGAACGCGCCGAGCCCGCCGGCCTCGTCCACGATGTCGGGGCCCGGCTGGAGGAACAGGTGGTAGGCGTTCGCGAGCACCGCCTGTGCGCCGACCCCTGCCACGCTCTCGGGGAGGACCGCCTTGACGGTGGCCTTGGTGCCCACCGCGATGAACGCCGGCGTCCGGATGTCGCCGTGAGGGGTGTGGATGACGCCGGTGCGACCCAGGCCGTCGGGCAGGAACGTGCCCGGGGTGAACGAGAAGCCCTCGTGCGCGGGCGACCGGTCGCCGGACGCGGCGTCGGGGCCGCTCTCAGCGGTCACGGACGGCCAGGGCCTGGAGCTGGGCGAGGGCGACGACACCCGCGGTGGACGTGCGCAGCACCGCGTCGGCGATCAGCGCGGTCCGTCCCCCGGCGGCGGTGAAGGCCGCCACCTCGGCGTCGCTGAGCCCGCCCTCCGGCCCGACGATGAACATGATCTCCCCGATCGGGGGCAGGGTGATCGCCCCCAGCCTCGTCCGTGCGGTCTCGTGCAGCACGACCGTCAGGTCGGACTGCGCGATGCGCAGGGCGAGCTCTGCGGTGGTCATGGGCGTCGACACCGTGGGCACCCGGAAGCGCCGGCACTGCTTGGACGCCTCCCGTGCGGTCGCGCGCCAGCGCGTGAGCCCCCGCTCGACCCGGTCCGGCGCCCAGCGCACCACCGAGCGCTCGGCCTGCCAGGGCACGATCTCGTCGACGCCGAGTTCGGTGAGCATCTCGACGGCCTGCTCGGCGCGGTCGCCCTTCGGGAGCGCCTGTACGGCGACGTACCGGACGGGACGCTCCGGCTCGTGCAGCACTTCCTCGACCGTCATCGACAGGCCGCTCTTGTCCGCGCCGGCGACCGGGCCACGCACGGCGGTGCCGTTGCCGTCACTGATCAGGATGACCTCGCCCACGCGGAGGCGGCGGACGGCGGACGCGTGCCGTCCCTCCTCCCCCGTGAGCTCGACGACCTGCCCGACGGCCGGGGCGTCGAGCGCGGCGAGGAACAGGGGCTCGGTCACGAGAAGGTCTCCTTGAGCCAGCCGAACACGCCCTTGCCGTGCCGATCGGCCGAGACCTCGGGCCGGCTCTCGTCACGGAGGGCGGCGAACTGCCGCAGCAGCTCCCGCTGCTCGTCGTCCAGCTTCGTCGGGGTCTGCACCAGCAGCGTCACGCCCAGCTCGCCGCGCCCGTCGCGGCGCAGCCGCGGGACGCCCCGTCCGGCGATCGAGATCCGGGTGCCCGACTGGGTGCCCGCCGGGATGTCGACGGCCACCGTGGACAGCTCGGCGTCCAGGTCGTCACGCTCGGCCTCCAGGGTGTCCAGCGTCACCTGCGTGCCCAGAGCCGCGGCGGTCATCGGCACCTTCACCACGACCTCGAGGTCGTCGCCGTTGCGGGTGAACACCTCGTGCGGGGCGATCGTCAGCTCGACGTAGAGGTCGCCGGCCGGGCCGCCGCCCGGGCCGACCTCGCCCTGGGAGACCAGGTGCACGCGGTTGCCGGAGGCGACGCCCGCGGGGATCTTGACGTTGATCGTGCGGTTGCTGCGCACCCGGCCCTCGCCCGAGCACTCGCCGCACGGGTTGGTGATGACGGTGCCGTAGCCCCGGCAGCTCGGGCACGGCTGGCTCGTGCGGATCTCACCGAGGAACGACCGCTGCACCTGGGTGACGTCGCCCGAGCCGTGGCACGTGCCGCACGTCACCGGCTCCGCGCCGCCCTCGGAACCGTTGCCGTTGCACCGCGGGCAGACCACGGCGGTGTCGACGCGCAGCGGCTTGGTGATGCCGAACGCCGCCTCGGCGAGGGTGAGGGTGAGGCGGACGAGGGCGTCCTGGCCACGGCGCACGCGGGAGCGCGGCCCGCGGCTGGACTGGGTGCCGAACATCGCGTCCACCAGGTTGGTGAAGTCGAACCCGCCACCGGGGAAGCCGAAGCCGGGTCCACCGGCGAACCCGCCGCCCATCGGGTCGCCGCCGCGGTCGTACATCGAACGCTTGTTGGGGTCGTGGAGGACCTCGTAGGCCTCGCCGATCTCCTTGAACTTCTCCGCGGCGTCCGCGGTGTCGGCCACGTCAGGGTGGTACTTCATGGCGAGCCGCCGGTAGGCCTTCTTGATCTGCTCGGGGGTCGCGTCCCTGGGCACACCGAGGGTCTCGTAGTAGTCAGCGCTCACGCATCATCCTTCGGCTAGGAACCGGCCGACGTAGCGGGCCACCGCCCGCACCGCGGCCATGGTCGAGGGGTAGTCCATCCGGGTGGGGCCGACCACCCCGAGGTTCGCCCAGATATCGCTGCTGGTGCCGTAGCCGCTGGCGACCACGGAGGTGGCGTGCAGCGGCTCGTACGGGTTCTCGTGGCCGATCCGGACGAGCACGTCGCCGGCTCCGGCCACCTCCCCCAACAACCGGAGCAGCACGACCTGTTCCTCGAGCGCCTCAAGGACCGGGCGGACGGTGGTCTCGTACTGGTCGGAGAAGCGGGTGAGGTTCGGGACCCCGCCCACCACGACGCGGGTGGACGGGTCGGCGCTGGCCACCTCGACGAGGGCGGCGATGACCACAGCCCCGAGCGGACGCAGCCCGTCGGGCAGCTCCTCGGCCAGCGTGGCGGCCCGTTCTGCGGCCTGGCTCGGGCCGAGGCCGACGAGGGCGGCCACCAGGCGTCCGCGCAGGTCGGCGATGTCGTCCGGCGACGCCCCGCCGAGGTCGACCGGGTGCTGGTCGACCTTGCCGGCGGAGTTCACCAGGATCAGCAGCCCGCGCTCGGGGGTCAGGCTCACGATCTCGAGGTGCCGCAGCGTCGCCCGGGACAGCACCGGGTACTGGACGATGGCCACCTGCTGGGTGATCTGGGCGAGCAGCCGCACCGTCCGGCGCACGACGTCGTCGACGTCCACCGCGCCGGCCATGAAGGTCTCGATCGCGCGCCGCTCCGCCGACGACAGCGGCTTCACCGCCCCCAGCCGGTCGACGAACAGGCGGTAGCCCTTGTCGGTGGGGATGCGGCCGGCGCTGGTGTGGGGCTGCATGATGTAGCCCTCCTCCTCCAGCACCGCCATGTCGTTGCGCACGGTCGCCGGCGACACGTCGAGGTGGTAGCGCTCCACGAGGGCGCGCGAACCCACCGGTTCGCGCATCGACACGTAATCGGTGACGATCGCCCGCAGGATGGTGAGCTTGCGGTCGTCGAGCACGGCAGGCCTCCCCTCAGCGATTGGCACTCTGGGTGGTGGAGTGCCAGTCTAGCCCAGCGCCGGGGCCGGAGGGCACGCCCGGCACGCCCTAGGCTGGCCCCGTGATGCAGTTCTCGGTGGACACCTTCGTACCCGTGGCCGACGGCGTGTTCGTCGCCGTCGCCGAGCCCGCGGGGGTGAACATCGGCGTCGTCGCCGGCCCGTCCGGCTGCCTGGTCGTCGACACCGGATCGTCGCCGGCGCAGGGCGCGGAGATCCGGCTGCGCGCCGAGGAGCTCACGGGCGTCCCCGTGGTCGGCGCCGTGGTCACCCACTGGCACTACGACCACCTGTACGGCGTAGCCGGCTTCGCGGGGCTGCCGACGTGGGCGCACGAGACCGTCCCCGCGTCGCTGGACCGGCCGGAGGCGCGGCGGGCGTCGGCCGCGCTCGGGGTGGAGCACGGCAGCCTGGCCGCCCCGTCGGACACCTTCTCGCTGGCGCGCGTGCTCGATGCCGGCGGACGGCGGGTCGAGGTCGTCCACTTCGGACGCGGGCACACCGACGGCGACGTCGCGGTGATCGTGCCGGACGCCGACGTGATCTTCGCCGGCGACCTGCTGGAGAGCTCCGGCCCGCCGTCCTTCGGCGACGACTGCCACCTCAAGGAGTGGCCCAGCGCCGTCGACGGCATCCTCGGCCTGGTCACGGAGCACACGGTCATCGTGCCCGGGCACGGCCGGCCGATGGACCGCCTCGCCGGGTTCACCCAGCGCGCGGAGATCTCCGGCCTCTACGGGCAGGTGGAGTACCTGGTCGGCCACGGGGTGAAGCTCACCGAGGCGTACGAGGCCGGCGAGTGGCCGTTCGACGAGGCCACCGTCCGCGCCGTGCTGCCCCTGGCCTACGCCCAGCTGGCTGCCGAGGGCAAGGTCCCCCGTCCGCAGCTCCCGCTGGCCTGACCTCCCGGTCCCGGCTCAACCGGCAGCGACGGCGGACCGTCCGCCGCGCTCAGCTGCCCCCGCCGGCCTTGCGGCGGAACATGCCGCCGCCACCCTGCCGGCCACGCTCGGCCGGGCCCTTGTCGCGGTGGTGGTCGGTGCCCGCCACCGCGTCGTCGTGGCCCTGCTTCTTGCGCTCCAGCGCCTCGCGCATCTGTGCCTTGAGGTCGTCATTGAGGTCTTTGTCGGCCATGTCGGCTCCCTTTCCGCGAAGCTGCTCCGAACACTCTGCCATCGCCGGGCGCGCCAGTACAGGCGGCGGCTCGGCGGTCCGGCGGCACTGATCCCCGGAGGTCGACCTCCGGTCAGTACAGCTAGCCGAACAGCGCGTCCCTCGACACCTGCCACAGGCGCGGGTCCATCGCGGAGAGCAGGCGGCGTCCGATCACGCCGGAGTGGTAGTCGACGCCGGTGTCGGTGGCGATGCGTCCGCCCAGCTCGGTCACCATGAGGGCGCCCGCGAGATGGTCCCAGGGGAACATCGAGCGGTAGCTGAGGAAATCGAGCTCTCCTTCGACCAGCTTCGGGTAGTCGATGCCGCACGATCCCCAGGAGCGGATCAGCTTCACGTCCGCCTGCTCCTCACCCGGGACCGGCAGGTAGCTGGCACCCAGCGGGACCTCCCGCGGGCTGGGCGGCGGCGGTGCGAGCCGCTCGTCGTTGCGGGTGACGCCGGCGCCGCGCTCCGCGATGTACATGCGGCAGTGGATCGGCTGCCAGATCCAGCCGCGGACGGTCTCCCCGTTGCGCACCTCGGCCAGCATCACCGCGAAGTCCGCGCGGCCACGAGCGAAGTTGCGGGTACCGTCCACCGGGTCGATCACCCAGGCGTGCTCGGCGTGCGGCAGTGCGTCGAGGCTGCTGGGATCGGTGAACACGCCCTCCTCGCCGACGACGAGGACGCCAGGCTCGGCCGCGCGCAGGACCCGGGCGATCTCCACCTCGGCGTCGCGGTCGGCCACGGTGACCAGGTCGCCGGGCTTCTTCTCCTCGATGTCCTCGGATCCGAGCGCGCCGAACCGGGGCAGGATGAGCCGATCAGCGACATCGGCGAGGAGACCCGCTACCTCTTGGGTGTGCAACACGGACTCCTGAGCTGGTCGGAACCTTGGGGGCTGTCGACAGGCTATCCACCCGCTGACGGACGTCCCGCCCTCGTCCGTCCTGTAGTCGGGCGACGGCGACGGGCCGGACCTGTGGCTCTCAGCCGGTGACGAAGTCGATCAGGCGTTCCACCTCGCGCGGCAGCGCGGCGTCCAGGTCCCGCCAGTCGCGGACCCGTCCCAGGATCCACTGCCACGTGGCGGCGATGTCGGCCTGGCTCGCGAAGGGGCGTCCCAGGGCTCGGGAGGCACCGTGCTTCCACTCGATGTCCCTCGGCACGACCGGCCAGGCCTGGAGGCCCAGCCGCTCGGGGCGCACGGCCTGCCAGATGTCGATGTAGGGGTGGCCGGTGACCAGCACGTGGGGCGAGGACACCTGCGCCACGATCCGGCTCTCCTTGCTGCCCGGCACGAGGTGGTCGACGAGCACGCCCAGGCGTCGGTCGGGGGCCGGGGAGAACTCCGCGACGATGGCCGGCAGGTCGTCGACGCCGCCCAGGAACTCCACGACCACGCCCTCGTGGCGCAGGTCGTCGCCCCAGATCTTCTCCACCAGTTCCGCGTCGTGGCGTCCCTCGACGTAGATACGGGACGCGGCCGCCACCCGGGCGGGCCCGACGTCCCCGACGCGCGAACCGGACGCAGTGTGCGTCGGGGCGGCGGGACGCTGCGTCCTCGGCGGGGCGACGAGGCTGACCGGCTTCCCGTCCAGCCAGAAGCCGGGACCGAACGGGAAGCTGCGGCGAGCACCGAGCCGGTCCTCCAGCACGACCAGCCCGTTCTCCCACCGCACCACCGCCCCGCAGAATCCGGACGTGGGGTCCTCGACCACCATGCCGACGCTCACCGGCGTCTCCACGGTGACCGGCTTGCCCGCGCGCTGCCAGCCGGGGCTCAGGACGTCACGCTCGTACCGCATCCCGGCACCCTAACAAGCCGCGTCCGCCCCGTCCGGGACCGCCCCGCACCACCCCCCCAACACCGAGGGCCAGCCATTCGGCCGAGGGCCAGCGCCTGTGCGCGAGCCCTCGGCCACAAGGCTGGTCCTCGCGCGGGAAGGCTGGCCCAGCCGGACGGAGGTCAGTCGGCGCCGAGGTAGGTGAGCTTGACGCGGTCGTCACCGAGGAGGTTGCGGCCGGTGTCGGAGAACATGATCTGCCCGACCTCGAGGACGTAGCCCCTGTCGGCGAGCGACAGGGCGGCCTGCGCGTTCTGCTCCACGAGCAGGATCGTCACACCGTCGGCCTGGAGGTCGCGGATCGTCTTCATGATCGTCTGGGTCATGATCGGGCTGAGGCCCATGGACGGCTCGTCCAGCATCAGCAGCTTGGGCCGGCTCATCATGGCCCGCCCGATGGCCAGCATCTGCTGCTCGCCGCCGGAGAACAGGCCCGCGGGCTCCGAGCGCCGGCTGCCGAGCACAGGGAAGAGGTCGTAGACCCGGTCCATGTCGGACCGGATCGCCGCGGTGTCCCGGCGCGAGTAGGCGCCGAGCTTCAGGTTGTCCTCCACCGTCATCTGGCGGAACAGCCGCCGGCCCTCGGGCGACTGGGCGATGCCCAGCTCGACCACGCGGTGGGCCGGCGTCCCGTCCAGCCGTGCGCCCTGGAACCAGATCTCGCCGGAGACCAGCTTGAGCAGCCCGGACACCGCGCGCAGGGTCGTGGACTTGCCCGCGCCGTTGGTGCCCAGCAGGGTGACGATCTGGCCCTCTTCCACGGTGAAGCTGATGCCCTTGACCGCGTTCACGCGGCCGTAGGCCACCACCATGTCCTTCACCTCAAGCATCGGCACTTCCCTTTCCTGCCTCGGACGCGGGCGGCTCCGCCGTGGGCGGCGGCACATCGGCCGGCGGCTCCGCCGGAGCGCCGATGTAGGCCTCGATCACCCGCGGGTCGTTCTGGACCACCTCGCCGACACCCTCCACCAGGACCTCGCCGCGCACCAGGCAGCACACCCGGTCGCAGAGGTTGAAGATGAAGCGCATGTCGTGCTCGATCACGAGCACCGCCAGGCCGAGGTCGCGGATCTTGAAGATCAACTCCTCCGCCTGCCGCGTCTCCTGCGGGTTCATGCCCGCGGTGGGCTCGTCCAGCAGCAGCAGCTTCGGGTCCGTGGCGAGCGCACGGGCGATCTCCAGCCGCCGCTGGTCGCCGTAGGGCAGGTTGCGCGACAGCATGTCCGCCGCGCTGCTCAGACCCACGAAGTCCAGCAGCTCGCGCGCACGCTCGGTCGAGGCGAGCTCCTCGCGCCGGTGCCGCGGGAGACGGAAGACCGCGTCGATCGCGTTCGTCTTCGTCCGGCTGTACATGCCCACCATGACGTTCTCCAGCGCCGTCATGTTGTGGAACAGCCGGATGTTCTGGAAGGTGCGCGCCATGCCGGCCCGGACCACGAGCCGCGGCTTGGGCGGCAGCAGCTCGCCCGCGAAGCGGACCTCGCCCGAGGTCGGCTTGTACAGGCCGGTCAGGCAGTTGAAGAACGTCGTCTTGCCCGCGCCGTTCGGCCCGATCAGGCCCACGATCTCGCCGGCGTGGACGTCGAGGCTGACGTTGTTCACCGCGGTCAGGCCGCCGAACCGCATGGTCACGCTGGACGCCTGGAGCAGCAGCGTGCTGGCGTCGACGTGGTGGCCGGCCCCACTCATCACCTGGGTCATAGGTCGAACCCCCTCCGTTCCGGGTTCAGGTGGGCGTGATGCGAGATCAGCTCCTCCTCGATCTCCTCGGCCAGTTCCTCGTCCTCGTCGTGGAACTCCATCTGTCTGCGTTCGTCCGCGACGATGCCCTCCGGCCGGAACTGCATCATGACGACCATCAGCAGGCCGAACAGCAGCAGGCGGTAGTCGGAGAAGAAGCGGAGCTTCTCGGGCAGCAGCTTCAGGATCGTCGCGCCGATCAGGACGCCGACCACGGTGCCCATGCCGCCCAGCACCACCGCTGCCAGCAGGAACGCCGACTCGAGGAAGACGTACTGGTCGGGCGTCACCGAGACGTCGTGGTGGGCCTTGACCGCACCCGCGACACCGGCGAGGAAGGCGCCCCCGGCGAAGGCCAGCAGCTTGAGGGCGAAGGTGTTCACACCCATCGCCTCCGCGGCCAGTTCGTCCTCGCGGATGGCCACCCAGCCGCGGCCGATGCGGGAGTAGTTCAGGTTCATGAACACCACGATGATCAGCGCGATCACCAACAGCATCAGCCAGTAGTAGTTGGCGAACCGGCCGATGTCGACGCCGAAGATGACGTGCGCGTCCCCGAAGTTGAACCCGAGGAACTCGAGGTCCGGGATCCCCGGGATGCCGTTCGACCCGTTGGTCAGGTTCGGGCCGTCGTTGCCGTCCAGGTTGTTCATGGTGATCCGGAAGATCTCGCCGAAGGCGAGCGTCACGATGGCCAGGTAGTCACCGGAGACGCGCAGCGTGGGCGCACCGATCAGCAGGCCCAGCAGGGACGCGACCGTGCCCGAGATCAGCACCACGACGATGAACGGCGGGTGGAAGTCCAGGGTGGAGAAGGCCGACTCGGACAGGATCGCAGCCGTGAACGCACCCGCTCCGAGGAACGCGATGTAGCCGAGGTCGAGCAGGCCGACCAGGCCCACCACGATGTTCAGGCCGAGAGCGGCTGCGGCGAAGATGAGCACCTGGGAGGCGATCGACATGTTCGCGTCCGACCCGTTCTGGGTGAACGGGAACGCGAAGGCTGTCGCGAACGCCGCGAGCACGAGGACCCGGTTGTTGTTGGCGCCGGCGATGCCGATCCAGGCCATCACTCCCAACTGCCGCAACACCAGCACCACGCCCACGAGGAACGCGACGAAGGTGAGGAAGGCCCCGGCGTCGGTCTGGTTCAGCGCGAACGCGGCCGCGAACAGCACGCCCGCCATCATCAGCACGATCCCGAGGATCTGGAGCCAGGTGGGGCTCTTCACCCGTGCCAGCGTCGGCTCCGGCGAGTCCGGGAGGAACGGCGTCGCGACGGCGGCCAGCAGTGCTCCGACGAGGGCGGTGAAGCCGCCGACGTCGATGTTGACCAGGCCCTTCAGCTCGATCGCGATCGCCGCCAGCCCGATCAGGACGGTGGCGAGCGTCGCCAGGGACGCGGTCTTGGCGGAGGTGTTCCACGCCACCGTCTTGGCCCACTGGCCCAGCCTCTGCTTGCCGACCAGCGGGATCGCCAGCAGCAGCAGGATCAGCACGGGCAGGACCACGAACGCGAACTGGAGGGGTGACGGCGCCCCGTAGAAGCCGACGTCGTCGAGAGCACCACTGCCGTAGGACCACGGCAGGAAGATCGACACGATCATGAGGACGGCGCCGACGATGCCGACCGCGCGGGCCGGGTAGCGGAAGCGGACCTTGGTCTCGTCGCTGATGATGACCCTCATGCCCGGTCCACCACCTTCGCGCCGAGCAGGCCCTGTGGCCGGAACACCAGCACCAGGATGAGGAGGGCGAACGCCCACACGTCCTTCCACGCCGAACTGCCGAACTGGCCGGGGATGAACGTGGTGGCCATGGCCTCGACGACGCCGAGGACCAGACCGCCCACGACGGCGCCGTTGATGT
Organism: Actinomycetota bacterium; assembly: GCA_020161015.1. Classification (GTDB taxonomy): domain Bacteria; phylum Actinomycetota; class Actinomycetes; order Propionibacteriales; family Propionibacteriaceae; genus Propionicimonas. The sequence continues at coordinate 31,278 of JAIUOT010000009.1, read as the reverse complement.
TGCCGATCCCGCCGAGCACGGCGGCCGTGAAGGCCTTGAGGCCGGCCAGGAAGCCCATGCGGAAGTCGATGTTGCCGTAGTTGAGGCCGTGGGCCACACCCGCGATGGCGGCAAGGCCGGCGCCGACGGCGAAGGCCGCCACGATCACCTTGTCGACGTTGATGCCCATCAGTCGGGCGGTGTCGGGGTCCTGGGAGGTCGCGACCATCGCGCGTCCCGTCTTCGAGCGGTTCACGAAGAACCACAGGAACAGGGTGCTGATCGCGAGGGCGACGATGGTGAAGAGTGCCGGCATCTGGATCGTCACGCTGCCGATCCTGACGATCTCACCGGAGATCCCGGCGACCGAAGGGAACGGGATGGCGCTCTTCGCGTCCGGGAAACCGGGGATCCTGCCGTAGAAGAGCCGGACGAACTCCTGCAGGAAGACCGAGACGCCGATCGCCGTGATCAGCGGCGCCAGCCGGGGCGCGTTTCGGAGCGGACGGTACGCGAACCGCTCCGTCAGGAGCGCGACCGTGACCGACACCACGATCCCGCCGAGCAGCATCAGCGGCAGGAGGATCAGCAGCGAGGCCGAGACGCCCCAGTCGGTGGGCTGGCCCAGGAGCATCCAGGTGGCGAAGGCACCGAAGGCACCCACCATGAAGATCTCGCCGTGGGCGAAGTTGATCAACTGGACGATGCCGTAGACGACGGTGTAGCCCACCGCGATCAGGGCATACAGGGCTCCCAGCGACAGCCCGTTGATCAACTGCTGGAAGAACAGGTCCAACACTTAGGCACGCACCTCTTCGTTCGAGGACGAGGACCCGCCGGCGCCCACCCGGGAGTGGGCGCCGGCGGGTCCTGAGATCACTTCAGTTCGCCGGTCTTCTTGGCGGCCCACGCACCGTTGGTCACGGCGTAGACCGTGAGGACGCGGGACACCGAGTCACCGAACTCGTCGAAGGCGACCTTGCCGGTGGCGCCGTCGAAGCTGACCGACGCCATCGCCGTGATGGTGGCCTCGCGGGCCGACTTGGCGTCGGCTGCGTCCTTGAGGCTGACCTTCAGGGCGTTGATGATCGCGTTGGCCGCGTCGTAGGAGTACGCGCCGTAGGCCTCGTAGCCCTCGGCGAAGCCGGCGGCCTTGTAGCCCTCGAGGAACGGCTTGGCCGACTCCAGGGTGTCCACCGGTGCGCCGACCGACGTGGCCAGGTCACCGTCGGTGCCGCCGAGCTTGATGAACTCGCCGGAGAAGATGCCGTCGCCACCCATGACCGGAACCTTCAGCCCGGCAGCCTTCATCTGCTTGGACAGCGGTCCGGCCTGCGGGTACTCGCCGCCGTAGTAGACGGCCTCGGGAGCCCCACCCTGCACCTTGGAGATCACCGCGGAGAAGTTCTTGTCATCCGGGTTGATGGTCTCCGCGGCCACGATGGTGCCGCCGCCCGCGGTGAACGCCTTGGAGAACTCGCTCACCAGGCCCTGGCCGTAGGACTTCTTGTCGTGGATGGTCGCGACCTTCTTCACACCCTCACCGAGCAGGTACTGGGCGGCGAAGGGGCCCTGGACCGCGTCCGTGGTGCAGGTACGGAAGTAGTTGGCGTTCGGACGCTTGGGGGCGGTCAGGAAGTCCGCGCCCTTGGTCAGCGTCGGGTTGGTGTTGGCCGGCGAGACCTGGACGATCTTCGCGGAGTCGAGCACCGGGATGACGCTCTGGGCGACCGAGGAGTTCAGCGTGCCGACCACGCCGACCACGGCGTCGTCGGAGGCGAGCTTGGTGGCGGCGTTCTTGCCGGTGTCGGGCTTGGCCTCGTCGTCCTCTGCGGCCAGTTCGAGCTTCCAGCCCGGGATGGCTCCGGACTCGTTTGCCTGACGGATCGCCAGGTCGACCGAGTTGCGGATGCCCAGGCCGAGGGCGGACAGGTCACCGGAGAGCGGCGCGATGACACCGATCTTCGCGACCTTGGTTGCCCCACCCGCGCTGCCACTGGCGGCCGGTTCGGTGCGGGAGCCGCACCCGGTGAGTGCCAGCGATGCCGCCACGACGGCGACGCCCGCGAGCTTGAACAGGCGTGTGTTCACGTTTCCTCCTTGTGAGCAATCTGCTTTCCCGGTCCCCCCAGGGATTGGCAAAGGGTACGGGCGCAGGGTCATTCGAGCACCCTGATGTCTCAACTTTGTTACAGAACCGTTGTGTCCTTCGGTGTTACCGAATCGTTGTACTCCAGCGCTCGTCGCGCAAGGTGGGATCGCTTGCAGAAAGTGCCCGGGAGGGCGGTCCCGCGAGCCCGGCCGACGCTCAGTCGAGCAGGTCGCGGATCACCGCGTCCGCCAGCAGGCGCCCCGCCAGGGTCGGCCGCAGGCGGCCGTCCGCCACGTCCACCGTGCCGTCGCCGGCCAGGGCGGGCACGCGAGCGCGTTCGGAGGCGCTCAGGACGTCCAGGGGCAGCCCCTGGGCCAGACGGAGTTCGAGCAGGACGCGCTCCACCCTCCGCTGCTCCGGCGTGAGCACCTCCCGTGCCTGGGCCGGCGAGGTCCCGGCCGCCAGGCGGGCGGTGTAGTCACGGGGGTGGCGGACGTTCCACCAGCGCACACCGCCGACGTGAGAGTGGGCGCCGGGACCGGCGCCCCACCAGTCGTCACCCACCCAGTAGGCGAGGTTGTGCCGGCACTCCTGTCCCGGACGCGCCCAGTTGCTCACCTCGTAGGCGGCGAAGCCCCGGGCGGTGAGCAGCTCCTCGGCCAGCAGGTAGCAGTCGGCGTGCAGGTCGTCGTCGGTCCCGGGGAGCTCGCCGCGCGCGATCCGTGCGGCCAGGCGGGTGCCCGGCTCGACGATCAGCGAGTAGGCGCTCACGTGGTCCGGCGCCAGGGCGAGGGCGGCCTCCAGGCTCGCCCTCCAGTCCTCGAGGGTCTCGGTCGGGCTGCCGTAGATCAGGTCGAGGCTCACCGAGCCGAACCCGGCGGCGCGGGCCGCGTGCACCACGGCGCCCACCCGACCCGGGGTGTGGCGCCGGTCGAGAACGGCGAGCACCCCCGGGCGCGAGGACTGCATGCCCAGCGACAGCCGCGTGAAGCCTGCCGCCACCAGCGTGTCGAGGTAACGGCGGTCGACGGACTCGGGGTTGGCCTCCGTGGTCACCTCCGCGGCTGGCGCGAGCGGGAAGCGGCGTCGGATCGCCCCCAGGAGGCCGGCGAGCTCCCCCGCGGGCAGGAGGGTCGGCGTCCCGCCCCCGAAGAAGACGCTCTGCACCGGCCGCGGGTCCGCCCCGAGGACGGCGCGCGCGAGGTCGAGTTCTGCCTCGACCGCTGCGAGGTAGGCCTCCTGGCTCGCCCCCGGCGCCGCGCCGAGCTCCGCAGCGGTGTAGGTGTTGAAGTCGCAGTACCCGCAGCGCGAGGTGCAGTAGGGGACGTGGACGTACAGGCTCAGCCCGCGCTCCTCCGCGCCGGCCAGCGCGGAGCGGGGCAGGCTCCCGTCCGCCGGAGCGGCCTCACCCTCGGGTGGCGTGGACGGCACGCGCGCCTCAGGGAAGCTCGAACGGCAGCTCCTGGCCGTCCAGCGCGTGCCGGCAGGAACAGGTCGCCGCCGCGTCCGGCTCGTACGCCGGGAGCCCGGCGATGGCCCGGGTGAGCAGCGCCTTCATCCGCTCGATGTTGCCGGCGAACTGCGCGAGCACGGCGTGGTGGGTGACGGCGTCACCCCCGTCGACGCCCGCGTCGTGGTCGGTGACCAGGCAGACCGTGGAGTAGCACATGGCCAGTTCCCGGGCGACGGACGCCTCCGGCACCCCGGTCATGCCGACCACCGTGCCGCCCAGCGCGGCGTGCATCCGCGACTCCGCGCGCGTGGAGAACCTCGGCCCGTTGATGACGACCAGCGTCCCGCCGTCCACCGGCTGCACGTCGGCGTCGGCCGCAGCGAGGACGGCCGCGCGTCCGCGCGGGCAGTACGGGTCGGCGAAGCCCACGTGCACGACCTTGCCCTTGGCCGAGTAGACGGTGTGCTTCCGGCCCCACGTGCGGTCGATCACCTGGTCGGGGACGACGAACGTGCCGGGGCCGAACTTGGCCTTCAGCGAGCCGACCGCCGCCGGTGCCAGCACCTGGCGGACGCCGACGCTGCGCAGCGCCCACAGGTTCGCCCGGTAGTTCACCCGGTGCGGCGGGAACTGGTGCCGTTGCCCGTGGCGGGGCACGAAGGCGACCCGACGTCCGGCCACCTCACCGACCGTGATCGGCGCGCTGGGCGATCCGAACGGTGTCGTGGGCAGGACGGTGGTCGCGTTGTGCAGGAACTCGTAGAACCCGCTGCCGCCGATGATGCCGATCTCCGCGTCCATGGCGAAGAGCCTAGACCGCCCGGACCCGCAGAATGTCGGCGAGGAGTGTCACGATGCCGTCATGAGCCTCCTGGTGCGTCCGGCCACGTCCTTCCCGGACGTGGCCGCGGTCCTCGGCCCGCGCCGTCCCGACGCGAGCGTCTGCTGGTGCCTGAGCTACCGGCTGCGCTCGAGCGCGGAGAACCGGTCCCTCACCGGCCCCGCCCGCGGGGAGCGGGTGGAGCAACTCTGCGCCCTCGACCCGCCACCCGGCGTGCTCGCCTACCGGGACGGGGAGGTGGTCGGCTGGGCGGCCGTCCACCCGCGGGCGGACACGAGCTTTGCCACCAACCGGCGCATCCCGCACGTCGACGACCTCGACGTCTGGTCCGTCTGGTGCTTCCGGGTGCGTCCGGGCCACCGGAAGCAGGGCATCACGCACGCCCTCCTCGACGGGGCGGTCGCGTTCGCCCGCGACCACGGCGCGCCGGCGATCGAGGGGTACCCGGTCGACAACGGCGGACGGCGGGTGGACCTGACGATGGCCTACGTCGGCACCCGGAAGCTGTTCGAGGACGCGGGCTTCGTCCCGGCGTCGGCCACCACGTCCGTGCTGGCCGGGTTCCCGCGGGTGGTGATGCGCCTGGACCTGCGCTGACCTACTTCTTCTTCTCCGAGGTCTCACCGGTGGACAGGGCGGCGACGAACGCCTCCTGGGGCACCTCGACGCGGCCGACCATCTTCATCCGCTTCTTGCCCTCCTTCTGCTTCTCCAGCAGCTTGCGCTTGCGGGTGATGTCGCCCCCGTAGCACTTGGCGAGCACGTCCTTGCGCATGGCGCGGACGGTCTCGCGCGCGATCACGCGGGCGCCGATGGCGGCCTGGATCGGCACCTCGAACTGCTGGCGAGGGATGAGTTCCTTGAGCTTCTTGGCCATCGCCACGCCGTAGCCGTAGGCGGCGTCGGTGTGCACGATCGAGCTGAACGCGTCCACCGGCTCGCCGTGCAGCAGGATGTCGACCTTGACCAGCTTGCTGACCTGCTCGCCTGCCTCGTCGTAGTCGAGCGAGGCGAAGCCCTTCGTCCGCGACTTCAGCGCGTCGAAGAAGTCGAACACGATCTCCGCCAGCGGCATCAGGTAGCGGATCTCGACCCGGTCCTCGCTGAGGTAGTCCATGCCGAGCTGCTCCCCGCGACGGGCCTGGCACAGCTCCATCACCGTCCCGATGTACTCGGCGGGGGTCAGGATCGTGGCCCGCACGACCGGCTCGTGCACCTCCGCGATCTTCCCGTCCGGGTACTCCGAGGGGTTGGTGACGGTGTGCTCCGTGCCGTCCTCCATCACCACCCGGTAGACGACGTTCGGCGCGGTCGAGATCAGGTCGAGGTTGAACTCGCGTTCCAGGCGCTCGCGGACGATCTCCATGTGCAGCAGGCCGAGGAAGCCGATGCGGAAGCCGAACCCGAGGGCGCCGGAGGTCTCCGGCTCGTAGACCAGCGCTGCGTCGTTGAGCTGGAGCTTGTCGAGCGCCTCGCGCAGCTCCGGGAAGTCGGCACCGTCGATCGGGTAGAGGCCGGCGTAGACCATCGGGTGGGGTGGACGGTACCCGCCGAGGTCCTTACGCGCGGGCCGGGACGCCGCGGTGACCGTGTCGCCGACGCGCGACTGCCGGACCTCCTTCACGCCGGTGATCAGGTAGCCCACCTCGCCGACGCCGAGGGCGCTGGCCTTCACCGGCTCGGGCGAGATCACCCCGACCTCGAGGGTCTCGTGGGTGGCCTTGGTGGACATCATCAGCACGCGCTCGCGGTGGCTGAGCTCCCCGTCGACCACGCGGACGTAGGTGACGACGCCACGGTAGGTGTCGTAGACGGAGTCGAAGATGAGGGCGCGCGGCGGGGCCTTGGGGTCGCCGACGGGGTGCGGGATATCCGCCACCACATGGTCGAGCAGTTCGCGCACCCCCTCGCCGGTCTTGGCGCTGACCCGGAACACGTCGTCGGGCTCGCACCCGACCAGGTGGGCGATCTCGGCCGCGTACTTCTCCGGCTGGGCGCTGGGAAGGTCGATCTTGTTCAGCACCGGGACGATGTGCAGGTCGGCCTCGAGCGCCAGGTAGAGGTTGGCAAGGGTCTGCGCCTCGATCCCCTGCGCGGCGTCGATCAGCAGGATCGCGCCCTCGCAGGCGGCGAGCGAGCGGGACACCTCGTAGGTGAAGTCGACGTGACCGGGCGTGTCGATCATGTTGAGGACGTAGTCGGTGCCACCGGACGACCACGGCATGCGCACGGCCTGGGACTTGATCGTGATGCCGCGCTCGCGCTCGATGTCCATCCGGTCGAGGTACTGGGCGCGCATCGACCGCTCGTCGACCACGCCGGTGAGCTGCAGCATGCGGTCGGCCAGGGTGGACTTGCCGTGGTCGATGTGCGCGATGATGCAGAAGTTGCGGATCAGCTCGGGCGGGGTCTTGCCGGGAACGGGAGTTGGCATGCGCTTTCTTCGGTCAACGGGACAGCCAGCACACGATACCGGACGGGACGCCACCGCCGGACGGCACCCCCGTCCGGCCCTGGACGCCGGTGCGGCCGCCGCCGGGGAGGCGCGGGACGACGATTTGAGGCCCGGCTACGGTCGCTGATAGAGTGCGAAGTCGCGTCCCGTGCGGCGCGACGACCAGCACACACCTGCGAAAAGGGCAAGCCCGGTGGCGAACATCAAGTCTCAGAAGAAGCGGATCCTGACCAACGAGAAGGCCAGGCTGCGGAACAAGGCCGTCAAGTCGAGCCTGCGTACCCACGTCCGCAAGTTCAACGAGGCCGTGGCCGAGGGCGACACCGCCAAGGCGCAGGACCTCGCGAAGACCGCGACGCGCGCGCTGGACAAGGCCGTCACCAAGGGCGTCATCCACAAGAACCAGGCCGCGAACCGCAAGTCGGCGATCGCCACGAAGGCCGCCGCTCTCTGAACTTCCTCGACAGACGCCGCCCGGGAGACCGGGCGGCGTCTGTCGTTCCCTGAGGTCTCCTACCGGCCGGTCAGCGCCGCTCGCGCGTGCGGCACCCGATGACGGTGAGCACCACCTGCTCGAGCGCGAAGCCCGGGTCGCTGGCCGCGCCCTTCACCGCGGCGTCGGCGACGGCGACGGACTGGATGGCGCGGGCAATGCCGGCCGGGCTCCAGTCCCGCGCGAGCCGGGACAGGTCCTTCAGCTTCCATGGCGGCACCCCGATCGCACGGGCCAGGTCGGCGTCGCGGAGGCGGGCGTCACGGCCCTCCAGGTACCGGCCGAGGCTGCGCAGGTTGCTGGACAGCGCGCTGGTGATGAGCACGGGGGCGACGCCCGTCGACAGCGCCCACCGGAGCTTGGCCAGGGCACCGTCGCTGCGCCCGCTGAGGGTGTCGTCGGCCACGGCGAAGCTGGTCACCTCCGCCCGTCCGCCGAAGTAGCGCCGCACCGCTGCCTCCGTGACCAGGCCGTCGGCCGAGTCGTCGAGCAGTTGACGGACGGCGGCGGCGAGCGACCGGGTGTCGGTGCCGACTGCCTCGACGAGCACCGCGGCGCTGGCGGCGTCCGCACGGCCGCCCAGCCGGCGGGCCTCTGCTGCCACGAACTGCGGCAGCTCCCACGGCTTGATCGAGGGGTGGTCGGCCACCTCGAGCCGGAGCTTGCGCAGCCGGTCGAGCAGGGCCTTGCCCTTGTTGCCGCCGGAGTGGACGAGGGCGAGCGCCAGGTCGGGACCGGGGTCTTCGGCCAGAGCAACCACCTGGTCGGCCAGGTCGGCGGGCAGCTCGGCGAGCTCGGTGACGACGAGGACGGTGGCGGACGCGAAGAGCGACCCGCCCGCGGCCTCGGCCAGCGACCCGGCATCCAGCGCCGAGGCCTCCACGCGGGTGATGGCGGCGTCCGGCCGTTCGGAGACGGCGCGGGACACGAAGCCGGACACCGCTCGTTCGGCCAGCAGCGCCTCGGGCCCGGTGACCAGCAGCGCCCGCCCGAACGGGCTCGTCTCATCCACGGGCCTAGCATGCCAGCCGCCTCCCCCCTCGGCTCACCCGCCCCGCTGGGTGGTGACCTCCAGCGTCGGACCGGCCCGGCGGACCGCGATCGACCCGTTCAGGTCGGTGCGGTAGATCCGGGCGCCGCCCGCTTCCACCGCGGACACCGTGCGGCGGGCGGGGTGCCCGTAGTCGTTGTCACGACCGACGCTGACCAGGGCGACGCTCTCCCCCACCCCCGCGAGGAAGGCCGGCAACTGGTGCCCCGAGCCGTGGTGGGGCACCAGGAGGACCTCGGCCGCCCACTCCGGCACGGTCGCCACCGCGTGGCTCTGGCCGGCTTCCTCCAGGTCGCCGGCAAGGACGATGCGCAGCGAGCCGGTGGTGACCCGCATCAGCACGGAGCTGTCGTTCTGCTCGGCGCTGTCGTTCTGGTCGGCAGCCTCCTCCCCCGCCGGCCCGGCCGCGTAGGGGCGCACCGAGAGCACGGCGAGGCGGACGTCGCCGGCCCCGACGACCAACCCGGGAACGGCCACCGTCCGCGGGACGCCGGGCAGGGCAGCGTCCACCCTGCGCCAGTTGGCGGCGGGCTCCTGGATCCCGGAGTAGAGCAGCCGGTCCACCCTGCGCCCGGAGGTGACACCCGCGACCCCGCCGACGTGGTCGGCGTGCAGGTGGGTGAGCACCAGCCAGGCCACCTCGCTGACCCGGAGCTGGTCGAGGCACCGGTCCACCGGCCCCGGGTCGGGGCCGGTGTCGACCACGATGGCCTGCCCCGGGCCGGTGGCGATGACCGTCGCGTCGCCCTGTCCGACGTCGCAGCTGACCACCTGCCAGGCCGGTGGCGGCCAGCCGGGGGCCGTGACCGGCGCCAGGAGCGCGGCGGTCATCGCGAGCGCGAGAAGGACGGCGAGCACCGGACGGCGCCACACCAGCGGCAGCGCCACGACGGCCACGACGCAGCACGCGGCCAGGACGCCCAGCCCCACCGAGCCCTCCGGCCAGGTCAGGACGGCGCCGGGGAGGGCGCTGCCGACCGCGGCGATCCAGCACAGCGCCTGCGCGAACCCGCCGGCCGCCCATCCGGCCACCGCCGCCAGCGCAGGGACCGGCACCGACAGCGCAGCGGCAGCGAAGCCGAGGACCGTGCCCGGCCCGACGAGGGGTGCCGCCACCAGGTTGGCCGCGACACCGGCCAGGCTGACCTGGCCCGAGATGGCGGTGACGACCGGCTGCGTGGCCAGCTGGGCAGCCACCGGGACGGCCACCGCCTCCGCCAGCCACCCGGGCAGCCACGCCGCCAGCGCCGACGCCCACCGCCGCGCCCACAGGATGATCCCGGCGCTGGCGAACACCGACAGGACGAAGCCGGTCGACCGGCACAGCCACGGGTCAACCAGGACCAGCCCGACGACGGCCCAGGAGAGGAAGCGCAGTCCGCGCCGGGCGCCGCCCAGGCCGAGGGCCGCCAGCCCGACCACCCCCATCGCCGCAGCGCGCAGCACGCTCGGCTCGGCCCGGCACAGCAGCACGAAGGCCACCACGCCCACCAGCACGACGCCGCGCCGCCACCACCCGGTGACGCCCAATCGGGAGGCCAGCCACAGCATCGCCGCCAGCATGAGGGTGAGGTTCGCCCCGGAGACCGCGGTGAGGTGGGTCAGCCCGGTCGCACGGAACTGGTCCTGCAGCTCCGGGGTCATGGCGTCGGTGTCGCCGACCACCAGCGCCGGGACGAGGGCCCGCGGGCCCTCCGGCAGGCCCGCGACGGCCTCGCGGAGGCCCTGCCGCACCCGGGTCACGGCGGCGTCCACGGGGCCGGGCGCGGCGACGACCTCCGGCGGCGTCCGGACACTCGCCCACGCGCTGGCGTGCTGCCCCGCACCGGCAGGGCTCAGCCGCACGACGCCGCGGACCGTCGAGCCCGGCGCCAGATGCGACCACGCGTCGCGCAGGCCGCCGGAGGCGGACAACCGCACGGTGGCGCCGGTGTCCCACGCCGCCCCGCGCCCCGCGACCCGGTCGAGGGTGGCGTCGGCGGACCAGACCGGCCCGCCCGGCCCTCGGTCCGACACGCGACCACCGGCGACCTGCGCCTGCACCTCCACCACCGCCCCCTCGGCGGCCCACGCCGCGACCGGGCCGGTGGCGGACGCCCACGCCCTGGCGACGGCGAGTCCCGACGTGGCGACGAGCACGAGGGCGATCGCGGCCGGAAGCAGGCTGCGCCGCCACCCGGCGACGACGACGAGGACCGCCCCGGCCGCCGCGCCGGCGGCGACGAACCAGGGTTGCGCGGAGGTGCCCGCCCAGGAGCCCGCCCAGGCGGCAGCAGCGAGCAACGGGGGACGCCAGTCGGTGCGCTCCCCCTCCGCGGGCGGGCCAACAGCCTGGGCGCGGCCCCGACCGGCCTCCCGGTCACGGGACCCGGACGTGCGGCGCGATGTCGGCATACGTCTTCGGGCCGATCCCGTCGACCTCCTGGAGCTCGGTGACCGCCGTGAACCGCCCGTGCTCGGCCCGCCAGTCGAGGATCTTCTGGGCGGTCACCGGCCCGACCCCGGGGAGAGTGTCGAGTTGCTGGAGCGTCGCGGTGTTCAGGGAGACCGTGCCGGAGCCCGTGGAGGTCCCGCCCCCGCCATCACCGACGGCCGCGCGGACTTCTCCCCCCGGCTTCGACCGCGTCCCCACGACGACCTGGACACCGTCGGGGACGACGGCTGCCAGGTTGAGCTCTCCGGGGTCGGCCGAGCCGGAGAGCCCACCCGCGGCGTCGATGGCGTCGGCCACGCGACTGCCCTCCGGCAGGCGGACCAACCCCGGCCTGCGCACCGCCCCCAGCACGTGAACGAGCACCTCCGGCGGGGTCGCGCTCGGCGTGGGCGTCGGGCTGGCCACGACCGTCGGCACGGCGGCCACCGCCACCGGCGTCGACCGGGCCTGGAGCAGGCCGTACACCGTCCATCCCGTGCCCACCACCAGGACGAGGACCACCGCGGCCAGGTGCTCGCGGGTGAACGACAGCGCCTTCTGCCCCACGCCGGCCGCCAGGACCCCCATCGTGCGCAACGCGCTGCCCGGCTCGCCCACGGCCGCCCCCTGCGCTTCCGTCGCCGACGACCCGGGCCGCGTCCGCTCCCGTGGACGGGGAGGGCCGGCGCGGGAGTCGGTCGCCACGTCGGCCGGGGTCCGGTCCGGTGGACCGGCGCTGTCAGGCTCCCACTCCGGCCGGTCGCGGTCACGGTGCCCTGAAGGACGGTCGTCGGCGGGATCGGCCTCGGGAAGCGCGTAGCGCGGTCGCACCTCCGCGAGGAGCAGCTCGAGACGCTCCCTCACGACATCGCTCAGCACGGGATCGGACGCAACCTTCATGCCGCACTATCCGTGGGCGAGCCCCCGGGGGCTCCACCCCGCCCGGACACCTGTGGACAGCCAGCCGTCCCGGCACGGGGTTGTCCACAGGTGGCGCCTCCACGGGTTGCTCCCGGCACGCCTCGACGACGGGCTTGCCCCGGGCTGCCAGTCTGGAGCGGTGACCCCGACAGCCCGCCGCGCCCCGGCCCCACGGACGCCGCCGCGCGGTGCGCGTCCGGGCAGGACCGGCCGCGCGCGGGCGGGTGGGCCCCGGGTCCCCGTACCTCCGGCCAGCGTCCGCCCGCTGCTGGTCGCCGCAGCGGTGAGCGCTGCGCCCGCTGCGGTGCTCCTGCTGCTGGCGGTTGCGCCCGAACTCCAGGCCCGGCACGAGTGGCTGGCGATGGCCGCGTCCTTCGCACCGTACGGCTGGGTCGCGTGGCTGGTCGCCCTCGTCCTCGTGCTGGCCGGCGCGCGGGGCCGAACACGTCTGGCCGCGGCCCCGCTCGCCCTGGGCCTGGCGTGGCACACCGCGATGCTGGTGCCCTACCTGCCGGCGCCGGCGACCGCTGCGGCGTCGCCATCGGCGTCGGTGTCTGTGCTCGAGCTGAACCTGCACTACGGGAGGGCGGACCTGCGCGCGCTGGCCACGCAGGTCCGCGAGGCCCGTCCCGACGTCGTCGTGCTGGCCGAGGTCACCACCGCGAACGAGGAGGTGTTCGGCCAGAAGGCGTGGGCGAAGATGTTCCCGTACCGCGCGGGCAGCGCAGGGCAGCCCTACGATCCAAAGACGGGGATCGGCGACTCGCGGGGCACGCTCGTGCTCTCGCGGTATCCGCTGTCAGCCACCGAGCACGCCGCGGCCACCCGGTTCACGAACCTGGCCGTCGTCGTGGAGCTTCCCGACCACCCGTTCACCCTCGTCGCCGCCCACCCGGTCAACCCCGAGTACGGCGCGGACGCGTGGGTGAGCGACGCCGACGCACTCACCCGCCTCGCGCTGAAGCACGACGCCGGCCCACTGGTGGTGGCCGGCGACCTCAACGCCACCGCAGAACACCTCACGCTGCGACAGCTGAGCGCGCGAACGGGGCTCACCGACGCCGGGGCGGGTCACGGCTGGCAGCCGACCTTCCCGGCCGACGCGTGGTACCCCCCGCTGATCCAGATCGACCACGTGCTGGTCTCGCGGGAGTTCCGCACGCTCGACCACCACACGATCCGCGTGCCCGGCACCGACCACCTGGGGCTGGTCGTCCGGCTCAGCCTGGGCTGAGCGCTGCCCGGGGCGGGACGGTGCCAGCCGCCGGGCGTGGAACGACGCCGGCGCTCAGGCCGGGACGATGCTGACCAGCCGCGGCGCCCGGACGATCACCTGGCGCACCTCGCGCCCGGCGAGCGCCCGCTGGACGCCGGGATCGGCCAGCGCGACAGCGGTGAGCTCCTCCTCGGAGATGGCCGGTGCCACGTCGAGCTTGGCGCGCACCTTGCCCTGCACCTGGACGACGCAGGTCACCGAGTCCGCGACCAGCAGCGCAGGGTCGACGACCGGCCACGCGGCGTTGGCCACGGACGGGGCGTGGCCCAGCAGCTCCCACATCTCCTCGGCGACGTACGGGGCGATGGTGCTCAGCGAGACGGCCACCGCCTCGACGGCCTCGCGGACGGCCGGGTCGGCCGGACCGGCGCCGGTGTCGATCACCTTGCGGGTGGCGTTCACCAGCTCCATGATCCGGGCAACGGCCACGTTGAACCGGTGGCTCTCCAGCGACTCGGTGATGTCCGCGACCGCCTTGTGGGTCACCCGCCGCATCGCCAGGTCACCGGTGGCCGGGTCGGTCCCCCTGGCGCTGGCCACGTCCTGGGCCAGCCGGTGCGCGCGCTGCAGGAACTTCAGCGACGAGCCCGGCGACATGTCCGCCCAGTCGATGTCGTCCTCCGGCGGGCCGGCGAACACCACGGTGGTGCGGATCGCGTCCACACCGTAGGCGTCGATCTGCTGGCCGAGGTCGACCCCGTTGCCCAGCGACTTGCTCATCGCCTTGCCCTGGTTGATCACCTGTCCCTGGTTCATCAACCGCAGGAACGGCTCGGGGAAGTCCACCAACCCCAGGTCGGCAAGCACCTTGGTGAAGAACCGTGAGTACAGCAGGTGCAGGATCGCGTGCTCGACGCCGCCCACGTACTGCGCGACCGGCATCCACTTCGCCACCTCCGCGGGGTCGAACGGCCCCTCGGTGTAGGTGGGCGAGCAGTAGCGGAAGAAGTACCAGGAGGAGTCGACGAACGTGTCCATCGTGTCCGTGTCGCGCTCCGCGGGGCCGCCGCACGCGGGGCAGGAGACGTTGACCCACTCGGTGGCGGAGGCCAGCGGGCTGGTGCCCTTGGGGGCAAGCGCCGCGCCGCGCAGGTCGGGCAGCCGCACCGGCAGCTGGTCGTCCGGCACCGGCACCTCGCCGCAGGAGGGGCAGTGCACGATCGGGATCGGGCAGCCCCAGAAGCGCTGGCGGCTGAGCAGCCAGTCGCGCAGGCGGTAGGTGATCGCGGACTCACCGCGTCCCTGCTCGGCCAACTGCGCGGTGATCGCGGCGATGCCCGCCTTCTTGTCGGCCAGGCCGTCGAGCGCCGGCGAGTTGACGTACGTCCCGTCGCCGGGGGTGGCCACGCCGGTCTCGCCCGGGTCGGGCTGGCCGGTCTCGACCACCACGCGGACGGGCAGCCCGAACGCCTTCGCGAAGTCGAGGTCGCGCTGGTCGTGGGCGGGCACGGCCATCACCGCGCCGGTGCCGTACTCGGCCAGCACGTAGTCGGCCGCGTAGACAGGGAGGCGCTCCCCGTTGACCGGGTTGATCGCGTGGACGCCGAGGAAGACGCCCGACTTGGGCCGCTCGGAGGACTGGCGCTCGATCTCGGTGACCCGCTTGGTCGCCTCCAGGTACTCCTCGAAGGCGGCCCGGTGTTCGTCGGTGACAATCTCGGACGCGAGCGGGGCCTCCGGCGCGACGACGAAGAAGGTGGCGCCGAACAGGGTGTCGGGGCGGGTGGTGAATACACGCACCGGCTCCTCGCGTCCCTCGATCTCGAAGTCGACCCAGGCGCCCTCGGAGCGCCCGATCCAGTTGCGCTGCATGGCGAGCACCCGGTCGGGCCAGTGGCCCTCGATCAGGGACATGTCGTCCAGCAGCCGCTGGGCGTAGTCGGTGATCTTGAAGTACCACTGGGTGAGCTTGCGCTTGGTGACGACGGCGCTGCAACGCTCGCACAGGCCCTGCACCACCTGCTCGTTGGCCAGCACGGTCTGGTCGTTCGGGCACCAGTTCACGTAGCTGTCCCTGCGGTAGGCAAGGCCACGCTCGTAGAAGCGCAGGAACAGCCACTGCGTCCACCGGTAGTACTCGGGGTCGGACGTGTGCAGCCGCCGCGACCAGTCCAGGCTCAGGCCGTACCGCTTGAAGGAACGCGCCTGGGTCTCGATGTTGGCGTAGGTCCAGTCCGCCGGGTGGGCGTCGCGGGCGATGGCCGCGTTCTCGGCGGGCAGGCCGAAGGAGTCCCAGCCGATCGGGTGCATCACGTCGAAGCCGCGCAGTCGCCAGTACCGGGCCACCACGTCGCCCATAACGAACGCCTCGGCGTGACCCATGTGCAGGTCGCCGGAGGGGTAGGGGAACATGTCGAGCATGTAGCGGCGTTCCCGCGACCCGTCGTCGAGCGGGCTGAAGGTGCCGTCCTCCTCCCAGAACCGCTGCCACTTCTCCTGCGCCGCGGCGGCGTCGTAGCTCGTCCGTTCCCGTTCGGTGGTCACTTCGGTGTCTCTCCTTCGTCCTGCGCGCATCCCTGGGTGGCATGAAAAAGCCCCCGCGGGCCGACAGGCTCGCCAGGGGCCGCCGCGACTGCGTTGCAGCCGCGGCTATCGAAGCAGCAGGGATGCGTGGTGCACCCCAGAATGGTATCGGATCGTGCGTACCCGCCCGCACGCGCCTCCCGGGACGGTCCGGCCCGCCTGCCACCGCTACCAACAATTCCGTACCCGAGGGTCGCCCTGAGCCTTGGGCAGGGTGGTTAGGGAAGCCTTTCCTTGCTTGCGACTAGGGGTTTCGCTCACAAGCATGGATCGCGTGGCACTCACCATCGGCGTCGTCGACGCGACCAGGAGCGAATCGCTGTCGCACCGCCTGAACTGGCTGCGCGCAGGCGTCCTGGGCGCGAACGACGGCATCGTCTCCACCGCGGGCCTGGTCTTCGGCGTGGCCGGCGCCACCACCGACTCGGTGGCCCTGCTGATCGCCGGCCTGGCCGGAATGGTGGCGGGCGCCCTGTCCATGGCCGGGGGCGAGTACGTGTCGGTCAGCAGCCAGAAGGACAGCGAGCTGGCCGCGCTCCGCCGGCAGGAGCACGAGCTCGCGTCCGACCCCGAGGGCAAGCTCCGGCAGCTCGCCGACCACTACTCGGAGCGGGGCCTCTCCCCCGAGATGGCCGAGCAGGTCGCCCGTGAGCTCAGCGAACACGCAGCCCTCGACGCCCACGCCCAGGTGTTCCTGAACCTCGAGGCCGGCGACCACGTGTCGCCGTGGTCGGCGGCCCGCGCGTCCCTGGTGGCCTTCCTCGCCGGCTCGGTGATCCCGCTGCTGGCGATCGTGCTCACGCCGCTCGGCGTGCGGCTGCCGTTCACCGTCACCGCCGTGCTGCTCGCACTGGTCGTCACCGGGTTCGTGAGCGCCCGCCTGGGCGGCGCACGTCCAGGGCGGGCGATCGTGCGCAACGTCGTGGTCGGCAGCCTGGCCATGGGGCTCACCTACGCCGTCGGCTGGCTGGTGGGCCAGCAGCTCTGAACAAGTCCGTGAGCGCCCCCAGGACGGCGCCACGCAGTTCGGGCCACGCGGACGGCGGGACCACCTCGGCGTTCAGCCAGTCCAGGACCGCGGCGAGCGGCACCGCCGGGTCCACCAGGTCGATCTGTTCGAGGCACACCACCTGCAGCGCCCCGTCCCCGGTCTGCCAGGCCGCCATGCCGAGCAGCCCCAGCACGGACGGGCGCTGGGCGCCCAGGCTGCGCCGTACGGCACCGCTCCACGCCCGGAGCTGACGGTCGGCCGTTTCCTGGCCGAGGTCGCGCAGCGCGTCCAGCTGGCACTCCGGGCGGACGGCGAGCAGCGCCAGCCGCACACCATCGGACACCGAGGGTGGCTCCTCGGCGGCGAGCAGCCGTCGCAGCAGCCGTCGCCTCCCCCGCACGCCCAGGGCCTCCAGCTCCGCCGACCGTTCGGCAGCCTCCCCCGACAGCGCCTCCACGTCCGTGCCCGGCGGGCCGGCCAGTCCCGCGGCGAGGTCGCGCCGGGAGCTCCTCGCCGGCAGCCCGAGGACGGCGGCCTCGGCCGCGGCCGGCCCCACCGCCCCGGTGATCGTTCCGCCCGGGCCGTCGGGACAGTCCGCACGCCAGGTGGAGGTGCCGACCTGCAGCAGGCGACCCAGCCGCACCAGGCCGACCAGCTCCACGCAGGAGGCCAGCACGTCCCACGCCAGGCGGTCGTCGTCGGTGTAGGCGAGGAACCAGCCCTCGGCGTCCGGGAAGCGGCCGAACAGCCGTCCGAGCAGGCTGTCCAGCGCGGCCTCCCCCGCCACGGCGGCAAGGTCGACCCGGGCGGTCACGACGACCCTGCCCTCCCGCAGGACCACCACCACCAGCGACTCCTCGGGGTGGAATCCGATCAGGTAGGGCACCAGCCCGACCAGGTCTTCGACACTGCGCACGGCCAGTCGTGCCTGCGGTTCAAGGACGCTCACACCAGGGCATTCTCCGAAGGCGCTGCACGGATCCGCGCACCCGTCCACAGGCCCCTGGCCGGACCCCCGGTTGTCCACAGCCGTGACGGTGGGGCGGGGTAGCCTTGACGGCGATGACGCAGAACCTCCCCTCCGGCACCCCGGACGACCGCACCCCGAACGGCCCGCAGGCACCGCCCGCGGGCTGGGCGCCGGCGCCCCTGTCCGACGGCGGTCGGCCCTCGGTGGGCCGCGCCACCCGGTCGCAGCCCGTCGCCGGCGACCCGCTGGGCACCTCGGGCCTGCCCGCGGTCACCATCGACGAGTTCGCCCCGCCCCGCTCCCGGCTGCCCCTGGTGGTGGTCGCGGTGGCGCTGCTCGCCGCCGCGCTCATCTGGGCGGGTACGACGTGGCGTGCGCAGAGCGGCCCGACGGCGGAAGGGTCCCCATCGGCCCGTCCCACGGCGACCTCGTCCGCGCCCGGGCTTCCGTTCGTCACCCCCGACGAGCGCTTCACCGGGCGCTGGGAGATCCTCCAGCACCAGTGGACGGACTCGGGCCTCGAGGTCGAGATCAGGGTGGCTGCGGAACGCGGGCCGATCACCTACTCCTTCGCAGCGTTCGGCAACAACGACATGCAGTCGACGAGCGCCTCGCCCGGCTCGCAGAACCCCAAGTTCACCGGCCTGCCCATCGCCAGCGGGCGCGACGAGACGGGCTGGCTGTTCTTCCCCCTCGAGCGCGGGCCCTCGACCATCATCCTGGCCACGGCCAGCGGCAACCAGATGTCGGCGCTGCCGGTCGCCGGGTGATCCGGGGCGCAGCCGCTAAGGTGAGCGGGTGACGCCCGAGGATGCCGCCCTCCACATCGGCATCTTCACCGACGACTTCTATCCCGAGTCCGGGGGCGTGTCCCGCTCGATCCAGCTCCAGGTGCAGCAGCTCGCGCGGGCCGGCCACCGGGTCACCCTCTTCGCCCCGGCGGTCAAGCTGACCCCGCCCACGGAGTGCGCGTGGGTCGGGCTGCCGTACTGGCGCGTGCCGGGCACCCCGAGCTACCTGTGCTCGCTGCAGGTGGGACGCGGGCGGGCCCGCCGGATCGCCGCCGACCACCCCCTCGACGTCGTCCACTCCCAGAACGAGCGCGGTTCGGTCTTCCTCGCCGCCCAGGTGGCGCGCGTCCTCGACATCGCGCACGTGCACACCTTCCACTCCAACTACGTGGGCACCCATCGCACGACGCCCCTGTCGTCGGGGCTGAACTCCCTCACCTACCTCGACTGGTCCGGACGCCTGCTGCGGCGCGTGGCCGGCCAGGGACGCGACGTCCCCGCCGCCGTGCCGAACGACCCGGACGCGACGGCCGACTCCCCGTTCGCCGGACGGGACTGGCGCAGCCTGGCGCGGCTCGCATCCGCCGTGGACGGCTTCACCTCACCGGCCGGCTACGTGGTCGACTCGATCGTGGACGCCTCGGGCGGCGCGCTGGCCGGCCGGGGCAGCGTCGTGGCCTCCGGGGTCGCGGACGCGTTCGTCCGCGCCGAGCGCAAGCGTCCCCGCGGTGGCGTCACCCGGTTCCTCAGCGCAGGACGCCTGGGCCCGGAGAAGCGGGTCGACGTACTGATCGACGCCTTCGCCCGCCTCGGCCGCGACGACGCAGAACTGCACATCGTGGGCTCCGGGGCGGCCGAGGGCGCCCTCCGCCAGCAGGCCGCGCGCATCCGCCACGGCAAGGTGCGGTTCCTGGGGCATTTCGACGACGCCGACCTCATCGCCCAGGAGATCGCCGACGCCGACGTGTTCGTGCTGGCGTCCTACCGGTTCGACACCCAGGGCATGGTGCTCGCCGAGGCCGCGGCCACGGGGACGCCGATCATCTACTGCGACGAACGCCTCACGGTGGGCGTCACGCCCCTCAACGCCCTGCTCACCGGCCCGGACGCCGGCGCCCTCGCCGCAGGGATGGCCGAGCTGACGGACGACCCGCAGCGCCTGGCCGCGATGTCCGCCGCCTCCAGGGACCTCGGTCGTGGGCTCACCGCAGCGGCGATGGGGCGGGCCTACGTGGCCGCCTACCGGGCGGCCATCGGGGCCCACGCCGGCGTCCCGGCCTCCTGAGGCCGGTCCGGCCCGGGACGGTCACTCCCCGGCGTTCACCATCGGTTCCGGCGACGTCGACGGCGTCCGCGGGGTGTTGTGCTGCGCCTCGGGGTGGTACCGCGAGAGGACGACCACGCCGGCCACCGCGACCGCTCCGCTCAGCACCATGCCGACCGCGTCCCACGGGCCCAGCAGGACGCCCTCGCCCAGGACCGCCAGGCCGAACGTGACCGCGACGATCGGGTCGGTGGTGGTCATCGAGCCGACCACGATCTCGGCCGGGCCGTTCGCGTAGCCCTGCTGGACCATCCAGCCGCCGACCAGGTAGCAGATGAGGAGGAAGCCGGCGACCGTCCAGAAGAGCGGACGCTCGGTGAAGCCGCCCATGCGCACCAGCTCGGAGATCGTCTTGACCATCGCCGAGGACAGCCCGTAGAAGAACGATCCGCCCGAGGCCCACATCAGGCAGCGGGCCGCCGGGGGCCCGAACCGTCCGAGCACGCCGAAGACGGCGCCCATGGCGAACACGATCAGGCAGGCGACGATGATCCTGGTCGGCGGGAGCTCGGTGTCGGGAGCGGCGGTGCTCGCCGAGAACAGGGTGAACACCACGATGCCCACGATGGTCAGCGCCACCGCGGACCAGATGGCCTTCGACGGCCGGAAGTGGTGGATCTTGGCGGCGAGCAGGACCGCCCAGGGCACGGCGAGGATGCCGACCGGCTGCACCACCGTGACCGGCGCCATCATCAGCCCGAAGATGTGCAGGGTGGCGCCGACGGCCACCGTCCCCAGGCCGAGGAGCCAGCGGGGGTTGCGGACGAGGTCCCAGACCTGGCCCAGGCCCATCGAGCGGTTCTCCGCGGTCTTGTCGACCGAGCGGCTCACCGCGAGGTGCTGGATCGTGGAACCGCCCGCGAACAGGAAGGACGCGAACACGACGATGGCGATGGCCAGCGGGATGTTCTGCTCGAAGAGCGAGAACCCGGGGATGACCAGCGGAAGCGTGTGGGTCATGCGGTCCTGTCCGTCCGTAGGGCGTTCGGGCGGCCAGCCTAGCCGAGCGGGGCGCGGTTGCCCCCGTCGGCGGGGTCAGCGCTGCTCGGAGAAGCGGACGGCGGCCCGGAACTGGGCAGCGACGGTCGAGCCGAGGTTGAGCGGCCAGCGGTGCATGACGTACTCGGTGGCCTCGTCGACGGTGAGCTGCCGGGTGGAGTTCCCCGCGCGCACCCACAACTCCGGAGCGGTGCCCTTGCCTGGCCGCAGGTACACCGGCCGGGGCGAGGGACGGCAGGTCAGCCGGCAGACGGTCGCCTCCGCGTCCTGCCCGGTCGGCAGCTGGGCGAACTCGACGCCCACCGAGGCCGCGGCGTTCTGGCCGAGCGCGGTGGTCAGCAGGTCCCGCAGCCAGAGTTCGTAGCGGTCGACGTCCGGGGTCTTGAGGGTGGCCAGGTCGGCGTCCAGGCCGAGGGGCGTGCCGAGGTCGTCCACCCCGATCAGCAGCGTGCCGCCGTCCGCGTTCAGGAACGCGCAGGCCGTCTTGGCGATCACCTGCTCCATCCGCTCGTCCTTCTGCCCGGTGCGCAGGTTCACCCGTGCCGTCGACTTGAACTCAACGCGCTCCGACTCCCCCGCCGCCAGCAGTTCCGCGACGCTCTCGCGCTGCGGGTGCTGGAAGTGGGCAGCGACCGCCCCGTAGAGCGCGATCCCCGCAACCGTGAACCCCAGCGCGAGCAGGATCGTCACAGGGCTCCACAGTTGGGCGGACGGGCTCACCCAGCCGGTCACCAGCAGCCCGAGGGAGGTGCCGAGGATCGCGATCACCACCGAGGTGGCCACGCCCAGGCGTGCCCTCCCCCGCAGCAGCCAGCGGGCGATCCCGCCCAGCGCCCACGCCACGAGCAGCACCACCGGCAGCGCGGCCGCCACACCCCACACCGGCACGTCGACAAGACTCCTCACGAAGCAACCTCCCGGCGACCATCCAACCAGTTCAGCGCGATGGCGATCACCACCGCCGCGGCCGCGCCGGTCACGGTGTAGGCCACCCGTTCGGCCGCGAGGACGCCGGTGGAACCCGCCGAGCCGAGCAGCACCACCGCGGGCGTCATGAAGACCGCCTGGCCGGTGTCGTCGCGCAGCACCGTGTAGGCGAGGGTGAGGACGACGCACGCGGCGAGGGCCACCACGATCAGGCCCAGCGGCAGGAGGGTGGCGATCAACAGCGACACCAGCGCGCCGGCGACCGTACCGATCACCCGCTGGCCCGAGCGCCTGCGGGTCTCCTCGCCGTAGGGACGCAGCACGACGGTGAGCGTCAGCGCCACCCAGTAGCCGTGGGGCCAGGCCAGGAGCGCGACGCCGTACACCACCACGCCGACCGCCACGGCGGTCACCACGGCGTGCCGCCAGGCGATCGCCAGCGGGACGCCCTGCCGCGACGCCGCGGGGTCACGCAGGCGGCTGCCGAGCGCGACCACGACGACTCCGCCGACGACCATCCAGCCGGCGGTCGGGGCCACCTCCAGGTCTCCGGGCACCGACACCAGCAGTGCGACCGCACTCGGCAGCCCTGCCATCAGCGAGTCGACCAGCGCGTTCGCCGGGGCCACCAGGAGGCAGCACAGGGCGACGAAGAACGCCGCGGCCAGCGGCTGCCCGCGCAGTGCGACCGCGACCCCGCCGGCCATCGCTGCGGGGACGACGAGCGCGAGGGCCTGCGGCGGACGCAGCGTCAACCCGGCGCGCAGCGCCGCGACATAGCCCATCCCGATGCCGATCGCCGCGGGCACACCCGCCCACAGGTAGCCGGCCGCCAGCGGCACCAGGAGCACGACCGCGACCGCCGCGGAGACGCCGAGCACTTTCGGCGGGATCCGCCAGGGCGCCAGGGGGCCGGTCATGACCGCGAGCGTAGCGGCCGCCGCTCCCCCGCGGTGGTCACCAGCCGCCGCCCCCGCCGCCGCCGAAGCCGCCGCCTCCGGAGAAGCCGGATCCGCCGCTGGTGGCGGCCGTGGCGTGCTGCATGGAGCTCGACATGGTGCTCGCCAGGGAGTCCATCGACGAGGCGAAGGTGTGGTAGTTGAAGCCGTAGCCGTACCCGTAGCCGATGTACCAGTAGGGATTGAAGGCGTAGCGGCCCTGCTCGGCGAGCTGGGCGAACACCTTCGTCCAGCGCTCGGCGACCCCGAACATGATCGCGTAGGGGAGGTAGCGGGAGAACACGTCGATGCCCTCCTCGAACCGGATCTGGTCGGCCTCGGCGGTGCGCAGGTAGAGCTCGAAGCCGCGGGTCTGCGCCAGGACGGCCGAGCCCGCTGCGGTCCGCGAACCGAACCGGTTGTTCATCGCGATCACCGCGAGCCCGGTGATCACGCCGGCCACGCCCACGAGGCCCCAGCCGAAGATGCCGAACAGGAACCCCATCCCGACGCCCGCCCCGACGATGACGATGCCGGCGACGAACGCCAGCGCGCGGACCGTCGCGGGGTTGGCGGTGAACCACCGCAGCTCGGTGGAGACCCGGCGGTGCAGCGCCCCCTGGACGTCGCTCAGCATCCCCGCGTAGGACGAGTCGCGCAGGTCGTCGGTGGTGACCTCCGACCCCGCGGAGAACATGCGGTTGAGCAACTGGCGCTCGTAGTCGACCAGCTGGTCCGGCCCCTGGAGCCGGGTGAAGGTCCAGTCGCGGTTGCCGGTCTGCGTGATGCGCAGGTGACCACGGACTGCGAGGTCGATCACGGTCGCGGACACGTCCTTGTTGTCGGCGCTGGCGTCGGTCAGCGTCCCGAGCTCGCCGGGACGCGCGCCGCGCGGCGGCGAGAACTGGACCGCGACCGGGGCCTCGTGGGTCTCGTAGCCGACGGCCGTCTCCTGGCCCGGGGCGGGCACCACGCCGGGCGTGAGCCCGAGGTACACCTGGTCACGCGCGCTGCGTCGCGTCCGGCGGAAGACGGCGGCGAGGCCGAGCGCGGACAGCGCCGCCGCCACGCCGCCGGTCCACGGCGTCAGCGGGAACATGTTGCCGACCGTGAAGCGCCGCTCCACGCGGGCGTCAGCCGCGGGGGTGAAGGTGCCGGCCGGGAAGCCCGCGGTGACCTGCATGCCGCGGCCGTTGCCCACGTTGCTGGTCGAGAACGTCGCCGCGGCGCCGCTGGAGGCCGCCTCGCACGGGTCGCTGAACGTCGAGCCGGAGAAGCAGGCGGCGCGGGTGACCGTCGCGGGGCCGGTGACCGTCGCCGTCGCGGCGTCGATCGGCACCTCCCACCCGGGACCGACGGCGTTCCAGTTGACCTCGTCGAGGCCCGACTGCGCCTGCTGCCGGGCGATGATCCCGTGGATCGTGTAGTTCACCTGGTAGGTCTGCACGCCGGTGAACGTGCGGCCCTCGCTGCCCACCCGGACCAGCAGGTTGCCGTCCTGCTCCTCCTGGAGCACCTCTGTGTTGGCGCCGGTCGGGCTGGTCACGGCGCCGATGGTCATGTCGAGCATGCGCCAGTGGTCGGGGTCGTCGCCGATCTCCTGGCGCAGCGGGAAGGTCAGGTACGGCCCGTGGCCGGGGTCGTTGCCGAAGTCGAAATCGAGCGTCAGCTGGACGGTCGCCGTCCCCGCCTGGTCGACGTTCGCGACCACCCGGTAGTCGGTGATCCGCCAGTTCTCGCCGGCCGCTCTCGCCTCCCCTGGCGCGAGGATCAGCGGCCCCAGGGCGAGCACCAGCACCAGCAACGCCTTCCACAGCCGCGTCATACCGCGAGCCTAACAAGCCCCGCCGACCGCGGACCCGGCGAACCGCGCCATTCGGCCCGCCGCGGAACGTCGTCGGTATCCTGACCGGAACGAGGGGAGGCCGATGACCGGACAGGTGGTGAGCGCGGAACTGCTCGCCGTCGTCGTGGCGATGGTGGACGGACGCCCGTCCGTGCTCACCCTCGGCGCGCCGCCGCGGCTCCCGTCCGGGCCCCTGCTGCCCAGCCACCTGTCCCTCCAGGCCGCCACCCGCGCCTGGGTGGAGGAACAGACCGGACGCCGGCTGGGGTACCTCGAGCAGCTGTACACCTTCGCCGACCTCGACCGCGACGGCGGCGGCAGCGGCCGTCCCATCTCCGTGTCCTACCTCGGCCTCACCACGCCCGGGCACCCGGGGATCGGCGGCTGGCGCGACTGGTACGCCCTGCTGCCGTGGGAGGACACCCGCACCGACACCACGCTCCTCGACGACCACATCGCGCCGGGGCTGCGCCGCTGGGTCGAGTCCGACCCCGCCGCGCGCGGCGAGCGCAGGCGCCGCGTCGACACCACCTTCGGGCTGGCCGGCCTGGCCTGGCAGCCCGAACTGGTGCTCCAGCGCTACGAACTGCTCTACGAGAGTGGCCTGGTGCCGGAGTCGCCCGCCCCGTGGCGACGCCCGGACGACGAGCTGGTACCGGGAGAGCGGATGGCCGGGGACCACCGGCGGGTGCTCGCCACGGGCCTCGCCCGGCTGCGCGCCAAGATCACCTACCGCCCGGTGGTCTTCGAGCTGATGCCCACCAGCTTCACCCTGCGCCAGCTCCAGGACTGCGTCGAGGCACTGGCGGGCCGCGACGTGCACACCCAGAACTTCCGCCGCCTGATCGAGCAGCAGGATCTCGTCGAGGAGACCGGCGACGTCCACGCCGGCACCGGGGGCCGGCCGGCCCGCCTCTACCGCTTCCGTCGCCAGGTGCTCCAGGAGCGGCACGTCGCCGGCACCAAGCTCCCCACCACCCGCGCCCGCTGACCGTCCGCGCGTCGCACGCTGCCGGACCACCCACTCCGCTCCCCAGCCCGCCCGCGCGGGCGGACGCGTCCCAGTGGGCGGGAATAGTCCTTGACCGCCTTTTGCTCAGATGTAGCATAAGGGCGTTGACGAAAGGGACACCTGAGATGACCACGCTGACTGCCGCCGACCTGTACGAGAAGGTCGCACACGTCATTCCCTCCGTGGAGTGGGCCACCATGGCCGACGACGTGGACGCGATCCTGCGGCTCAAGCGGGAGCGCAACGCCGTGATCCTGGCGCACAACTACATGACGCCGGAGATCTTCCACGGCGTCTCCGACATCGTCGGCGACTCCCTGGCGCTGGCGCGCGAGGCGGTCACGGTGGACGCGGACGTGATCGTGCTGGCCGGCGTCCACTTCATGGCGGAGACGGCCAAGCTGCTGAACCCGGGCAAGACGGTGCTGATCCCCGACCTGCGCTCCGGCTGCTCGCTGGCCGAGTCGATCACGCCCGAGGACGTCCGCGCGCTGCGCGCCGCGCACCCCGGCGTTCCGGTGGTCACCTACGTGAACACGTCCGCAGCGGTGAAGTCGGAGTCGGACATCTGCTGCACCTCCGGCAACGCGGTGCGGGTGATCGAGAGCCTCGGCGTACCGAGGGTGATCATGATCCCCGACCGCTTCCTCGCCGCGAACGTCGCCCGCCAGACCGGCGTCGAGGTGATCGTCCACCCCGGCGCCTGCGAGGTGCACGAGCGCTTCACCCCGGACGACATCCGGCAGGTGCGCGCGGACCACCCCGGCATCACGGTGCTCGCCCACCCCGAGTGCCCGCCGGAGGTGGTGGACGAGGCCGACTACGCCGGGTCGACCGCACAGATGGTGAACTTCGTCGAGGCGAAGAGGCCGCTGAAGGTCGCGCTGATCACCGAGTGCTCGATGAGCGACAACGTCGCCCAGGCCTACCCCGACCTGGAGTTCGTCCGGCCCTGCAACCTGTGCCCCCACATGAAGCGCAACACCCTCGGGGCGATCCGGCACGCGCTGGAGACCATGACCAACGAGGTGACCGTGCCGGCCGACGTCGCCGACCGCGCGCGCCTGGCCGTCGAGCGCATGCTCGCCGTGGGGACGGCGAAGTGACGACGCGGGTGGTGGACGCCGGCTGCCCGGTCATCATCGGCGCCGGCCTCGCCGGCCTGACCGCTGCGATCGAGCTCAGCCCGCTCCCCTGCGTCGTCCTTTCGGCCGGCGCGGTGAGCACCGGCACGTCGACCGGCTGGGCCCAGGGCGGGGTCGCCGCGGCAGTGGGCCCCGACGACGACCCGGAGCGGCACGCGGAGGACACGCTGGCCGCCGGCGCCGGCCTGTGCGAGCCGGACGTGGTGCGGGCGATCACGGCGGCGGCGCCCGAGGCGATCGCCTGGCTGTCCGCGCATGGGGCCGACTTCGACAGGGCGGCGGACGGCAGCCTCCGGCTGGGGCTCGAGGGCGCCCACGGGCGGCGACGCATCGTCCACGCCCACGGAGACCGGACCGGCGCCGAGTTGCTCGAGACCGTGGTCGACACGGCACGGCGACTGCCGTCGGTGTCGCTGTGGGACCACTCCCCCGCGCTGGAGATCCTGACTGGCGGGGGCCGCGTCACCGGAGTGCTGGTCGGCACGCCCGACGGGCCTGTCGAACTGCGCACCGATGTCGTGCTGCTGGCCACCGGAGGGATCGGCGGGCTGTACACCCACACCACGAACCCGCTCTCCTCCCGCGGGCAGGGCCTCGCCCTGGCGTACCGCGCGGGCGCGACGCTCCGCGACGTGGAGATGGTGCAGTTCCACCCGACCGCGCTGGAGGTCGGCATCGACCCGATGCCGCTGGTCAGCGAGGCCGTCCGCGGCGAGGGCGCGATTCTGGTCAACGAGCTCGGCGAGTGGGTGTTGCGCAACCCGCTGTCGGCCCGGGACGTCGTGTCGCGCGCCGAGTGGGCCCAGCTCCAGGCCGGGCACCGGGTGTTCCTCGACGCCCGCACTGATCCCGGCGAGCGCTTCGCCGAGCTGTTCGGCTCCATCTACGCGACCGCGCGCAAGGCGGGCCTCGACCCGGTGACGGACCTGCTGCCGGTGCGTCCCGCCGCCCACTACCACATGGGTGGCGTGCTGGTTGACCTGGCCGGCCGGGCCAGCATCGAGGGCCTGTACGCCGCCGGCGAGGTGGCGTCCACCGGTCTGCACGGCGCGAACCGCCTGGCCAGCAACTCGCTGCTCGAGGCCGTGGTCTGCGGACGCTGGGTCGCGCAGCAGTGGCGCGCGAGCGGCGTCCTGGCCGGGTCGCCGCCGCCGCGGCCCGCGCACAGCTGGGCCGAGGCCTGGCAGCAGGGCACCCCCGACCCGGTGGTGGCCAGGGTGCGCGAGGTGGTCACGGCGGGAGCCGGCGTCCTGCGGGACGCCGACGGCCTCCGGGCCGCCCTGGCGGAGCTCGAACCGCTGCGCACGCACGACACCGGGCTCGTCGGTCACCTGGTCGTCGAGGCCGCCCTGCGCAGGGAGGAGTCCCGCGGCGGGCACACCCGACTGGACTTCCCCCAGACGGCCCCCCGGGCGCGGCACGTGCTCACCGTCCCGTCGCTCGACAGGGCGGGACACCGCGAACCGGCGGTGGCGCGATGAGGTCGCTGCCCCGGATCGTGATCGAGCCGCTCGTGCGCGCCGCCCTGCTGGAGGACCTCGGCCGCGCGGGTGACCTCACCACCGACGCGATCATCGCCGAGGACGCCCACGCCACCGTCGCGCTCGTCAGCCGCGAGCCAGGGGTGGTCGCGGGCACCGACTGCGCCCGTCTGGCCTGGGAGCTCGTCGATCCGCGCATCGAGGTGCGCGACCTGCTCCCCGACGGCAGCCGCGTGCAGCCGGGCACCGTGATCGGCACGGCGTCCGGCCCGGCCCGTGGCCTGCTCAGCGGCGAACGGGTGGCCCTGAACTTCCTCGGCCACCTCTCCGGCGTCGCCACCGGTACCGCGACCATCGCGGACGCCATCGCCCACACGCGTGCCCGGGTGGCCGACACCCGCAAGACGATCCCGGGCCTGCGGGCCCTGCAGAAGCACGCGGTGAAGGCCGGCGGCGGCAGCAACCACCGGTTCGGGCTGGACGACGCCGTGCTCATCAAGGACAACCACATCGCCGTCGCCGGGGGCATCACCGCCGCCGTCGAGCGGGCACGGGCGAACGTCGGCCACCTGGTGAAGATCGAGGTCGAGGTCGACTCGCTGGAGCAACTGGCCGAACTGCTGCCCCTGGGCGTGGACGCGGTGCTGCTCGACAACATGGGCCCCGATCTGCTGCGGGAAGCGGTCTCCATGGTCGCCGGCCGCCTGGTCACCGAGGCGTCCGGCCGCATCACCCCCGCGACGGCGGTCCCGATCGCGGAGGCCGGCGTCGACCTGATTTCCGTGGGCTGGCTCACCCACTCCGCCCGGGTGCTCGACATCGGCCTCGACCACACCGGCGCCTGACCCCCTTCCCCCACCGCAACGTGGACCCAAACCGCCGTCATCGGCGGTGTGAGTCCACCTTGCGCGAAGGAGAAGGAGGGGAAGCGAGGGACAGGGCCGTGGACGGCGGGCGGAAGCGGGGAACTCAAGCGGCCAGGACGGCCTCAGCGGTACGGCGGCCGGACACCAGTGCGCCCTGGATGGACGCGGTGTCGCGGTGATCGCCGCACACGTACAGGCCCGGCCCCACTCCGACCGGCCGGCGCACCTCGAGCGGCGGAGGCATGGCGGGCAGCGCGTCCGGGACCGCGTGGGTGGCCAGCAGGTGCCAGTCGTCGGTCGGGCGGTCGTACAGCGAGGCGAGCTGGGCCCGGACCACCGTCTCCTCCGGCACGTCGGCGTGCTCGGGCAACAGCGCGGACGCCTGCACGAGGTGGCGGCCGGCCGGCGCGTAGCCGGGCGCGACGTTCGACACCACGGCGGTGTTGACTACCGGGCCGGTGCCGGCCCGTCCCTCGACCATCAGGTAGCGGCTGGACGTCGGGGCCTGTGACGTGCCGAACCACCACGTGACGAGCCCCTTCATCGCCGGCGCCTCGACCGGGGCCAGGACCGCGGCGGTCCGCGGGTCGGTGGCGACCACGACGGTGGCGGCCGCCCGCTCTCCGGACGGGGTGTGCACGACCCAACGCGCACCGTCGCCGACGACGGCGGACACAGGCGTCCCCAGCTCGACCGGACGCCCGAGGCCCGCGGCCAACTGGTGCGGGATCGCCGCCATGCCCTGCGCCGGCAGCGCGGGGACGCCGAGGGAGAACGAGCGCGCCAGCAGCCGGACGAACCGCGCCGACGTGGCACCCGCGTCCTCTGCCAGCACGCCCGCGAGGAACGGCTCGACGACACGCTCGCGCAGCGGTCCGGTGAACCCGGCCGCGTCGAAGGAGGCGGCCAG
Source organism: Actinomycetota bacterium (assembly GCA_020161015.1). Taxonomy (GTDB): domain Bacteria; phylum Actinomycetota; class Actinomycetes; order Propionibacteriales; family Propionibacteriaceae; genus Propionicimonas. Next base: position 1,581 of record JAIUOT010000009.1, on the reverse strand, counting down.
GGAGGAGTCGGGAGCCGCGAGGAGGCGCGGCACGGCGCCCAGCGCCGGGGCCAGCCAGCGCACGAGCGCGGCCACCGCCGCGGGCTGGAGGTAGCGCGAGCCGGCCGGTCCGAGCAGGCTGAGCGGGTTGGCGGTGAGCAGCCACGTGCCCTCGTCGTCCCTCACGGCCACGCCGCGCCCGAACGACTGGAGGGCCAGCGCGGGCAGGTCGAGCTGGGTCCTGGCGTCCGGGTAGGCCGGGTTGAGGAGCTGGAACCCGCGGTCGCAGCGGAACCCGTCGACGACGTCGGTGCGCACCCGCCCGCCGATCCCGTCGGCGGCCTCCAGCACCTCGACGGAACGCCCCGCCCGGGTCAGCACACGGGCGCACTGGAGGCCGGCGAGGCCCGCCCCGATCACGATCACGTCGCTCATGGGCACCATTCTCGCCACGCCGCCAAGGCCGTTCCAGGGGCCCCGGATCACCGGCTAGGACGTTTTACCTTCGTAACGTGTCCCGGCTACGGTGTCCCGGTGAGCGCTGACACCGCGCCGGTTTCCCCGGCCCCCGAGACGTCTGTCCCGACCGACGAAACGCCGACCACGGGTGTGCATCGCGTGGGGCCGGTGACGCCGCCGACCCACCCACTGGCGCTGGCCCCGGTGAGCGCCCCGCCGCACTCGGTGGACGGCTTCGTCAAGGAGTTCCTCCGCGAGCTGAACACCGGCCAGGGCGTCGCACTGTCCCGCTCGACGGTCAACGACCAGTACCTCGCCCTCGCGCGCACCGTCCGCCACTACCTGATGGCGCGCTGGCTCGAGACGCTGCGCCACAACCGGCAGTCGAAGGCGAAGTACGTCGGCTACCTGTCCGCGGAGTACCTGCTCGGTCGCCAGCTCGGCAACGCCCTGATGGCCACCGACCTCAACGACGTCGCGGAGAAGGCGCTGGCCAGCTGCGGCCTCGACCTCGCCACCCTGCGCGCGCAGGAGGTCGAGCCGGGCCTCGGCAACGGCGGCCTGGGCCGCCTCGCCGCCTGCTTCATCGACTCGCTGGCGACAATGAGCGTCCCGTGCATCGGCTACGGCATCCGCTACGAGTACGGCATCTTCCGCCAGACCTTCGTCGACGGCCGGCAGGTGGAGCAGCCCGACACCTGGCTGGCCCTCGGCGCGCCGTGGGAGTTCCCGCACCCGGAGGCGGCCGTCGAGGTCGACTTCGGCGGCTACACCGAGACCTACGACGACAACGGCACGGAGCGCACCCGTTGGGTGCCCGCCTGGAACGTGCTCGGCATCCCCTACAACTACATGGTCCCCGGCTACCAGAACGGCCGGGTGAACACGCTGCGCCTGTGGAGCGCGCAGGCCACGAAGGCGTTCGACCTGTCGATCTTCAACGCCGGCGACTACGCGGAGGCCGTCCGCGCGCAGACCTTCGCCGAGAACATCACCAAGGTGCTCTACCCGGAGGACTCCACCCCGCAGGGCAAGGAGCTGCGGCTCCAGCAGCAGTACTTCTTCGTCGCCTGCTCGATCCGCGACTTCATCGAGCAGATGGTCGAGGAGGACTTCGACCTGCACAACCTGCCCGAGCGCATC
>JAIUOT010000008.1 GCA_020161015.1 Actinomycetota bacterium | reverse complement strand
CACGAAGTCCTCGTACAGGTGCAGCGAACCCATCGGACACATCGAGGCGATTGTGGCTGTTTCGGTGGCGGCATAGGTGTTGAGGACGTCCACTCCCCACGCGTGGACCGCCATTCGTTGTGCTGCGGGGAGGAGTTCCTCTGAGGCGGTGATCACCTTCTCGGGAGCAATTCTCAGGCTGCCCGCAAGTTGCGCCTCGGCCAGCGGGGCGAGCATCGACGCATAGCAGACCAGGAGCCTGGGACGGAACCGGTTGAGCTGGTTCACGATCTGCTCCAGAGGGTCGGTTGCGTTGACCCTCAACGTGGGCACCAACCTGCTGCGAATCGAGGCCCCGACCACGGCGGACTGGTGGGTCGGGTTCCGGGTCGACACGATGGCCGTCGGCAGTGGGTGCCCGGGACCCACCCTGACGCCGGCCCAGTCGTTGACCCTGGCGTAGGAGGCAAGGATGGAGACCCACTCGCGGCGGTCCCAGACGAAGACTCCCCGTTCGCCGGTAGAGCCACCAGTTGCAGCCATCCACCATCGACCCCGCCAGGGTAATGACGGGTCAGTACCGTCCGACTCACGCTCCGCGAGGTTCCGTTCGACTAACTCCCGCCTCAAGGACGGCGCGGTGACCAACTCGTCCCAGAACTCCATCAGGGTAGACTTCGTCATGGGCGGCAGTTCCTTCAACGGCGCAGCGTCGAGGTGACGGTGATATTCAGCGAGGAACGGGGATCGCTGCATCGCATGTTGGCGTAGCTGGTGCAGCCGGACGGACTGGAAGCGCATGAGGCGGGACCGGCTCCAGCGCAACCGCCCCTGCTGACCGGTTCGTCTCAGCAGAAGGTCGGCGAGCAGGAGGTTCATCAGGCAGACGCCTCCCACCCGACCTCGAGCGGATCAACCGGGTCCCGGACCATCGGCCCGGATGAGACAACGCGAAAGCCGGCCCGCAGGATCGCCGCCCTCACGACGGCAGGATCCGCACTGCCCGCGGCAGGGATCGTGATCAGCGAAACCCCGAAGGGCACCAGCCGGACACCCACTTGCTCAACCTCGGGCAGGCTGCGGATCTCGTCGAGGGCGACCCCCACGCACTTCGAGCAGGTGAGCCCCCGGACGCGGAAGGCGACACTCTTCGAGCGTTGCGGTGACTTGGCGGCCTCTGGCATGACTCCATCGTTCGCCTGCGGAAGTCAACATGTGGTGTCGAGCCGGTTAAGATCGAGAAAGGGCGGACCTCCGGATGGTGAGCCGCGCGGACCGCGGTGAACCCGCCGACCAGGACTCCGGGCCGATCGATTTGGAGGCGCTGTACGTGGACGCGTAGAGTCCGCGCCATGCAGTTCTCCACGAACGCTCACGCTCGCGCCATCCGGTTCTCCCGGCCCGCGATGTGTCTGTGTTGCGTCGTGACGCGCGCCTGTATCTGACCTGCGCAAGCCCTGATCCGGACCTGAGCGAATAGCGCTCGGGCCCTACTTGGCCGCCCGGGACGCAGCACAATCCCCACGCCCTGAGGCGTCGCTCCTGCGCGTCCTCGCTTGCAAGAACAACACCGAACGAAAGGCACAACCATGAAGTTTTCCCGCTCACTCCGGGCACTCTCCGCCGCGATCGTCCTCGCAGCGACCCTCTCGGCGTGCTCGACGCCCTCAGCTCCGTCCGCACCGGGATCCACCGCAGCGAGCAGTTCGAATCCCGCGTTAACGGAACTGCAGAAGTCCGGAGTCCTGAAGGTCGGTACGGAGGGCACCTACTCCCCGTTCACCTTCCACGACGCTGCCACCAACGAGCTGGCCGGCTACGACGTCGAGGTGATCACCGCGGTGGCTGCCAGGCTGGGTGTGAAGGCGCAGTTCTCCGAGACGAAGTGGGACGCGATCTTCGCAGGTCTCGAGGCCAAGCGGTACGACCTCGTCGCCAACGAGGTGTCAATCAACCCCGAGCGACAGGCCAGGTACGACCTCAGCGAGCCGTACTCGGTCTCCTATCCGGTGGTGATCGTCAAGGCCGACAATGCCGACATCACCTCCCTTGCTGCGATCAAGGGCCGGACAGCCGCCCAGACCGCGACATCGAACTGGGCCGACTTCGCGCGGCGGGCGGGGGCCACGGTGGAGCCGGTCGACGGGTTCACCGAGGCCGTGGCGGCGGTGAAGGACGGCCGTGTCAACGCGACGTTCAACGACAGTCTGGCGGCGCTGGAGTACTTCACCACCACCAAGGACAGCTCGGTGAAGATCGGGTTCGAGGTGCCCGATCAGACGGTCACTCAGGCGTTCGCGCTGCGCAAGGACTCCGGTCTGGTGGAGCCGATCAACGCGGCGCTGAAGGAGCTCGCTGCTGACGGGACCCTGGCCAGGATCGGCCAGAAGTACTTCGGCAAGGACATCTCCAAGTAGACCGTCGCTGCACGGGAGGGGTGTGACGTGGACGCCAGTACCTGGGAACTGCTGCTGCACGCGGTGGGTCCCCTGCTGCTCGGTGCGATCGCCGGGACGATCCCGCTGACGCTGATCTCGTTCGTGGTCGGACTCGTCATCGCCTTGGCGGTCGCGCTGGCCAGGCTCTCGTCGATCAGAGTGCTCGGGTGGTTGGCCGGGGGCTACATTTCGGTGATCCGCGGCACACCCCTTCTCGTGCAGTTGTACATCATCTTCTACGCACTGCCCTCGCTCGGGGTGGTGATCGATCCCGTCCCGTCCGCGGTGATCGCCTTCTCAATGAACGTGGGCGGGTACGCTGCGGAGGCGATCCGCGGATCGATCCTGGCCGTCCCCCGCGGGCAGTGGGAAGCCGCCAGCACTGTCGGGCTGAGCTATGCCACAACCCTGCGAAGGGTGGTCCTTCCCCAGGCCCTGCGAGTCGCGGTGCCCCCGCTTTCCAACACCTTCATCTCGCTGGTGAAGGACACCTCCCTCGCATCGTCGATCATGGTCACCGAGTTGCTCCGCCGAGCTCAGGAGATCGCCGCGCCCTCCTATGAGTTTCTGGCCCTGTACTCCCTCGCCGCCGTCATCTACTGGGTCATCTGCACCGCGCTCTCCTTCGCCCAGCAGCGCCTCGAGCAGCGTCTCGGGCGATATGTCACCACCTAGGAACCCACATGCCCCTGGTCACGGTTCGCAACCTTCACAAAGCCTTCGGCGACCACGTCGTCCTGGCCGACGTCAACCTCGACGTCGCCGAGGGCTCGGTCACCGTCCTGATCGGCCCATCCGGTTCAGGCAAGACCACGCTGCTGCGCTGCCTCAACGGGCTGTCCCACCCACAGCGAGGCCTCGTCACCATCGGGGATGTCACCGTGGACTACTCCACCAACCCGAACCGACGCGAGCTGGCTGCCCTGCGCGCACAGTCGGGCATGGTCTTCCAGGCCCACCACCTGTTTCCCCATCGCACTGCCCTGGAGAACCTCACCGAGGGTCCGGTCCACGCCCAGAGCGAGCCGCTGGCCTCGGCTCGGACGCGCGGCCGCGCACTGCTCGAGCAGGTGGGGCTTGCGGACAAGGCGGACGCCTACCCCAGTGAGCTGTCCGGAGGCCAGCAGCAGCGGGTGGGGATCGCCCGGGCCCTGGCCCTGCGTCCGAGGCTGATCCTGTTCGATGAGCCGACCTCAGCACTCGACCCCGAAACCGTCGGCGATGTGCTCGCCGTCATGAGAGACCTGGCCGACCAGGGCTGGACGATGGTGGTGGTCACCCACGAGATCCGGTTCGCCGAACAGGTGGCCGACCACGTCGCCTTCCTCGACGGCGGACTGATCGTCGAGGAGGGTACGCCGGCCCAAGTCCT
>JAIUOT010000007.1 GCA_020161015.1 Actinomycetota bacterium | reverse complement strand
GCTCGGCCCGCAGGTCGGCGAGGTCTCCAACGGCTACCGCTGGGACGGCGTCCGCTGGGTGCCGGTCGCCCCGGCAGCCCCCGCCGTCGGCGAGGTCGTGAACGGGTACCGCTGGGACGGTCGCCAGTGGGTGCCGCTCGGGCAACCCGCTCCCGCGCAGCCCGCGGCAACTCAGCCCGTCACCGCGCAGCCCGTCCCTGCGCAGGCCGGCCCTGCCCAGGTCGGCCCTGATCAGGCAGGCCCTGCGGCGCCGGTGCTGCCCCGGCCCGCCCCGGGGGCCCAGCCCACCGCGGCACAGTCGGCGCCGACCGCGCGCATCCTTCCTCCGCCCGAGCCACCCGGCCAGCCGGCTGCCGCTGCCGACACCCCGGAGCGACCCGAGCCGCTTCCCGGGACGCCGTCCACCGAGGCTCCCGCCACCCCGTCTCCGGCGACCCAGGCACCGGCGTCCGCGATGCCGACGCCGGTGTGGGCCCTGCCGTCCCCGCAGCCGGCACCGCAACCCCCTGCGTCCCCGGTCGTGCCGCAGCCGGCCCCGCAGCAGCCCGCCCCGCAGCAGCCTGTGCCGCAGGGGCCGCTCACCGCGCTGTCGGAACTGCGCAGGCTGTCCGACGCGTGGCAGTTCGAATGGGGCCAGAAGGGCGACGTGGTGACGATGCACCGGGTGATCGCCGAGCAGAAGGCGTTCATGATGACGTCGCGGCTGGAGTACCACGCGCGGGTCCGGGTGGACGACGCGCACCGCGAGCTGCGCTTCACCGAGTACCTCAAGGAGTCGGGCGCAGGGGTGACCGGCGGCGGGGACGACGACTCGATGTCCACGGGCTTCGGCGTCCAGCGCTCGAGCTACAACACGCGCTCGGACGGGATCGCGGAGGCCATCGAGGAGCAGGTGCAGCGGTACCGGCCGAAGTACCCGATCAACTTCCGCTACGACCTCGTGCGCGAGCAGGCGAAGGGCCTGGCCGACGCGGTCGGCTACGCGTTCCGGTACGGGCCGTTCTGAGCCTCAGGTGCGCACCCGCGCCACCAGGTGGGCGCGGGAGCCGTCCCTGCTGGTGACGGCAGCGGACCACCCGCCCCGTTCCGCCTGCCACCAGGCGCCGACCGTCGAGGGCAGCAGCACCGGGCGCAGGAAGTCCACGTCCACCGCGTAGGCGGCGGGCAGGCGGGCGTCGAGTGCGGCGAGCAGCCGTGCGTGGGTCCACATCCCGTGGATGATCGGACGGGCGAAGCCGAACGCACGCGCCGCCAGGACGTTGGTGTGGATCGGGTTCGGGTCGCCGGAGACGCGCCGGTAGTCGCGGCCCAGGCCCGCGGGCAGGCGCCACTGGGCGATGGGGGAGCGCGGCTCGACCGCAGGCCGGGCGACCTCCTCCGGCTCGCCGGCCACCCGGGCACCGGGCGCCAGGTAGGTGCTCACGCCCTCCCAGACCGGTTCGTCGCCCCTGCGGACCTCTCCGACCATGTCGAGCAGCGCGCCCCTCCGGTGCGGGCGCAGGTTGCCGGCGCGCACCGACACGTCCAGCACCTCGCCGGCGGCGACCGGACGGTGCAGGCGCATCCGGTTCGACACGTGCACGACGCCGGCGAGCCGGATCGTGGACTCCGGGCCGGAGAGCAGGTGCACGTGGAGCGGGAAGGTGAGCACGTGCAGCCACGTCGGCGGGACGGCGTCCCGCACTCTGAAGCCGCAGACCCGGTCGTAGTCGGCCAGGCGCGCCACGTCCTGCCGGACGCCGGTCACGACGGCGGTCGACCGCGGAAGGCGGGCCGGCCCGCGGTGCAGGGACGGCAGCGCTGCGCGCGCGAAGAGCGGGCCGAGGCGCGGCATCCCGGCCAGGAGGTCGACGTCGGCGTCCATCAGGCGCCGACCAGGTTCTGGCCGCACACCCGGACGACCTGCCCGGTGACGCCCGCGCTGTCCGGGTCGAGGAAGTAGCAGATCGTCTCGGCCACATCCACCGGCAGGCCGCCCTGGCTGAGACTGTTCGTCCGGCGGAAGACCTCGCGCTGCACGAACGGGATGCGGGCCGTCATGTCGGTCTCGATGAAGCCGGGCGCGACGGCGTTCACCGTGATGCCACGCGGGGCGAGCTCGGGGGCCAGCGCGCGGACGAGCCCCGCGACGCCGGCCTTGGACGCGGCGTAGTTGGCCTGTCCCCGGTTGCCCGCGATGCCGGAGGTGGAGGCGACGCCGACGATCCGGCCGCCGTCGGCCAGCCCGCCCGGGCGCCCGTCGAGGAGGACCGGGTTGATCCGCAGTTCGGCCTCGAGGTTCACCGAGAGCACCTGCGCCCAGCGCTGCGCGTCGGTGTTCACCAGGAGCTTGTCGCGGGTGATGCCGGCGTTGTGCACGATGCCGTACAGGCGGGCCGTCTCGCCGTGCCGGGACGCCACGTGGGCGGCGATCCGCTCCCCGGCGTCCGGGGCGGTGACGTCGAGCTGCAGCGCGGTCCCGTGGAGCCCGTTGGCCAGCGCGGCCAGTGCCTCGCCGGCCGCCGGGATGTCCACGCAGACCACGGTCGCGCCCTGCCCGGCCGCGACGGTCGCGATCTGCGCGCCGATCCCCCGGGCCGCCCCGGTGACCGCGACGATGCGCCCGGCGAGCGGCCGCGCGTCCCCCCGCGCGTCCCCCCGGCGTCCACCCCCTCCGCGTTCGCTGCCGAGTGCAACGCCCGCTGCCGGAATTCCGGCAGCGGGTGTTGCACTCGGGGGCAGGAACGGGGTGGGGGTGGGGGAGGGCGAGAGGGGGAGGCGGGGGGCGACGGTCCAGGACTGGCCGTCGACGAAGGCCGAGCGGCCCTCGAGCAGGAAGCCGAGGGTCGAGGCGAGGTCGGACGCGGAGGCGCCGGTGGCCACGAACACCAGGTTGCAGGTGGCGCCGCGGCGCAGTTCCTTGCCGACGGTGCGGCTGATCCCGTCGAGGGCCTGGCGGACGGCGCGCGCTTCCAGCCCGTCCACGTCGTCGTCGGCGACCAGCACCACCCGCCCGGACGCCGCCAGCGCCCGCAACGCGGGGCGCAGCACCGCCCGGAGCGCCTCGAGCTGATCGATGCGACGCAGGTCTCGCGCGTCGACGACGATGCCGCCGATGCGCCCGGGGTAGGCGGGCGGCTCGGGGCCGTCGTCGAGCAGCGGCTCCCCCGCGCGGACGCCGAGCAGGGCCAGCGTGTCCGACACCAGCGTGGAGCCGGCGAGGGACGCCAGCACCAGCGGCTCGTCCGGCAGGGCCGGCCCGCGACGGAGCACCGGAGGCTCCGCGAGCCCGAGGCGAGAGGCGACGGCGCGTCCCGGTGCCGAGGTGAACGCCCGCTCCAGCAGCCCGGCCATCACACCGCCTCCAGCAGCGCGACGACGCCCTGGCCGCCGGCAGCGCACACCGACACCAGGCCGCGCGCGCCGCTGCCGCGCTCGTGCAGGAGCTTGGCCAGCGTCGCGACGATCCGTCCGCCGGTCGCGGCGAACGGGTGCCCGGCGGCCAGTGAGGAGCCGTTGACGTTCAGCCGGCTGCGGTCGATCGCGCCCAGCGGGGCGTCGAGTCCCAGCCGGTCGCGGCAGTAGCGCTCGGACTCCCAGGCGGCGAGCGTGGCCAGCACCGTGGACGCGAACGCCTCGTGGAGCTCGTAGAGCTCGACGTCCTGCAGCGACATCCCCTGGCGGGCGAGCAGCCGCGCCACGGCGTGGGTGGGCGCCAGCAGCAGGTCATCGCCGGCGACGTGGTCCACGGCGGCCACCTGGGCGTCCACGATCCGCGCCAGCGGCGGCAGCCCGTGCGCCAGGGCCCACTCCTGCTCGGCGAGGAGCACCACGGCGGCGCCGTCGGTGAGCGCGGTGGAGTTGCCGGCCGTCATCGTGTCGCCGAACACCGGACGCAGCGCGGCCAGCTTCTCCACGGAGGTGTCCGGGCGCAGGACGGTGTCCCGGGACACCCCGAGGTAGGCGGTGACCAGGTCGTCGAAGAAGCCCGCGTCCCAGGCGCGGGCGAGGTGGGCGTGCGACGCGGCGGCCAGTTCGTCCTGTGCCTCCCGGGAGATGCCCCACGCCGCCGTGGTCCGCGCCTGGTGCTCGCCCATCGACAGCCCCGTCCGCGGCTCCACGACCTGCGGCGCCACGGGCGCGAGGTGGCCGGGCCGGATCGAGGCCAGCGCGCGGAGCCGCTCGGGCAGCGTGCGGGCGCGGTTGGCCGCGAGGAGTGCCCGCCGCAGGCCCTCGCTGACGGCGATCGGGGCGTCGGAGGCCGAGTCCACCCCGCCGCCGATCCCGACCGACGCCTGCCCGAGGGAGATCTTGTTGGCGACGTACACGACGGCCTCCAGGCCGGTGCCGCACGCCTGCTGGAGGTCGACGGCCGGAGTGGTCGGGGCCAGTGCGGACGACAGCACGGCCTCGCGGGTCAGGTTGAAGTCCCTGCTGTGCTTGAGCACGGCACCGGCCGCCACCTCGTCCAGCTCGCTGCCGGCGAGCCCGAAGCGCGCGACAAGCCCGTCGAGGGCTGCGGTGAGCAGGTCGGTGTTGCCCGCGGACGCGTAGCGGGTGCCCGCCTTCGCGAACGGCGTCCGGTTGCCGCCGACGACGACCGGGGTACGGGGAAGCTGCATCGGTCCTCCTTTTATTCGATACCGACGGTAGCAGATACGTCAGGTACTGGGTACTGTGGAGGGGTGACCACCGATGGACGCGACACCCGCTGGGCCGAACACCGCCTCACCCGCAGGAGGGAGCTGGTGGAGGACACGCTGCGGGCGATCCGCAAGCACGGCGCCGGCGTGGGCATGGACGAGATCGCCGCGCAGGCGGGCACCTCCAAGACGGTGATCTACCGGCACTTCGGCGACCGCGCCGGGCTGTACGTCGCGGTCGTGGCTGCCGTCCACGAGTTCATCCACGCCGACCTGAGGGTCGCGCTGGAGCTGACCGACGCCGACGACCTGCGCGTGCTGGCCCACGACCTCGCCGACGCCTACCTCTCCCTGGTCGAGCGCGACCCCGACATCTACCGGTTCGTGCTCAGCCCGCCGTCGCTCGAGGCCGCGTCGATCGACCCCTACGGCGGCCTCCCCGAACTCATCGGCAGCCACGTCAGCCAGGCCTTCGCCGGCCACCTGCGACGCCACGGCCAGGACCCGTCCTGCGCGACCACCTGGGGCCACGGCCTCGTCGGCTTCATCCGGGCGGCGGCGGACGCCTGGATGGCCACGGAACCCCGCCAGCCGCGCGCGGTCGTGCTGGCAGAGCTCGACGCCTTCTTCACCCCGGCCCTGGCCCTCGGCCTGGCCGCCGTCCCCCCACGACAGGAGCAGGAATGACCACGTTGCTGAAGCCGCCTGACACCGTGCCCGGAGAGGACCTGAGCGTTCTCGGGGCGAGCCTGCGCCGTGCGCTGGACGGCCCCTGGGCCGACCGTCGCGCGGAGGCGAGGGCCGCGTTCCCGTCCGACAACCTCCACCGCGATCCCGGCCAGTCGATCGAGGAGGCCCGCGACTGGGTGCTGGCCCGGCTGCGCGAGCTGTCGGACGCCGGCTTCGGCGCGGCGGGCATCCCGCGCGACGCCGACGACCCGGCGGACCCGGCAGCGGCGGTGGTGGCCTTCGAGATGCTCGCCCACGGCGACCTGTCCACCCTGATCAAGTCCGGCGTCCAGTTCGGGCTGTTCGGCGGCGCGGTCACCAACCTGGGCACCCGCTGGCACCACGACACCTTCCTCCCGGCCATCACGCGCCTTGACCTGCTCGGCTGCTACGCGATGACCGAGCTCGGCCACGGGTCGGACGTCGCGAACCTCGAGACCACCATCACCTACATCCCAGAGACCGACGAGTACGAGGTGCACTCGCAGACCCCGGGCGCTACTAAGGCCTACATCGGCAACGCTGCGCGCGACGGCTCGATGGCCGTGGTGTTCGGCCAGCTGCTGGTGCAGGGCCGTCACCACGGCGTGCACGCCGTCCTCGTGCCGATCCGTGACGCCGACGGCAACGACCTGCCGGGCGTCACCACCTCCGACCACGGCGCCAAGGGCGGCCTGCTCGGCGTCGACAACGGGCGGCTCCGCTTCGCCCGGGTGCGGGTGCCGCGGCAGATGCTTCTCGACCGCTACGGCGGCGTGGGGGAGGACGGCGTGTACCGCTCGCCGATCCAGAACCCCAACCGGCGGTTCTTCACCATGCTCGGCACCCTCGTCCGCGGGCGGGTGTGCATCGCCGCCGGGGCGGGGATCGCCGCCCGTCGCGGCCTGTCGATCGCCACCCGCTACGCGCTCACCCGCCGGCAGTTCCCCGCCCCCGGCCACCCCGACGGCGTGGTGCTGCTGGACTACCTCACCCACCAGCGGCGCCTGCTGCCCGCGATCGCCCGGGCCTACGCGCTCGGGTTCGCCCAGAACGAGCTGACGACCGCGCTGGCGCACGTCCAGGGCGGCGGCGAGCACACCGAGCGCGAGCAGCGCCAGCTGGAGACCCGCGCCGCCGGGCTCAAGGCCCTGGCCACCCGGTTCGCGAACGACACGATCCAGGAGTGCCGCGAGGCGTGCGGTGGCGCCGGCTACATGGCCGAGAACCGCCTGGTCGGTCTCCGCGCGGACGCCGACGTCTTCGCCACCTTCGAGGGCGACAACACCGTGCTGCTCCAGCTCGTGGCCAAGGCGCTGCTCACCGACTACCGGCAGGTCTGGGGGGACCTCGACCGGGTCGGGATGGTCCAGCAGGCGGCGAAGCTGGTCGGCGGGACGGTGCTGGAGCGGACGGCGGCCAACCTGCTCGTCGACCGCCTCGTGGCCACCGCCCGGAGGCGTCCGGAGGAGCTGGCGCTCGTCGACCGCGGCTGGCACGCCTACCTGTTCGAGGAGCGCGAGCGGCACTCGCTGGAGTCGCTGGCCCGGCGGACGCGGCGCTCGGACAGCCGCAGCTTCGAGTCGGTGAACCGCCTCGGCGAGCACATGCTCTTCGTGGCCCGCGCACACCTGGAGCGGGTCACGCTCGAGGCGTTCATCGCCGGCATCGAGGCCTGCGCCGACCCGGAGGCCCGCCAGGTGCTCGAGCGCCTGTGCAGCCTCTACGCGCTCGGCAGCATCGCGGCGGACGCTGCCTGGTTCCTGGAGCACAACCGGATCTCGGCGGGCCGTGCCAAGGCGGTGAACGCCCAAGTCAACGCGCTGTGCGCGGAGCTGCGCCCCTCGGCGCTCGACCTCGTCGAGGGGTTCGGCGTCCCCCAGGCCTGGCTGGGAGCGAGTGCGCTGGACGCGTGACGCCTGTGACGGGTGTGACGAGGGGGAGGACCGGTTTGGCCAACCCGCGCCCGGGGCAGCAGGATGGCCACATGGACTTCCCGGTGCGCCTCGGCTGGTGGCCGGTGCTGCACCTCGTCGTGGCACTGTCGGCCATCGCCCACGGGGCGATCCTGGTCGCGGTCTGGGCGGCGAACCTCACCCTGGCCGGTGACCCGACGGCCGGTGAGGCCATCGTCGCCGCCATGGTGGCGCTCGGCTGGGTCGAGATCGGGCTGAGCGCCGTGATCGTGATCGGGCTGGCCGTCGGCGCCTGGCTGCACCGGCCCCTGTGGGCCCGGGGCGTGGCGTCGGTGATCATCGGCATGGTCCTGCACTGGGGCTGGTGGCTGCTGGACCGCCGCGTCGACGTGTTCGGCACCGCGGACCTCACCGTCCCCGACATCGAGGCGCGGTTGCAGCTGCGGCTGTGGACGATGCTGGGCGTCGACGTCGTCTCCGTCGTGGCGCTCGTCCTGGGCGGCATCCTCCTGGTGCGCCACCGTCCGCGCTCCCGGGGTGAGGCCGACGAGCTGGACGCGGAGTGGGCTGCCGAGGACGCCGACGAGGCGGGCGCGCGGCGGGCGTGAGCCCGGCGACAGCGCGTCCGCCGTGGCCGCGTGCGGCTCACGACAGCCCGGCTCAGGGCAGCCCGAGCCGCCGTCCCACGGCCGCGGCCACCCCGCCCACGATCACCACGACGATGTACGGCGCCCTCAGGCGCAGCGCGACCGCACCCGCGGCGAGGGCGAGGAGCCGGGAGTCCAGCGCGATCGACTGCCCGCGCCCGACCGCGTTCATCACCGTCAGCGACGCCAGCAGCCCGACGGTCAGCGCCCCGGCCAGTTCGTGGAAGACCGGGCGGTCGAGCAGCGACTGGGGGAGCAGGTACCCGGCGAGCTTGATCAGGTAGGCGGCCAGGCAGGCGCCGAGCACCCAGGGCCACAGCGTCATGGCGCCACCACCGCTCGCCGCCGCCACGCCCACCAGCCCGCTGTCACCGCTGCGGCGACGAGCACGGGGATGCCCGGCGGCAGCAGCGGCAGTGTCAGCAGCGTGGCCAGCGCGGCGACGACCGCGATCGCCACCGGGTCACGGCCGTGCAGCCGGGGCCAGAGCAGCCCGAGGAAGGCCGCCACCGCGGCGCCGTCCAGCCCCCACGCACTCAGGTCGCCGATGCTGTTGCCGACCAGCGCCCCGACGAGCGTGGACGCGTTCCACAGCACGTAGACGCCCACACCGGCCGTCCAGAAGCCGCGGACGCGCTCGTCGTGGTCGTCCTGGGCGGTCGCGGTCGCCGTCGACTCGTCGATGGTGAGCTGGGCCATCAGCGGGATCAGCCGTCCCGGCGGCCGGATGAGCGCCTTGAGCTGCATGCCGTAGACGCCGTTGCGGATGCCGAGCAGCGTCGCCGCGGCCCAGGCCGCCGCGCCCGTCCCCTGGCCGGCGACCACGCCGATGAAGGCGAACTGCGAGCCGCCGGTGAACATCAGAGCGCTGAGCGCGCAGGTCTGCCACACGTCCAGGCCGGAGCCGACCGAGAGCGCGCCGAACGAGATCCCGTAGACGCCGACGGCGACGGCGATCGACAACCCCATCCGGACGGCGGGGGTCAGTCGGCTGCGCACGGCGCCAAGCTAGCGCAGCCACCCGGACGCGCGGCGTCCCCATCTCGCCGCGCCGGCACCGGGGACGCGGGGGAGGGCCGGCTCGGGGGAGAATCGGCCCGACGACCGGACCGACAAGGAGGGACCATGGACCGCACGCTCCTGCCCACCCGCATGCCCGAGCGCGCGTCCAGCGACCGCGCCGTGCTCGACGCGCTGCTCGACGAGGTGCTCCTCGCCCACGTCGGACTGGTGCTGCCGGAGGGCCCCCTGGTCCTCCCGATCGGCTTCGCGCGCGACGGCGACCGGCTGATCTTCCACGGCTCGACGGGCTCCCGCTGGCTGCGCGTCCTCGCCTCCGGCGTGGACGCCTGCGTCACCGTCACGGCACTGGAGGCGATCAAGGTGGCGCGCTCGGCGTTCGAGTCGGGGATGCGGTACCGCAGCGCCTGCCTGTTCGGCCGCTGCACGCCGCTGACCGGTGCGGAGGCCGCGCACGCCCTCGACCTGTTCACCGACCGGGTCCTTCCCGGGCGCACCGCGGAGGTCCGGCCGAGTACCCGGAGGGAGCGTGCGGCGACGATGGTGCTGGCGTTCCCGATCGAGGAGTGGTCGGTGAAGACCGCCGACGGCTTCCCCGAGGACCCGGCCGAGGACGTCGCCGGCGACGCGTGGGCCGGCGTCGTCCCGCTGGCGACCGGCTACGGCGCCCCCATTCCCAGCCCGGACCTGCGCGACGGCATCCCCGTGCCGCCCTCGGTGCGCGCGCTCACCGGACGCTGACGCCGGCCGCGGCCCGAAACGCGCCGAAGCCCCCGCCGCGGGGCGGGGGCTTCGGACGAGGGGACTAGCGGGCGTCGTCGGCGACGTAGGAGTCGTCGAACTCCGCCACCAGGGCGGTGCTGTCCTCGCCGATGTCGGTGCCGCGGGCCTTCGCGACGGCCTTCATCAGGTGGTAGAGCACCAGCGCGGTCACCGTGCCGACCGTCACGCCACCGAAGGACAGGCCGCCCACGGTGAAGTTGAAGTTCGCGATGCCCATGATCAGGCCGATCGCGGCCGGGATCAGGTTGACCGGGTTGGTGAACGCCACCTTGTTGTCGATCCAGATCCGGGCGCCGAGCAGGCCGATCATGCCGTACAGGACGGTGCCGGCCGCGCCGATCACGCCGGCCGGGATCGTGGCGATCGCCTGGCCGAACTTCGGGATGAACGACAGCGCGATGGCGATGCCGCCGGCGATCCAGTACAGCGCGGTGGAGTAGACCTTGGTCGCCGCCATCACGCCGATGTTCTCCGCGTAGGTGGTGGTGCCGGAGCCGCCGCCGAAGCCGGCCAGCGTGGTGGCCACGCCGTCGGCGAGCAGCGCGCGTCCCATCGTCTTGTCGTAGTTGTGGCCGGTCATCAGGGCCACCGACTTCACGTGGCCGACGTTCTCTGCGATCAGCACGAGCACGACCGGCAGGAACAGCGCCGTGACGCTGAAGTCGACCGTCGGCAGGGTGAAGGCCGGCAGGCCGATCCACGCGGCCGAGCCGACGGCGGCGAAGTCCACCTGGCCCTGGATGAGGGCGGCGATGTAGCCGACCACCACACCGAGGAGGATCGACAGCCGGCCGATCAGCCCGCGGAACAGGACGGTGATCAGGACGATCGCGATCAGGGTGATCCAGCCGGTGACGGGGGCGGCCCAGAAGCCGGACTTGTTCGCCTCGCCCCACGCCGCGCCGGCGAGGTTGAAGCCGATCAGCATCACGATCGTGCCGGTCATCACCGGCGGCATGAGCGCGTCGATCCAGCCGGAGCCGGCCAGGTGCACGACCGCGCCGACGATCGCGAGCAGGATGCCGGTGAGCATGATCCCGAACAGGGCCTTGCCGACGTCGTCACCCATCTTGGACGCCAGCACCGGAGAGATGAAGGCGAAGGACGAGCCGAGGTAGCTCGGCAGCCGGTTGCCGGTGATCACCAGGAACAGCAGGGTGCCGACACCGCTGAAGAACAGGGTGGCCGGGATCGGGAACCCGGTGATCAGCGGCACCAGGAAGGTGGCGCCGAACATGGCCACCACGTGCTGCGCACCGAGGCCGAACATCTTCCCCCAGCCGAGTCGCTCGTCGGGGGTGACCACGGCCCCCGGTTCGACCGTGCCGTTGCCGTGCAACTTCCAAACAGCCATGTGTTTCCCTTCGCGATGCAGCCCAGAGCCGAGCGAACTCTATTGGCGGCGTTCCCGGGCCCGGAGGGGCCGGTTCGCTGGTGAGATCCCGGTGCGCGGGCCGTGGCGTCCACTAGCTTCTGGGGCAGGTTTTCCCCGGCTCGGTCCGCTCGTGCAGAGGCCCCTGGCGCTCAGATCCAGGAGCGCAGCCACATCCGGGCGAGCCAGTCCTTGTACAGCATCAGCTGGTCGGTGAGCACCGGGTAGATGTAGGCGAAGTTCACCACGACGAGGGCAACGGCGACGCCCACGATGATCGCCCCGCGCCGCCGGTAGGGGCCGTCCCGCGGGCCGAGCACCAGCCCCATGACCATGGCCAGGATCGTCACCGTGAACGGCACGATGCAGATCGCGTAGAAGAAGAACACCGGACGGTCGGCGTTCGGGAACCACGGCAGGTACGTGGCCATGGCCGCCACGATCGGCAGGCCGAAGCGCCAGTCGCGACCCGCGAGCCACCACACCAGGCCGACGAACAGGGCGAGGAACGCCATCCACCACAGGATCGGCGTGCCCATGCCGGAGATCACCCGGATGCAGGTGTCGTCGCCGGTCGCCCAGCAGCCGTCGACGCCCGGCTTGATGTCGTTGACGGCGTCGATCCCGATGGGACGCGCCATCACCAGCCAGCCGATCGGGTGCGCGTCGTAGGGGTGCGTCTGGTCCTTGATGTACTGGCCGGTGTGGAAGTTGTAGATGTCCTGGTGGTACTTCAGGAACGACGCCCACGTCTCGCCCAAGTACTTCGTCCAGGGGCTGTCGGGGTTGTTCTTGCCCCAGTCCCGGTCGTAGCCGCCGGAGGTCAGCAGCCAGCCCGCCCACGTCGCCACGTAGACGAGCGCGGAGACGACGACCAGCTTCACGAACGCGGGGACGCCGTCCAGCAACAGCGCCTGCCAGGCCCGCCAGTCGGCGCCGGCCAGCCGGCGCGCCCCGACGTCCCACAGCACGCTCAGCACGCCCATGGCGGCGAGCGCGAACACCGAGTTCCACTTCGTGCCGATGGCCAGGCCGAACAGGACGCCGGCCGCCAGCCGCCACGGACGCCACCAGTAGACGGGCCCGAACCGCCCGCCGAGGTCGGGCATGCCGACGGCCTCGAGGTGGTCGGCGAGCCGTCCGCGGTACGCGTCCCGGTCGGCGAGGATGCAGGCCACAGCCGCGACGATGAAGAAGGCCTGGAAGATGTCGAGCAGGCCGATCCGCGACATCACGAACGACAGCCCGTCGAAGGTGAGCAGGACACCGGCGATGCCGCCGACCAGCGTCGAACGGGACAGGCGGCGGGCGAACCGGATGGTGACCAGGACCAGCAGCGTGCCGAAGACCAGCGGCATGAAGCGCCAGCCGAACGAGTTCATCCCGAACATCTGCTCGCCGAGGCCGATCAGCCACTTGCCGACCGGCGGGTGCACGACGAACTCCGCCGTGGTCTTGTAGATGTCGACGTCGCCGTTGGCGATCTGGGTGTTCGCGGCCTTCGCGTCCGGCCACTCGCGCTCGTAGCCGAACTTCCACAGCGTCCAGGCGTCCTTGGGGTAGTACGTCTCGTCGAAGACCAGCTTGTTCGGGTAGCCGATGTTCACCAGCCGGATGACGAAGGCGATCGCGGTGATGGTGAGCGTCACCACCCAGCCGGCCAACCGGTCGCGCAGGGCGGCCTGGCCGTCGCGCAGGCGGTCGATCGTGCTGAGGTCGTCGCGGTAGACCGAGCGACGCAGCCGCCGCCACGGCGCCACGGCGCTCGCCGGCTCCGGCTCGGCCCAGTCCGCGTCCACCCCGGCCTCGTCGGCGGCCACCCCTGCGTCGTCCGCGGCCGGCGGAACGATGCCCGCTCCCTCGGCGGCCGGGGGTGCGACCGGACCGGCGTCGGGCGGCGACGCCTCCCGGGCGAGGGTGCCCGAGGGGGCCTGCGGGTCGCCGGACGGGGCGTCGCCGCCGTCCCCCCACTCCGCTTCGGTCACGCCGACATCCTAGGTGGCGGGCGGGGGTGGGCGTCCGAGCGCCGCGATCGGGAATACTGCACGGGTGGACGAGGAGCGCGGAGGCGGATCACTGGTGCTGGCCGGCACGCCGATCGGCAATGTCGACGACGCCTCGCCCGCGCTGCGCGCCGCGCTGGCCACCGCCGACGTGATCGCCGCGGAGGACACCCGCCGGCTCCACGGCCTGCTCACCCGGCTCGGCGTCACCACGAGCGCGCGGGTGGTCTCCTACTTCGACGGCAACGAGGCGTCCCGGGTCTCGGGCCTGCTCGACGCCCTCGCCGAGGGGCGGACGGTTGTGGTGGTCTCCGACGCCGGCATGCCGACCGTCTCCGACCCCGGCTACCGGGTCGTGGCCGCGGCCGTGGACGCCGGGCTGCCGGTGCGCGTCGTGCCCGGGCCGTCCGCGGTGCTGGTCGCGCTGGCGCTCTCCGGGCTGCCGACAGACCGCTTCTGCTTCGAGGGGTTCCTGCCGCGCAAGGGCGGCGAGCGGCGCCGCCGGCTCTCCGCGCTCGCGTCCGAGGAGCGCACGATGGTGTTCTTCGAGGCGCCCCACCGGCTGGAGGAGTTCCTCGCCGACGCACGGTCGGCCTTCGGCGACGACCGGAGGGCTGCGGTCAGCCGCGAGCTGACCAAGACCTGGGAGGAGACCCGCAGGGGCACCCTCGCCGAACTGGCGGACTGGGCCGCGGCGGGCGTCCGCGGCGAGATCACCGTGGTCGTGGCCGGTGCGGCGCCCGCCGCCGTGTCGATCGAGGACGCCCTCCCGCTGGTCGCGGAGAGGGTCGCCGCCGGCGAGCCGTTCTCCGCAGCCGTCGCGGCGGTCGCGGCCGATGCCGGCCTGCCCCGCAAGTCGCTCTACGCCGCAGCGCTCGCGGCGAGGAAGGAGGAGCGGTGACAGCCCTGCCCCCGAGCCCGCAGCCCCTGCCCGTCCCCACCACGGACGCGCACACCCACGCCGACAGCACCCGCGAGTTCAGCGGCCTGGGCGTCGCCGATGCGCTCGCCATGGCCGCGGCGGTCAACGTGACCCGCATCGTCGAGGTGGGCACGGACGTCGCCTCGTCGGTGACTGCCGTCGCTCTCGCAGAGAGCTTCCCCCAGGTGGTCGCCGCCGTGGCGATCCATCCCAACGACGCCGCCCGGCTGGGCGACCGGCTGGGCGCGGAGCTCGACCGGCTGGCGGCGGTGGTGGGATCGTCGGACCGCGTCCGCGGTGTGGGGGAGACGGGCCTGGACTACTTCCGGACGCGCGACGCCGAGGGCCAGGCGCGGCAGAAGGAGGCGTTCGCCGCCCACATCGCCTGGGCGAAGGAGCACGACCTCGCCCTGGTCATCCACGACCGCGACGCCCACGCGGACGTGCTCGACGTGCTCGCTGCGGAGGGAGCGCCCGAGCGCGTGCAGATGCACTGCTTCTCCGGTGACGCCGCCTTTGCGCGGGCCTGTCTCGACCGCGGTTTCTGGCTGTCCTTCCCGGGGACGGTGACCTTCACGGCCAACGAGGCGCTGCGCGAGGCCCTCGACATCACGCCGGACGACCGGCTGCTGGTGGAGACCGACGCGCCCTACCTGACGCCCATGCCGTTGCGGGGACGGCCGAACTCCAGCTACCTGCTGCCGCACACCGTCCGCTTCGTGGCCGAGCGGCGGGGGGCGGACCTCGGCGAGCTGTGCGCCCGCCTGGCCGCCAACGCGTCCGCGCTGTTCGGGGAGTGGTGATGGCCGACGCCCTGCTCGACCCGCGCACCATCCGGGCGCTCGCCGCGGAACTCGACCTGCGTCCCACCAAGCAGCGCGGCCAGAACTTCGTGCACGACGCGAACACCGTCCGCCGGATCGTGGCCGCGGCGGGCGTCCGGGAGGACGACGTCGTGCTCGAGATCGGCCCCGGCCTCGGCTCGCTCACCCTCGGCCTGCTCGAACGCGCGGCGGGGGTCGCCGCGATCGAGATCGAGCACAGCCTCGCCCAGCGGCTGCCGCGAACGGCCGCAGAGCGCCTCCCGGGGCGCGCGGACGCCCTCCGCGTGGTGGAGGCGGACGCCCTCGCCGTCGACGTCCTCGACGGTCCCCAGCCCACCCTCGTGGTGGCCAACCTGCCCTACAACGTGAGCGTGCCGGTGCTGCTGCACGTGCTCGCACGCTTCCCTTCCGTGCGGGGCGGGCTGGTCATGGTCCAGTCGGAGGTGGCCGACCGGCTCGTCGCCGGGCCGGGCTCGCGCACCTACGGCGTGCCGTCGGTGAAGCTCGCCTGGTACTGCGCGGCCCGCCGCGTCGGCAGCGTCCCGCCGACGGTCTTCTGGCCGGTGCCCAACGTCGACTCCGGGCTGGTGGAGCTGGTCCGGCGCGAGCCGCCGGCGACGACCGCGTCCCGTGAGCGGGTGTTCGCCGTCGTGGACGCCGCCTTCTCGCAGCGCCGCAAGATGCTGCGCTCGGCCCTCGCCGGGGTCTTCGGCTCCTCCGCGGCGACCTCCGCCGCGCTGGAGTCCGTGGGGGTCGATCCGCAGGCCCGCGGCGAGGTGCTGGGCATCGCCGACTTCGTCCGCATTGCCGAGGTCGTGCCGGGCCCGGTGGGATAGCCTCGCGCCATGGCATCCCCGGTCACCGAGGCAGAGGTCGTCCGCGTCCGCGTGGCGGGCAAGGTCAACCTCTCGCTGCGCAGCGGCCGGCGGCGTCCGGACGGCTACCACTCGCTCTCGACGGTGTTCCAGGCCGTGTCGCTGTACGACGAGGTGGACGCGTCCTGGGCCCCGCCGGGCCGGTTCCGCGTCCAGGTGGTCGGGGAGCAGGCCGACCAGGTGCCCACCGGGGACGACAACCTCGCCGTCCGTGCGGCCCGCCTGCTCGCCCGCACGTGGGGCGCAGGGAAGCCGCTCGGCGCCGACCTGGTGATCCGCAAGTCGATCCCCGTCGCCGGCGGCATGGCGGGCGGGTCTGCGGACGCCGCCGGCGCCCTGCTGGCCTGCGCGGTGCTGTGGGACCTCGACATCTCCCCCGACGAGCTGCGCACGCTCGGCGCCCGCCTCGGGGCGGACGTCCCGTTCTGCCTGGCCGGGGGCACGGCGCTCGGCAGGGGCCGGGGCGACGAGCTGACGTCGGTGCTCAGCAGGGGCACCTACCACTGGGTGCTCGCGTTCAGCGACGGCGAGCTGTCCACGCCCGCGGTCTTCGCGAAGTTCGACGAGCTCGGGCTGGGCAGCGACCACCTCGACGTGCCGGACGGCCTGCTCAACGCGCTCGTCAGCGGGGACGTCCAGGCGCTCGGCCGCTCGCTCGTGAACGACCTCGAGCCGGCGGCGCTGGCGCTGCGTCCCCAGCTGTCACACCTGCTGGAGGCCGGCGACGACCTGGGCGCGGTGGCGTCCATGGTGTCGGGCTCCGGCCCGACCGTGGCCTTCCTCGCCGCCAACGAGCCCGCCGCGGTCGACCTGTCCGTCCGCCTCTCCAGCGAAGGACTGTGCCGCGCCGTCAAGCGTGTCAGCGGCCCCGTCCCCGGAGCCCGCCTGCTCGTGTAGCGCTCGCACGGCGGTCCGCCGCCGGCCGCCCCCGCCGCCCCGCCCATCTCGCCGCCCTCCCTCGTGAGGGCCAGCCCCCATGCTCAGGGCCAGCCCCCCACGCCGAGGGCCAGCCTTGGCGCCGAGGGCCAGCGCACAGGGGCGAGCCCTCGGCATTAAGGCTGGCCCTCGACGTGGGGGACGGCGCTCAGCTCTCGGCATGGGGGGCTCGGCCCTCGGCGTGGGGGACGGCGCTCAGCTCTCGGCAACAAGGCTGGCCCTCGGCGTGGGGGACGGCGCTCAGCCCTCGGCGACGGGGGCGGACGCGGGTTGGCGGCCCGGCATGATCCGGGCGACCAGGATCAGCCCCGACAGCAGGACGGCCGGCAGGAACATGGTGGGCTGGACGCCGATGGTCTGCACGAGCCAGCCGATCAGGGCCGGGGCGATGAGGAACGTGGCGTAGCCGAAGGTGACCACGACGGCGAGGCCGCGCCCGCCGGCGGTGTGCCCGGCCACGGCATACACCTGCGGTGCGATCATCCCGATGCCCAGGCCGACGAGCGACCACCCGACCAGCAGGACGGGCAGCCCGGTGCCGAGCGCGGCGATCAGGTAGCCGGTCGCGGAGCAGGCGCCGCCGAAGGTGGTCACGGCGCGCCGGCCGAAGCGGGCCACGAGGGCGTCGCCGAGCAGCCGGATGATCACCATGCACGCTGCCACGCAGGTAAAGCCGAGCGCCCCGGTGGCCGGGTCGACCTGCGCGATCTCGGTGACGTGCACGCCGGACCAGTCGTTGGCCGTGCCCTCACCGAGGCCGAAGGCGATCGCCATCAGGCCCAGCAGGTAGGCGGACGCCGGGATCGGCGTCCGCGCTCCGCTCTCGTCGTGGTGGGACACGAGTTCGGTCTCGGGGGTGATCCGCCAGGCGAGGGCGAAGGCCGCCACGCCGAGCACGGCTGCGACGGTGGTCGCGGTCAGCATCGCGGGTTCCGCCGCGCCGCCGAAGAGGGAGGCCGTCGCCACCAGCAGGACGGCCCCGGCCAGGTTGCCGACCGACCACATCCCGTGGAAGAAGCTCATGATCGGTCGGGGACGCCGGCGTTCCACCTGGACGCCGATCGCGTTCATGGACACGTCGATGCCGCCGTTGGCGAGGCCGAGGACGACACCGGCGACGAACAGCGCCGGCAGGGTGGGCGCCCAGCCGATGCCCAGGATCGCCACCACCAGCACCGGCAGCATCGCCAGGGCGACCCGTCGTGCGCCGTGCCGGTCGGCCAGGCGTCCGGCGACCTGCATGGACGCGATCCCGGCCAGGCCCATGCACACGAAGAACAGCGCCAGTTGCCAGGGTTCGAGGCCGAAGCGTGCCCTCAGGACGGGGATCGAGGCGGCGTAGGCGCCGATGACCAGGCCGTTGTAGCCGAAGAGCAGGACGACGGCGCCCGCGGCCGTGCGCGAGCTCAGCGGGTGCGGCGTGGTCACGCGCTCATCCTAGATGGAAGCGCTCCCAAAGCCGAGTGGCCTTCGGGATTGGCTGTGGGACGGGCGCCGCCCGTCCGTCTCACCGCTCGGGGTGGGTGTACAGCTTCGGCGCGGGGTCGAGGTTCCGCATGCCGTGCCAGGCGAGGTTGACCAGGTGTGCGGCGACCACCGGCTTGGGCAGCGTCTGCTCCTCGCGGCTGTTGATCCACCACTGCCCGGCGAGCGCGACCAGCCCGACCAGCATCTGCGAGTACAGCGGGGCGGTGGCGGCGTCGAGGTGCCGCTTCTCGAACTCGTCGGCCAGCAGGTCCTCCACGCGCGAGGCGATGTCGGACAGGATCGTGGCGAAACTGCCCTCCGGCGAGGTGCCGGAGGAGTCCCGGGAGAGGATCCGGAAGCCGTTGGGGTTGTCGTCGATGTAGTCGAGCAGGGCCAGCGTCCCCAGCTCGATCAGGGCGCGGGGGTTGGCCCGCGGGGTGGTGATCGCCGTCCGGATGGCGTCGTGCAGGGTGCGCACCTCGCGGTCGACCACAACCGCGTAGAGGCCCTCCTTGCCGCCGAAGTGCTCGTACACGACGGGCTTGCTGACCCCGGCGTGGGCGGCGATCTCCTCCACCGACGTGCCCTCGAGCCCGCGCTCGGCGAAGAGTGCCCGTGCCACGTCGATCAGCTGCTCGCGCCGCTCGCCACGGGTCATCCGCACGCGGCTGCGCCGCGCACGCGAGGGGGCCTGGGCAGTGGGCATGGCCCAAGTCTGGCCCTGACGAGGCGGGATTGCGAAAACGTTCGCCAAGTTCGCGGGTCGGTGTCGCCCCTTCCAGCCCGTGGGGCGGCCCGGTGCACCCGGCGGATGCACCAGCCCCGCGCGCACCCGTAGAGTTGTCACCGGCCGCCACGGGTGGCCGTTCCCCGGTTGGTCTGCCGGCAGGGCCCGCCTGACTTTGAATCAGGACAAGCGACGTAGGTTCGACTCCTACCCGGGGAGCGCTCACGCCCGAAGACGGCTGGCGCGACGCCGGACCGCGTGGCCGCAGAGGGACGCTCAGCCCACAGAGGTGCGCGCCGGGTCGCCGACCCGGCCCAGGAACAGGCAGGTCCTCGTCGGTGCGTGCATCAGCGCCCAGCTGAACGGACGATCGAGCACGAGCGAGCGCGGTTCCGTCGGTGCGCCGGCGGCCGCCATCCCGCCCGCGGTCGCCGCCGCGGCCTCGATCCCCTTGGCGTTCACCTCGACGGTGGCCTCGTGCACGACGAAGTCGAGGAAGAGCTTCTCCTGGTCGGTCATGCCGCTGAAGTCGGCCGCGCGCGGGTCGAACGCCGTCGGGATCCCCAGCTGGCGGAGCACGGCGGACAACTCCTGCCGGAACCGCAGCGTCCACGCGGGCAGCTGGACGGCGACCAGCGCCGGGTCCGCTGTCAGCACCCTCGCGAACGTGGCGACGGGCACGGGCCCGCCGGACGCGGCGTCGTCGGGAAGCACGAGGACCAGCGCGTACTCCCCGCCCTCGCAGGTGATCGCCGAGCCGCTCACCCCGTCGCCCGACCACCACGGACGCAGGGTGGTGCCGGCCAGCGTGGGAACCTCGACCCGGCGGCCGGCCGCGGTGGTGAAGGGACGCGGCCCCAGTTCGGCCAGCGGCTCGTGCCACGGCGCGGCGAAGTGCACGGCGTTCACCAGGACCAGGCGGGTCGACACGTCGAGCATCCCTGCCGAGAGCAGCTCGGGGATCTTGCCCTTGGTCCGGTCCTCGACCCAGGCGTTGATCTCGCGGCGCACCGCGTCGGGATCGGCGCGGAAATCGGACTGGTGCAGCGGCGCGTCGAAGCTGTCGGCGAGCCGGTTGAGGAACGGCTGCTTCCAGGTGAGGTCGCGCTGGCCCCACAGGGCGTTCCCGGCCTCGAGCGCGCTCCCCGCCCCGGTCGGCAGCAGGCGGGCCAGCGACGGAGGTGGCCCGCCCAGCACCGCCGTCAGTTCGTCGGCTGTGGTGCCCGCCGCGCCCTCGCGCACCATCGCCAGCACGGTCGCGATCGACCACGGCGACAGCACCAGGTCGCCCGGCGCCGGGGCCAGGCGGGCCATCAGCGCGTCGCAGAACGCATCGAACCCGGCGGAGGCGCCGGCGTCAGCCCCGGACGCCGTGGTCGTCCCGGACGCCGGGGGGCGCGCGGACGGCACGATCGGCGATGCGCAGCCGGCGAGGGCGGCGCCGGCCGCCAGCAGGAGCAGTTCACGGCGGTTCACGATGCCTCATCGTCCGTCACCGCCTATTCCACGCCTGCGCGCTCCGGATTGTTGCGGAACGGGCCACCTCGCGGGCCGGGACGTTCCCGGGGAGGCCCGACCGGATCGTGGGCCAAGTTCGGTCCGGGCCGTGAGCGGGTGGTGCGGCGTCGATAGGATGATCCGGTCTCCCCGGATGTGGCCGAAGCACCGCACATGCCCGCCCCGTCCGGAATCCCGGAGCCGACGACGACCAACGCTGGGAGTGCCCGTGGCTGATCAGGACGCACAGGATCGGGTGGCGGCAGTCGTCATCATGGCGGCCGGGGCGGGGACCCGGATGCGGTCGGCGGTGCCGAAGGTGCTCCACCGCATCGCCGGCAAGTCGATGATCGCCTGCGCGATCGACACCGCGGACGCCCTGTCGCCGGACCGGCTCGTGGTGGTCGTCGGCCACCAGCGCGAACTGGTCACCGAACACCTGGCCGAGATCGCCCCCCATGTGACGATCGCCGTGCAGGAGCGACCCCTCGGCACCGGGGACGCCGTCCGCGCCGGGCTGTCCGTCCTCCCGGGGATCGCCGGTGAGGTCGTGGTCACCTCCGGCGACGTCCCACTGCTCGCGCCGGAGACGCTGCGGGACCTCGTCGCCGCGCACCGGTCCGGCGGCAACGCGGTGACCGTGCTCAGCGCTGTCGTTCCCGACCCCACCGGGTACGGGCGCATCGTCCGCGACGGCGAGGAGGTGCTGCGCATCGTCGAGCAGTCCGACGCCTCGCCCGAAGAGCTCGCGCTCGCCGAGATCAACTCCGGCATCTACGTGTTCGACGCCGAGGCCCTCGCCGACGGGCTGGCGGCGCTCCAGGCGGCCAACGCGCAGGGGGAGCTCTACCTCACCGACGTCGTCGCCCACGCCCGCTCGGCCGGACGCAGGGTCGGCGCGCGGGTGCTGGACGACTACCTCCAGACCGAAGGGGTGAACGACCGCGCGCAGCTCGCCGAGCGTGCCGCCGAGCTCAACCGCCGCATCCTCGCCCGCTGGATGGCCGAGGGCGTGACCGTCCTCGACCCGGCCACGACGTGGGTGCAGGCCGGCGTCGACCTCGCCGAGGACGTGACGCTGCTGCCGGGCACCTCGCTGGAGGGCGCGACCTCGGTCGCCTCCGGTGCGACGATCGGCCCGGACACGACGCTGGTGGACGTCGAGGTGGGCGAGAACGCGCGGGTGGTGCGCACCCACGCAGAGCTCGCCGTGATCGGGCCGGGTGCCACGGTCGGCCCGTTCAGCTACCTGCGCCCCGGCACCGAGATCGGCACGAAGGCCCACATCGGCGCCTTCGTCGAGACCAAGAAGGCGGTCATCGGGGAGGGCGCCAAGGTGCCGCACCTCACCTACTGCGGGGACGCGGTGGTCGGCGCGGGCAGCAACATCGGTGCCGGCACGATCTTCGCCAACTACGACGGGGTCGCGAAGTACACCTCGACCGTCGGCGAGCACTCCTTCGTCGGCAGTGACTCGGTGCTCGTCGCGCCCGTGCACATCGCGGACGGCGCCTACGTGGCGGCCGGCTCGACGATCACCTCCGACGTGGGCGCCGGCGAGCTCGCGGTCTCCCGCGGCCAGCAGCGCAACATCCGCGGCTGGGTGGCGAGGAAACGGGCCGGGACGGCGTCCGCCGCGGCCGCGGAGGCGGCCCTCGCCCGGGCCGCGGAGGAGCAGGGCGCCGAGGTTGCGGCCGGAGAGGAGGCCGGCGAGTGAGCGGCATCAAGCGCCCGACGGAGAAGCACCTGATGGTCTGCTCGGGACGCGCGTTCCCCGAGCTCGCCGAGGAGGTGGCGTCCCTGCTGGGCGTCAGCCTGGTGCCCACCCGCGCCCTCACGTACGCCAACTCCGAGATCTACGTCCGGTTCGAGGAGTCGGTGCGCGGCGCGGACTGCTTCGTGATCCAGGCCCACCCCGCCCCGGTGAACGAGTGGCTCATGGAGCAGCTGATCATGATCGACGCGCTGAAGCGTGCCTCGGCCCGCCGGATCACCGTCGTCTCCCCGTTCTACCCCTACGGCCGGCAGGACAAGAAGCACGCCGGACGCGAGCCCATCTCCGCCCGCCTGGTGGCCGACCTGTACAAGACCGCCGGGGCCAACCGGCTGATGTCGGTCGACCTGCACGCCGCCCAGATCCAGGGCTTCTTCGACGGTCCGGTCGACCACCTGCTCGCGCTCCCGGTGCTCGCCACCTACGTGAAGGAGAACTACGACACGTCCGAGATGACGATCGTGTCGCCGGACGCGGGGCGGGTGCGGCTCGCCGACATGTGGTCGGACCAGCTGGGCACGCCACTGGCGATCATCCACAAGCGCCGGGACCCGAACAAGGCCAACGAGGTCGCCGTCGGCGAGGTCGTCGGTGATGTCGACGGGCGGGTCTGCCTGCTGGTCGACGACATGATCGACACGGCGGGGACGATCTGCCAGGCCGCCACCGCGCTGAAGAACTTCGGCGCCAAGGCCGTGATCGCCGCGGCCACGCACCCGATCCTCTCCGGCCCGGCGCCGCAGCGGCTGAACGAGTCCGACTTCGAGGAGGTGATCGTCACCAACACGTTGCCGATCCCCGACGGGGTGAACGTCCCCAAGCTCACCGTGCTCTCGATGGCGCCGCTGCTCGCCCAGGCGATCCAGGCCGTCTTCGAGGAGGGCTCGGTGGCCTCGCTGTTCAACGGCGCCCACTAGGCCGGACGGGTGGACGCCGGACGGGCCTCGGCGTCATTTGGCGAGCGACCTCCGACGGCTCCCCGCATCCGTGACGTCGCGGATTTCCGGCGGTCGGTCAAAGGGGATAAGCTTGCGGGGTTGCCTCGGCGAGGGGCCAAAGGGCCCGTGATCGACAAGGCGGAGCGCTGAGCGCCGCCGGCCCATCCCTCGTCGAGACGGAATCTTTACGAGGTTGAGGAGCAGGAAGAAAAGTGTCTGAGAGCAAGATCGCGGCGGTGTCCCGCACCGAATTCGGCAAGGGCGCGGCGCGCCGCACCCGTCGTGCGGGCCTGGTGCCCGCCGTCCTGTACGGCCACGGCACCGATCCGGTCCACCTGTCGCTGCCCGGGCACGACGTGCAGCTCGCGCTGCGCGTGGCCAACGCTGTCCTCGAGATCTCGATCGACGGCGGCAAGAGCCAGCTGGCGCTCGCCAAGCAGGTGCAGAAGAACCCGATCAAGGGGGACATCGAGCACCTCGACCTGGTGATCGTCCGCAAGGGCGAGAAGGTCACCGTCGAGGTCGCGCTCGTCGTCGTGGGTGACCACCCGAGCGACCGCATGGTGATGATGGACCAGCAGACCATCGCCCTCGAGGTGGAGGCCACCCACATCCCGACCTCGGTCGAGATCGACGTCACCGGCCTCGAGATCGGCGACACCGTGACCGCCAAGGACCTGAAGCTCCCGGCCGGCGCCGTGTTCCCGGGCGAGCCGGACGACCTGATGCTGTCGGTCGCCGCCACCCCGAGCCAGGCCGCTCTCGACGCAGAGCTGGCCGCCGCGTCCGGTGAGGGCACCGAGGAGACGGAAGCGGCCGAGGAGGCCTGACCGCCCGCATGTCTACCTGGCTGTTGGTCGGGCTCGGTAATCCGGGCCCGACCTACGCGTCTCACCGGCACAACGTCGGCTACCGGGTGGTCGACGAGCTCGCCCGGCGGGCGGGCGTGCGGTTCACCGGCGCGGCGCAGCTCCGGGCAGATGTCGCGCAGACCCGCCTGACCGCGTCCGGCATGGGCGGGGTGGGTGCCGAGGCGGAGAAGGTCGTGCTGCTGAAGTCGCGCACCTACATGAACGAGTCCGGCGCCGCCGTGGGCAAGGCGCTCGGCTACTACCGGATCCCGCCGGAGAACCTCGTCGTCGTGCACGACGAGCTCGACCTTGACTTCGGCCGGCTGCGGCTGAAGTTCGGCGGCGGCGACAACGGCCACAACGGGCTGAAGTCGATCCGCCGCAGCATCGGGACGGGGGAGTTCTTCCGTGCCCGCTTCGGAGTGGGACGCCCGCAGGGCCGCCAGGACCCGGCCGACTACGTGCTCAGCCCGTTCCCCGCGTCCCTCGCCGAGGACCTCGCCGTCGAGGTCGACCGTTGCGCGGACGCTGTGGAGGCCCTGCTCACCGTGGGCCTGGACGCTGCGCAGGGTCGTTTCAACTCCTGAACCCGCTGCCGATCGGCATTCCGGTCGGTTTTGGCGTTGGCCCCTTAACTGCAGTTCAGAAAATCTCCGCGCGTCTTGATCAGGGTTGGGCCCGCGGACGTGCCGACGTCAGCTGCCGCGTACCTGCCGCCCCCAACAATCTGCCTTTGACGAGGACTTTCACTGCTTCGGCTGCCGCGCGGCACGCGTGCCGGCTCCCTATCGGGTGGCCGGGCAACCCTCCGGTCACCCTTTGGGGGGCATTTCACAAAATGTCCCCCAAAGGGTGACCGAATTGAGGAGAAATGTCGCGGCTCCGTCCCCTATTGTTTCGGCAGGGTCAGCCGGGAGAGGGGTCTTGGCGGTTGGCCCTGTGGTCGTACGCGCACCAGGGGGCCCCGCCGAAAGCAGACGATGGCCACTTCTGGACCCGCCGCGGCAGGGCTCTCCGCCCGCGCCGCTCGCGCCGCCCGCCGCTCCCTGACCGCAGCGCTCAGCCTGGTGCTCGCCGCCGGCGGTCTCGCGCTCGGCCCGGCTGCGCTGACGCCGGCGTCCGCGGCGGACGGCGACTTCACCTGTGGCGCCAACGTCATCTACGGCACGTACTCCAGCAACGGCACCACGACGAACCTGTACCGGATCGACGCCGGCACGGGGGCCAGCACGACGGTGGGCAGTTTCCCCGCGTCGGTGAACGCGCTGGCGATCGCAAGGAACGGCAACGCCGCCTACGCGATCACCAACCCCGCGACCGCCGCCGGCCAGGCGTCGCTCTACAAGTACGGGACGTCCGGGGTGTTCAAGACCCTCACCGGGCTCACCCCCTCGGCCGGCATCCCCGGCGGCAGCTTCAACCCGGTGACGGGCGACTACTGGTTCTCGGCGGTGTCGGCGCCCACCGGTGACAACACCAAGCGGGTGTTCAGCTTCTACAAGGTCGACGTCTCCTCTGCGGCGTCGACGGTGAACTTCACCAGCCCGACCCTCACCTACACCGCGTCCACCGGGAACGCGAGCGTGGGCACGGACTTCGTGTTCGACAGCACGGGCCGGATGTACCTGGTGGTCTCGACCGACAGCACCGCCTACGACAACCAGTTGCTGACCTTCACCGCGGCGCAGGTGGCCGCGGGCGGAAGCCAGACCCCCGTCCGCATGGTGTACCTCGATGCGGGCAGCGCCACCACGACCTTCCCCGGCGTCGCGTTCGGCTCCAGCGGCCACCTCTACACCCAGGGCGGAACCCGGCTCTACAAGTCGAACCCGACCACGGGCGACGCGATCAGCAACTCCACCACGTCGGTGGGCTTCACCGATCTCGGATCGTGCGCCAACCCGACGATCGTGGACGCCGTGCGCAAGCGGGTGGTCGACCGCAAGAACCCCACGGACCGGTTCACCCTGAGCCTGTCCGGCGGCAGCTTCAGCGCACCCGTCACCGCCGTGGCCGCGACCCCGGCCACCGGCCTCCAGAACGAGCAGGTGTCCGCCGCGGTGGTCCTGCCGAACACGACCTACGCCATCGCCGAGACGGCCGCCAACGGTGCCGACCTCGCCGACTACGTCTCCACGTGGTCCTGTGTCGACGAGGCGGACGACTCCGTCATCGCCTCCGGCACGGGAGCCACCGGGACGTTCACGACCCCCGACACGGTGGCCACCGGCCAGGGAGCCGCGCTGGCCTGCACCTTCACCAACGAGGTGAAGAACCCGGGCATCGAGATCACCAAGAACGCCTCCGGCAGCCCCACCCGGGCCGGGGACACCATCAGCTACTCCTTCACCGTCACCAACACGGGCAACCGGCCGCTGACCGGCATCGCCGTCACCGACCCCCTGCTGGGGTCGACGCCGATCACCTGCGCCGCC
This sequence comes from Actinomycetota bacterium, assembly GCA_020161015.1. Classification (GTDB taxonomy): domain Bacteria; phylum Actinomycetota; class Actinomycetes; order Propionibacteriales; family Propionibacteriaceae; genus Propionicimonas. Next base: position 96,528 of record JAIUOT010000007.1, on the reverse strand, counting down.
ACGTCGCTGGCGCCGGGCGCGTCCACCACGTGCACCCCGGCGAGCGCCTACGCCGTCCTGCAGCCGGACGTCGAGACCGGCTCGGTCGCGAACACGGCGTCGGTCGCCGCCACACCGCCCAGCGGCGAGGGGGCGGCGGGGTCGGTCACCGACACCGACAGCAGGACCGTCACGATCCCGCGCACGCCGATGCTGAAGATCGTCAAGGCCGCCGGCGGCAGCCCGTACGTCGCCGGTGACACCATCACCTACACCTTCACCGTCACCAACACCGGCAACGTCGTGGTGACCGGTGTCGGCGTCGAGGACCCGAAGCTCTCCGGCGTCACCTGCACCCCCACCACGCTCGCCCCGGGCGCCGGCGCGTCCTGCACCGCGGACGCCTACACCGTGACGGCCGCGGACGTGGTCGCGGGCACGGTCGACAACACGGCGGCCCCGACAGGGGCCAGCGTCGCCGGGACGCCGGCGGTCGACCCGTCCTCGACCCCGTCCGTCTCCGTGGAGCTGGGCACCCTGCCGGTCGCCGCGCCGGACGCCGGCACCACGCCGCAGAACGTGACCATCGATGTGGCACCGCTGGGCAATGACACGCCCGGCAGCACCGGCGGCGGCAGCGCCGGCACGCTCGACGCCACCTCCGTGGTGTTCACCTCCGCGGCCGCGACCGACGGCGGCCGGACGCTCGTCGTGGCCGGCCAGGGCGCCTACACCGCGAACCCCGCCACCGGCGTGGTCACCTTCGACCCCGAGCCGGCCTTCACCGGGGCGGCGACGCCGGTCACCTACCGGGTCACCGACTCCCTGGGCCACTCCGCCACCTCGACCATCGCGATCACCGTCACCCCCGTGACTCCGGACGCGAAGGACGATGCCGCCGCCACGCCGTACCTGACCCCGGTCACCGTCGGACTGCTCGACAACGACACCGCCGGCGCGTCCTCCGCGCCGCTGGTGCCCGGCAGCGTTGTCCTCACCTCGCCGTCGGCGACCGACGGCGGCCGCAGCCTGGTCGTCCCCGGAGAGGGCACCTACACGATCGACCCGGCCACCGGCGCAGCGACCTTCACCCCGGTCGCCGGCTTCGCCGGGCCGGCCACCCCCGTGGGCTACCGCCTCGCGGACGCCAACGGCAGCACCGACACCGCCACGCTGACCGTGACGGTGAACGCCCCGCCGGCCCCGGCGGCCGCGCCGGACACCGCGACCACCCTCCAGAACGTGGACGTCCAGCTGGACCCCCTCGCCAACGACACCGCGAACGGCGGGGCGACGCTCGTCCCCTCGAGCGTGGTGTTCACCGCGCCCTCCGCGACCAACGGTGGCCGGACCCTGCTGGTGCCGGGTGAGGGCACGTACACGATCGACCCCTCCACCGGCCTGGTGACCTTCGACCCGGCGGCGTCGTTCAGCGGCCCCGCGACCCCCGTCGCCTACCGCGTGTCGGACGACCTCGGCCGGTCAGCGACCTCGACGATCGCGATCACCGTCACGGCGGTGCACCCCGCGGCGACCGACGACGCGGCGCTGACGCCGTACCTCACACCGGTCGACCTCTTCCCGCTCGACAACGACGCGGCGGGCGACCCGTCCGCCCCGCTCGATCCGGCGAGCCTGGTGTTCACCTCCGCGGCCGCGACCGACGGCGGCAGGACCCTCGTGGTCGCCGGTGAGGGCACCTGGACCGCCGCGGCCGACTCGACGGTCACCTTCACGCCGGTCGCGGCCTTCTCCGGGCCCGCGACGCCGGTGACCTACCGGGTCGGCGACGCCAATGGCAGCACCGCGTCCGCGTCGCTGGCCGTGACGGTCGGCACGCCCCCCACCGCGACGCCCGACGCGGGCACCACACCGCAGAACGTCCCGGTCACACTCGACCCGCTCACCAACGACGGCGCCGGCTCCGGTGGCCCGGTCTCCGGCACCCTGGTGGCGAACTCCGTGGTGTTCACCTCGCCCGCCGCGACCGACGGCGGCCGGACCCTCGTCGTGCCCGGCGAGGGCACCTGGACCGTCGGCCTGCTCACCGGCCTGGTGACCTTCACGCCGGAGCCGGGCTTCACCGGCACGGCGACCGCTGCCGGGTACCGGGTGGCCGACAGCTTCGGCAACACCGCGTCCTCGACGGTGACCGTCACCGTCACTCCCGTCACCCCGATCGCCTCGGACGACGCCGGGCACACCCCGTTCCGGACGCCGGTGACCGTCGATGTCGCCGGCAACGACACCGCGGGCGCGCCCTCGGCGCCGCTCGTTCCGGGCAGCGTCGTGCTGGACTCGCCGTCGGCGACCGACGCCGGAAGGACCCTCGTGGTTGCCGGTGAGGGCTTCTGGACGGTGAACGCCGACGGCAGCATCACCTTCACCCCGGAGGACGGCTTCTCCGGGCCGGCGACCCCGGTGGGCTACCGCATCGCCGACACCAACAGGACGACGGCGGCCGCCGGCCTGGCCGTCACCGTGGGCCAGCCGCCCGTGGCCAACCCCGACCTCGGCTCGACGCCGCAGGACGTGACCGTCGACGTGGCGCTGCTCGACAACGACACGCCGGGTACCGACGGTGCGGGCCATCCCGGCACGCTCACCGCGTCCAGCGTGGTGTTCACCGCCGCTGCGGCGACCGACGCCGGTCGCACCCTCGTGGTGCCCGGCGAGGGTACCTACCGCATCGACCCGGCCACCGGGACGGCGACCTTCGACCCCGAGCCTGCCTTCACCGGCACGACCACGCCCGTGGCGTACCGCGTGACCGACGGCTTCGGCCACGCGGCCGACTCGACGCTCACCGTCACCGTTGCGGCGATCACCCCGGCTGCGGAGGACGACACCGCCCGGACGCCGTATGCCACGCCCGTCACCACGCCGGTGCTGGCCAACGACACCGCAGGGGCGGCCTCGGCGCCGCTGGTGCCGGGCACCGTCGTGATCACCACCCCCGGTGCCACCGACGCGGGCAGGACGCTCGTGGTGGCCGGCCAGGGCGCCTGGACGGTGGAGCCGGGCGGCTCCGTCCGATTCGTTCCCGCCGACGGCTTCTCCGGCCCGGCGAGCATCGCCTACCAGGTCCGGGACGCCAACGGCACGCCGGCCACCGCCACGCTCACGGTCACCGTGGGGGCCCCGCCGTCCGCGTCCGACGACGCCGGCACCACTCCCCAGAACGTCGACGTCACGCTCGACCCGCTGGGCAACGACACCCCCGGCACCGATGGTGACGGCGGGGCCGGGACGCTCGACCCCGCGTCGGTGGTGTTCGCCTCCGCCGACGCGACCGACGGCGGACGGACCCTCGTCGTGCCCGGTGAGGGCACCTGGACCGCCGACGCGGCGACCGGACGGGTCACCTTCGACCCGGAGCCGGCGTTCACCGGCGCCGCGACCCCCGTCGACTACGAGGTGACCGACGGCTTCGGGAGCACGACCGGCGCCCGGATCACCATCACCGTCATCCCGGTCGTCCCGGTCGCGACCGCCGATGCGGCGACCACCCCGTACCGCACTCCGGTGGGTGTCGCCCTGCTGGGCAACGACGCCGCCGGCGCGCCGTCCGCCCCGCTGGTGCCCGCGACCGCCGCGTTCACCTCCGCGGACGCCACCGACGGCGGGCGCACGCTCGTCGTGCCCGGCCAGGGCACCTACACCCTGGCCGCGGACGGCACGGCGACCTTCATCCCCGTCACCGGGTTCACCGGGGTCGCCTCCCCGGTCGCCTACCGGGTGCTCGACGGCAACGGCACCGCCGCCGTCTCGACGCTCACGATCACGGTCACCCCGCCGCCCGCACCGGCGGTCGCCGACGACGCCCAGCACACCCCGTACCGGACGACCGTGAGCACGTCCGTGCTCGCCAACGACACCGCGGGCGGGCTCGCGGTGCTGCTGCCGGGCAGCGTCGTCCTCACCGACCCCTCCGCGCTCAACGGCGGCACCACGCTGGCCGTCGCCGGTGAGGGCACCTACCAGGTGAACCCGGACGGCACGATCAGCTTCACCCCCGTTGCCGGGTTCTCCGGCGTCGCCGGCGGCGTGGACTACCAGGTCTCGGACGAACTGGGCCAGGTCGGCTCCGCGCGCCTGGTGGTCACGGTCGGCCTCCCGCCGGTCGCCGCGGACGACAGCGCGACCACGCCGCAGGGCGTCCCGGTCACGCTCGACCCGCTGGCCAACGACGCGGCCGGTGACAACGGCGCGGGCACCCCCGGGTCGCTCGACCCGTCGTCTGTCGTCTTCACCTCCGCCTCCGCCACGGACGGCGGGCGCACCCTGGCCGTGCCGGGGGAGGGCACCTGGACGGCCGACCCGATCTCCGGCGCGGTGACCTTCACCCCCGAGCCGTCGTTCACCGGCACCACCACCCCGGTCGGCTACGCGCTCCGCGACGGCTTCGGCAACACCGCCACCGCCCTGGAGACCGTGACGGTCGCCCCGGTCACGCCGTCCGCCGCCGCCGACGCCGCCACGACGCCGTTCGGCAGCCCGGTGACCGCGCCGGTGCTGGGCAACGACGCGGCGGGCGCGGCCAGCGCCCCCCTGGTGCCGGGCAGCGTCGTGCTCGTCGACCTCGCCGCCACCGACGGGGGTACGCGCCTGGCGGTCGCCGGCGAGGGCAGCTACGAGGTGAACCCCGACGGCACGATCACCTTCACCCCCGAGCCGGGCTTCTCCGGGGTGGCGACCCCGGTCACCTACCGGGTCGCCGACGCCAACGGCACCACGGCGGAGGCCACGCTCACCGTCAGCGTCGGCACCCCGCCGGTCGCGGTCGACGACGCGGCGTCCACGCCCCACGACACCCCGGTGACGCTCGACCCGCTCGGCAACGACACCGCCGGTGACGACGGCGCCGGCACCCCGGGCACGCTGGACGCGACCTCGGTGGCGTTCACCGACCCGGGGGCGTCCGACGGCGGTCACACCCTGGTGGTGCCCGGTGAGGGCACCTGGTCGATCGATCCCGGCACCGGTGCGGTGACCTTCGACCCCGAGCCCGGCTTCCGCGGCGCGACGACGCCGGCGACCTACGCGGTGGCCGACAGCCTCGGCCACACCGCGACGGCGGGCGTCGTGGTCAGCGTCGGTGCGCCCATCGTGGCCGCGGACAACGCGGCCACCACGCTCCAGAACGTGACGGTCACGCTGTGCCCGCCGTGCAACGACACCCCCGGTGACGACGGCGCGGGCACGACGGGCAGCCTGGTCGCAGGCTCGGTCGTGCTCACCGCGCCCGGGGCCACCGACGGCGGCCACGTGCTGGTGGTCGACGGCGAGGGCAGCTGGACGATCGACCCGGCGACCGGGGAGGCGTCCTTCGACCCGGAGCCCGGCTTCACCGGCACGACCACCCCGGCCGGCTACCGGATCACCGACAGCTTCGGCAACACGGCCACCGCGGACCTCACGGTCACGGTCACGCCGGTCCGGCCCGAGGCGGCCGGAGACAGCGGCTCGGCGCCCTTCCACACGCCGGTGACGATCGACGTCCTCGGCAACGACCTGCCGGGCGACGACTCCGCGCCCCTGGTGCCGTCCAGCGTGGTGCTCACCTCGCCCGACGCGACCGACGGCGGCCGGACGCTGGTGGTGCCCGGCGAGGGCACCTGGACGGTGAACGCCGACGGGTCGGTCACCTTCACGCCGGAGTCCGGGTTCAGCGGCGACGCCACCCCGGTCGCCTACGCGGTGTCCGACACCAACGGCGAGGTGGCGCACGGCATCGTCGCTGCGGTGATCGGCTCCGGCCCGGCCGCGAGCGCGGACCAGGTGCGGGGCACGACCCCCGGCGCTCCGGTCGTGGTCAGCGTGCTCGGCAACGACAGCGGCGGCACCGGCTGCTCGCTGGATCCCGCCTCCCTGGTGCTGCTGGGCGCGGACCCGGCGGAGGAGCTCACGATCCTGGACGTCCCCGGGGAGGGCTACTGGACGGTGGACGCCGCCGGCACCCTGACGTTCACCCCGACCGACGACTTCAGCGGCTGGGCGAGCTGGGCGACCTACCGGATCAGCGACTCGTGCGGGAACCCCGTCACGGCGCAGGCGAGGGCGTACGTGCCGCCGCAGGAGACCGCGATCGACAGCGAGAGCGATGGCGACGGCTCGCTGGCGCACACCGGTGCGGAGGTGGGTGGCCTCACCTCCGCGGCCCTCGCGCTCCTGGCCGGCGGCGTGCTGCTCCTGGCGTGGCGGAGGAGGCGCGAGGCGTGAGGACGTGGGGGCCGGCCGTCGCGGCGGTGCTCGTCGCGGCGTCACTGGGGACGGCGGGTTGCGCGGGCACCGACCCCGCAGCGGCGTGCCCGCCGGTCGCGGGCACGGCCACCACGGCTCTTGCCGACGACCGCGGGGTGCTGTCGGCGAAGGTCTGGCTCCCGGTGGTCAGCAGCAAGGCAGGGTCGCCGGACTGGCTGGAGCCGCTGGACGTCGCGTCCCGGTCCCTCACCGACGCCGGGCTGGACGGCATCCTGGAGGCGAAGGACGCGGACGCCCGCGCCACGGCCGTACGGGCTGCGGTGAGCGACATTCCCAGGGCCGCGGCACGGGCGGCGGCCGGCCGCCGGCCGGGCGCCACGCCGCCCGGCCCGTCCGGCACCGCCGAGGCTCGCTCCTACCACCTCCTGGTGCCCGCCTCGCCGCTGGGTGACGCGGTGGGCGCCTACTACGCGGCCGCGCTGGAACGCCAGGGCCACGCGGTCTCCACCACGGCGGCCGGCACGGCGGAGGCGGTCACCACGGTCTCCCGCGCCAGGGCCGGCGACGTGGCGCTGGTCGAACTGCCCGACCTGGCCGGGACGCTGGGCGCCCTCCTGCCGTCCACCGGGACGTCTGGACAGGTGCGGGCCGCCGCGACGGTGGCGGCCGAGCGGTCGCTCGCCCTCGGCGCGCCGAGCGCGGCCAACCGCACGCCGCAGGTGGTGGTGACCCGCGCGTTCGCCGCGGCGCACGGCAACCTCACCGACCTGACGGGGCTGGCGCGGGCCTGTCCCGGGCTGCCGCTCACCGCCACCGACGGCGCGGTGGGGGCGCTCGCTCCGCTGTCCGCGGCCTACGGCCTGGGGACGGCCGGCGCCGATCGGGACGCGGTCGGGGGCCTCCGGTCGGGCCGGGTGGCCGCGGCGCTGGCCCCCGTCCGGCACCACGCGGGCTGAGGGTCCGGACCGGTGCCCGGGCGGTCACCGGCTGTCGGTGGGGCTGGGTATGGTGATGCGGTGATGCTGAGCGGCCTGGTGGACCTCGTCGGCAGCGAGCCGGTTCTGGCCGAGGCCATCGCGGACGCCCGCACCGGACGCCTGCCGGCGCTCGACCTGACCCTGCCCGAGGCCGTCCGGCCGCTGTTCGTCGCCGCGCTCGCCGGGCAGACGCGCCGTCCGCTGCTCCTGGTCACCTCGACGTTCCGCGAGGCGGAGGCAGCCACCGCCGCGCTGACGTCCCTGCTCGGCGAGGACGAGGTGGCCTACTACCCGGCCTGGGAGACACTGCCGCACGAGCGCCTCAGCCCGCGCTCGGACACGGTCGGGCGCCGTCTCGCCGTGCTGCGGCGGCTGGCGGGCAACGACCCCCTGCCGGCGCCGCGGGTGGTCGTCGCGCCGGTCCGGTCCGTGCTCCAGCCGCAGGTGACGGGACTGGGCGACCTGCTGCCCGTCCGGCTGGTGGCGGGGGAGGACTACGACCTCGACGAGGTGGCCCGGGGGCTGGTGGACGCGGCGTACCTGCGCGTCGACCTGGTGGAGCGCCGCGGGGAGTTCTGCGTCCGCGGCGGCATCATCGACCTGTTCCCGCCCACGCTCGAGCACCCGGTGCGGATCGACTTCTTCGGCGACACCGTCGAGGAGATCCGGCCGTTCGCCGTCGCGGACCAGCGCTCGTTCGACGCCACGCTGCCCGAGGTCGTCGCGTCCCCCTGCCGCGAGCTGCTGATCACCGAGGACGTCAAGGCGCGGGCGGCGGCCCTCGCCCGCGAGCACGCGAACGCGCCGGGCAACCTCGGCGAGCTGTTCGAGCGCATCGCCAACGGCCATGCGGTCGACGGCATGGAGTCGCTGGCGCCGGTCCTGGTGGACGGCCTCGAGCTGCTCGTCGACGTGCTGCCCGACGACACGCTGGTGCTGCTGTCCGACCCCGAGCGCATCCGGGCCCGCGCCCACGAACTCGTGGTCACCAGCGACGAGTTCCTGCGGGCGTCCTGGGCGGCCGCCGCGGAGGGTGGCCGGGCGCCGATCGACCTTGGCGCGTCCGCCTACCGCACCCTCGCCGACGTCCGGGCGCACGCGCTGGCGCTGGGGCAGGCGTGGTGGAGCCTGTCGCCGTTCAGTTCCGGCGAGGGTGTCGGCGCGGACGACGGACCGGCCGGCCTCACCGCTGCCGACGTCTCCGCCGTGCCCAGCCGGATCGTGGAGGCGGGGGAGGCGCCGGTGTGGCGCGGCGACACCGAGGCGGCGGTCGCCACCATCCGGGCCGCGGTGGCCGCGGGCCACCACACGATCCTCGTCGCCGACTCCAGCGGCCTCGCCGCGCGCATGGTCGAGATCCTCTCCGGCGCCGACATCCCCGCGTCCCGTCCCGAGGCCCTGACCGGTGCGCCGCCGGCCGGCCTGGTGACGGTCGTCCGCGCAGAACTGCGGCACGGCTTCAGCCTGCCCGCGATCGGGCTCGACCTGTTCACCGCCGGCGACCTCTCCGGCCAGCGCGAGGCAGACAAGGCCTCGCGGAAGATGCCGGCCCGGCGCAAGAACCAGATCGACCCGCTGGAGCTCGCCCCCGGCGACCCGGTGGTGCACGAGACCCACGGCGTGGGGCGCTACGTCGAGATGGTGCAGCGCACCGTCGCCGGCGCGACGCGGGAGTACCTGGTGGTCGACTACGCGCCGTCCAAGCGCGGCCAGCCCGGCGACCGGCTGTACGTGCCGATGGACCAGCTGCACCTGGTCACCCGCTACGTGGGCGGGGAGAGCCCGACGCTGGACAAGCTGGGCGGGGCGGACTGGGCCAAGCGCAAGTCCCGGGCCCGCAAGGCCGTCCGCCAGATCGCTGCCGAGCTGATCAAGCTGTACGCCGCCCGGCAGGCGTCCCGCGGGCACGCCTTCGGCCCGGACACGGTCTGGCAGGGCGAGCTGGAGGACGCGTTCGCCTACGTCGAGACCCCCGACCAGCTGGCTGCCATCAGCGAGGTCAAACGCGACATGGAGCAGGTCGTGCCGATGGACCGGCTGATCTGCGGCGACGTGGGCTACGGCAAGACGGAGATCGCGGTGCGCGCCGCCTTCAAGGCGGTGATGGACGGCAAGCAGGTGGCCGTGCTGGTGCCGACCACGCTGCTGGTGCAGCAGCACCACGCCACCTTCGCCGACCGGTACGCCGGCTTCCCCGTGACGGTGTCGGCGCTCAGCCGGTTCTCCAGCCCGGCCGACAAGAAGAAGGTGATCGCCGGGCTCGCGGACGGCTCGGTCGACGTCGTCGTCGGCACCCACGGGCTGCTGGCCAACGACGTGACCTTCAAGGACCTGGGCCTGGTGATCATCGACGAGGAACAGCGTTTCGGCGTCGAGCACAAGGAGCAGCTGAAGAAGCTCCGGCTCAACGTCGACGTGCTGTCGATGTCGGCCACGCCGATCCCGCGGACGCTGGAGATGGCCATCACCGGCATCCGCGAGATGAGCGTGATCGCCACCCCGCCCGAGGAGCGCCACCCCGTCCTGACCTTCGCCGGGCCCTACGACGCCAACCAGGTGCGGGCGGCGATTCGCCGCGAACTCGCCCGCGAGGGCCAGGCGTTCTTCATCCACAACCGCGTGCAGACGATCGAGAAGACGGCGTCCCAGCTCGCGGAACTGGTGCCCGAGGCGCGGGTGGCGGTCGCCCACGGCCAGATGAACGAGCACGCGCTCGAGCAGGTGATGGTCGACTTCTGGGAGCGGCGCTCCGACGTGCTGGTCTGCACCACGATCGTCGAGGCCGGCCTCGACATCTCCACCGCGAACACGCTGCTCATCGAGCGGGCCGACCTGCTCGGGCTCTCCCAGCTCCACCAGCTGCGCGGGCGCGTCGGCCGGAGCCGGGAGCGCGGCTACGCCTACTTCCTCTACCCGCCGGAGAAGCCGCTCACCGAGACCGCCCACGACCGCCTGGCCACCATGGCCGCGCACACCGACCTGGGCGCCGGCATGGCGATCGCGATGAAGGACCTCGAGATCCGGGGGGCCGGCAACCTGCTCGGCGGCGAGCAGTCCGGCCACATCGCCGAGGTCGGCTTCGACCTGTACATCCGGCTGGTCGGCGAGGCGGTCGCCGACTACCGCGGCGAGGACGCGGAGCCCGAGCCGGAGATGAAGATCGAGCTGCCGGTGGACGCCCACCTCCCGGCGGAGTACGTCGAGTCCGAGCGGCTCCGGCTGGAGATGTACAAGCGGCTGGCCGCCGTCACCTCCGACGCCGACATCGCGGCCGTCCGCGACGAGCTCGTCGACCGCTACGGCCCCCCGCCGCCGCCGGCGGAGGCGCTGCTGGCCGTCGCGGCGTTCCGCCTCCAGGCACGCGGCCACGGCATCCACGAGGTCGTGGCGCAGGGCTCGATGATCCGGTTCGCGCCGGCCGACCTGCCCGAGTCCGCACAGCTGCGGCTGGCCCGCCTCCACCCGGGCTCGCAGCTGCGCAAGGCGCAGAACGTCGTGCTGGTGCCGCGCCCGATGACGCGTCCGATCGGCGGCCAGCCGGTCACCGACGCGGCGCTGCTGGCCTGGGCGGCCAAGGTCATGGCCGACGTCTTCACGCCCGCCGGCAGCCGGTAGGATCACCGACGGCAGAACCTCGATTGGATGGCAACATGAAGAAGCTTGCGGCCCTGGCCACGGTGGGAGTGCTCGCCCTCACTGGATGCACCACCCCCAGCCCGACCGCTGCCGCCTACGTCGGCGACACCCGGATCAGCCAGGCCGACGTGGACACGATGGCCGCGGCGCTGGCCGAGGTCACCGACGACCCGACCGACACGGGTTCGGCCTTCGCCAAGCCGGTCGTGCAGTTCGTGATCGTGTCGAAGCTCGCCAGGACGGGTGCGGAGAAGGCGAAGATCGTCGTCACCGACGCGCAGCGGGCCGCCGTCCACGCCGCCAACCCCTCGCTGGCCACCTTCGCCAAGAACCCGGCGCTGACCACGTTCATCTCCGACCTCGTCGACGCGCAGGCCATCCTGGGCACCGAGGCCGGCCACGCCGCCTACGCCGAACAGGTCGCGTCCACCCCCGTCCAGGTGAACCCGAGGATCGGCGTCTGGGACGCCAAGCAGGGCGCCTTCGTCGACGGCGGCAGCGGCTCGATCTCCAGCGTCGCCCCGCTCGCCCAGGGGTGAGCGAACTCGGCCGGCTCGTGGCGGTGATGCACCGCCTCCGGTCCGGCTGCCCGTGGGACGCGGAGCAGACCCACGCCTCGCTCGTCCGCTACCTCGTCGAGGAGACCCTCGAGGTCGTCGAGGCGATCGAGGACGGCGACGACGACCACCTCACCGAGGAATTGGGAGACCTGCTGCTCCAGGTGGTCTTCCACGCGGAGATCGCCGCGGAGACCGGCCGCTTCGACATCGAGGACGTCGCCGGCCGCATCGCGGACAAGCTCGTCGCACGGCACCCCTACGTGTTCTCCGGCACCCAGGTGCCCTCGGACCTGATCGGCTCGTGGGAACGGGCGAAGGCTGTGGAGAAGGACCGCGCCTCCGCCCTCGACGGGATTCCCGAGCGGCTCTCGGCACTGACGCGCGCGCACAAGGTGCTCGTGCGGGCCCGCAGCCACGGGATCGACCCCGCCCACCTGGGCCTCACCGCGTCCGCCGTGGAGGCCGAGGGGCTGGGTGACGAATTCCTGCGCCTGGTGGCGCGCGCCGAGGCCCTCGGCCTCGATCCGGAGCAGGAGGCACGCGCGGCACTGCGCAGGCTCGAGGCCGGCGTCCGCGACCACGAGGGCGGCGCGACCTCCGTCGACACGACCGGGCCGGCCGGCGCCTGAGCCCCGCGTCCACCGAGGCCCGCAGCGTCCGTCCGAGGCGTGGACGGCCCCTTCCACCTTCGCCCTCCCGTCATCCTGCGGGGGCCCCGGCCGGTAGGGTTAGCACCGAAGACCACACCGTCGGAAAGGCATGAATAGTGGCAAGTATCGAATTCGTTGACGCCCGTCAGATCCTCGATTCGCGCGGCAACCCCACTGTGGAGGTTCAGGTCGTGCTCGACGACGGCGCCGAGGGCCGCGCTGCGGTTCCCTCCGGTGCGTCCACGGGTGCGTTCGAGGCTGTCGAGCTGCGTGACGGCGATGCCGCGCACTACGGCGGCAAGGGTGTGCTGAAGGCCGTCGAGAACGTCATCGAGCAGATCGCCCCCGAGGTCATCGGCATGGAGGCTGACGAGCAGCGCCTGCTCGACCAGGCCATGATCGAGCTCGACGGCACCGACAACAAGGGCAAGCTCGGCGCGAACGCCATCCTGGGCGTCTCGCTGGCCGTGGCGCACGCCGCCGCCGATTCGGCCGGCCTGCCCCTCTACCGCTACATCGGCGGCCCGACCGCGAACGTGCTGCCGGTCCCGATGATGAACATCCTCAACGGTGGCTCCCACGCCGACTCCAACGTCGACATCCAGGAGTTCATGATCGCCCCGATCGGCGCGGCGACCTTCGCCGAGGCCCTCGAGATGGGCGCCGGCGTGTACCACGCGCTCAAGGCCGTGCTGAAGGGCCGTGGCCTCGCCACCGGCCTGGGCGACGAGGGCGGCTTCGCGCCGAACCTGGAGAGCAACGCCGCCGCGCTCGACCTGATCCTCGAGGCGATCGGCAAGGCCGGCTTCACCCCGGGCAAGGACGTGGCGCTGGCGCTCGACGTGGCCGCGTCCGAGTTCTACAACGAGGACGGGACCTACAACTTCGAGGGTGGCAAGAAGACCGCCGCCGAGATGACCGCCTACTACGTCGACCTGGTCGCGAAGTACCCGCTGGTCTCGATCGAGGACCCGCTGAACGAGGACGACTGGGACGGCTGGAAGACCATCACCGACGAACTCGGCGACAAGGTCCAGCTCGTCGGTGACGACCTGTTCGTCACCAACGTGACCCGCCTGCAGAAGGGCATCGACACCAAGACGGCGAACGCGCTGCTGGTGAAGGTGAACCAGATCGGCTCGCTCACCGAGACCATCGACGCGGTCACCCTCGCCCACCGCAGTGGCTACACCACCATGATGAGCCACCGCTCCGGCGAGACCGAGGACGTCACGATTGCCGACCTCGCCGTCGCCCTCGGCTGCGGCCAGATCAAGACCGGCGCCCCGGCCCGTACCGAGCGCGTCGCGAAGTACAACCAGCTGCTGCGCATCGAGGAGGACCTCGACGAGGCCGCCCGCTACGCCGGCGCCGCCGCGTTCCCGCGGTTCAAGGCCTGACCCGCAGCACCCGCTCCACAAAGTGGACCGAAACCGCCGACCACGGCGGTCTCGGTCCACTTTGGCGTCGTGGGCCGCGCGTCAGCGGGGGTGCTGCGCGGGGCGGCACCTATCCTTGGGCGGGTGAAGGGACGGGGCCATGGCACGCGCGACGCGTAGCCCGCGCAGCGCGAGCGCCGGTCCGGGCAGGACGCCCCGGCGCCGTGGTGCCCGCCCGTCCAGTCCCGGGTCCGCGTCCGAGCAGCCCGGACGCGGCGACGCCCGCTCTGCGCCCGTCCTGCGCTGGGGGCTGCGGCTCACGCGGCGCGCCCTGGTGATGTTCCTCGTGGTCGTCGTGCTGGCGATCTCCTTCGTGGGCTCCCTGCGCATCTACCTCTCCCAGCAGCACGACCTGGCGGTCGCAGAGCAGCAGATCCGCGAGCGCTCCGCGCAGATCGCCGACCTCGAGACGGAGCTGGCGCGCTGGGACGACCCCGACTACGTGAAGGCCCAGGCGCGCCAGCGCCTCGGCTGGGTGATGCCCGGCGAGACCGGCTACCGGGTGGTGGGTCCCGACGGGAAGCCGCTGGGCGGCGGCGTGGTGATCGAGTCCGAGCAGCGCCTTCCGTCCGGCGAACACGATCCGGTCTGGTGGGACCGCCTGTGGGGCTCGGTGCAGACCGCCGACGCACCCACCCGCAAGGTCACCGTCCCCTGACCTGCACGCTCGCCGCCGCTCGCCGCCAGACGCTCTCCGCTCGTCCGCTCGCCGCTCGGCTGCTCGTCGCTCGTCCCTCAGCGCCCCGCCGAGGGCCAGCCCCTGTGGCCGAGGGCCAGCCTTGTTGCCGAGGGCCAGCACCCTGGTGCGAGCCCTCGGCGTGAAGGCTGGCCCTCGGCGGGCGGCGGCGGGGAACGGGCATGCCAGAATGGCGGCCATGGAACCCCTGACCCCCGCGGACGTCGAGAGCGTCGCGGCCCAGCTGGGGCGGGAGCCGCGCGGGACGGCCGGCGTGGCCTGGCGGTGCCCCTGCGGGCGTCCCGGTGTGGTGGCCACCCACCCGCGCCTTCCGGACGGCACCCCGTTCCCGACCACGTACTACCTCACCTGCCCGCGGGCGACGGCCGGGTGCTCGACACTCGAGGCGCAGGGGCTGATGGCCGAGATGACCGAGCGGCTCGCCACCGATCCCGCGCTCGCCGACGCCTACGCCGCAGCGCACGAGGCCTACCTCGCCGACCGGGCCGCACTGGGAGAGGTCCCGGAGATCGCGGGCACCAGCGCCGGCGGGATGCCCACCCGGGTGAAGTGCCTGCACGTGCTGGCCGCCCACGCCCTGGCCGTGGGGCCCGGGGTGAACCCGCTCGGCGACGAGACCCTCGCCCTGCTGGGCGAGTTCTGGGTCCGGCCCTGTCTGGAGGACCGTGACTGACCTCTACGCCGCCGTCGACTGCGGCACGAACTCGGTGCGCCTGCTCATCGCCCGGGCACAGGATGGACGGCTGTTCGAGCTCGACCGCCGCCTCCACCTCACCCGCCTGGGCCAGGGCGTGGACGCCACCGGTCGCTTCCACCCGGACGCGCTGGCGCGGACGTTCGCCGCGATGGCCGACTTCGGCGAGCAGCTGGACGCCCTCGGCGTCCGCCATCGGCGCGTGGTCGCCACGTCGGCCGCCCGGGACGCGGCGAACTCCGGGGAGTTCTTCGCCGGCGCGCGCGAGCGCCTGGGAGTGGACGCGGAGATCATCTCCGGCGAGGAGGAGGCCGGGCTGTCCTACGCGGGGGCGGTGAGCGCGTTGCCGTCCCTGCCGCAACCCGTTCTGGTGATGGACATCGGCGGGGGCTCGACCGAGCTGGTCCTCGGCGACGGCGGCACCCCGAGCGCCGCGGTCTCCCTCGACGTGGGCTCGGTGCGGCTGCGCGAGCGCTTCCTGCACTCCGACCCGCCGTCCGCGGCCGAGATCGGGGCGGCCCGCCACTACGTCGACGGGTTGCTGGACGCCAGCGGGATCCCCTTCGCCGACGTGGCCACCTGGGTCGGCGTGGGCGGGACGGTGACCAGCCTCTCCGCGCTCGCCCAGGGCCTGCCGGCCTACGACCGGGCCCTCGTCCACGGGTCCTCACTGGCCGCGGACGAGCTCGACGCGCTCACGGCCCGGCTGCTGGCCATGCCGGTCGCCGAGGTGACCACGCTGCCCACGATGGTGCCCGGACGGGCGGACGTGATCTGCGGCGGCGCCCTGATCTGCCAGACGGTGGGACGCCGCGCGCCGGCACCCCTGCTGGTGAGCGAGGCCGACATCCTGGACGGGATCGTGCTCGGCCTGCTCTCCCGGGACGCCTGACCCGCGCCCCTAGAATCGCGCCGAGGCCCCCATGGCCCAACTGGCAGAGGCAGGCGGCTTAAACCCGCCAGAGTATGGGTTCGAATCCCATTGGGGGCACGGTCTGAAGTGCGGATTCACTAGGCATTAGAGATTCGGCATACCCTCAGTGGTCTTGCGTCGTGCGCTTATCGTGCGCCTTGCTCCTTCAATCGAGTACGCCTCAGCGCCACAGTTGACGCAGTGGACGCGCGGTGGGGATAGGCCGGAAGAGACGTTCGAGGTCCTGGACACGGACGCGGATGAGCCGCCGACCGAAGCGGGATGCCGGCAGGTGGCCCTGGGCAATGCGGCGTCGGAGGGTGTCCACACTGACGCCGTAGATGGCCGCCGCCTGCTGGAGGGAAAGCCATTCTGCGATGGGCTGGCTCCAGGCCGGAGTGGGATAGCTGGACATGGCGGTTCCTCTCGGTGGCGGGGTCAGATGCTGATGCCGTGGCTGGGGCCGGACATTCTGGGTGGTTCGTGGTGGTGTCGGCTGGGTGGTCGGGGGGTGATGGTTTCCCACTGTTCGGACGGTAGGGGGATGTGTTTCTGGAGGGCGCGGATGCGGTAGTTGAGGGCGTCGGCGGGGTGTTCGTCGGGCAGGGGGCCTTGGCGGACGGCGATGTGGAGGAGCCTTCTGGCGTGGTTGCTGTCGTCGAGTTGGGCGAGTCGGGCGGCGAGGAGGAGCAGGGCGGGGTCGCCGGCGAGGGCGGGGGCGGCCTGGAGGATTGTGGGTGTCCATTCGCGGATGCCGGCTTGGGCGGTTTCGAGCCGTTGGTCGAGGTCGCGTTGGTGGCGTGCTTCGGCGGGGGTGCGGCTGGCGGGCCCGGTGGGTCGCAGGTCGGTGTCAGGGGTCTGGTGGGCGGCTCGCCATTGCTGGATGTCGGCGATCAGGTCGGGCTCGAGGCCGGGCAGGTTCGCCGTCCACCGGGGTGTCTGCTCGGTGGCGTGTTCTCGGACTTCCTGGCCGAGTTGGTAGGTGAGCCGGTACCGGTCGGACAGGTAGGTCTTCCATTCGGGTTGCTGGAGGAGTTGGTGGGGGATGCCGGGTAGCCAGGGGAGTGGTCCGACGGTGCGTCCGGCCGATGCTCGGGTGGGGTCGAGGCGCCAGGTGAGGACGGCTGCGGGGTCGCGGGCGTCGTCGAGGCCGCCGTAGGCGATGGCCTGTTGGAGGAGGTCGATGGGGTTGTGGCCGTTGGCTGCCCACAGCAGCAGGGTGGAACGCAGGGCGGGCCAGGCATCGGCATCGGTGAGCTGGCGGGATTCGCCGGCGGTGTCGATGGCGTCCTTGATGTGGTGGGGGACGACTTCTTCGGCGGCGAACCCAATGGCGTCGACATAGCAGTTCACGGCAGTGGCGAGCAGTGCCGCCGGGTCGTCGGCTTGCCGGATGAGGGTGGTGGCGGAGGCGGGCTGCTGGTCGCGGCTGATGATGTGTTCGAGGATCTCGACGGTGGTGGCGGTCTGGACGAGGTCGCGGGCGATCGGAGCGGCATGGGGGTCGGTGGTGCCGATCTGGAGCCAGGCGTGGTTGGTGTGGCGGCCGCGGGTGAGCATGGTGTAGGCGAGTTGCCGGTCCTCCTCGCCGGTGAGGAGTCCGTGGCAGGTGTCGGCGGTGACGCCTTGGGCGGTGTGGATGGTGGTGGCGTAGCCGAGTTCGACGGACTCGTGCACGTAGTCGGCGGGCAGGGTGAGCCGGTTGTGGTTGCGCAGGTGTTGGACGTCGAGGGAGCCGTCGGGGTGGACGGCGGTGACGGTCCACCGGTCGCCGTTGCGGACCCAGGCGAGTTGTCCGCTGGTCAGGGTCCGGTCGTTGCGGCGGGTGAGGATCGTGTCGCCGACCGAGGCGTGGTTGCCGTCGGCCAGTGCGGTTTCGCGTCCGGTGCGGTGGCCGGCGAGCCGGGCTTGCCGGGCGGCGGCGTTGAGGGCGGCGACCTGGTCTCGGGTGGGGCCGAGCATGATCGCGTCCAGGCCGGTGTTGCGGTCGGTCTGCCAGGCAGCGAGCAGCTGGCTGATGGCGGTGTCGGGGTCGACCAGGTGGATGCGCTGGTGGTCGAGGTAGTAGCCGAGGGCTCCGATGTCGCCGGCGCGGAGGGCGAGGCTGGCGTGGGCTTCGGCGGGGTCGCTGAAGCGGAGGACGTGGTCGAGGTGGAGGGCGCCGTGGCTGGTGGTGATGTCGCGCATTACGCCGCCGGCGCCGATCGCGCCGAGTTGTTGGTCGTCTCCGATGAGCCGGACCGAGGCGCCTTGGTCGAGGCACCAGCCGACCAGGTAGTCCAGGGTGAGGGTGTCGGCCATGCCGGCCTCGTCGATGATCACCAGGGTGTCTGGCCCGACCTGTTCGGTCAGGGGTTCGCGGTGGTTGATGGCCCACACCATTTTGGCCAGGTTCTCCGCGACAGCGTTGTCGCCCAACTGGAGGCGGAGTTGTTCGGCGGCGGCGGCGGAGGGGGCGAGGCCGAGGATGGTGCCGCCGCTGTTGGTCCAGGCACAGGCGAGGGTGCGCATGGCGGTGGTCTTCCCGGTCCCGGCCGGCGCGATCGCCAGCTGCAGGCGGAGGCCGGAGCCGGCCATGGCGGCGACGAGGGTCTGTTGGCCTTCGTTGAGGGGTTGCCGGTTCGCCATCGATTGCAGGATGGCGAGCTGGACCGAGTTGGGGTCGGCGATCCGGCCGCCGTGGCGGCCGGCGGCGTCGACGATGCGGGCTTCGGCGCGCAGGATCCGCATCGACGTGTACCGGGACGCTGAGGGCTCCTGGTAGGCGGGCGTGCCGTCGGGACGGAGCAGCAGGTCGGGTTCGACGGGCTGAGTGCGGGTGGTGCGGATCGGCACCGACACTTCGGACAGGGCTTCGGTGGTGAGCTGTTCGACCACGGCGTTCAGTTGGTGGTGGGGGATGTTGGCGGCGGTGGCTTGCCGGAACGCTTCGGAGCGGACGTTCCATGGCGTCCACGACGACTTCTCGGCCTCCACGATCGCGACCACGCTCCGGGCGGTGCGGGCGATCCAGCGCCGATCCGGCACCGTGACCGGTGCCGGCGGCTGGTGGGCGACCGCCCCGAGCATCCGGCCGATCCCTTCCGGGCCGAGAACCTGTTCGGCCTCGGCGATCCAGGTGCGGCGTTGGTCGTGTTCGCTGCGTGGTTCGTGCTTGTCGGGCCGGGTGTTCAAGGTGGCCCGCTGCGCCAGTTCGAGCCGCTCTTCGGGGGTGGGTAGCCGGCCGTACTCGGCTTCGAACTCGGCGACCAACTGGCCGGTCTTGCCGACCACCTGGCCGCGGCGGGTCGACCAGCGTTGCGCCAGGGCTGGGTTGATGCCGGCGATCTCATAGACGGGTCGTTTCCCGTCCCGGCTGGTCGGCACCAGGGCCAGGCCGAGGTCCCGCAGCCGGCCGATCAGGCTGGCGGTGTACGCCTCGGACACGGTGACCTTGGCCGCGTACAACACTTTCGCGTCGATCGCCAGCCACTCCCCAGCCTGGGTTTGGACCTTGTTTGCCACCGCCACATGCGTGTGCAGATCCGGATCACCGGCGCGGGAGTCGCGGTGCACGAACCTCGCTGCGACCATCCCGCGTACCGGCAGGTGCCGGACCCCGGCGTGACCCTTGCGGGTGAACAGCACGTTGGCTTCCAGGTAGGTGAGCGCGTCGGTGACCGCCGCATCGTGCACGGCCCTGATCGTCGCGGCCAGCGGCCGGTCGGCGACCGCCCACAGCGTGGAGATCGTCTTGGGTGGGGTGAGGGTGATGTCGAACCCGGCCACCGCCACCCGCGGATGGGAGGTGTTCTTCGCGATCACGTCACGCACCTGCCGCGCATCCGGGATCACGCCGGGATGGGCGGCGACGAACCACTCGGTAGCCAGGATGGTCCGCTGCGCGGCGAGCACACCTTTCGGCAGCGGCACCCCGGCCGGCACACCGTGCTCGACCCGCCAGGCGGCGAGTCGGGTGTCGAGTTCGGTTTCGAACACGGTCGGGGCGTGGTCGAAGACGGAGTAGGCGCGGCCGAGCTTGTTGCCGCTGGTCGGGTCGAGTCCGTGGCCGAACAGCCGGCGCATCTGTTCGGCGGTCACTGGATCACCCTCGGCGAGGTTGAGCCCGGCCAGGCCGGCACCCCACCAGGAGCCGGGCTCCTCACCCTTGGCCAGGTAGTAGGCATCCAGCCGCTGGTAGCCCTTGCTGGTCGCGTCCAACACCGCCACATGCCGGGTCAGGTACTCATAGCCGACGATCGCGGAGATCTTCTGCAAACCGATCGCCATCGCACTCACCTCCTCACACCCACTAAGCCGACGGCCGGCACCGATCCGGACAGCTCGGCCGTAGATCTTCACCCCGCCTCTCAGCCCCCGAAACCTCCCGCACTTCCTTAAGCCGCCCCGACCGGCCAATCCGGACAGCCCAGGCCCGACTTTCGTAAGTCCGGTGTCCGTCACCGGACCGTCCGGCGTTCCCCCGGCGCCCGCCAGACCCGATCCGGTGTCGGCTTGGGCGGGTGAACGTCCTTGTCAACGGCACACTCCCCCCGCTGCCCTCTCGGTTGTTGACCGGGCCCTGCGGCCTGCGATCAGGGCATCACAGCAACCTCCGCCCAGCCGGCGGCCGGCGCAGCCGGGAAGAACGTCGCCAGCCAGCTGAACGTCCTTGTCACAGCCACCTCCCCCCAACCTCCCCCCGAAACCCGCCGCCGGCCTGTCCCGACCGCCGCCGATCCCCTGAACGTTCTGAGCCCGTAGTCAGCACGACCTCCTCCAACCTCCCCCCGAAAGATCTGACCCATCTCTGGACGTGGCCGCGGCAGCCGACCGACCTGGGCACCGAACCATCCCGGATCAGCCGGCGCCAGCCCGGGGCTACCGGCGAAATCAGAGCAGAGGGACGTCACCATGGACGTCACCACTTCGGTCCAGACCACGTCACCACGCCGACCAGCCGGCAGCATCAGGCCTTGTCATACAGACGTCCCCCATGTCCCCCCGACCGCCATCAGTCACTGCTTCGCCAGTCGCCGTCAGCCGACGGGAGAGGAGGGGGGAGGTGTTGCCCCACCCCAAGGTGACAACTATGGTTGTCAGGTGTGGAGATCGTGGATGACGCCCACAAGCACGGCGTCACCGACGACGACATCGGTCACGCCATCGGGCATGCGATCGGAGTCCACGCCATGACGGCTGCCTCGTCCTGGTCGGCCCCCGCCGCGACGGACAACTGTTGGAGATCGGCTACAACCCGGCCGCGGACCGTGTCTCCCACGCCACGCCCGTCCGACTCAAATACCTGTGACAAGTGGTGAACTGATGCGAACCGAAACCGAGATGCTCGACGAACTCGAGAACGCCAACCACGGCCAGGGACCCGACCCGATCGCCAGCTTCGACGGCGAAGCCCTCCAGACCATCCTGGCCGCCGTCCGCGACCGCAACGCCGCCCAGGATCGGATAGACGCCGCCGTCGCCCAAGCACGATCCCAAGGCGCCTCCTGGACCCTGATCGGCGCCATGCTCGGCGTCACCCGCCAAGCCGCCCTCAAGCGCTACAGCCGAGCCGCCTGACCGGCGCCAGCCCAACAGCCCGACCCCGGCCGGCTTCACGACGGATCAACGAGCCCCGGTCGAGCAGTCGGCCAGCGAGGCCGAACCCGCACTACCAGGGGATTCTCCACGTCAACCTCGTAGCACAGTCAGGGGGCTGAACCCGCGGCATGGGAGTGCTCCCGGGCTGGGACATCGCACCCTTCCGGGCCGAGCGCACCACCCTGAGTCACGGAACTCACGCCCGCCAGCACAAGCCGACCCCCAGCGCCCAGCCATGCCCTCGGAGCCCTCCAGTCCCCATCTCCAACCGCCACCTGCCGTCCGACCCCTCGCGCGTCCACCGACCAGAACGACCCCCCATGAACTTCGATACACCCGGTGCAAATCGGCAGTCCGCTTTCCTGACCGCGTGCTTGGGCCGATGGACGGGACTGTCGGAATAACGGTGTGTAGGGGTCCGGCCTGATCCGAAAGGAGATGGCCGTGACTGTCACGACCGATGTTGTCGAGATGATCGACCCCGTGACGGGAGAGATCATCGATCAGAAGCAGCTCGCCGAGCAGCTGCTCGCCCAGGCCAAAGTGCAGGGCATGTCCCTGGTCGGCCCGGGCGGGTTGCTGTCCGGGCTGACCAAGCAGGTGCCGGAGACCGCCCTGGAGGCGGAACTGACCGAGCACCTGGGCCACGAGCACGGCGCAGCGCCGCTGGGGCTGAACATGCGCAACGGCACCCGAGCGAAGACGGTGCTGACCGAGATCGGCCCGGTCGAGATCGAGGTGCCGCGGGACCGGGACGGCTCGTTCACGCCGGTGATCGTGCCGAAGCGGAAGCGGCGCCTGGACGGGATCGACCAGATCGTGTTGTCGCTGTCCGCCCGCGGCCTGACGACCGGGGAGATCGCTGCCCACTTCGACGAGGTGTACGGGGCGAAGGTGTCCAAGGACACGATCAGCCGGATCACCGAGAAGGTGGCCGGCGAGCTGGCCGAATGGTCCAGCCGACCGCTGGATACGTTGTATCCGGTGATCTTCGTCGACGCGATCGTGGTCAAGGTCCGCGACGGCCAGGTCCGCAACACCCCGTTCTACGTGGTGATGGGTGTTACCACCGACGGGGAGCGGGACATCCTGGGGATCTGGGCAGGCGACGGCGCCGAGGGCGCACGGTTCTGGCTGCAAGTGTTCTCCGAGTTGAAGAACCGCGGCGTCGCCGATGTGCTGATCGCGGTGTGTGACGGACTGAAGGGACTGCCGGAGGCGATCACCACAACCTGGGAACGCACCGTGGTGCAGCAGTGCATCGTGCACCTGATCCGCAACAGCTTCCGCTACGCCGGCCGGCAACACCGCGACGCGATCGTGAAGGCGCTCCGGCCGGTGTACACAGCCCCGTCGGAACAGGCGGCCAGGGACCGGTTCGCCGACTTCGCCCAGGCGTGGGGCGGCCGCTACCCGGCGATCGTCAGGTTGTGGGAGAACGCGTGGGCCGAGTTCGTGCCGTTCCTGGAGTACGACGTGGAGATCAGACGGGTGATCTGCACGACGAACGCGATCGAGAGCATCAACGCCCGCTACCGGCGCGCCGTCAACGCCCGCGGCCACTTCCCCAACGAGGCCGCCGCAATGAAATGCCTCTATCTGACCACCCGGTCCCTTGACCCCACCGGACACGGGAAGGCACGCTGGGTCGTCAGGTGGAAGCCCGCCCTGAACGCCTTCGCGATCACCTTCGCAGGCAGGTTCGAAAGGACCACTCACTAGAAACCGCCGGGCCCCACACACCGTTTATCTGACAGACCCCGATGGACTGACCAATTCTTCGGGAAGTCCGCGCGGGCCGCCTGTGGGCCTGCTATGAATAGGCAATCTTGCTCACCCCCTCGAGCGTCCGCCAGCGCTTCGTGCCTCGGCGTCCGCTCGCTGCATTTGAAGGAAGACTCGATGCTGCGTCTGCCGATCTCCCGTTCTGGTGTTGTGCTTCCGGCTTGGCTTGTGAGCTTGCTGGCGGGATTGCTCACGGTCATGCTGTGCTTCACCACTGACGTGCCGTCGGCGCGGGCGGAGACGCCTTCGCCGGTGCCGTCGCCTGCGGAGACGGCTGCTGCGGCGGTGGAGGCGGCGGACTCGGATGGGGATGGCGCGGCGGATCGTCCAGACTTGGTGTCGGCGGCGGTGACAGCTCAGGCGCTGGATGCCTCGGTGGAGGACTTGTCGCAGCGTTCGGGCACGACGCGGGTGGTGGTGAACCCGGACGGGTCGATCACGGAGGAGGCCTACTCGGCGCCGATGTGGGTGCAGGACTCTGAGGGCCGGTGGGTCGATGTGGACTACACGCTGGTTCCGCGTGCTGCTGGCGGGTTCGCGCCGAAGGCCGCCCCGACTGATCTGGTGATTGATGGTGGCAGCCGGGAGTTCGCCCGTCTGGTGCTGCCGGATGGCACCCAGACGATCTGGTCATGGCCGGAGGTGCTGCCGACGCCGGCGGTTGAGGGCCCGGTCGCCACCTACCAGGTGGGTGATGGGGCGCAGCTGGTGGTGATCGCGACCGCTCGTGGTGTTTCGACCCGTATCCGGATCGACTCGGCTTCGGCGGCGGCGGCGACACCGCTGTTCCGGGTCCAGGTGCGTACGGTGGGTGCCAGTCTGGAGGAGACCGACGATGGCCAGCTGATCGTGACCGATGGCGGCACCGATGACCGGTCTGGACAGACGGCCGTCCTGACGGCGTGGGATTCCCGGGTCGACGCCTTCGGTGACCCGACCAACGTGGTGCCGATCGAGGCAAGCGTGAAGGAGACCGGGTCGTCGGGGGAGCGGACCGACCAGGTGTTGACGCTGAGGGTGCCGGCCGCGCTGGTGGATGACCCGGAGGCGGAGTACCCGATCACGATCGACCCGGACTTGGCGCCGTATGGCCCCACGCAGGACGCCTGGGCGCGCGAGGGTGTGGACTGGGTGTCGGACTTGCACTACCGGCTGATCGTCGGGGCGTCGGAGGACCACGTGAACACCAACGCCGCGGTCAGCCTGGTGCAGTGGGACAGCGGCAAGATGCGTGATCGGACGATCAGCAACGCCCAGGCCGGGTTCTACCAGTACATGTCGGCGTCGTGCTCGTCGAAGCGGGTGAACATCTACCCGGTCACCGGGGCGTGGGACGAACTGAACCTGATGTGGAGCAACAAACCCGGCGTCGATACCGCCGCTGGCACGTCGAGCTACTTCACGGCCAATATCGGCGCGACCAACTGCACGCCGGCGGGCGGGTTCGTGACCGCGAACGTGACCGGGCTGGTGCAGGCGTGGGCCGACGGTGCTGTGGGCACCGGCGGGATCCCCAACTACGGGATGCAGCTGAGCGTCCCGGACGCGAACAAGAACGACTACAGCTTCGAGCGGCGGTTGTGCTCGGTCGACTACGACCCGACCCACACCACCTGTGACCGGACGTCGCGGACCCCGTATCTGAAGTTCACCTACACCAACCGGGCACCGACCACGCCGACCACGCCGACGGTGTCGAACAGCTGGCCCTTCGATGGCAGGCAGTGGACCTCCTCGACCGCGCCGACGTTCACCTCCTCCACGATGGGCTGGTGGGGCTCGACGGTGCAGTTCACCTACGAGGTTCGCACTACCACCTCCTCCCCGACCGTGGTCGGTTCCTGCACCACCGCGTCTGTGTCGTGGACTGTTGCGCAGGGCTGCGCGGTGTCGGGCCTGGCCGTGGGTAGCACGTATGTGGTCAGGTCGAAGGCTGTCGACAACTCCGGCCTGATCAGCTTATGGTCGGCGTGGCAGCCGATCGGTGTCGCGACCGCGGCGCCAACCACACCAACCCTGAGTTGCACCGGTTACACGGACGCGCAGTGGTATGCCACCCGCACCGACGCGACCACGAGCTGTACGTTTACCGCAAGTGGCGCCGCTGACTTCCGGTGGTGGGTCTACCAGCCGGGCGGTTTCGTGGAGCAGACGGCCATCGCCGCCTCGGGCGGCACCGCGACCACACCCGGGATCGACATCCCGGCTGAAGGTGGCTACTTCATCATCAAGGCCGTCGCCCGGAACACCGCGGGCCTGGGCTCGGCCGAGAAGGCCTACTCGTTCGGGATCGGCAGCCCTCAACTTACTCTGCCGAACGTGGACGACCGATCCACCTCCACCTTCCCGATCCAGGCCAAGGCCTCAGCGAACCCGGTCAGCAGCGAAACCGCGACGGCAAGGGTCGAATGGCGCTACCCGCCCACCGACGCCAATGCGGGCGATGCGCCGCCAAACAACTGGAACCTGGCAACCAAGATCAAGGACAAGAGCACCGGCCAGGATTGGACCGGGTCGGTCACCCCCGACGCAGGCGCGCTGACCACACCCGAACTGGTGTGGGCGGCGAACGAGGAGCCTGGCATCCAGATCCCGTCGCTGTTGCAGGTCCGGATCGTGTTCAGCTATCCGAGCGAGCCGGCCCCGCAGGTTTCGGCGATCTACCGCTTCCAGCTCGTGCCCCACGCGTTCGGCGGCTCCTACCCCACCCAAGACGTCGGGGCGGGGACCCTGGCGTTGTTCACGGGCGAGTACCAGGTTTCCGAGACCGACGTGTCCGTGCCCGGCACCGGCGGAAACCTGACCCTGGGCCGCACCCACGGCACCCTCACCGGCGACCCCGCAGGGCCGTCCGGCGTGTTCGGGCCCGGATGGACCGCCGACATCGCCGGCCAAGGCGCCGGGGTTGCCGGCTACACCGTGATCGACCACACCGACCTCGACGGCACCATCGTCCTCACCTCCCCCGAAGGCGTGTCCGACGTCTACCAGCACGAAGACGAAACACGTGGCGCCCTTAAGCTCGGCAGCTACCTCGGCGTCGGCGAAACCGCACTGAACATGGACACCCTCGAGCTGGCCGCCGGTGATGTCGCCGGGATCACCCACAAGCTGATCCTGACCGAGGAAGACGGCACCCTCACCGAGTTCCAGCGCAACACCGCCGGAGTGTGGACGGTGGCCCGCACCACCGAACCCGAAGCCAACTCCACCGTCCGGTTCGTCCGCAACCCCGACGGGCTCATCACGTGGGTGTTCGCCCCGAAACCCAGCGACACAATCACGTGCGACGAGTCCACCCAGCAGCGCGGCTGCAAAGCGCTCAAGCTCAACTACACCACCACCTCCGGCGGGCAGCGGCTCGCTGGCGTGCAGTACGTCGCGTGGGACCCCAAGCCGGGCAGCGACGGGCTCCCCACCGGTAATGCCGGGATGGCCACTGTTGATGTGGCCGGCTACAGCTATGACACTGCCGGGCGGCTGATTGGGACTTGGACGCCGCAATCGGCCGGCGACAACGGCACCGGCCATACCACCAGCTACACCTACACGAGCATCAACTCCAAGACCGTCGTCGAGACCATCACCGACCCCGGCCAGAAGACGTGGCGGTTTGGCTACAGCAACGGGGCGCTCAGCACCGTCAAGCGGCAACTCGACCCCGCCGTCGGAACCGGCGACGCCACCTGGACCATCGCCTACGACGTGCCGCTCAGCGGCAACGGGCTGCCCAACCTGCAAGTAACCGAAGTCGCCAAGTGGGGCCAACGCGCCACCGACGCCCCGGTCGGCGCCACCGCCGTGTTCGAACCCGACCACGTCCCCGCCACCGGACCCGCCGACACCGACTGGCCCTACGCGACCATCTCCTACTTCACCCAGGCCGGCCGGGTCACCAACACCGCCAGCTACGGCGCCGGGGACTGGCAGATCAACTCCACCCGCTACGACGACAAAGGCAACAGCACCTGGACGCTGACCGCCGCCGGCCGGGCCGCCGCCCTCGCCGAAAACGACCCGGCCACCGCAGCAGACAAGTACGCTACCCTCACCGTCTACAACACCTCGGGCACCAGAGTCGAACAGACCTACAGCCCCATGCTGCCCGTCGTGCTCGCCAACGGCACGACCGTCACCGGCCGGACCCTCGTCGAAACCGTCTACGACGACGAAGCCGACGCCAGCCTCATGCCCGGCAAGCCCACCGAAGACGTGCCCACGGGCGGCTACAACCTGGCCGTCGAACAACGTGTCTCCGTCACCGACCTCACCGGCCCCGGCGCGAACGGCAGCACCTGGGACACCAAGAAGACCCGCTACCGCTACGACCCGGTCACCACCGGCGACGCCTCCGGCTGGACCCTCCGCGTCCCGACCCGAACCCTCACCGAAGACGGCGACGACTGGGCCACCAGCATTAGCCGCTACGACAGCGAGGGCAAGATCGTCGAAACCCGCACCCCAGGCGGAACCGCGATCACCGACAACAGTGCCGATGACCCCTACTCCACCCGGACCATCTACTACACCGCCGATGACTCCGCCGAAGCGGCCACATGCCGCGCCAAGCCGGAGTGGGCCGGCAGCGTCTGCATCGTGAAGACCGCCGGGAACCCAGCTACCGGACACCCGATCCCGGCCAAAACCACGACCGGGTACAGCCTGCTCGGAGACGTGACCAGGCTTGAGGAGACTTCGTCGGCCTGGACCCGCGCGACGGCCACCGCCTACGACTACCAAGGCCGCGCCATCGGCAGCACCTTGACCCTGACCGACAGCGACCCGATCAGCGGCACCACCAACTACGACCCGACCACCGGAGCGGTCACCACGACCACCAGCAACGGCATCACCGAGGACTTCACCTACGACACCTGGGGACGGCTGCTCACCGCCACCGACGGCACCGGCAACACCGCCAGCACCACCTACGACACTGCCGGACGCACCAAGACCTTCAACGACGGCAAAGGCACCTACACCTACACCTACGACGGCACGGACAACCAAGGCAAGACCGAGCACCGCGGCCTGACCACCAGAATCGACCTGGGCTACGCCGACGGCGACACCGACCAGATCACCGGCAGCTACGACGCCACCGGCAATCTGATCCGTCAAACCCTGCCCGGGGGCTACGCGCAGGCCTGGACACGCAACCTCACCGGCCAGCCGACCAACCTGACCTACACCACCGACGGCGACACCACCCAGGTGATGGCATTCGGCCAAACCTACGATCACCTCGGGCGGGTCGTCACTGCCAGCGGCCCGACCGGCACCAAGCGCTACACCTACGACGACCGCGCCCGACTCACCAGAGTCCAGGACACCACCGCCGACGGCTGCACAACCCGCCGCTACACCTTCACCGGCGACAGCAACCGCACAAGCCTCACCACCTATGGGCCGGGTGCGGAGGGCGCCTGTCAAACCACCACCGCGGCATCCACGACCAGTTACGACTACGACCAGGCCGACCGCATCGTCGGCGACAGCTACACCTACGACCCGATGGGCCGAACCCTCACCATCCCCAAGGCGCACACCAACCAGGCCGGGATCATCGACGCCGGCGACCTCACCATCGGCTACGCCGCCAACGACATGGTCACCAGCCTCCAACAGACCATCCCGGACACCGCCGGAACGCCCCGGGTGAGGAAGCAGACCTTCACCCTCGACGGCTCGGACCGGGTCTCGACCATCAAGGACTACACCGACACCGTCCAACTCGCCGAGACCACCAACCACTACGACGGCGACAACGACAGCCCGGCATGGACCGAGACCAAGACAAGGCCAGACGGCGGCACTGCGTGGACCACCCCGACCTGGAACCGCTATGTCTCCGACCTCACCGGCGGACTCGCCGTCGACGTGGACGGCGACAACAAGGCGGTGCTGCAACTGGCCAACCTGCACGGCGACATCGTCGCCACCGCCACCGTCGGACAACCCGGCATCAACACCTACACCGAAACAGACGAGTACGGCCGCGCCCAAGCCATCGGCGGAACAAGTGCGCCTCGCTACGGCTGGCTCGGCACCCACCAACGCGACGCCGGCACCATCGGCGGACTCGTCCTCATGGGCGCCCGCCTCTACAACCCGGAAACCGGACGATTCCTCAGCATCGACCCGGTCTCAGGAGGAAACGACAACCGGTACACGTACCCGGCAGATCCGATAAACAAGTTCGATCTGACCGGGGAATCGTGGTTCGACACAGCGAGGCTAGTCCTTAGTATCGCCAGCATCTTCTGCACGATTTGTGGCGCGGTCTCACTCGCGATCACCGTTGGCGTGTTGGTGTACCACGCGAGTCAGGGCAATTGGGGCGACGCCGCGAGTGAGTTGGTCGGCTTCATTCCGGGCGTTGGGCGATTGGCCGGAAAGGTGGTCTCCGCCGTAGGAAGCAGGCTTGTAAGAGCAGGGTACAAAGGCATCAAAGCTGCCCGGAAAGGCATCAACGCATCTGTCGTCAAGGCGAGGAGGAATGTTGACCTCGGCCGCCGACTTCGAGAGAAAGGGTATCGGTTCACTCACCGCGCAGGTCGAACTGCGGATATCCTAGCTGCCGCGTGGGATACTCGTCAGTACGTGAAGGGAAGAAAGTGGGCCGTCTGAGTTGGAGAGCGGCTTATGCCTCACGCGCCATGGCGGCCACCTTGCTGTGGGCGCTGGATCGCTACGCGGGCAAGAAGCGCGCGGAGCGATGGGGCTTCTGGTGGGAGCCCGACCCCGAGGCCAGAGTGGCATTTGAGGCAGCGTTTGGCTGGCTGTCTCTCTTCCTGACGCTGGCCACGATTACGATCCTGTCGTACTTTCCCCTAAATGCCATGGGCGTCGATTTGTATCCGATGTCATGGCTCCCTATTCTGTTGCTTTCGTTGGCGGTGTCCGGTTTTCTGGTCAACATATCCATTCATCTGCTGTCAAGGGATGATGGCGGACGGCCGTCGATAATAGGTGATGTCGTCATTCTTGCGGTTTCGTCGGCAGCTGCGATTGCGGTCTGCATTCAGCTGGCGCCCCTCAGCTCG
The DNA here is from genome assembly GCA_020161015.1 of Actinomycetota bacterium. Lineage (GTDB taxonomy): Bacteria > Actinomycetota > Actinomycetes > Propionibacteriales > Propionibacteriaceae > Propionicimonas. Next base: position 66,368 of record JAIUOT010000007.1, on the reverse strand, counting down.
CCCTAAGGGGGTGGGACTGTCCGAAATCTGGTGTAGCTGATCTGGCCCGATCTGCCGCCCGAAAGAGGTGTCGGAAAGGACTTCAGTGACGCAGGACAGCGTGTCGGCCGTGAGGCTGACCGAAGCACTGCAGGATGAAGGGTGGCGAGCTGGTCGGGCCGGACGGGCTGTTGTCCGGGCAGACGAAGCGGGTGCTGGAGCCGCGCTGGAGGAGGAGCTGACCGACCACCTGGGTTATGAGCCGCACGACCCGGCCGGTCACCACTCCGGGAACTCCCGCGACGGCACTCGGGCCAAGACGGTCCTGACCGAGGTTGGCCCGGTCAGCGTGGAGGTGCCGCGGGACAGGGCCGGCACGTCCGAGCCGATGATTGTGCCGAAGGGGAACGCCGCCTGGAAGGGGTGGACCGGATCGTGCTGTCCAGCCTGGACACGAACCAAGGTGTCGTGACTATCGCGGCGGCTGTTGCTTTGCTACGCGCCCGGTGATGATGGCGTCCAGACCCTGAACGACTTGCTCCATGTGGTCGGCGGCGACTTCTTGGTAGCGGAGGGCCATGTCAGGCGTGGTGTGTCCCGCAATCGCCTGGAGTTCGCGGATACTGGCCCCGGCGAGGGCGGTGTAGGTGAGCCCGACGTGACGCAGGTCGTGGAACCGGATGCCTTCGACGCCCGCGGAGGCGCACGCTTTAAGCCATGCTGCGCGCCACTCGGTGTCGGTGACGTGTTCGCCGTCGTCGCGCCAGAACAGCAGACCGTCCGGCCCGAGTTGGGTTCCGTCGCGGAGGTGTGCGTTGACGATGTCCATCATCGAGGGCGGAATGCGAACGGTGCGGATGCTGGCTTCGGTCTTGGGATCGCCGATGTGCTGGGTGCGCTGGCCGGCCTGGGTGACGCCGCGAGTGACGCGGACGACACCTCGCTTCACGTCGATGTCCTTGCGCCGCAACTCGCGAACCTCACCCGAACGGAGCGCGCACCAGGCGCCGAGCAGGACTCCCAGCTGCCATCGGGCTGGCATGGCGTCCGCGATCGCCCGCACTTGGATGGGCGTCAGGGCATCGATGCTCCGGCGTCGTGACGGCTTCCCCGCGCCCTTGACCCGGACGGGATTGCTGGCCAGGAGCCCGTCCTCGACGGCGGCGAGGCAGATAGTCCTGAGGAATTGGTAGGCGAGATCGCAACTTCGGCGCCGCTGGGTGATCGGAAGGGACAGCCACCACTCCTGCACTTGGTCGCGGTCGAGATCGGCGAGTACGACCCCTCCAATGGGGTGCGTGGTCCAGACCTTGGGATGGGCTCGTTTGCCAGTGCGCTTGTTCGGACGCACGCTGAACGCGAGCGGTTCACCGCAGATGTAGATCCGCAGGCTGGCCTCGTAGCGCGACCTCGTGGTTTCCCGGACCTGCGCTCTCGACAGCCAGTGCTGGGCGTAGCCGGCGACGGTGGGCCGGTTGGCTGCGGCCTCTTCGGACCGGCGCCGCGCCAACTCACGCTCGGCGGGTGGGCTCCACTGATCTGTTTCGATGAGTCGACGTTCAGTCTCCAGCCAAACCCGAGCGTCGCCCTCTGTCTGGAAGGTGTTGGGCGCGTTGTAGACGCGGCTCGGCACGACGTCGAAGATGCCGCCGTGACGGTAGCTCGCCTGGTAGTTGCCCGACGGCAGCGCCCGAACGCTACCCCATCCGCTCCGCTGCCTCGAACGCCTGGGTTTGCCGGCCACATCGACCTCCAGAGTCGTGCGCTTATCGTGCGCTTACGCCCACAGTATATGCGCATGCAGATCTTGGCAGGTGTTGCTCGGCCGCGGCGCGAAAGACCTAGTCGCGGAGCGATGATAGGCGGTACTCAGCCAGGAAGGCGGACGGATGGCGGGGCGTTGGATGCGCCTCGCACACGGATTCGAATCCCATTGGGGGCACGGCGGCTCAGGCTCCCAGAAGGGACGCGACCCCTGCTCGCGCCGCCTCGGGCCCTACCTGCCGTCGTCTCTGCAGCGTGCTGAGGGCGGCGAGAGTCGCTTCTGCGCCGGAGGTGCCCCCGGCGAGGGGCTGCAGGGAGTCCGTTGCGATCCCGGTTCTGGTGTCGTAGACGGGCGTGCCGTAGTCGTTCGAACCGAGGAACCAGTTCCACGCCATGCACACGCCACGGCGCCAGTGGAGTTCCCCGGTCACGGTGAAGGCATGTGCGCAGGCGTCAGCGATGGCGGCCACATCGGAGGGCAGCTGAACCCCCCGCGACCCCGTGTCGCTGGCCGAACGGCCCCTGCTGCCGGTGACGGACAGGTAGCCCTTCCCCCGGGTCTCGGTCTCCAGCAGCATGCCCAGCATGGCCAGGCCCTGGCGGACCAGAAGTGGGCGCCCCAGCGCGACCCCGCCAAGGATCAGGGCATCGCACAGGACGGCGTTGTTGTGGCCCAGTCGCGCTTCGGGCCACGACCAGCGGGCGGTGGCCTTGCGCGGGATGATCTCGAGGCAGTCCGACAGGAGCGAGTGAGCCGCGCCCGACGCGTCGGTGCGGGACGTGACGAGGGACGCGGCCCCGAGCGCGGCCAGAGCTGCCGTGCGGACGTCCAGCGAGCGTGACTTCGCGGCGCGCAGGAAGGTGTCGGTTGCCCGGTCACGGGTGTGTCGCGACACACTGCTGGCGACCGTGGCGCCCAGAGCCGCGACGCTCCGCCCCCACGCCTCCGAGCGATCGGGAGCCTGCCACTGCCCGACCGCCGACATCCGGGGGTGGGTGGAGCCGTCGTGGCGAACGGCGTGCTCGAGGAAGCTGAGGTAGGCGGTCGCCGTCACGCCGGCCGGGTAGCGGTCCTCCCGGAGGACGAGGGCCAGCGCGCGGGCGGCGTCCGTGGTCCGGTAACCGGGGCGCTCGGAGAGTCCGTCATCGATGCGCTCCCGCACGCCGTGCCGGTCGGTCAGGCGGGCGAGGTGGGCGAACTCCAGGCGGCGGGTCGGTGTCGCGGGGGCCGCGCTGCGCACGATGAGCTGCCCTGCGCTGGAGGGTCCTTGGCCGGTATTGGTGGCATCCACGTCGCATCCGCCTCTCGCGCCGGTCATGGACGACGTGTCCATCGGCGGTCAGCGCCCTCGCGAACGTCGTGTGGTGGCCGTTCCGGTGGAGCCCTCGCGCGAACGGTTCCTGCAGTCGGAGCAGGCTTGTCCGCTGTGGACAGGCTACTCGGGTGGCCAAGCGGACGGGTTGGACGGTGCTACTACCATGGGCTTCAAAGGCGTCCGTTCCGCGGGTAGTGCGGACGGACAACGAACCGGATCGTCGGCAGCGATTCCGCGAGAGGTGCCGATCGGCAGACGTCTCGCCCACACGTGGCGCCGAGATCGATGCGCCACCCTTCACGGATGGGCAGACGCCATGACGCGATTCGGTTTCCTCAGTACCTTCCCTCCCACCCGCTGTGGTCTGGCGACCTTCACCGACGCCCTTGCCCGCGCGCTGGTGGCGGATGGCCGCGACGAGGCACTCGTGGTGAGGGTCGACGACCTCGTGCCCGCAGGCGCGCCGTCGCCCGGCCCGGGCATCCGTGTGATCGGCGACCTGCATCCCGGCGACGGACTGGGACGCTCGCGTGCAGCGGCCGCCCTCAGCCAGTGCGACATGGTGATCGTGCAGCACGAGTTCGGCATCTACGGCGGCGCGGACGGTGACGAGGTCATCGACGTGCTGGAGCGGATCCTCTCCACCCGGGTCGTCGTCCTGCACACGGTGCCCGCGGACGCGACTCCGCACCAGCGGGCGGTGCTGCGCCGGGTCACCGACGTGGCGGACGTCGTCGTGGTCATGACCCACGCCGCCCAGGACATCATCGCCGACCAGTACGCGGTCCCCACCTCCCGGCTGGCGCTCATCCCGCACGGCGTCGACCCCCGTCCGTGGCCGGTCGAGCCCCTCCGGTTGGCGTCTCGACCGGTGATGCTGACCTGGGGCCTCATCGGGCCGGGGAAGGGGATCGAGTGGGGGATTCGCGCGCTGGCGTGCATGGAGCCCGCCGCGCGGCCGGTGTACCGGGTGTTGGGGCAGACCCACCCGAAGGTGGTCAAGGAGCACGGTGAGAAGTACCGCGACCAGCTGACCGGACTGGCCGCCGACCTGCGCGTCTCGGCCGACGTCGAGCTCGATGGTCGCTACCAGGACACCGATGAACTCGCCGCGCAGGTCGCCTCCGCAGGGCTGGTCCTGCTGCCGTACGACTCCACAGAGCAGGCGACGTCGGGCGTGCTGGCCGAGGCCGCCGCCGCCGGGAAGGTCTTGATCGCGACCCGGTTCCCGCACGCGATGGAGCTGCTCGCCGACGGTGGAGGGATCCTGGTGGGCCACCGGCGCCCGACGGAGATCGCCAGGGCCATCCAGCGGGTGCTGGGCGACCCTACGTATGCGGTCGCGGCCAAGGCGTCCGCCCAGGACCTCGCCATGGCCAACAGCTGGCCGCGGGCCGCGGAGCGGTTCCGGGGCCTGTTGACCGGTGCCGCACTGGAAAGGGCGGCCCGGTGAGCGTGCTCGTGCGGACGATCGCCCCGCCCCCGGTGTTCAGCCACCTGCTCCGCCTCACCGATCATCACGGGGTGTTCGAGCACGCCTCGTTCACGACGGCCCGCCGTGAACACGGCTACTGCGCCGACGACGTCGCGCGAGCGCTCGTCGTGGTCCTGCGGGAGCCGGTGAGGACGCGGTCGCTCGACGAGGCTGCCCAGACCTACCTCACCTTCCTCGAGGGCGCGGTGACCGATGACGGGTCGGTGCGAAACCGCAGGGCGGTGTCCGGGGAGTGGTCGGCCGACCTGAGTACCGGCGACTGCTGGGGACGGACCGTCCAGGCGCTGGGCTTCGCTGCCCGGGCCGGGTCGACCCGGACTCTTCGACATCGGGCCACCCGGGTGTTCCTGAGGGCGACGCGCTCGCGCACGGTGGACGTCCGTGCCGCCGCGTTCGCCGCGATCGGTGCGGCGGACTTCCTCCGCGGAAGGGCCGATCTCCCCGGGCCGGCTCATGCCCTGCTGACCGACTGCCTCGACCGCATTCCCCGCGGATCGGCACCCGGGTGGGCGTGGCCCGAACCTCGACTCCGCTACGCGAACGCCTCCCTGTGTGACGCCCTCGTCTACGGCGGTGGAGTGCTGCGACGGGTCGACGACGTCCGCGAGGGGCTCCGGATGCTCGCCGCGCTCCTGGAGATCGAAACCGGGGGTCGTGACCATCTTTCGGTCACGGGCACGGCCGGCCGCAGCCCGGGTGAGGACGGCCCGCTGTGGGATCAGCAGCCGATCGAGCCTGGGGTCATCGCCGACGCCTGCGCGCACGCCGCAGAGGTGACCGGCGACGCCTCCTGGGCTCGAAGGGTCCACCTCGCGTGGGCGTGGTTCCTGGGCGCGAACGACGGCCGGGTCGTGATGTACGACAGCGCGACCGGTGCGGGGCACGACGGCCTCGAGCCCCAGGGACGCAACCAGAACTGCGGGGCGGAATCGACCTTGGCCGCACTGGGGACCCTCCAGCACGTGCGGGCCCTGCCGGGACCTCGGCGATGACCCCGGAACTCGCTGATGCCGGGGTCGAGGTGTGTGCGGATCCGGCGAGGGTGATCCTGCGGCTCTTCCTTCCGGGTGAGGCGACACCGGGCTCTCCCTCGCGTACCCAGGGGGTGCTCGAACGGCTCCTGGCGCTGCCTCCCGGCGAGCTCTCGGCGATCGCGGCGGACGTGCGGGAGCGTTACGGCACGCGCCACCCGTACCTGGAGGACGACCTGCGCCGGCACGCCCGAACCATCCGCCCCGACCTGGATTTCCCCCCTGACGACAACCTGGGCATCGCGCTCGGCGCGGTGTTCAGCGCCGAGGTTGCTCCGGAGGGTGCTTGTGTCTGCAACCCGAGCGTTGTGGCACACCCCGACCAGTCCGCCCTCCTGGCGGGACAGCTTCGGGTGGTCGTCTCCCTCCGGCTGATCGGCGAGGGGCACCGGTCCTCGATCGGCTTCTGCGAGGCGGTGATCGGGCCTGGGCGCACGTGGGTGTTCGCGGAGCGTGCCGCGCCGCTCCACCTCGCCCGGATCGACGAGGGGCTCTGGGATCGGGCGCACCTCCTCCGGGCCCTGGAGCACCGGGGAAGCACGGACGAGCTTGCCAGGACCGTGCTGCAGGCCCTTCCCGAGCAGTTCGGCAGCGGAGCGATCGAGAGGGCCGTGCAGAACCTGTCGCCGGACCTGCTGCACCACGCACAGGCTCGAGGCGAACAGGAGGCCATCAGGGTGGTCGCTGGCTCGGCGTACCGTGCGACATTCAGCCGGGCCAGTGCCCTCAGCCAGCGGGTTCTCGTGCCAGTCGCGGACGAGGAGGCACACGGCATCGAGGACCTCCGCCTCGTCCGCTTCGGGGCCGGGGAGTACCGGGGGACCTACACGGCCTACGACGGTCACTCCATCGCCACCCGACTGCTCGTCACCGCGGACTTCCGATCGTTTGCCGTCCATCGGCTCACCGGTCGGTGCGCGGGGACGAAGGGGCTCGCGCTCTTCCCGCGCCCGGTCGGGGCCGCCCACCTGGCCCTGGCCCGGAGCGACGGGGAGACGCTGGCACTCACCACGTCGGCAGACGGCCTCGACTGGTCCGAGGAGGTGCCGCTGCACTACAAGCGGCGATCCTGGGAGATCGTGCAGAGCGGGACGTGTGGTCCGCCGATGGAGACCGAGGCGGGCTGGCTCGTCATCACTCACGGCGTGGGGGCGATGAGGGCGTATGGGCTGGGAGCGCTCCTGCTCGACCTCGAGGATCCGACGAAGGTGCTCGGCTCGCTGGATGGACCGCTGCTGCCGCCGGACGACGCCTCCATGGGGTACGTGCCCAACGTCGTCTACAGCTGCGGCTCGATCCTTCACGACGACATCGTGTGGATCCCCTACGCGGTCGCCGACCAGCGAACCCGTGTCGCGTCGGTTCCGTTGTCCGAGCTGATGGCCCGCCTGCTCTCCCCACAGGTTCGACAGCACGAAAGGGAGGAAGTCCTCGATGGATGACCTGTACACCAAGAGCGGCCAGCTCCTCCAGCTGGTGGGGGAGCACCTCCACGCCAGATCGGGCCGCTACCTCGGTCTGGTCCGCAGCGGGAAGGTGTTCGATCCGGACGGTCGCTACTGCGGCACGATCGTGGGCGACCGGGTGGTGTACCGGACGATCGACAGTGCAGCGGGGGCCGCGGCCTCCACCGCGGCCGCGTGCCCGGCGAGTTCCGGTCCCAACCGGAAGGGCTCTGCCGTCTGGGGTCGCGAGCCACCCTTCCCGCACTGACCTGCCTGTCCCCGAGCGGATCAGGGTCCCGGTCAGGGGACGATCAGGGGGGAACACAGCAGGCTCTCAGCAGCGTTCCCTACCATGGAACCCGACGACGGCGAGCCCGTCGCCCATCCAAGGAGGAATGCAGACACATGCGCAGCAACAACCCGGTCCTGTCGCGACCTGACACCTGGCAGGTGCAGCCTGCCCAGCAGGTGCCCGGCCAGTACGGCCAGTACCCCGGTCAGGCTCCCGGCCAGTACCCCGGCCAGCCGTACGGCTACGACCCGAACGCTGCCCAGTTCGCCCCGGCCCCGGTCGCCGGGCGGATGACGATCGACGACGTGATCACCAAGACCGCGCTCACCATCGGCACGCTGATGGCGGTCGCCGCGCTCACGTTCGTGTTCGTCCCGGTGGGCCCGCTGCTCACCGCTGCCTGGGTGGTCGGTGGACTGGTGTCCTTCGGCGTCGTGCTCCTGGTGAGCTTCCGCCGTGCGGTCAACCCGGCCTTCGTTCTCGCCTACGCCGCGATCGAGGGCGTGTTCATCGGCGCGGTGAGCAAGTTCTTCGAGTACAGCTATCCGGGCATCGTCCTGCCGGCGGTCGCCGGCACGTTCGTCGCCGCGGCGATGACGCTGGGTGCCTACAAGTTCTTCCGGATCAAGGTGAGCAGCAAGTTCCGCCGGATGGTCATGATCGGCACGATGGCCTACGCCGGCGTGCTGCTGGTGAACTTCATCCTGTCGTTCTTCGGCCTGGCCTTCATCACCGCGGGCAACCTGACCGTGTTCGCGCTGCTCGCCTCCGCCATCGGCGTCGGGCTGGCCGTGTTCAACCTCATCCTCGACTTCGACTACATCGAGCAGGGCGTCGCCATGGGCGCCCCGGCGTCGGAGTCGTGGCGAGGCGCGTTCGGCCTCACCGTCACCATGGTGTGGCTCTACATCGAGATCCTGCGGATCCTGTCCTACTTCCGCCGGTAGGCGGACGGACGAGGGCCCCGGCGGTGACGCCGGGGCCTTTCCCTTTCCCGGCGCCGGGCGGGCTCAGCGGGGCACGAGCCCCGAGCGGGAGAGCTCGCGCAGGTGACGGTCCAGCAGCGCGCGGGCGCCCGAGGACCACGCGACGCGCGTCCAGCCCTCCAGCGGCACCCAGGCGGCCGCGGCGGTGGTGCCGCCGTGGTCGTGGACGACCGGGTCTGTGGGCGTCGGGCAGCTCGCCGCGTAGATGATCCGGACGGCGTGGAAGTCCTCCACGACCCGGCTCGGCGAGCGCCCGATCCAGTGGTCGGTCTGGATGTCCAGCAGGTGCGAGATCTCCAGCTCCTGTCCGCTCTCCTCGACCACCTCTCGGACGAGGGCGCGGCTGGGGCTCTCGCCCGGGTCGATGCCCCCGCCGGGCAGCCCCCACAACCCCGGGACGGCCGTCCGGTCGGAGAACTGGGTGGCGAGCAGCCCGCGTTCGGACAGCACGATGCCGTAGGCGGCCAGCCGTTGCCGGACGACGGGCGTCGCCTCGCCGGACAGGTCGAGGTCCGGGTCGATCGACCGGGTGCGGGGGGCCTGGAGGGCGCTGCTGCGGCCGTGGCGGCCCACCTGCACGGTCAGGGTCAGGTCGGGCGCGCTGCCGCTGGCCGACAGCGGACGGACGATGCGGTAGCCCAGCTCCCAGGCCAGCCGGTGCGGATCGGCGCCGTGGGGCAGGGCGCCGGTGAACACGGGGGCACCCCCCGCCACCTCCACGCCGATGATCCGCATCCGTCCATCATGACCCCCGGCGCGGGGCGAACCAAGTCGCCCCCCCGTCCGGTAACCCACCGGTAACCGCGCCGGGTAGCTATGCTCGCTGCTGCCGGCTCGGGGTGGAGGTGTGACGTGCAGTACAACGAGAACGCGAAGCTCGACCCGTCCCAGATGGGCTCACGGGGAGGGCGCGGACGCGGCACGACGGTCGCGCTGGGCGGTGGGGGAGTGCTTCTCCTGCTCGTCGCCCTGATCTTCGGCATCAATCCGGCGCAGCTCGGTCTGGGTGACCCGGCGGCGCCGGTCGACACCGGGCCGTCCACGAACCCGTACGCGCAGTGCACCACCGGGGCCGACATCTCCGCGAACCGGGAGTGCCGGTTCGTGGCCTACACCAACTCGATCCAGGCGTACTGGGCGAAGACGTACTCCGGCTACCAGCAGACCCAGACCCAGATCTTCAGCGGCCAGATCGCCACCGGGTGCGGCACGGCGACCTCGGAGGTCGGGCCGTTCTACTGCCCGGCGGACAAGATCGTCTACCTGGACGTCAGCTTCTTCGACGACATGCTCACCGACGAGCTCGGCGCGAAGGGCGGCGACGCCGCAGAGGCCTACGTGCTCGCGCACGAGTACGGCCACCACATCTCCGACCTCACCGGGGCGCTCGCGAAGGCCCAGGCCTCGGGCAACAAGACCGGTCCCACCTCGGCGCAGGTGCGCCTGGAACTCCAGGCCGACTGCTATGCCGGCGCCTGGCTGGCCAACGCCGCGGCCGACCCCTCCTCGCCGATCGCCGCGATCACGCGCGACGACGTGAACCGGGCCGTGGACGCCGCCCGCGCGGTCGGCGACGACCGGATCCAGCTGAAGGGCACCGGCTCGGTCTCGCCGGAGTCCTGGACGCACGGCTCCGCCGCGATGCGCAAGAAGTGGCTGGCCACGGGGTTCAACTCCGGCGACCCGAACCGGTGCGACACCTTCGCGGCGGGCGCCCTTGATTAAGTACCTCGGCTCCAAGCGCCGGCTGGTCGGAGAGCTGGGACGCCTTTTCTCCGAGTCCGGCGCGGTCACGGCGCTCGACCTGTTCACCGGAACGACGCGGGTGGCGCAGGAGTTCTGCCGCCGCGGCGGCGTGCCCACCTGCGTGGACACCGCCGCGTACTCAGAGGTGTTCGCGCAGTGCTACGTGGTGACCGATGCCGGCCAGGTCGACCGGGCGGAGCTGGACGAGGCCCTGGCGCGGCTCCAGGCGCTCCCGGGTCGGCGCGGGTACGTCACCGAGGTGTTCTGCGAGCGGTCGCGTTACTTCCACCCCGACAACGGCCGGCGCATCGACGCCATCAGGGACGGCATCGACGCGTGGTACGGCGACCACCCGTTGCGGCCCGTCCTGCTGACCTCACTGCTGGAGGCTGCCGACCGCGTGGACTCCACGGTCGGGCTCCAGATGGCCTACCTGAAGGAGTGGGCGCCCCGCGCGCTGCGTCCGCTCACCCTTGCCGCGCCGGTGCTCACCCCGGGCACGGGGACGGCCATCCGCGGGGACGCGGCCGCCCTCGCGCCGCTGCTGGACCCGGTGGACCTGGCCTACCTGGACCCGCCCTACAACCAGCACCGCTACTTCACCAACTACCACGTCTGGGAGACCCTGGTGCGCTGGGACGCCCCCGAGCACTACGGCGTCGCCTGCAAGCGGGTGGACGCCCGCGACGAGGCGACACGCAGCCCGTTCAACTCCCGTCGCACGATGCCGGAAGCGCTGGCCCGGGTGATCGCCGAGGTGCGCGCGGGGATCGTGGTGGTCTCGTTCAGCAACGAGGGCTTCGTGCCGCTTCCGGAGCTGGTGGAGATGTGTGCGGCGCGCGGGAACCCTGTGGAGGTGCTCGCGTTCGACACGCGCCGCTACATCGGCCAGCGCCTGGGCGTGTTCGGCCCGCACGGGCGGAAGGTGGGGGTGCCGGGGCCGGAGCGGAACGTCGAGTACGTGCTGGTGAGCGCGCCAGAGCCGGTCCCGGCGGTCGCGGTCAGCGGCTGATCACCGATCCGGCGGCGTCGGTGACGAGCACCGTCGACCCGATGCTGAAGTACATCCGCGGCACGCCCAGGCCCTCGCGGTCGTCGATGACGACGCTCCACGACGCCTCGGCCGGCACGTCGCCGGAGCCGCGCACGTCGTCCACGACCGCCCAGACGGCCTCGGGCCGGACCTTGGTCGCGAAGAACAGCGGCAGGTCCATCTCCTTGGCCGTGACGTTCGTGGTCACCGGAACCTTCGCCGTCCGGGTGCGGCGGACGGTCGTCCCGCTCGTCCCCGGGTACTCCACCCAGGCGCCCTGCTGGGAGTCCACCGTCACCGAGTGCACCAGCGCCCGCGTGCCGACCGCGTCCGCGATGCCCGCGGCGATCCCGCCGGGGGTGTCGAAACTCAGCACCGGCAGGAGCGCGCCGTCGGGGGTGAAGAAGACCGTGCGCGACTCCGGCACGGTCGAGACCGACATCATCACCTCGCCACCGGAGTAGTCCACGATCGTCAGGCTCTGCTTCTCCGCCGAGCCCGACTGGCCCTGCGCGGCGCGGAACAGCGCTCCGACGTCGGAGATGTTGAACCGTGACAGCGAGAAGGTCGCCTGGTCGACGTACTGGAGGTCGCTGGCCACCTCGCCGATCTCGCCGTCCCGGTAGGCCCAGGTGACCGGCCTGTGGCCGGTGTCGAGGACGCTCACCTCGACGGTCTCCTCGGTGATCTCGACCATCAGCAGGTTCTGGTTGCCGGCCGCCTCCAGGAGCTGGCGCACCATCGACGCCGCCGTCCCGGGCGTGGTGAAGTCGGGCCCGGACGGGCTCGCGGTCGGGGTGGCCGTCGGTGCGGGCGTGCCGCAGGCGGTGAGCAGGGCAACGGCCAGCCACCCGACGAGGAGGTGGCGGCGGGTGGTCACCCGTCGAGGGTAGCGCGGCGGCGGGAGCCGGGCAGACTGGAGGCGTGTTCGACCTCACCCTCGGCCCGCTCGAGCTTGCCCCGCTGCTGGTGGGCGCGCTGGTCAGCGACGGCGGGGTCACCGTCCGGCTGACGGAGGTGGAGGCCTATGCCGGCAGCGACGACCCGGCGGCCCACGCGTACCGCGGGCCGCGTCCCCGCACGCGCGACCTGTTCGGCCCGCCCGGAACCCTCTACTGCTACCTCTCGCACGGCCTCCACATCTGCGGCAACGTCGTCTGCGGACCGCCGCACGGCGGCGCCGCCGTCCTGCTGCGGGCCGGACGCGTGGTCGACGGCGTGGAGCTCGCCAGGGCGCGGCGGGGCGACGTCGCGGACGTGGCGCTCGCCCGTGGCCCGGGGAACCTCGGCCGCGCGCTGGGCTGGACGCTGGCCGACTCCGGCCGTCGTTTCGGCGGGAACGGCCCGCTGCTGGAGGCCGGGTCCGGACCCGGCCGCGTCCGGTCGGGTCCGCGGGTGGGCGTGAGCGTCGCGCATGGCCGTCCGTGGCGGTTCTGGGCCGATGGCGACCCGACGGTCTCCGCCTACCGCCGCAGCCCACGGATCGCCGGGGACGACTGGTAGCTCAGTCCTCGAGGTCGCGGGCGAGCTCGTCGATCTCCACCGTCTCGCGGTCGTACTGGCCGGTGCGGTGCGCGGTGCGCGAGACGAGGTGGCCCGACACCGGGGCGGTCATCACCTGGAACAGCACGGCCAGGGTGAGCAGGGTGATCACCTTGGGGTCGCGCAGGCTGAGGCTCACTCCGGTGAGGATCAGCAGGAGGCCGAACACGGACGGCTTGGTGGCGGCGTGCATCCGGGTCAGCGGACCGGGGAAGCGCACCAGGCCCACCGCGGCGGCGAGGCAGAACGCCGCCCCGGCGAGGATCAGCAGGGCGCCGGCGTAGTCCGCGACGAGCTCGAGCGTCATTCCTCGTCCTTCCTCATCGCCTGGCGGCGGTCGAACAGCTTGCGCACGCCCTCCGCGGACGCGATCAGCCGGGCGACGCCGACGGCACCGGTGAAGCCGACCAGCGACAGCACCAGCAGGATCGGCAGCCCCGTCGCGTTGCCGGCGACCACCGAGTAGAGGCCGACCACGGCGATCACCACCGCGACGACGACGTCGGAGCTGATGATGCGGTCCAGGGGCGTCGGGCCCGCGACCATGCGCCACAGCGCGAGCGCGGCAGCGGTGACGAGCAGGACGGCGGCGAGGCCGAGGATCACCGTCATGACACCGCCTCCACGTCCGCTGCGCTGCCGAAGGCCCGGACGAAGCGCCGCTCGACCGCGAGCGCGTGCGCGCGCTGGTGCTCCACGGCGTCCTCGTCCGGCAGGTCGAACACGTGCAGGTAGAGGATCCTCGGGTGCCGGCTGACCTCGACCACGAGGGTGCCCGGCACGATCGAGATCAGCTGTGCCACGGCCACCTGGTAGAGGTCGTTGTTGCTGCGCAGGTCCACCCGGATGATGCCCGGACGGAACCGGGGGTGCCTGCGGAACGCCACCGCAGCCAGGTGCACGGACGCGACCGCGAGGTCGCGCAGCTGCGCGAGCACCAGCAGCAGCACGCGCAGCGGGCGCACCCGTCCGTAGTAGCGGATGGGCGGCAGCCAGAACACCACGGTGACCAGCCAGCCCAGCGCGAGCCCGTAGAGGATGTTCAGCAGGGACGCCTCGCCCCACAGCATCACCCACACGGCGGCGAGCAGCAGCACCGCCCGTCCCTGGAAGCGGAACCGCAGCCGCTGGTTGGGGGTGATCATCGCTCACCCCCGCTCAGCACGGCGGCGATGTAGCTGCGGTCGAACAGGGCGGTCGCCGACCGCTCGACGTAGCCGTACATCGGCCCGGCGGCGACGGTGAACGCCAGCGCGAGCACCACCAGGCCCAGCGTGGAGCCGACCATCAGCCGCGGCAGCAGGCGTCCCTGCCTCGACAGCGTCGTGACGCGGGCGGTGGCCTGCTCGGGGACGACGCCCCAGAACGCGCGGTTCCACACCTTCGCCATGGCGTACAGCGTGAGCAGCGAGGTGACGACGCCGGCGGCGACCAGCGCCCAGGCCATCGGGCCGGCGTCCGCGACGCCCGCCTGGAGGAGGGCGAGCTTGGCGACGAAGCCGGACAGCGGCGGGATGCCGGCCAGGTTCATCGCCGGAACCAGGAACAGCGCGCCGAGCAGCGGCGAGAGGCGGGCCAGGCCGCCCAGCCGGTCGAGCGAGCTCGATCCGCCCACCCGCTGGATGAGCCCGGCCACGAGGAACAGCGTCGCCTGGATGGTGATGTGGTGGGCGGCGTAGAAGATCGCGCCGGCCAGCGCTGCGGACGTGGCCAGCGAGATGCCGAAGACCATGTAGCCGATGTGGCTGACGAGGGTGAAGGAGAGCATGCGCTTGATCTCCCCCTGCGCGACCGCGCCGAGGATCCCCAGCAGCATCGTGGCGATACCGACCACGCCGAGCAGCAGGCTCAGTGGCTCGGTCGGGAACAGCAGCGTCTGGGTGCGGATGATCGCGTAGACGCCCACCTTGGTGAGCAGGCCCGCGAACACCGCGGTCACCGGTGCGGGCGCGGTGGGGTAGGAGTGCGGCAGCCAGGCCGACAGCGGGAAGACCGCGGCCTTGAGCCCGAAGACGGTGAGCAGCAGCACCTGCAGGACGCCGCGGACCTCTGCCGGCAACTCGGCGAGGCGCACGGCGAGGTCGGCGAGGTTCACCGTCCCGGTGGCGGCGTAGCAGCTGGCCAGGGCCACCAGGAACAGTGCTGAGGAGACCAGGTTCACCACCACGTACACGCTGCCCGCGCGGACGCGGTCCTTCGTCCCACCCATCGTGAGCAGGACGTACGAGGCGAACAGCAGCAGCTCGAAGCTGACGAACAGGTTGAACAGGTCACCGGCGAGGAAGGCGTTGGACACCCCCGCGACCAGCAGCAGGAAGGTGGGGTGGAAGATCGACACCGGGGTCTCCCTGCGCACCTCGTCCTGGTCGAGCCCGGTGGCGTACACGAGCACCGCCAGGGAGACGAGGGCCGCGACGAGCAGCATGAGCGCCGCCAGCCGGTCGGCGACGAGGACGATGCCCAGTGGCTGCGGCCAGTCGCCCACCCACAGCACCAGCGGCGCGCTGTCGGTGAGCCAGACCAGGACGCCGGCCACGACGCACACGGCCGCGACAGCGGTCACCGACACGGCCCGCTGGACGCCCGGGTGGCGGCCGGCGAGGAACGTGGCGCCCGCGCCGAACAGGCACAGCAGGACGGGGACGGCGAGCAGGTTGTTCATTCGCTCACCACGTCCTCGCCGGTGTCGGAGAAGCCCATCTCCTCATAGCTCTCCGAAGCCAGGTCGGCCCGGGCGAGCTCGGCGATCCGGGCGTCCTCGACGTCGTCGGCCACCTCGTCGTCGCCGTTGATCTGGAAGGACCGGTAGGCCATCGTCATCACGAAGGCCGCCACGCTGAGTGTGATCACGATGGCGGTGAGCACCATCGCCTGGGGGAGCGGGTCGCTCATCTGCGGGCCCGGGGTGAGCCCGATGATCGGGGCCCCGCCCGCGGGGCCGGACGCGACGAGGAAGAGGACGTTGACCCCGTTGCTGGCCAGGACGACGCCGATCAGGATGCGCGACAGCGACCGCTCGGTGATCAGGTAGACGCCGCAGGCGATCAGGGCGCCGGCGACGAGGGCGAGGGTGAGGTTGGCGGTCACCGGTCCCACCGCCGTCCCGGGATCGCGCGGTTCGACTCTGGCTCGGGGGCCGGCGTCAGTCCGTCCCTGGCCTGGACGTCGATGCCGCTGCCCAGGCTGCGGCCCAGGTCGAGCATCATGCCCAGCACGACGAGGTAGACGCCGATGTCGAAGGCGGTGGAGGACACGAGGTGGATGTCGCCGAGCAGCGTCCACGACCCCCACGGCGTGGCCAGCGACTCCCAGCCCGGCACGCGGAGGTACACGTCGTAGCTCTGGAAGATCAGGCCGCCGACGCTCAGCGGGGTGATCGCGGTGAGCACGGACACCACCAGGCCCGAGCCGAGCAGGACGCCCGCCGGGATCGGCATCGCCTCGTCCAGCTCGCTCCCCCCGCCGGCGAGGTAGCGCACCAGCAGCGCCGTGCCGGCGACCAGGCCGCCGGCGAAGCCGCCGCCGGGCAGGTTGTGGCCCGCGACGAGCAGGTAGACCGACACGATCATCATCAGCGGGAACAGCAGGCGGGTGACGACCTCGAACATCAGCGATCGTTCGCCGGGGGGCAGCACGCGGCTGCCGCGGAGCCAGCCCCGCAGGGGGTCGAGGTCCGCGCGGCGCACGCGGGACGCGCGTCCGCGGAGGAAGATCAGGCTGGCCACGCCGGTGGCGGCGATGCTGAGCACGGCGATCTCCCCGATCGTGTCCCAGGCCCGGGTGTCCACGAGCACCACGTTCACGATGTTGTTGCCGTAGCCGAACGACTTGGCCACCTCGGGATAGGGCGCGGAGACCGGCGTGGCCGTCCGTGAGCCGATCATCAGGACCGCGACGAGGGTGAACGCAACGCCGGTGGCGGCCGAGATCAGCACGCGCCACCAGCGGCCGGAGGTGAGCGGTCGTTCAGTGAAGTACTTCGGCAGCTTCCGCAGCACCAGCAGGAACACCAGCAGCGACACCGTCTCGACCAGCACCTGGGTCAGGGCCAGGTCGGGCGCGCCGTGCAGGAGGAACAGGACGGCGGTGCCGTAGCCGGCGACCCCCAACAGCACGAGCGCCCGGAGTCGTCCGCGCGACGTCGCGACCAGGAACCCGGCGACGACGACGAGGAGCCCGACCATGACCTGTCCGGCGTTGTCGGCAAGGTGCACGGCCGGCCAGTCGCGGATGCCGGCCAGGGTGACCGCGAGGGCGCCGGTGAGGACGACGAGGATCGTGCCGACGTAGCTGGCGAGCGAGCCGCGCTGGGTGCGGTCGGTCACCTCGACGGCCAGCCGGTCGAGCCCGCGCATCGTGGTGCGGTACAGGTCGGCCGCCGCGGGGACGGCGGGGAACGTCTGCTGGACGGCGGCGATGCGCTCGCGCTGCCAGAACAGGACCGCCCCGGCGACGATCGCGATCAGCGAGGCGTACAGCGGTGCGCCGGGCGAGGGGACGAGCACCAGGCCGTGGCTCTCCTCGCCGGTCGCGAGGGTCTGCGCGTACGGCTGCAGGACCGCGGTGAGCGGCCCCGGCACGAACCCGGCGGCGAGGCTGGCCAGCGCGAGGAGCACCGGCCCCGCGGCGAAGCCCGCCGACGGCGGGTGGGCGAGGCCGGATGGCGCGACGCCCGGCTTGGGACCGAACGCGCCCCACCAGAACCGCAACGAGTAGGCGACGGTGATCGCCGAGCCGACGACGACGACCGCGACGAGCGCCCAGCCCGGCACGGGGGCGATGCCCGTGCCGTCGCCGGTGAGCGCGAGGTTCGTCAGCCCCTCCAGGCCGGCCTCCTTCGCCATGAACCCGATCGTGGGTGGCAGTCCGGCCATGGACGCGGCCGCGACCGCCGCCACCACCGCGGTCACCGGCAGGCGCCGGTGGAGGCCGCTCAGCTGGCTGAGCTGGCGGGTGCCGGCGGAGTGGTCGACCACCCCGACGACGAGGAACAGCGTCGCCTTGAACAGTGCGTGGGCCAGCACCATGGCCAGGCCGCCGAGGGCCGCGGCGCGGGTGCCGGTGCCCAGCAGCAGCACCAGCAGGCCGAGCTGGCTGACGGTCCCGTAGGCGAGCAGCAGCTTCAGGTCGTCCTGGCGGAGCGCGCGCCACCCGCCCAGGAAGAGCGTCAGCGCGCCGAGCACCCAGACCGCCGGGCGCCAGCCGGGCGAGGCGGCCAGCGCCGGAGCGAGGACGGCCACCAGGTACACGCCCGCCTTCACCATCGCCGCGGCGTGCAGGTACGCCGAGATCGGCGTCGGTGCGGCCATGGCCCCCGGCAGCCAGAAGTGGAAGGGGACAAGGGCCGACTTGCTCAATGCCCCGACCAGGACGAGAAGGGCCGCGACCGCCACCACTGGCCCGGACGGCGGTGCGGCGACGATCGCCGCGAGGCTGTAGGTGCCGGCCGCGTGCCCCAGCGCGAGGAGCCCGACGAGCATGGCCAGCCCGCCGGTGGTGGTCACGATGAGCGCGGTGAGCGCGGCCGAGCGGTTCGCCCGCCGTGTCGGGTCGTGCCCGATCAGCAGGTAGGAGAAGACGGTGGTCGCCTCCCAGAACACGTAGACCACGACCAGGTCGTCAGCGGTGACCAGGCCGATCATCGCCGCGCAGAAGGCGGTGAGGAGCCCGACGACGCGAGCCTGCGGCGGGTCGGCCTCGAAGTACCAGCGGCAGTAGGCCAGCACGACGGCGCCGATGCCGGTGACCACCAGCGACAGCAGCCACTGCACCAGCCCGATGCGGAAGTCGAGGGCGACGCCGAGCGCGGGGATCCACTCGAGGGTCTCGACCACGACCCCCCCGGAGAGGACGGTGGGCCCGAGGCCGACCAGCATCGCGAAGGCCGTCGCCGGAGCCAGCGCAGCCAGCAGGAAGGTGCGCTGCCCGAGCACGCGCGCCAACAGCGGCGCGCAGACCGCCAGCCCGAGGTGGGCGGCGATCAGGGCCATCAGCATGCGGTCCTCCGGTCCGGCGGGGGTCTGGCCACTCTACCGGCGATGGATGACGGGCGCAGTGCGGGAAAGGCGAGGGCCGGACCAAGTATGAGTTGGTCCGGCCCTCAGTTCGCTCAGGACTGGACGATCCAGAGCCCGGCAGCCCGCCTGGTCCACCCCCCGTCCCGGGGGCTCCTGCGGATCGCTCCGCGGGCACAGACCTCGATTGCTGACCGTCCGCCCCACCGGCTCTCCGTTCCCTTTCGGGACCGGCACCGCGTGTGGCGTAGGACAGTTCTACGCCCGCGGCGGGGGCGGCGCAAGCGGTTTTCGCGAACTTCCGGAAGGGATTTTCCAGGATGTGTCACAGGCGTTCACGCCCGTCCCACCCGTCACTTGTGTGACCTTCTCCGGCAACGTGAAAGCCGGACCATCTCATACCTGGTCCGGCCTGACCCATGTCTATCGGGTCGGCCCCGGGCGGCCGGGGAGCGACACGCCGAAGGGCTGCAAAAGCCGTCGGTTCGGCCTTCGTGAACCCCCTTCCCCGCCCCCCGATCCTGAGTAGGGTGTCGGGTACCGGCCCACCGTCGGGCCGGTTCGAACCACTGAGTGGAACGAGGTAACTCATGATCGAACAGAGCCAGGGCGACACTCTCGTGAACCCCGTGGACACCACCGTCACCGTGCGGCGGTCGGTGTCCAAGCCTGTCAAGGAAATCTGGAAGCTCCTGGTCACCCGTGAGGGCGCCGAAGCCCTGCTCGGGGCCGGAGGTGAACTCGGTGACAAGGGCGACAGCTGGCATGCCGCGGACGGGACCTTCGGGGTCGTCCGCTCCTACCACCCCCTGGAGCAGATCCGGTTCAGCTGGCATGCCGCGGAGGAGGCGCCCAAGACCATCGTCGAGGTGGACCTGGCCGAATCCGAGGACGGCACCACCGTCGAGATCCGCCACGAGCACATCCCCACCTACTTCGACGCCGCAGCGCTCACCCGCAAGTGGGAGCATGCGCTGGAGAAGCTGGCCACCGCGGCCGGCTGACCGTAGGGGAGACCCCGGGTCCCCACCCCCAGCGTCGCGGGCGGGGATCCAGGCCTGAGGGCCGAACACGGAGCGCCACGAGCGGCGAGGCACCCGCGCGGTGTCCACGCGTGCTCGTCGGCGCTCCTGCGTTCCCGCCGGCGACGCACCGTCCGGCACGACCGTCGCCGGGGACGCCAGGCTGCGCGGGACGGCCGTCCGGGACGCTCAGGCGCTGACCGGGTAACGCGTGGCCGCGCGGGTCCGCGCCTTGGCCGCCTCCTGGTCGCGGTTCTTCGGCGGGGCGCTGGTGGTCAGGTGCTCGAGCAGGTGGTGCGTCGCGTGCGCGATCGCCTCCACGGCTTCGTCGAACGCCTCCTGGTTCGCCCGGGACGGACGGGTCGTCCCCGCCACCTTGCGCACGTACTGGAGGGCGGCGGCGTGCACCTCGTCGCCGGTGGCGGGCGGGTCGAAGTTGTGCAGGGTGTGAATGTTTCGGCACATGCCTGCAGAGGCTAGGCGCGGCCAGCCGGGACACCAAGGGGGTACTTCCCCCACGTCACCGGCGCGAGCGGCGTCCCTGCGCCGGGATCCTCACTCCCCGGGCGGCGGGTTGGTCGATGAGCGGTGGATGATCGTGCAGGGCTCGAAGGTGCGCGGGGGGAGGTCGCTGATGGTGCCCTCCAGCGTGTGCTGGGCGGCGATCCGGCCCATCTCGTAGAACGGGATGCGGACCGTGGTCAGCGCCGGCGAGAGGTCAGCGGCGAGGGGCTCGTCGTCGTAGCCGACCACAGAGACGTCGTCGGGGATGCGCAGCCCCATCCGGGCGAGGGCGATGTAGGCGCCCGTGGCCATCTGGTCGTTGCCCAGCAGCAGCGCCGTGGGCGGCTTCTTCACGCTCATCGCCCGCAGCGTGATGTCGTAGCCGCTGTCGATGCGGTAGTTGCCGAGGTAGATCGGGCTCTTGTCCGGGTCGAGGCCGGCCGCCTCCAGGCCGTCCCGGAAGCCCTTGATCCGCATCCGCGTGGCCCAGGCGGCCTCGCGTCCGGCGATGAAGGCGATCCGGCGGTGGCCGAGCGCGAGGACGTGCTCCACCGCTGCGCGGCCGCCGGCCAGTTCGTCGGGCAGGATCGCGGGCAGCCTTGCGTCCGCGGTGAAGGCGTTGACGAGCAGCGCGGGGACCTGCGACGGGAGGTCGGGGAACTCGACCTGCCGGGTGCCCATGGCGGCGAAGATCAGCGCGTCGACCCGGCGGTCCAGGAGGTCCTCCACCGCGGCCCGCAGCCGGCTGGGGTTGCGGGTGGTGTTGACCATCAGCAGCAGGGACCGCTGCTCCCAGGCGAGGTCGTGGATCGCGGCGATCATCGGGCCGGAGAACGGCTCGATCGCGATCTCGTCTGTCAGGAACCCGATCGTGCTCGTCGTGCCCAGCCGCAGGCCCTGTGCGGTGCGGTTGGGCCGGTAGTCGAGCTCCTGGACGGCGGCCAGGACGCGCTCGCGCGTGGCGTCGCTGATCTTGAGGTCGCGGCCGTTGAGCACCAGGGACACGGTCGTCGGGGACACGCCTGCGGCGCGTCCCACGTCGGCCATGGTCGGCCGGGAGATGCCCGTCATCGTTCCCACCGCTCTCCGCAGAACGCCCTCAGTAAAGCGGCGGGCGCGCGGAGGGTCAAGGCGAACCCCCGGTCAGCCGCAGGTCACCCCCGTGGCGTGCACCGGGCAGTAGCCGTTCGGGTTCTTGTCCAGGTACTGCTGGTGGTAGCGCTCGGCGAAGTGGAACGGCCCGGCGGGCAGGACCTCCGTGGTGATCGTCCCGTAGCCGGACGCGGTCAGGCGCGGCTGGTACTCCGCGATCGCCCGTCGGGCGGCGTCGGCCTGCCCGGGGTCGGTGGCGTAGACGGCCGACCGGTACTGGGTGCCGTGGTCGTTGCCCTGGCGCATGCCCTGGGTCGGATCGTGGTTCTCCAGGAACACCCGCAGCAGGGCGTCGTAGCTGATCCGCCGCGGGTCGAACACCACCCGGACGGTCTCTGCGTGGCCGGTGCGGCCGCTGCAGACCTCCTCGTAGGTGGGGTTCGGCGTGTAGCCGCCCTGGTAGCCGACCGCCGTGGTGAGGACGCCGTCCAGCTGCCAGAACAGCTTCTCCGCGCCCCAGAAGCAGCCCAGGGCGAAGTACGCGACCTCCGCGCCGTCCGGCACGGCGTCGATCGGCGTGCCGAGCACCTCGTGGAAGGTGGTGCCGGGGGTGAGGATCGGGCGGTCGCGTCCGGGCAGTGCGGACTGCGGGGTGATCATGCGGAGCTTGTCGGTGAACACGTCGGTGTGAACGCCCGGGGCGGGGCCGGCATTCCTCATCGCTCCAGCCGCCAGTCGATCTCCGTCCCGCCCTGTGCGCGGAGCGCGGCGTTCGCGCGGCTGAACGGGCGGGACCCGAAGAACCCGGCGTGTGCCGACATCGGCGAGGGGTGGGGCGAGGTGATCAGGGGGACGCCGGCCAGGCGCGGCCCCAGCGACTGCGCGTCCCTGCCCCACAGGACGGCGACCAGCGGGCCGCCGCGGGCCGCGAGCGCGTCGATCGCGCAGTCGGTGACCTCCTCCCAGCCCTTGCCGCGGTGGGAGCCGGGCGTCCCCGGACGCACGGTCAGCACCCGGTTGAGCAGCAGGACGCCCTGCTCGAACCAGCCGCTGAGGTCTCCGGACGCGGCGGGCGCGATGCCGAGGTCGGTCTGGAGTTCCGCGTAGATGTTGGCCAGGCTGCGCGGCAGCGGGCGCACCTGCGGAGCCACCGAGAACGACAGCCCCACCGGGTGCCCGGGCGTCGGGTAGGGGTCCTGGCCGACGATCAGCACCCTGACGTCGGCCAGCGGACGGGAGAAGGCGCGCAGGACGTTCTGCCCGGACGGGAGGTAGTCGCGCCCGGCGGCGAGCTCCGCGCGCAGGAAGTCGCCCATCGCGCTGATGCGCGCGGCCACCGGGGCGAGGGCCTCGGCCCAGTCGGGGGCGATGAGCTCGGGCAGGGGCTTCCTCACCCGCCTCACCCTAGCGGCGGGGGCGGCGTCCCCGGGGTGGCGCTGGCTACAGTGATCCCGTGCTCACACCCAGACCGCGCCGCACCGACGACCCGGGTTCCCGCGTGCCGCAGGGGCTCGTCACCGCCTCGGAGTGGGCCTGGCGGACGCTGCTCGTCGCCGCCGTCGTCGGGCTCGTGTGGTGGCTCCTCCAGTACTTCTCCGCCGTGGCGGTGCCGATCGCGGTCGCCGTCCTGCTGACCGCACTGCTGACCCCGCTGAACCGGGTCCTTCGCCGCTGGAACTGGCCGCCAGCCCTCGCCGCTGCCGGCTGTCTGCTGGCGATGGCCCTGGTGGTGGTCGGCGTGTTCGCGACCGTCGGCGCGCAGGTCGCCAGGGAGTGGCCGGAGCTGTGGGTCAAGGCACGGGAGGGCGTGGCGGCGCTGCTGAACTGGCTGGCGGCCGGGCCCCTGCACATCGACCAGGCGCAGCTGAACGGCTACCTCGACCAGCTCACGACGTGGGTGTCCAACTCCGCGGAGGCGATCGCCGGTGCCGCGGCGCACGCCGGCATCGGCATCGGCCACTTCCTCGCCGGGCTGGCGATCGCCCTGATCGCCGCCTTCTTCTTCCTCGCGTCCGGCCGGGAGATCTGGGCCGCGACCACCCGGCTCGTCCCACGCCACTACCAGGCGTCCACGGCCCGTGCGTCGGAGCGCGGCTGGATGTCGCTGGTGGCCTACATGCGGGCGCAGGTGCTGGTGGCCCTTGTGGACGCGCTCGGCATCCTCGCCGGCGCCCTCGTCCTCGGGCTGCCGATGCCGCTGGCGCTGTTCGCGCTGACCTTCGTCACCGCGTTCGTGCCGGTGGTCGGAGCGGTCCTGGCCGGGACGGTGGCGTGCGCCCTCGCCCTGGTCACGCACGGCCCGGTGACCGCGCTGATCATGCTGGGCATCACCGTCCTGGTGATGGAGGCCGAGGGCCACTTCCTGCAGCCCATCCTGCTCGGGCGCGCGGTCGCGCTGCACCCGCTGGTCGTGCTGGTGGGCCTCGTGGTCGGCTCGACGCTGGCCGGCATCCTCGGTGCGCTGCTCGCGATCCCGGTGCTGGCGTTCTTCGTGGCGTTCGTCCGCGGCCTCGATCCGGACCGCTTCGAGACCGCTGACCTACCAAAGTAGAAAGCGCAACTTTCCTTTCTGGAAAATCGCGCTACGCTGGGACACATGAGTAGTGCAGATCTGGGAGCCATCCTCGAGGAACTCGCCGCCGGCCGTATCGACGCGTCCGAGGCCGCCCGGCGCATCGACGCCCTGAAGGCCGCGGAGCCGGCCCCCGAACCCCCGCCGACCGAACCGACCAACGAGGAGCTCGGCGAGGAGCCGTCGCGCCGGCAGTACTCGCCGTACGCCCGCGAGGTGTTCGGCCAGGACGAGGCGCCCGCCTCCGGCCGCCGGCGTCCGACCGGGAGCAAGGGCGTGGACCGCATTTGGGTGCGCGCCGTGGGACGCCGCGTCCGGATCGTCGGCGACCCGTCGGTGGCGACGGCGTCCGCGGAGGGGCCCCACGTGCTGCGCCGTAACGGTTCGGTGCTCGAGGTGACCAGCGACGGCGAGATCGGGCCGACCCTCGACGGCTTCAGCATCCTCCGGCCGCCGCGCAACTTCGACGACATCCGGGCGATGGGCCTGGGCAAGGAGCTCTACCTGCGGATCAACCCCGCGATCATCGTCGACGTCGAGGTCACCGCCGGCCAGCTGACCACGTCCGACCTGCCCTACCTGGGCAAGGTGCGGGTGACCGCCGGCAGCGCGGAGCTCGAGGGCGTGGCCGAGGTCAACGACGTGCTGGTCCAGGCCGGCTCCGCGACCGTCAAGGGGACGATCACCAGCGGCCGCTCGCGCGTCCGCGTGGAGTCGGGCCAGCTGACCGTCGCGCTCGGCGATGAGTCGAACGTGACGATCCGGGGCGAGGCGCAGCTGGGCAAGGTGAGCTGGACCGGCGCGCACAGCGGACAGGTCGACGAGGTGGTCATGGGCAACGGCTCCGCCCGCCTGGACGTCGGCGTCGTGATGGGCTGGGCGAACATCAAGGCCGGGAGCGAGCGATGAGCTACCGGGCGCCGTCCGACTGCCCGGTGTGCGGCGGCGAGCTGGTCACGACCCGGCTCGGCTGCCACAACTGCGGCTCGGAGCTGGCCGGCGAGTTCGGCCACTGCGACTTCTGTGCGCTCGACGAGCGGGACACCGAGCTGCTGCGGGTCTTCCTCGCCTCACGGGGCAACCTCCGCGAGGTCGAGAAGCACCTCGGCGTCTCCTACCCGACCGCCCGCGCGCGCTTCACCGCCCTGCTGGTGAAGCTCGGACTGGCCGGCGACACCGAGCCGGTGACCGCGATGACCCGCGACCAGGTCCTCAGCGAGGTCGCCTCCGGCGCCCTCTCGCCGGTCGAGGCCGCCGAGCTGCTCGCCGCCCTGTAGCCCGCGTCCTTCCGCCACAGGGCGCTCCCGCCCCAGGAACGGCCGATGGCCAGCCTTGTCGTCGAGGGCCAGCCCGCAGGGGCTGGCCCTCGACAACAGCGCTGGCCCTCGACACCAGAGGATGGCTCTCGGCTGCCAGGAGATGGCCCTCGGCTGTGTGGGGCGGCGTCCGGACGGGGTCTGCCGTCCTCTCCAACGGGTGATGTCGCGGGTGTCGAGGGGACGGGTCGATCCGGCGTCGAGCTTCGGCGACCAGCTCCCTCACTCGCCGAGGGCCAGCCTTGTGGCCGAGGGCCAGCCCGCAGGGGCTGGCCCTCGACGTCAACGCTGGTCCTCGATCGGGAGGGCTGGCCCTCGATCGGGAGGGCTGGTCCTCGATCGGCGGGGCTGGCCCTCGGGAGAGGGGCGGGTGGCTCAGCTCGTGAAGGGCTTCACCTCGAGGATGGTGACCTCGATGGGTTTGCCGGTGGGGGCGGTGTAGGAGACGGTGTCGCCGACGCGGCGTCCGAGGATGGCCGCGCCGAGCGGTGACTGCGGCGAGAAGACCTCGACGTCCACCGAGTCGTCGAGGCCGACGAGCTCGCGCGAGCCGAGCAGGAACGTGTCGGTGTCGTCGGGGTCGTCGTCGTAATAGATGGTCACGGAGACGCCGGGGGTCACCTCGTCGGAGTCGGCGGGAGTCTCGCCCACCTGGGCGTTCTCGAGCATGGCGGTGAGCTGGCGGATCCGTGCCTCCTGGTGCCCCTGCTCCTCACGGGCGGCGTGGTAGCCGCCGTTCTCGCTGAGGTCCCCCTCCTCGCGGGCCTGGGCGATCTTGGCCGACACCTTCTGCCGTCCCTCGGTCTTGAGGTAGGCGAGCTCGGCGCTCAGCCGGTCGAAGGCCTCCTGGGTGAGCCACGTGGTCGGATCAGTCATGCCTTGCAGGCTAGCCGATGCCCGCAGGGGATTCTCAACCGGTCGTCCGGCACGCCTCGACGGACGCGCTGGTCGCGCGCAGGTAGGTCCGCACGGGGACGACGACCTGCGTGAGCCGCTCGCCCCCGGAGGCCACGGTCGCGGTCACCTCGCCGACCCGCTCGTGGCTGACGGCCTGGGCGAACACCTGGCACTGCGCGCCCTGCGCGACATCGGGACGGTCGATGGTGACGGTCACGTCGATCAGGGTGTCCGAGCGGACGGTGAACGCGTCGACCCGCGCGGTGACCACCCCGAAGGCGCCGTGCCCTCCGGCCCACACCAGCCAGGCGACCGCGGCGGCCCCGAGGGCGATCGCGAGGGGGATCCACCACCGGCGTCGCGGTGGGGCGGGGTACCTGCGGGCCAGGCGTGCGGCGGCGTCCGGGTCGGTCACGGTGTCCATTCTTGCCCGGGGAACTGGGAAGGACGTGCCGGGTTTCGCAGAATGGGGTCATGAGCCTGCGGTTGCTGCACGTCCACGCGCACCCCGACGACGAGTCGAGCAAGGGTGCGGCCACCACCGCCTACTACGTCGCCCAGGGCGTGGACGTGATGGTGGCCACCTGCACCGGTGGCGAGCGGGGGTCGATCCTCAACCCCAGGATGGACACCCCACAGAACTGGGCGAGCCTTCCCGACCTGCGGCGGGCGGAGATGGCCCGCGCCGCAGAGGTCCTCGGCATCCGCCAGGTGTGGCTGGGCTACGTCGACTCCGGCATGCCGGACGAGGGGGAGGAGCTCCCCGAGGACGCGTTCGCCCGGATCGATCCTGCGGTCGCGGCCGGTCCGCTGGTGGAGGTGATCCGCGAGTTCCGTCCCCACGTGCTGACCACCTACGACGAGAACGGCGGCTACCCCCATCCCGACCACATCCAGTGCCACCGGGTGTCGATGGCTGCCGTCGAGGCCGCCGCGGACCCGAATGCCTGGCCCGGACGCGGCGAGCCGTGGCAGGTGCCGAAGGTGTACTACGACATGTCGCTGCACCGCGGCCGCTACGCCGCCCTCGACGCCGCGATGCACGAGGCCGGGCTCGGCCGTCCCTACGCCGAGTGGCTGGCCCAGTGGGGGGAGGATCCCGAGCGCCTGGCCCGGCTGACGACCTTCGTGCCCTGCGCGCAGTACTTCGGCGTCCGCAATGCCGCGCTGCTGGCCCACGCCACCCAGATCGACCCGGAGGGACGGTGGTTCGCCGTCCCGCTGGAGATCCAGCAGGCGGGCTGGCCGACGGAGGACTACCAGCTGGTCCGCTCGGCCGTGCCGGTCTCGCTGCCCGAGGACGACCTCTTCGCCGGGCTCAGGGACACCGATAACCTTGGGGCATGGTGCTACTCAATCTAGTGACGCCCCCCTGGCTGCCCCTGGCCATGGTGGTGGTGCTGCTGGTGCTGCTCGGCTTCCTGTACTGGAGCATGCGCCGCAACATCGGGCGTATCGACTTCGAGGAGCCCCCGGCGCCGCAGTCGCCCACCGAGCGCCCCTGACGACGACGCGGACGGGGCCCTGCCGCCGCACCACCACGCCCCGCGGCGTCCCGCCGGCGGCGATGACCTGAGCACCGTCGCCTATGCTTGGCGGTTGTGAATCGCCTAGCGGAAGCCACGTCCCCCTACCTGCGGATGCACGCGGACAACCCCATCGACTGGTGGGAGTGGGGCGAGGAGGCCCTGGCGGAGGCCGCGGCGTCCGGTCGCCCGATCCTGCTGTCGGTGGGCTACGCGGCCTGCCACTGGTGCCACGTGATGGCCCACGAGTCGTTCTCCGACCCGGCGATCGCGGCACTGGTCAACCCCAACTTCGTCGCGATCAAGGTGGACCGCGAGGAGCGTCCCGACATCGACGCCCTCTACATGAAGGCGACCCAGGCCCTCACCGGTTCGGGGGGCTGGCCGATGACGGTCTTCCTCACCCCGGACGCCCGGCCGTTCTTCGCCGGCACCTACTACCCGCCCGAGCGTACCGGCGGCATGCCGTCCTTCGCCGAGGTGCTGGAGGCCATCGACACCGCGTGGCGCCAGCGCAGGGACGAGGCCGCAGCCAGCGCGGAGGTGATCACGACGCACCTGGTCGACGCCTTCGCGCCGCTGCCCGCCTCGAGCGACCGGCTCGACGTGTGGGCGGTGCTCGACCGCGTGAGCGGGGAGTTCGACCCGCTGCACGGCGGCTTCGGCACCGCACCGAAGTTCCCCGCCCCGCTGCTCGTGGACGCGCTGCTGGTGAAGGGGGAGCCCGGCTCCCTCGACGTCGCCCAGCGCACCCTGGACGCGATGGCCCGCGGCGGCATCCACGACCAGGTCGGGGGTGGCTTCGCCCGCTACAGCGTCGACGCCGGCTGGGTGGTGCCGCACTTCGAGAAGATGCTGTACGACAACGCGCTGCTGCTGGGCGCGTACACCCGCGGCTGGCGGCGGGTGCCCGACCACGACCCGGTGCTGCGCTGGCAGTTCGAGCGGGTCGTCCGGGGCATCGTCGGCTGGCTGGAGCGCGAGCTGCTGCTGCCCTCGGGCGGGTTCGCGTCGTCGCTGGACGCCGACAGCCTCGACAGCCGCGGCATGCAGCACGAGGGCATCTACTACTGCTGGGACCCGGCCCTCCTCGCCGACGTGCTGGGTGAGGACGCGGAGTGGGCGGCGGAGGTCTTCCACGTCACCACCGGCGGGACCTTCGAGCACGGCCTGTCGACCCTCCAGCTGCGGGGCAACCCCGACCCGGAGCGGCTCGCCGCGGTGTCGGCGCGCCTGCTCGCCGAACGCCAGGGACGGTTCCCGCCGGCCCGTGACGACAAGGTCGTGGCGGCGTGGAACGGCTGGGCGGTCGACGCGCTGGTGTGGGCGGCAGAGGTGTTCGGCGAGCCCGGCTGGCTGGAACTGGCCCGCGGGGCGGCCGAGTGCCTGTGGCGCGACCAATGGGACGGGCGGCTGCACCGCACATCGCTGGCCGGCGAGGCGGCGTCGGTGACGGCGTTCGCCGACGACTACGGCGCCGTGGCGCTCGGGTTCGCCCGGCTCGCCGGGGCGCTCGGCGACGCGGAGTGGTTGCGGCGGGCGGAGACGCTGCTCGCGCAGGCGCTCGAGCTGTTCGGCGCGGACGACGGCGGGTTCCACGACGTGGCAGCGGACGCCGAGCAGCTGTTCGCCCGGGCAAGGGACGTCAGCGACAACCCGACACCGTCCGGCACGAGCGCGCTGGTCGCGGCACTGCGGCTGGTGGCGCTGCTGGCGGAGCGTCCCGAGCTCGCCGAACGGGCGGACGCGGCGGCGCTCACCCTGCGCGGCCTGCTGGAGCAGGCGCCCCGGTTCGCCGGGTCCGCGCTGGTCGACGCGCTGGTGGCCGACGAGGCCCGCACGGGCCTGCGTCCCGCCGTTGCCGTGGTGGTCGCGGACGACCCGCTGGCCGAACTGTCACGGGCCACGTGGCGGATGGCGCCGATCGGCACCGCGGTCCTCACCGGGCCCGCCGGCACGCCGGGCTTCGGCAGTCACTTCGAGGAGCGCACGGAACCGGCCGCCTACGTGTGCCGCGGGACGGTGTGCTTCGCGCCCACCGCCGACCTCGCCGAACTGCGCACGGCGTTGTGGAGCCGCGCGTAGCCCCGCCGCTCAGAACAGCGCGACGGCGATCGCCGCGAAGTGGGCCAGCGCTGCGGCGATCGTGCAGGCGTGGAACACCTCGTGGAAGCCGAACCACGCCGGCGAGGGGTTGGGCAGCTTGCGGGCGTAGATGAGCGCGCCGACGGTGTAGAACAGCCCGCCGAGGGCGATCAGCAGGACGACCAGCGGGCTCTGGGCCCAGAAGGCCGGGAGCCACGCGATGCCGGCCCAGCCCATGCCCAGGTAGCAGGCGACGTCCAGCCAGCGCGGGGCGGTGTGCCAGAACACCCGCACCACCAGCCCGACCACGCCCACCGACCAGATGAGCACCAGCAGTTTCGTCGCCTCCGCTGTCGGCAGCATCGTGAGCGCGAGCGGGGTGTAGGTGGCGGCGATGAACACGAAGATGTTCGCGTGGTCCCAGCGGCGTAGCGCCGCCCTGGTCGCGGGCGTCCAGTCGCCGAGGTGGTAGGCGGCGCTGGTGCCGAACAGCAGCAGCGCGCCGGCCAGCCAGACCGCGCTGCCGATGCGCCCGGCCACGGTGGGGGCGAGCACCACCAGCAGCACCCCGCCGACCAGCACCACAGGCGTCATGCCCAGGTGCAGCCAGCCGCGCAGCCGGGGCTTCTGTTCGGTGACCGTCTCTTCCATCGTCCCTCCAGAAACCTACGGCGTCGTAAGTTACGTTAGCGTAGGTATCTCTCCGATTCAACAGGGCCACGCCCGGATCGGCCCACGGGTGCGGGCGGTAGGGTGCAGCTATGGCGTGGGGCCTCCGGATACGCGAAGCGGTGAACCGCCTCGAGCCGCTGGGGTTCCTGTACTCCGCCTACGAGACCCAGCTGCTCGCCCAGCTCGATCGCTCGGCGCTGCCGCGCCACGTCGCGGTGCTCGCGGACGGGAACCGCCGCTGGGCCCGCACCAACGCCCCCGACAGCCCGCTCGTCGTGGGCTACCAGGCCGGCGCCGACAAGCTGAAGGAGTTCGTCGACTGGTGCGCCGACCTCGGCATCGGGGTGGTCACTCTCTGGGTCCTGTCCACCGACAACCTCACCCGCTCCAGTGCGGAGGAGGTGGCCCCGCTGCTGCGCGTGATCGAGCGGCTCGTCACCGACCTCGCCGCGAGCTACCGCGTGCAGGTGGTCGGCGACCCGGCACTGCTGCCCGACGACATGGCGGGCCGGCTGCGGGACGCCGAGCAGGCCTCCTCCGGCCACACCGGCACCCACGTCAACGTCGCGATCGCCTACGGCGGACGCCACGAGCTGCGGGACGCCGTCCGCTCGCTGCTGGCCAGCGAGGCGACCAAGGGCACCCGGCTGGAGGAGCTCGCGGAGACCCTGGAGATCGACCACATCGCCGACCACCTCTACACCGCGGGCCAGCCCGACCCCGACCTGATCATCCGCACGTCCGGGGAGCAGCGCATGTCCGGCTTCCTGATCTGGCAGTCGGCGCACTCGGAGTTCTACTTCTGCGAGGCCCTGTGGCCGGACTTCCGCAAGGTCGACTTCATCCGGGCGCTGCGCTCCTACGCCCAGCGCGAGCGCCGCTACGGCCGATAGCTCAGGCGTCGGCCAGCAGAAGCTCGCAGACCGCGGAGCGCAGCGCGTCCGGAAGCCCCAGGCCCTCGATCGCCGCGACGCGCCGCAGTCCGGAGGTGGACTGCAGGACGCGCCACACGGCCTCCTTCGTGCGGTACTCCACCTGGGCGGCGTTGAGCAGGTCGTGCAGGCGTGACTCCGCCCGGTTGTCCGACCGCCGCCCGCTGAACCTGACCGACGCGCCGTCGGAGGTCACCACGTCCAGCTCGACGGTGAGCGGTCCGGCCGCGGCGCTCTCGTGGGCGCCGTCGGGCAGTGCGGCGTCCACGTCGTCGAGCCCGTGCAGCACCACGCGGAAGCGCCGCGTCGCCGGGACGACGTCCAGCGCCCCGGACCCCGGCGCGATCCGCAGGTCGCCGGTCGCCTCGTCCCACGTGATCACGGTGGTGACCGCCCGGGGCACGGCGGCGTCGTCGTCCTCGTAGAGAGCCAGCCGGCCGTCCGCGCCCGCGAAGACGTGCACCTCGAGCGCGGCGGGGTTCTGCGTCCCGTACTCGCCCGGCCAGGTGAGCGGGACGATCCCGCCGGCCCTGGCCAGCACCGGGTACCCCTCCAGCGGCCGGTGCAGGGTGACCGTGCGCCCCCCGCTGTAGCGGACGCCGGTGAAGAAGTCCGTCCACTCCCCGGCCGGGAGCCAGGTGGAGACCCGCCCGAGCAGCGTGCTGCGGTCGGCCGGGGACGTGATCGGGGCCACCAGCAGCTCGCTGCCGAAGGCGAAGGTGTTGCGCGACGCCACGGCCTCCGGCCGCGGGTCCAGGTGGTAGAGCGGGCGGACCAGCGGCTCGCCGGCCGAGTGCGCGCGCTCGGCCATCGTGAACAGGTAGGGCACCAGCCGGTGCCGCAGCCGGAGCGCCTCGCCCATCGCCGCCCGGGCCGGCGCGGAGTACTTCCACGGCTCCTTGCCCGCGAACAGGTCGTTGGTGGAGTGCAGGCGGTTGACCGGCGAGAACACCCCGAGCTGGAACCACCGCGTGGCCAGCTCGTCGTCGCGGTAGCCGAAGGCGTGGCCGCCGATGTCGTGGCTCCACCACCCGTAGCCGATGTTGGCGGCCGTGGCAGTGAAGTACGGCTGGAAGTCGAGGCTCTCCCAGGTGGTGATCGTGTCGCCGGAGAAGCCCACCGGGTACCGGTGCGAGCCGGGCCCGGCGTAGCGGGAGAAGGTGAGCGGACGCCGCCCGTCCCTCGCGGAGTCGAGGTGGTGGATGTGGTTCAGCATCCACAGCGGGTCCAGGCCCGGCATTGTCGAGTGCGGGCCCTGCTGCCAGTCCAGCCACCAGAAGTCGACCCCTTCGGCCTCCAGCGGGTGGAGCACCTCCTCGAGGTAGGCCACAAGGAAGCCGGGGTCGGCGGCGTCGAAGTCGATCGCCCGCCGGCTCTCCGGGTCGATGCCCAGCCGCCGGGCCAGCTGCGGGTAGCGGTCCTCGTAGGCGCGGACGCCGTCCGCGGGGTGCAGGTTGAGCGAGACCCGCAGCCCGTGCTCGTGCAGCCAGGAGAGGAAGCCGCGAGGGTCGGGGAACAGGTCGGTGTTCCAGGAGTAGCCGGTCCAGCCGTGGCCGTAGGACGGGTCGACGTCCACCCAGTGCCAGTCCATGTCGACCACCGCAACGCTGAACGGCAGGTGCTCCTGCTCGAAGCGCTCCACGAGCGCCCGGTACTCCTGCGCGGAGTAGGCGTAGTACCGGCTCCACCAGTTGCCCAGGGCCCAGCGCGGCAGCAGCGGCTGCGGCCCGGTGAGCCGGTAGAAGTCGCGGACGGCCCCGGCGGCGTCGTGGCCGTGGCCGAAGTAGTACAGGTCGGTGTTGCCCTCGATCCGCGGCTCCACCCACTCCTCGAGCGCGAGCGTCGTGTCCTCCAGCACCGCGTAGCCGGTGGTGGACACCAGCCCGTCCTCCAGCGGCAGCGCCCCGTCCACGCCGTCGAGGGTGCGCGCGGTGCCGCCGAGGTTCCCCTGCTGCCAGGGGCTCGGCGTGAACCGGGCGCCGTGGCGCCACTCGCTGTGGTAGCCGTGGGCGCCGGCCAGCCGGACCCGGAGCCCCGACGCCGAGAACGGGCGCTCGTCGTAGTCGAGCACGAGGGCGTCGGTGAACAGGTGGATCCCGTTCGCGTCCCGCTCGACGCGGAAGCCGGCCGGCTCGAACGCCCGGTTGAGCACCATCTGGGTGGCGCGGTCCTCGAACCTGCCGGTGGGGGAGTACTCCAGCCGCAGCAGCCGGGGGGTGAGCACCGTGATCCGGTAGTGGTCGCCGACCACCTGCGCCGACGGCGCGGCCAGCGGGGTGGTGGCGATGGTGAGGTGTGCGGGAAGTCGGCCCATCACCGGAGTCTAGGGCGGTCGGCGGGCGCCGCGGAGGTGCTGTGTGACGGTCGGGTGAACGCACCCCGCGCGCGGCGTGTCGGGACGCGGGTGGTCGTGGCGGCGGGCTTACTCTCGTGGCACGGGCGGGTGCCCCATCCGTCCGGACGAGAGGCACCATGCTGCACAGCGTGACCCGCGGGCCCGCCCCCGGACCCCGTCCCCTCGGCTGACCACCAGGTTGAGCCGGACGGGCGGCGATCCGGCTCGGACAAGGGATCGACATGCCATCGACCAGGACCGCCTTCTCCGGGACCCGTGACACCGCTCTGGCGCTGAAGACCTACGTTCTGGACACCTCCGTGCTGCTGAGCGACCCGCACGCCCTGCGGAACTTCGCCGAGCACAGCGTCGTGGTCCCGGTGGTCGTCATCACCGAACTGGAGGCCAAGCGCCACCACCCCGAGCTCGGGTACTTCGCGCGCACCGCGCTGCGCTACCTCGACGACCTGCGGGTGCGCTACGGAGGCCTCGATGCGCCGATCCCGGTCAACGAGGCCGAGGGCACCGTCCGGGTCGAGCTCAACCACACCGACACCGAGGTGCTCCCGCCGGGCTTCCGCCTGGGCGACAACGACTCCCGCATCCTCGCCGTCGCGCTCAACTTCCGCGCCGAGGGCCACGACGTCGTCCTGGTCAGCAAGGACCTGCCGATGCGGGTGAAGGCCTCGGCCGTCGGCCTCCCGGCCGAGGAGTACCGGCACGAGATCACGCCCGATTCCGGGTGGACCGGGATGGCGGAGGTCGACGTGCCGACGGCCACCATCGAGCGCCTCTACGCCGAGGGCTCCGCGGTCGTCGCCGAGGCGGTCGACCTGCCCTGCCACACCGGCGTCGTGCTGCACGGGGCCAGCTCTTCCGCGCTGGGCCGGGTGCTGCCGGACGGTGCGGTCCGCCTGGTCCGCGACCGGGAGGCGTTCGGCCTCCACGGCCGCTCCGCGGAGCAGCGGGTGGCCCTCGACCTCCTGCTCGACCCCGACATCGGCATCGTCTCCCTCGGCGGGCGGGCGGGTACCGGCAAGTCGGCGCTCGCCCTCTGCGCGGGGCTGGAGGCCGTCCTCGAGCGGCGGCAGTACGCGAAAGTGATCGTGTTCCGTCCGCTGTACGCGGTGGGCGGGCAGGAACTCGGCTACCTGCCCGGCAGCGAGAACGAGAAGATGTCGCCCTGGGGCCAGGCGGTGTTCGACACGCTGGGCTCGGTGACCAGCAAGAACGTGATCGACGAGGTGCTGGCGCAGGACCTGATCGAGGTCCTCCCGCTCACCCACATCCGCGGTCGCTCGCTGCACGACGCCTTCGTGATCGTCGACGAGGCGCAGTCACTGGAGCGCAACGTGCTGCTCACCGTGCTGTCGCGGATCGGACAGAACTCGCGGGTCGTCCTCACCCACGACGTCGCCCAGCGCGACAACCTGCGCGTGGGCCGGCACGACGGGGTGGTGGCCGTGGTGGAGCGGCTCAAGGGCCACCCGCTGTTCGCCCACGTCACCCTGACCCGCTCCGAGCGTTCTCCGATCGCCGCCCTGGTGACCGAGATGCTGGAGGACGTCGGGATCTAGGCCGTCCCGCTAGATGTGATGTCCAGCCAGGTTGTCCAGTCTGGTGATGGGTGCGGCTTTCCCGAGTGCTGAGTGGGGCCGGTGGTGATTGTATTCGTGGATCCAGGCGGGTAGCGCGGCGAGCCGGGCTGATTCGGAGTTGTAGAGCTTCTTGAATGCCCAGTCCTCGGCCAGGGTGCGGTGGAAACGTTCGATCTTGCCGTTGGTCTGTGGCCGGTAGGGCCGGGTCTTCTTCGGTGTGATGCCGAGGTCGGTGCAGGTCTGGTGCCACAGGTGGGACTTGTAGCAGCTGCCGTTGTCGGACAGGACCCGTTGGACGGCGACGCCGCGTGCGGCGAACCAGGCGACGGCGTTGCGCAGCACCTGGGTCGCGGTCTCCTTGGTCTCGTCGTCATGGGCTTCGACGTAGGCGACCCGGGAATAGTCATCGATCACGGTGTGCAGGTAACAGGTGCCGATCACCGGGTTCCGATGCTTGTTGCGTGGAGTGCCGTTGAGCGCCACGGTCGCTGACCGGTTCTTCTCGCCCTGTCGCCGGCCGACGTAGCGCCAGCCGCCACCATCAGGGACTTTGCCGAGCTTCTTCACATCGACATGGATCAGATCACCGGGGTGGGGGTGCTCGAAGCGCCGGATCGGTTCACCGGTGGCCCGGTCGACATGGCTGAGCCGGTTCAACCGGCACCGCACCAGGACCGCATGCACGGTCGAGGCCGCCATACCGAGCCGATCGGCGATCTCGACCGGCCCGAGTCGCTGCTTCCAGCGCAGGTGGACGATCTTGCGGACCATCGGCTGCGGTGTCCGGTTCGGCTGATGGTGCGGCCGAGACGACCGATCCGACATCCCTGCCGGACCCTCAGCGCGGTACCGGTCAGCCCATTTCACCGCGGTCTTCCACGACACGTCGTAGCGTTCAGCGGCCCGCGCCGCCGGCCAACCGTGATCGACGATAAGAAGCGCCAGCCTCAACCGGGCACGCGGAGTCAACGCAGCATTAGCGTGGGACATGAAGGCCTCCTTGGTCGTGAAGCGGTTCCTAGACAGCTCCACTCCACACCGGGAGGCCTTCACCCACCCCCAACCTCAGATCGTGTCGTCACACGATCTCGACCAACGTGCCCGGACATCACAGCTAGAGAAGCTCGCTGGCCTCGGTCAGCACCGAGCGGAGCATGCCGGCGATCTCGGCGAACTCGGGCTCGCCGATGGTCAGCGGCGGCGCGAGCTGGATGACGGGGTCGCCCCGGTCGTCGGCGCGGCAGTACAGGCCGGCGTCGAACAGCGCCTTCGAGAGGAAGCCGCGCAAGAGCCGCTCGGCCTCGTCGTCGTCGAAGGTCTCCCTGGTCTCGCGGTCCTTCACCAGTTCGATGCCGTAGAAGTAGCCCGCGCCCCGGACGTCGCCGACGATGGGCAGGTCCCGCAGCCCGTCCAGCGCCGCACGGAAGGACGGGGCGAGCGTGGCCACCTGCTGGTTCAGTCCCTCGCGCTCCATGATGTCGAGGTTGGCCAGCGCCACCGCGGACGACACCGGGTGCCCGCCGAAGGTGTAGCCGTGGGCGAAGCTCGTGGTGCCGGAGCGGAACGGCTCGAACAGCCGGTCGGAGGCGATCATCGCCCCGATCGGGGAGTAGCCGCTGCTCATGCCCTTGGCGCAGGTGATGATGTCGGGCACGTAGCCGAAGTCGTCACAGGCGAACATCGAGCCGATGCGGCCGAACGCGCAGATCGTCTCGTCCGAGACCAGCAGGACGTCGTAGGTGTCACAGATCTGGCGGACACGCTCGAAGTACCCCGGGGGCGGCGGGAAGCAGCCGCCGGAGTTCTGGACGGGCTCGAGGAACACCGCGGCGACGGTGTCCGGCCCCTCGAACTCGATCGCCTCCGCGATCCGTTCGGCCGCCCACTGGCCGAAGGCGTGCTCGTCGTCGCGAAGGTGCTCCGGGGCCCGGTAGAAGCCGGTGTTCGGCACCTTGAACGCGCCGGGCACCAGCGGCTCGAACGGGGCGCGCGCTGCGGGGATGCCGGTGATCGACAAGGCGCCGTGCGGGGTGCCGTGGTACGCGATCGAGCGCGAGATCACTTTGGTCTTCGTGGGCCGTCCGGTGAGCTTGAAGTACTGCTTGGCGAGCTTCCACGCCGACTCGACGGCCTCGCCGCCGCCGGTGGTGAAGAACACGCGGTTGAGGTCGCCGGGCGCGTAGCCGGCCAGGCGCTCGGCCAGCTCGATCCCGGCCGGGTGCCCGTAGCTCCACAGCGGGAAGTACGCGAGCTCGGATGCCTGCCTCGCCGCGGCCTCGGCCAGTTCGGTGCGTCCGTGGCCCACCTGGACGGTGAACAGCCCGGCGAGCCCGTCGAAGTACTCCCGGCCGCGGTCGTCCCAGATCCGGTGGCCGCGGCCGCGGACGATGACCGGCATCTCGGCACCGCGCCCGCCGGCCTCCACCGGCTCGTAGACCGAGTGGCGGGTGAAGTGCCCCCACAGGTGCGACTGCGCCGCCTGGGCCAGCGGCGTGCCGGAGCGGGTGGTCTGCGTCATCGGGTTCCCCAGTCGTAGTGCTGCTTGTTGAGTTTGAGGTAGACGAACGTCTCTGTGCCGATCACGCCCTCGATCGTGCGGATCCTGGTCATCAGGAGTTCGAGCAGCTCCGCGTCCCCCTCGCAGACCACTTCGACGAGCAGGTCGAAGCTCCCGGCGGTGGTGACGACGTAGTCGACCTCGGCGAGTTCGCACAGGCGGTCGGCGATCGGGCCGGCGTCGCCGGCGGTCTTGATGCCGATCATCGCCTGCCGCGTGAAGCCGACCACGAGCGGGTCGGTGACCGCGACGATCTGCATCACGCCCGACTCCGTGAGCCGCTGAACGCGCTGTCGGACCGCCCCCTCCGAGAGTCCGACCTCCGCGGCGATGCTGACGAACGGCTTGCGGCCGTCCTGCTGAAGCAGCTCGATGATCCGCTTCCCGATCGCGTCCACCACCGGCATGCTCGAGCGTTGCGGGGGCTCCCGCCTCTGCTCGACGTGGTCAACCTGTGCCATGGGTAGATCCTGCACTCCGACTATCGAAGTCTGCAAACCCTGCGGCTACGATTTCCGTGGTAACTCTTGCGAAACAATTGCGGATTAGCCTGCAGGGCAGCAGGATGCTCATCCAAGGAGGCGGGATGGTACGAGACCTCGCAGGTCCGTGGCCGGCGTCCGCCGCCGTCCGCCCGAGTGCGCGTCCGCAGCATCGCCGACACCGACCCAACTACCGAGGAGCTCGCCGCAATGTCACCTGATCCCTCGTTCGCGTCCTTCGCCCGCTCCGCGATCTCGCGCCGCGCCGCGCTCGCCGGCCTGGCCGGCACCGCCGCAGCAGGACTGCTGGCCGCCTGTGGCTCCCCGGGCCGTAACCCCAGCGCCTCCGGCGCGGCCAGCAAGACCCCGCAGGCCGCCCCGGACCTCTCCGACACCGAGAAGATCGTCAAGTGGTCGAACTGGCCCGAGTACATCGACGTCGACGACAACGGCAAGCACCCCTCGATCGAGGCCTTCACGAAGAAGACGGGCATCGACGTCACCTACACCGAGGACTACAACGACAACGACGAGTTCTTCGCCAAGGTGCGCCCGCTACTCGAGAGCGGACAGGACACCGGGCGCGACACCTGGGTGAGCACCGACTGGATGGTCGCGCGGCTCGCCCGCCTCGGCTACATCCAGCCGCTGGACTACGCGAACATCCCGAACGCGGTGAACCTCGACCCGTCGCTGAAGGACGTGGCCTTCGACAAGGGACGCGTCTACTCGCTGCCCTGGCAGATCGGCTTCACCGGCATCGCCTACAACCCGAAGGCGACCGGCGGGCGCAAGGTCACCACGGTCGACCAGCTGCTCCACGACCCGGCCCTGAAGGGCAAGGTGACGATGCTCACCGAGATGCGCGACACCGTCGGCCTGGTGCTGATCGAGCAGGGCGTCAACCTCGGCTCCGTGACCGCCGAGCAGTTCACCGCGGCGCTGGCCGTGATCCAGGAGGCGAAGGACTCCGGCCAGATCAAGGGCTTCACCGGCAACGAGTACACCAAGCCGCTGGCCTCCGGCGACACGGCGGCCTGCGTGGCCTGGACCGGCGACGTCGTGCAGCTGCGCGCGGACAACCCCGCGCTGGGGTACGCGCTCGGCGAGAAGGGCATCCCGACCTTCTCCGACAACTTCGTGATCCCGAACCTCGCCAAGCACAAGAAGAACGCCGAGCGGCTGATCGACTACTACTACGACCCGCAGGTGATGGCGAAGGTCACCGAGTACGTGAACTACATCTCGCCGGTCGCCGGGGCCAAGGAGATCCTGGTCAAGAAGGACCCGGAGATCGCCAACAACGAGCTGATCTTCCCCAGCGACGCGGTGATGGCGAGGACGCAGTCCTTCCGGGCCCTGACGGCCGAGGAGGAGACCGCGTTCAACCGCCAGTTCCAGGCCGTGGTGACGGGCTAGGCATGGGCGAGACCACGCAGGGCGAGCTGGAACTCGTCGAGCTGACCCGCCACTTCGACGACTTCGTCGCGGTGGCCGGCATCGACCTCGTCGTGCCGTCCGGTTCCTTCTTCGCCCTGCTCGGCCCGTCCGGCTGTGGCAAGACGACCACCCTGCGGATGGTCGCAGGGCTGGAGGAGCCGACGTCGGGACGGATCTTCCTCGGCGGGGACGACATCACCGCCACCCGGGCCTACCAGCGCCGGGTGAACACCGTGTTCCAGAGCTACGCGCTCTTCCCCCACCTGGACGTGCTGGAGAACGTCGGCTTCGGCCTCCGCCAGCTCAAGGTGGCCGACTGGAAGACCAAGGCCATGGAGGCCCTCGAGCTGGTGAAGCTCGCCGACCGCGCCCGGCAGCGGCCGCGACAGCTCTCCGGCGGCATGCAGCAGCGGGTCGCGCTGGCCCGCGCGATCGTCAACCGGCCGGAGGTGCTGTTGCTGGACGAGCCGCTGGGGGCCCTCGACCTGAAGCTGCGCCGCGAGATGCAGATCGAGCTCAAGCGCATCCAGCAGGAGGTCGGGATCACCTTCATCCACGTCACCCACGACCAGGAGGAGGCCATGACGATGGCCGACACGGTCGCGGTGATGCGGGCGGGGCGCATCGAGCAGCTGGGCACGCCCAACGAGCTGTACGACCACCCGGCGACGGCCTTCGTGGCGAACTTCCTCGGGCAGTCGAACCTGCTCCCGCTGGACGGGTTCAGCGATCCGGGCGGGGAGTTCGTCACCGCGCACGCCCACGGCCACGGCCTCGTGGTCGAGCGGGCCCAGCTCCCGCAGGGGCTGCACCTGGGGCCGGAGATGTCGGCCACGGAGTCGCTGGTCCACCTCGGCATCCGCCCGGAGAAGCTCCGCCTGCTCGGGCCGGACAGCCCGCCCAGCGCCAACCGGCTCACCGGCACGGTGACCGACGCGTCCTTCACCGGCGTCGCGACCACCTACCTGGTGGCCATGCCGTGGGCCCAGGAGCTCACGGTCGCGCAGCCGAACGACGGCTCGCCGCGCGCCCGTCCCGGCGACCAGGTCGTCCTCGGGTGGGACCCGCACCAGGCGTTCGTCGTGGCGGGGGCCGACTGATGGCGTTCGCCATCCCGGCCGGCGGTGCGCGCCGGACGCGGACGGCCCGGCGCCGCGGCACCTTCGTGCCGTTCCTGCTGCTCGCGCCGGCCCTGCTGTGGCTGGTGGCGTTCTTCGTCGTGCCGACGGTCTCGCTGGCGTCCCAGTCGCTGCAGACCGGCGACATCGACAACGGCTTCACCCTGACCTGGAACTTCGCCACCTACGCGGACGCGCTGTCGCGCTACTGGCCGCAGTTCCTCCGCTCGATCATCTACGCCGGCTCGGCCACCGTCGGCACCCTGCTGCTGGGCTACCCGCTGGCGTGGTTCATCGCGCACCGCTCGGGGCGGTGGAAGAACACGCTGCTCGTGCTGGTCGTCGCGCCGTTCTTCACGAACTTCCTGATCCGGACGCTGGCCTGGCAGATCATCCTCACCGACCAGGGGCCGGTGGCGCAGTTCTTCCGGAGCACCGGCCTGACCACCGTGCTCCAGGCCGTCGGCCTGACCGAGAACGACTCGCTGCTGAACTCCCAGTTCGCGGTGATCAGCGGCCTGATCTACAACTTCCTCCCGTTCATGGTGCTGCCGCTGTACACGGTGCTGGAACGCCTCGACTCGCGCCTGCTGGACGCCGCCGGCGACCTGTACGCCAACGGGTGGAACACGTTCTGGAAGGTGATCTGGCCGCTGTCGCTGCCGGGCGTGGTGTCGGGAACGCTGCTCACCTTCATCCCCGCGGCCGGCGACTACATCAACTCCAAGCTGCTCGGCAACACCCAGACGGTGATGATCGGCCAGGTCATCGACGCCCAGTTCCTGCGGGTACTCGACTACCCGACGGCCGCAGCGCTGTCGTTCATCCTGATGTTCGCGATCATCGTGCTCGTGGCGTCCTACGTCCGTGCCGCCGGGACAGAGGAGCTCGTGTGATGGCCTGGCTGCGCCGGAACCTCGTGGTGATCGCCGGACTCCTCGTCCTGGCCTACATCCTGCTGCCGAACCTGGTGGTGACGATCTTCTCGTTCAACAAGCCGAACGGGCGGTTCAACTACGAGTGGAACCAGTTCTCCCTCGACGCCTGGCTCAACCCGTGCGCCAGCGCGGGCATGTGCGAGGCGCTCGGGCTGAGCCTGTGGGTGGCGGTGGCGTCCGCGCTCGCGGCGACCCTGATCGGCACGATGGCCGCCTTCGCGCTGGCCCGCTACCGCTTCCGCGGGCGCGCGGCGACGAACCTGCTGGTGTTCTTCCCGATGGCCACCCCCGAGGTGGTCATGGGCTCGTCGCTGCTGACCCTGTTCGTGGCGATGGGCGTGCCGACCGGCCAGATGACGATCCTGATCGCCCACATCCTGTTCACGCTGTCCTTCGTCGTGACCACGGTGAAGGCGAGGGTGTCCTCCCTCGACCCGGCGCTGGAGCAGGCGGCCGCCGACCTGTACGCGCGTCCGTCCCAGGCCTTCTGGAAGGTCACCTTCCCGCTGGTGGCCCCCGGGATCGCCGCCGGCGCCCTGCTGGCCTTCGCGCTCAGCTTCGACGACTACATCGTGACCAACTTCAACGCGGGCGCGTCCACCGTGACGTTCCCGATGTACGTGTGGGGAGCGGCCCAGCGCGGCACCCCGGTGCAGATCAACGTGGTCGGCACCGTCATGTTCTTCGGCGCCCTGGCGATCGTCGGGATCGGCCAGGCGATCGGCGCCAGGAGGAGAAAGGAAGCGCACTGATGCGCGTTTTGGTGGTTGGCGCCGGCGGGGTGGGGGACGCGGTCGCGCGCATCGCCGCCCGGCGGGACTTCTTCGAGCTCATGGTGATGGCCGACTACGACCTCGCCCGGGCCGAGGCCACGGTGGCCGCGGCGGTCGCGGCGGGGGGTGGGGACCGGTTCGTCGCCGCGCGGGTGGACGCCTCGGACGCGGCGTCGGTCGCGGACCTGGCCCGCGCGCACGGGATCACCCACGTGCTCAACGCCGTGGACCCCCGCTTCGTGATGAGCGTGTTCACCGGCGCCTTCGACGCGGGGGCCGACTACCTCGACATGGCGATGAGCCTGTCCCGGCCGCACCCGGAGCGTCCGTACGCAGAGACCGGCGTGAAGCTGGGCGACGAGCAGTTCGCCGAGGGTGGCCGGTGGGCGGCCGCGGGGAGGCTGGCCCTGGTGGGCATGGGCGTCGAGCCCGGGCTGTCGGACGTGTTCGCGCGGTACGCCTCCGACCACCTCTTCAGCGAGATCGACGAGCTCGGCACCCGGGACGGCGCGAACCTCGTGGTGCGCAACGAGGCCGGCGAGGAGGTCTTCGCCCCCAGCTTCTCCATCTGGACGACGATCGAGGAGTGCCTCAACCCGCCGGTGGTCTACGAGGAGGGGCGCGGCTGGTTCACCACCCCGCCGTTCAGCGAGCCGGAGGTCTTCGAGTTCCCCGAGGGCATCGGGGGCGTGGAGTGCGTGAACGTCGAGCACGAGGAGGTGCTGCTGATGCCGCGCTTCCTGGACGCCAAGAGGGTCACGTTCAAGTACGGGCTCGGTGACGAGTTCATCGGCGTCCTCAAGACCCTGCACGCGCTCGGCCTGGACCGCACGGAACCGGTGCGGGTCAAGGGGGTCGAGGTGTCGCCCCGCGACGTGGTGGCCGCCGTGCTGCCCGACCCGGCGACGATCGGCCCGCGGATGACGGGCAAGACCTGCGCGGGCCTGTACGTGACCGGCACCGGCAAGGACGGCCGGCCGCGGCGCACCTACCTCTACCACGTGGTCGACAACGAGACCTCGATGCGGGAGTTCGGAGCCCAGTGCGTGGTGTGGCAGACCGCGATCAACCCGGTGGTGGCGCTCGAGCTGCTGGCCACCGGCGTCTGGCAGGGCCAGGGCGTGCTCGGGCCGGAGGCGTTCGACGCCGTCCCGTTCCTCGAGCTGCTGGCCGGCGCGGCGCCGTCCGGCTACGCCTCGTCGTGGGGGATGGAGGACCGGTGAAGCAGGAGCGCAGGCTCGTCACAGAGCTGCCGGGACCGGCGTCCCGTGCCCTGGCCGCGCGGCGCAAGGCGGCCGTGTCGGGGGCGGTGTCGGTCGGCAACGAGGTCTACATCGAGCGCGGCGAGGGCGCGATCCTCGTCGACGCCGACGGCAACCAGCACATCGACTTCGGCGCCGGCATCGCCGTGGCCTCGGTCGGCCACGCCGCGCCCGCGGTCGTCGCCGCGGTCGCCGAACAGGCGGCGCGCTTCGAGCACACCTGCTTCATGGTCACGCCCTACGACGGCTACGTGGAGGTGTGCGAGCAGCTCAACCGGCTGACCCCCGGCGACCACGCCAAGCGGACGGCGCTGTTCAACT
The DNA here is from genome assembly GCA_020161015.1 of Actinomycetota bacterium. Taxonomy (GTDB): domain Bacteria; phylum Actinomycetota; class Actinomycetes; order Propionibacteriales; family Propionibacteriaceae; genus Propionicimonas. The sequence continues at coordinate 22,283 of JAIUOT010000007.1, read as the reverse complement.
CCGGCGCCGAGGCGGTCGAGAACGCCGTCAAGGTGGCCCGCGCGTACACCGGCCGGAAGGCCGTCGTCGCGTTCGACCACGCCTACCACGGACGCACGAACATGACCATGGCGCTGACCGCGAAGGTGCAGCCCTACAAGGACGGCTTCGGCCCGTTCGCCCCCGAGGTGTACCGGGTGCCCATGGCCTACCCGTACCGGTGGCCGACGGGTCCAGAGCGCTGCGCGGAGGAGGCGTTCGCCGAGTTCGCCTCGCGGGTGCACGTCCAGGTTGGCGAGCAGCACGTCGCGGCGGTGATCGTGGAGCCGATCCAGGGCGAGGGCGGCTTCATCGTGCCGGCGCCCGGCTTCCTGAAGATGGTGGCCGACTGGTGCACCGAGCACGGCGTGGTCTTCATCGCCGACGAGGTGCAGACCGGCTTCTGCCGCACCGGCGACTGGTTCGCGTCCAGCCATGAGGGGGTGGTGCCGGACGTGGTCACGACGGCGAAGGCCCTCGGCGGCGGCATGCCGCTCGCGGCGGTGACCGGCCGGGCGGAGATCATGGACGCCCCGGTGGTCGGCGGCCTGGGTGGCACCTACGGCGGCAACCCGGTGTCGTGCGCCGCGGCGCTGGCCGCCATCTCGACGATGGAGTCCGAGGACCTGGCCGGGCGTGCCCTGCGGGTCGGCGAGCAGGTCACCGCACGCCTGGCGACGCTCGCGCAGGTGTACCCGCAGATCGGCGAGGTGCGCGGGCGCGGCGCGATGCTGGCGATGGAGCTGGTCGTCCCCGATGGCTCGAAGCGCCCGGACGCCGCGCTGGCCAAGGCGGTCGTCGCCGGGTGCGCCCGGCGCGGGGTGGTCATGCTCTCCTGCGGCACCTACGGGAACGTGATCCGGATGCTGCCGCCCCTGGTGATCGAGGCATCGCTGGTGGAGGATGCCATGGACGTGCTCGGCGAGGCCCTCGCCGAAGCGCTCGGCTGAGGAGGACGGATGACGCTGCCCGGGTCGGTGCCGACCAAGCTGTTCATCAACGGCGAGTGGCGTGACGCCACCGGCGGGGGGACCTTCGCGGTCGAGGATCCCGCGACCGGCGAGGTGATCGCCGAGGTGGCCGACGCCACGGCGGAGGACGCGAAGGCGGCGCTCGACGCCGCGTCCTCCGCACAGGAGTCGTGGGGGCGGACGGCGCCGCGCAAGCGGGCCGAGCTGCTGCGCGCCGGCTTCGAGGCGGTCACGGCGCGGGCCGACGAGTTCGCCACCGTGATGACCCTCGAGATGGGCAAGCCGCTGGCGGAGGCGCGCGGGGAGGTGGCCTACGGCGCGGAGTTCCTGCGCTGGTTCTCCGAGGAGGCCGCGCGCATCTACGGCCGCTACTCACCGGCCCCGGACGGCGTCCAGCGCATCCTGGTGACCAAGCGCCCGGTGGGTCCGTGCCTGCTGATCACGCCGTGGAACTTCCCGCTGGCGATGGCGACCCGCAAGAGCGCGCCGGCGCTGGCGGCGGGCTGCACGATGGTGATCAAGCCGGCCGCCCTGACCCCGCTGACCACCCTGCTGTTCACGCAGGTCATGGCGGAGGTGGGCGTGCCGGCCGGGGTGATCAACGTGATCCCGACCAGCCACTCCGGCGCGACGACCAGGCCGTTGTTCGCCGACCCGCGCCTGCGCAAGCTGTCGTTCACCGGCTCCACCGAGGTCGGCCAGGTGCTCTTGCGCCAGGCCTCCGACAACGTCCTTCGCACCTCCATGGAGCTGGGCGGCAACGCCCCGGTGTTGGTCTTCGACGACGCCGACCTCGACGTGGCTGTCGAGGGTGCCTTCAACGCGAAGGTGCGCAACGGCGGCCAGGCCTGCACCGCGGCCAACCGGATCTACGTGCAGGCGGGGATCGCCGACGAGTTCTCGCGGCGCCTGGCCGAGCGCATGGACGTGCTCCGCGTCGGCCCGGGCATCGAGGACGGCACCCAGCTCGGCCCGGTCATCGACGCGGACGCCCGCGAGCGGATCGGCGCCCTCGTCGCCGATGCCGTGGCCGGGGGGGCGCGGGTGCTCACCGGCGGCCGGGCCCTGGACCGTCCGGGGTACTTCTTCGCCCCGACCGTGGTGTCGGGGGTGCCGGCGGGCTCGCGGGTGATGACGGAGGAGATCTTCGGCCCGGTGGCCCCGATCGCGACGTTCGCCACCGAGGACGAGGCGGTGGCTGCGGCGAACAGCACGCCGTTCGGCCTGATCTCCTACGTGTTCACGACCGATCTGGCCCGCGCCCTGCGGATGTCCGAGCGCATCGAGACCGGCATGCTGGCGGTGAACTCCGGCGTCATCTCGAACCCGGCGGCGCCGTTCGGCGGCGTGAAGCAGTCCGGGCTCGGCCGTGAGGGCAGCGCCGAGGGCATCGAGGAGTACCTCGAGACGGTCTACGTGGGGATCGCCGACCCGTACGCGCGGTAGAGCACGTACTCGAAGCTCCGCTCACCGCGGGTGACGGGTACGACGATCGCCTCCACCCGCGCCCCGGCGGCGGCGAGCGCGTCCGCGAGGTCGGGGCTGGCCTGCTCGCACCACACGACGAGCCGGCCGCCCGGGACGAGCGCGCGCAGGCAGTGGGCGAGGAACTGCTCGCGGTAGAGCCGCGCGTTGTGGTCGTGGATGAGGAAGGTCGGCCCGTTGTCGACGTCCAGCAGGATCGCGTCCCACGCGCCGTGCACATGGTCGGCGATGTCGCCGGTCACGAGGTCCACGCGGGGGTCGGCGGCCACCCGTCCCAACTGTTCGGTCGCGCCGGCCCGGGCCGCCGCGACGAGCGTGGACGACAGCTCCACCACCCGCACCTGTTCGACGCCCGCGGCCAGCAGCCGGGCGGCGGTGTAGCCCAGGCCGAGCCCGCCGACCAGGACGCGGGCGGCGGGCAGGGCCGCGTCGGCGAGCGCCAGCTCGGAGCTCACCTGCGTCGAGTCCATCGCGAAGACGCCGTTGACGATGAGTTCGTCCACGCCGTCGCGGGTGCGCAGCACCACGGCGTCGGTTCCGTCCACGCCTGCACCCTAACGGACGACGAAACAGGGGCTTCCGCGGGTGCTGAGCCGGGGCCTAGGCTCACCCGGTCAAGGAGGATCAATGGACGATGCCATCTACCCGGACCCGTCGTTCGGGGCCGAGGACACCGCGCTGCGCGAGGCCGCTGCTGCCGACCCGATCGGCTTCTGGGCCGACCGCGCCGCAGAACTGGAGTGGTACGAGCCGTGGGAGAAGGTGCTCGACGACACGAACCCGCCGTTCTACAAGTGGTTCACCGGCGCGCGCACGAACATCGTCCACAACTGCATCGACCGCCACCTGTCCGGCCCGTACAAGAACAAGCTCGCCCTCATCTGGGTGGGCGAGAACGGGACGGACTACAAGACCTACAGCTACTTCAGCCTGAACCGCGAGGTCAACCAGATGGCCAACGTGCTCAAGGCGATGGGCGTGGGCCGGGGCGACAAGATCACGATCTACCTGCCGCGGATCCCCGAGGTCGTCTTCGCGATGCTCGCCTGCGCGAAGCTCGGCGCTGTGCACTCGGTGATCTTCGCCGGCTTCTCCGCCGACGCGCTCGCCGACCGCATCGACGACTCGGAGTCGAAGGTGGTGATCACCGCGGACGGCTCCTGGGTGAACGGCGGCATCTTCAAGCTCAAGGACATCGTCGACGAGGCGATCCGCTTCTCCCCGTCCGTGGAGAACGTGATCGTCGTGAAGCGCACCGGCCACGAGGTGGCCATGGACGCGCTCCGCGACCACTGGTACCACGACCTGACCGCGCTGCCGATCGCGAAGGGCGACTGCCCGACCGAGCAGATGGACGCCGAGGACCCGCTGTTCATCCTGTACACCTCGGGCTCGACCGGGAAGCCGAAGGCGATCCTCCACAGCCACGGCGGCTACATGGTGGGCACCTACACGACCCTGAAGTACACCTTCGACATCCGCGACGAGGACCGGTGGTGGTGCACGGCCGACCCGGGCTGGATCACCGGCCACTCCTACCTCGTCTACGGCCCGCTGCTGGCCGGAGCGACCTCGTTCATGTTCGAGGGCGGTCCCACCTACCCCTACCCGAACCGGTGGTGGCAGCTGATCGAGTACTACGGGATCACGACCTTCTACACCGCGCCGACGGCGATCCGGTCGCTGATGCGGTTCGGCGAGGCGTGGCCGAACCGGCACGACCTCAGCTCGCTGCGGCTGCTCGGGTCGGTGGGGGAGCCGATCAACCCGGAGGCCTGGCACTGGTTCCATCGGGTGATCGGCAAGGGACGCTGCCCGATCATGGACACCTGGTGGCAGACCGAGACCGGCATGTTCCAGATCTGCCCGACGCCGTCGATGCCGCTGAAGCCGGGCTCGGCGGGCAAGCCCTTCTACGGGCAGGTGGCCGAGATCCTCAACGAGGCCGGCGAGCCGGTGCCCGATGGCGAGGAGGGCTTCCTCGTGCTCACCAAGCCGTGGCCGGGGATGCTGCGGACCCTCTTCAAGGACGACGAGCGGTACGTGAACACGTACTGGTCGAAGTACCCCGGCAAGTACCTCGCGGGCGACTCGGCCCGCAGGGACGCCGACGGCTACTTCTGGGTGATCGGCCGCACCGACGACGTGATCAAGGTGTCCGGGCACCGTCTCGGCACGGCGGAGGTCGAGTCGGCGCTGGTCTCGCACCCGGCGGTCGCCGAGGCGGCGGCCATCGGCCTGCCGCACGAGGTGAAGGGCAACGCGATCCACGCCTTCGTGGTGCTGCGCATGGGCTACGAGGGCAGTCCCCAGCTGGCCGAGGACCTGCGCAAGCACGTCTCGGTGCACCTGTCCCCGATCGCGAAGCCGGACTGGATCGACTTCCCGGACAAGCTGCCCAAGACCCGCTCCGGCAAGATCATGCGCCGGGTGCTGAAGGCCCGCGCGCTCGGCCAGGACGAGGGCGACCTCACCACCCTGGAGGAGTAGCCGCGCAGCCTGTGCCGACCGGGTGTCGCCCGGGCCGGTGCGCGTCCCCGGGTGCGCAGCGCGTCCCGCGATGATGTCACCATGGAGCGAGAACTCACCGCGCCCGTCTCCCTGACCCTCCCGGACGGCACGCTGAACCCGGACGCGATCGGCTGGGCGCGCCGGCCGCTGGTGGACACCTCGGGGATCGGGGGACGCCGCGGGTGGCCGCGCAACAAGCGGTGGGAGTACTGGAACGTCGTCACGCCCACCCACGTGCTGGCGCTGACCGCGTCGCACATCGACTACGCCGCCGTCCACGAGGTGTGGGTGTTCGACCGCCGCTCGCAGCAGGCGTGGCCGGCGGCGGCGACCGTCCTGCCGGCGCGGGGGGCCACGCTCCCGGCGAGCCTGGGCGCGGGACCCGCGCGGGCGCGCGCCACCGGGCTCGCCATCGACATCACTCCCGGAGAGGGCGCCGTCCGTCTCCGGGCAGAGACCTCCGCCGTGTCGTTCGACGTCACGGTCACCCGTCCGGCCGCCCACGACTGCTTGGCGGTCGTCGTCCCGTGGTCGCGGCGACGGTTCCAGTACACGGTCAAGGACGTCGCGCTGCCCGCCTCCGGGACGCTGGTCATCGACGGGCAGCGCCACGACGTGCCGGGGGGCTCGTGGGCCGTCCTCGACCACGGACGGGGACGCTGGCCCTACGACGTCGCGTGGAACTGGGGAGCCGGCTCCGGGGTGTCCGGCGGGCACACGATCGGCGTCCAGGTGGGCGGACGCTGGACCGCCGGCACCGGCTCGACGGAGAACGGGATCCTCGTCGACGGCGTGATGCACAAGATCTCCACAGAGCTCGACTGGCGCTACGACCTGGCCGACTGGCGGCGTCCGTGGCGGGTCACCGGGGGCGGGCTGGACGCGACCTTCACCCCGGAGTACGACCGCCGCGCCTCCTCGAACCTGGTCGTGGTCTCTGCCCGCACCGACCAGTGCTTCGGCACGTGGTCGGGAACGTTCGACGGCCTGGCCTTCGACGGGCTCTACGGGTGGGCGGAGGACGTCCACAACCGCTGGTAGCAGAGGATGCACTGCCCGCTGTCAGTGGGGGCCACCAGACTGGGCCCGGACCACGACACGAAGGGGAAGGCCCATGGCACTGCTCAATCCGTACATCTCGTTCCGCGACACGGCGCGCGAGGCGATGGAGTTCTACCGCTCCGTCTTCGGCGGCGAACTCACCGTCGCGACGTTCGGCGAGTACGAGATGCCGGGCATCGGTGAGGACGAGCGCGACAAGGTGATGCACGCCCAGCTCACCACGCCGTCCGGCTTCACCCTGATGGCCGCGGACACGCCGGCGTTCATGGAGCGGACGGCCGGGAACACGATCACCGTCTCGCTCAGCGGCAGCGAGCAGGACGAGCTGCGCGGCTACTGGGAGCGGCTCGCCGACGGCGGCACGGTCACGCTGCCGCTCGACCAGTCGCCGTGGGGTGACTCCTTCGGCCAGCTCGTCGACCGCTTCGGGATCGCCTGGATGGTGAACATCGCCGGGACGGCAGCGCCGGCCCAGGGCTGAGGCGGCGGCCCGGGGCGCGCGTCAGAGGCCGGCCACGAACCGGTCGAGCAGCGCCCGTCCCTCGGGCCACGGCCCGCGCCCGGACGCGGTGCTGAGGTGGCCGCCCCGCTCCACCTCCACCAGGTCGGCGCCCAGGAGGGCCGCGGTGTCGCGACTGAAGCCGATCCCGGCGTACGGGTCGTCGGTCGAGGCCACCATCAGCACCGGGACGGACGCCGGGACGGTGGGTCGGGTGAAGCCGGTGATCTCGGGCGGGAACGTGGCGCCCTCGGGGTCGGGCACGGCCACCAGGAAGGCGCCGGCCGCGCCGCCGGGGTGGCGTTCCAGCCACGCGAGGGCGGTGAGGCAGCCGAGGCTGTGCGCCACGATCACCGCCCCCGGGGTCATCACGGCGTCGAGGGCGGCCACCCAGTCGTCGAACGCCGGCTCGGTCCACGAGCCGGGGGCGGTGCGGACGGCGTCCGGCCCGAGGCCGGCCTGCCACAACGTCTGCCAATGGCCCTCGTCGGAGTCGAGGTAGCCCGGCGCGATCACGTACCGCACGCGGCTCAGCCCTCCTTGGGGCGGGCCGCGTCGATCCGGGCCCGGGCGCCGTCCAGCCACTGCTGGCAGATCGTGGCGAGCTGCTCGCCGCGCTCCCACAGCGCCATCGACTCCGACAGCGGGACGCTGCCCGACTCGAGCGTCCGGACGATCTCGACCAGCTGCTCGCGGGCCTCCTCGTAGCTGGGTTCCGGCGTGGCCATGGCTACTCCTGTGGTGTGGTCTCGGTGACGGTGAGCCCGAGCCGGCCGTCGGCCAGCCGGGCGGTGACGTGGGCGCCGGCCCTCGTCGCGGAGACGCGGTCGACGGTCCGTCCGCTCTCCTCGGCGAGGATCGCGTACCCGCGCTGGAGCGTGGCCTGCGGGGACAGGGCACGAATGCGCTGGAGGGTGTGCTCCAGCCCCAGACCCTCCTCGCGCAGCCGGGATCCGATCGCGCGGTGCAGGCGGTCGCGGGCGAGCTGGAGGCGCTCGGCGTGCCCGGTCAGGAACGCGCCCGGCTCGCGCAGCACCGGACGGCTGCGCACCTCGTCGAGCCGGCGCTGCTCGGCGTCGATCCGCGCGGTGATCGCCGCGCGGACGCGGCCGCGCGCCGTCCGCACGAGGTCGGCCTCCGCCGCGGCGTCGGGGACGACGCGCTTGGCGGCGTCCGTCGGCGTCGAGGCGCGCAGGTCGGCGACCAGGTCGATGATCGGGGTGTCTGTCTCGTGGCCGATCGCACTCACCACGGGGGTACGGCACGCGAACACGGCGCGTGCCAGCGCCTCGTCGCTGAAGGGCAGGAGGTCCTCCAGCGAGCCGCCCCCGCGGGCGACGATGATCACGTCCACCTCCGGGTGGGCGTCGAGGGCGCGCAGCGCGCCGATGAGCTGCTCCGTGGCCTGCGGGCCCTGCATCAGCGAGTGGCGCACCTCGACGACGGCCGCCGGCCAGCGGCGGGCGATGTTCTCCACGACGTCGCGCTCCGCGGCGCTCTGGGCCCCGGTGACCAGCCCGACGCGGCGCGGGAGGAAGGGCAGGCGCTTCTTCCTCGCCGGGTCGAACAGGCCCTCGGCCTGGAGCATCCGCTTGCGCTGCTCGATCGCCGCCAGCAACCGGCCCTCGCCCGAGGGCCGCAGCTCGCTGCACTGGAAGGTGAGGTCGCCCGACTTCGTCCACAGCGTCGGGCGGATCCGGGCCGCGACGATGGTGCCCTCGGTGAGCGGGCCGGCGGCGTCCAGCGCCGCGGAGGAGGTGGAGATGCGCACCGACACCTCCGCCAGGGTGTCCCGCATGGTCAGGAACTGGGTCGGGCCCGAGCGTCGCTTGATCTCGATCAGCTGGCCCTCGACCCAGACCTCGCCGAGGCGTTCCACCCAGTTCTTGGTCGCCTGCACCACCGCCCGCAGCGGCTGCGGCTGCTCCGGCGAGCTGGTCATGGCCATGCACGCAGGCTAGCGGTCGGCACCGACTCCCTCACCCCGTCCCTGCGCTCTGGCCCCGCCGCTTCCCCAGGCGGGGGCCGAGGGAGCGCCACGTAGACTGGCGGCCATGTCCCCAAGCAAGCGAGTCGTGGTCGCCGCACCCCGTGGCTACTGTGCCGGCGTCGACCGGGCGGTGGTCACCGTCGAGCGGGCGCTCGACGTGTACGGCCCGCCGGTCTACGTCCGCAAGCAGATCGTCCACAACCGTCACGTGGTCGAGGACCTCGAGGCCCGCGGCGCGATCTTCGTCGAGGAGCTGGCTGAGGTGCCGGCCGGCGCCACGGTGGTGTTCTCCGCGCACGGGGTCTCGCCCGCGGTGCACGCCGAGGCCGCCGAACGGGGCCTCAAGACCATCGACGCCACCTGCCCGCTGGTCACCAAGGTGCACAACGAGGCCCGGAGGTTCGCCTCCCAGGGCGTGCAGATCCTGCTGATCGGCCACGCCGGGCACGAGGAGGTCGAGGGCACCACCGGTGAGGCGCCCGACCACATCACCCTGGTCCAGCACCCCGACGACGTGGACGCCGTGGAGCTCGATCCCGGCAAGGTCGCCTGGCTCAGCCAGACCACCCTGAGCGTCGACGAGACCTGGGAGACGGTCGGCCGGCTGCGCGAGAAGTTCCCCGCCCTGATCGACCCGCCCAGCGACGACATCTGCTACGCCACCCAGAACCGGCAGTCGGCGGTCAAGCAGATCGCCGCGCACTCCGACCTGGTGATCGTCGTGGGCTCGCGCAACTCGTCGAACTCGGTGCGCCTGGTCGAGGTCGCGATCGAGGCAGGGGCGAAGGCCGCCTACCGCGTGGACAACGCCGGCGAGATCGACCCCGCCTGGCTCGAGGGCGTCGACGCGGTGGGGGTCACCTCGGGCGCCTCCGTGCCCGACGCGCTCGTGCAGGGCGTCCTCGACTACCTGACCGCACAGGGTTTCCCGGAGGCCGTCGAGGAGCGGCTGACCGAGGAGAACCTCGTCTTCGCCCTCCCCCCGGAGCTGCGCAAGGACCTCCGGCGTAAGGCGGACGGGGACTGAGCCCGGCCGGGCGGAACGATTCCGGGCGCCGGGGTGTTACCCACGACGTGATCCTCGCCGCGGCTCGACTGTCGGTGGCCGGGTGCATGATCGATACCAGCTGTACCGCCGTCACTGGTCCGCCACGTCGAGGAGGGAGGCCGGCATGATCCGTTTCACCGACGTCACCAAGGTGTACCCGGGCGGGACGGTCGCCGTCGGCGGCCTCAGCCTGCGTGCGCCGAGCGGGAAGATCACCGTCCTCGTCGGTCCTTCGGGCTGCGGCAAGACCACCTCGCTGCGGATGATCAACCGGATGATCGAGCCGACCAGCGGCACCATCGAGATCGACGGCCGCGACACCTCCGGCCTCGAGCCGAACGAGTTGCGCCGCGGCATCGGCTACGTGATCCAGAGCGGCGGGCTGTTCCCGCACCGCACGATCCTCGACAACATCGCCACGGTGCCGCTGCTCCTGGGCTGGGACCGGCGGAGGGCCCGCGCTCGCGCGCACGAGCTGCTGGAGCGGGTCGGTCTCGCGCCGGAGCTCGGCCGCCGCTACCCGAACCAGCTCTCCGGCGGCCAGCAGCAGCGCGTCGGCGTCGCCCGGGCACTCGCCGCCGATCCGCCCGTGATGCTCATGGACGAGCCCTTCAGCGCCGTCGACCCCGTGGTCCGCGAGCAGTTGCAGGACGAGTTCCTCCGGCTCCAGGCCGACATCGGCAAGACCATCGTCTTCGTCACCCACGACATCGACGAGGCGATCAAGCTCGGCGACCAGGTCGCCGTCCTGCGCGTCGGGGGGACGCTGGCCCAGCTCGCCGCCCCGGCCGACCTGCTCGCCGACCCGGCCGACGACTTCGTGGCCGACTTCCTCGGACGCGACCGCGGCTACCGCGGGCTCGCCTTCACCGAGGCCCCCGCGCTGCCGGTCACCCGCGAGCCCACCGTGCGGCTGGGCGCCGGTGCGGACGAGGCCCGCCGCGTCGCCGCGGGCGAGGAGTGGCTGCTGGTGGTGGACGCGGACGGGGCACCCGCCGGCTGGGTGCGTCCCTCGGCGCTGGTCGCGCCGGTCGGCCCCGACGACCTCCACCGCGGCGGCACCGTCGCCCGGGTCGGCGGCTCCCTGCGGGCCGCGCTCGACGCCGCGCTGTCCGCGCCGAGCCGGCGCGGCGTCCTCGCCGACGACGACGGGCGCCTGGTGGGCACCGTCCGCGCGCAGGACGTCCTCGCCGAGATCGAGCGCGAGCCGTCGGAGGCCGCCTCGTGAACTGGCTGCTGACCCACCTCGACGAGGTCGGCGGACTCATGGTCACCCATGCCGTCCTCTCGGTGATCCCACTGGTGATCGGGCTCGTCGTGGCCGTCCCGCTGGGCTGGCTGGCGTGGCGCTACCGGCTGCTGCGCACCCCGCTCGTCGCCGGCACCGGCCTGCTCTACACGATTCCGTCGCTGGCCCTGTTCATCCTGATGCCCCTCGTGCTGGGCACGGGCATCCTCGACCCGCTCAACGTGGTGGTCGCCCTCAGCGTCTACACGGTTGCGCTGCTGGTGCGGACGGTGGCCGACGGCCTGGCGTCGGTGCCGGACGAGGTGCTCCAGGCGGCCACGGCCATGGGGATCGGGCCGTTGCGCCGGTTCTTCGGCGTCCAGCTCCCGCTCGCCGTCCCGGTGATCGCCGCGGGACTGCGGGTCGCGGCGGTGAGCAACGTGTCGATCGTGTCGGTGGCGGCCCTGCTCGGCATCGCCCAGCTGGGCTCGCTGTTCACCGACGGCTTCGCCCGCAACTTCCTCGACCCGATCATCGTGGGCATCGTGGCGTGCATGGTGCTGGCGCTGGCGCTCGACCTGGCGATCCTCGCGGTCAGCAGGGCGGTCACGCCCTGGCTGCGGGTGGGGAGCCCCGCATGAACCTGTTGTGGACGTGGCTGGCCGACCCGGCGCACTGGCAGGGCGACGACGGCATCCCTGTGCGCATCGCCGAGCACCTCGCCTACTCGGGCGTCACGCTGCTGCTGGCCGCGGCGATCGGCGTCCCGCTGGGGCTGTGGGTGGGCCACACCGGACGCGGGCGCGTGCTCGTGGTGAACCTGGTGAACGGCATGCGCTCGGTGCCGACGCTCGGCCTGCTCTTCGTCGCCGTGCTGGTGGTCGGGCCGCTGCTGGCCGGAGACATCGCCTTCGTCGTCCCGGCGATCTTCGTGCTCGTCGTGCTGGCCGTCCCGCCGATCCTTGCCGGGGCGTACGCCGGGGTGGAGGGTGTGGACCCGGGCGCGCGGGACGCCGCCCGCGGCATGGGCATGCGGCCCCTCGAGGTGCTGGCGAAGGTGGAGGTGCCGTGCGCCCTCCCGCTGATCTTCAGCGGCCTGCGGTCGGCCGCCCTCCAGGTGGTGGCGACCGCCACGCTGGCGGCGTCGGTGAGCCTGGGCGGGCTCGGCCGCTTCCTCATCGACGGCCAGGCCTACCGCGACTACGGACAGATGGCCGGCGGTGCGCTGCTGGTGGCGGTGCTCGCGATGCTGGTCGACCTCGTCCTGGCCGGCGTCCAGCGCGTCGCGGTGTCTCCCGGCCTGGCCCCCGTCCGGACGTCGCGCCGCACCGGCCGGCTCTCCCGGCTCGTCCCCACCACGACCTGATCGACCCCACAAGGAAGAAGGAAGAGAGATGAAACACCTCGCGATCGTGACCGCGGCCGTCGCCTCCCTGGCGCTGACCGCCTGCTCCTCGGGCAACCCGCTGGCCAGCTCCGCCCCGGCGAGCTCCGCACCGGCGAGCAGCGCCGCGGCCGTCTCCGTCGTGGTCGGCTCGGCCAACTTCCCCGAGAGCGAACTGCTGGCCGAGATCTATGCCGGGGCACTGAAGGCCAAGGGCGTCCAGGTGACCCCGAAGCTGAACATCGCCTCGCGCGAGACCTACGTCCCGGCCCTGCAGAACGGGGAGATCGACCTGATCCCCGAGTACACCGGCGCCTTCGCCACCTACCTGAACGCTGATGCCGACACCTCCACCGAGGAGGCCGCGCTGGCGTCGCTGAAGGCCGCGCTGCCGGACACCCTGGAGGCGCTCGAGCCGGCGTCCGCGCAGGACAAGGATTCGATCACGGTCACCCGGGAGACCGCGGACACCTACCAGCTGAAGACCATCGAGGACCTCGTCCCGGTGGCCAAGGACCTGGTGCTCGGCGGCCCGCCGGAGTGGAAGAACCGCGCGGCGGGTGTCCCGGGGCTGAAGAAGGTCTACGGGCTGGAGTTCAAGAGCTTCAAGGCCCTTGACGTGGCCGGCCCGCTGACCGTCCAGGCGCTGAAGAACGGCCAGGTGCAGGCGGCCAACCTGTTCACCACCGACCCGTCGATCAAGGCCAACGACTTCGTCTCGCTCGAGGACACCAAGAGCTTCTTCGGCGCCCAGAACGTGATCCCGGTGATCACCAAGAGCAAGGCGACGCCCGAGGTGGTTGGGGCGCTGAACGCGGTGTCGGCCAAGCTCGACACCGACACCCTGGCCGGGCTGGTGACCAAGGTCGTCGTCGACAAGCAGGACGCCGCAGCGGTGGCCGGCGAGTGGCTGAAGGCCAACGGCCTGGTCTGACCCCGAATGGTCGGGATGGCTCCCCGGCGCTGGCTGCGGAGCCACCCGGCCGCGCACCACAGGCGTAGCCTCCCTCCAGGAGGACTGGTCCGGTGTGGGTGGGATTCGCGTTCGGCTCGGCGCTGTTCGCCGGCCTGACGGCGGTGCTGGCCAAGATCGGCGTCCGGAACACCGACTCCACCCTGGCGACCGCGATCCGGACCGTGGTGGTGCTGGTCGCGTCGTGCCTGATGGTGCTCGTCGTCGGGTCGCAGTCGCAGCTGGCCCACCTGTCGGCGTCGACGCTGTGGTTCCTCGTGCTCTCGGGGCTGGCGACCGGGGCGTCCTGGCTGTGCTACTTCCGGGCGCTCCAGCTCGGCGAGGTGAACCGGGTGGCCCCGGTCGACCGCTCCAGCCTCCTGCTCACGGTGGTGTTCGCGATGGTCTTCCTCGGCGAGACCCAGCACCTGGAGACCCGGCTGCCCGGTCTGGCGCTGATCGGCGTCGGTACCTGGCTGATGGCCACCAACGGCAGGGCGGCGGAGGAACAACCCGGCCAACCCCCCGATGCGGTACCCGGGCAGGGCTGGCTGCCGTGGGCGATCGGGTCGGCGGTCTTCGCCGCGCTCACCGCGATCCTCGGCAAAGTGGGCATCAGCGAGGTCGAGTCGAACCTGGGCACCGCGATCCGGACCGTGGTGGTGCTCGTGATGGCCTGGCTGATGGTGCTCGTGTCGGGCCGGCGGCACCGCCTCCAGGTGCCGCGGCGCGACCTGCTGTTCATCGTGCTCTCCGGGCTGGCCACCGGCGCGTCGTGGCTGTGCTACTTCCGCGCGCTGCAGGAGGGACCGGCGAGCGTGGTCGTCCCGATCGACAAGCTCAGCATCGTGTTCGCGGTCGCCTTCTCGCTGTTCGTGCTCAAGGAGCGGCTCTCCGGCCGGTCCGCCCTCGGCCTGGCGCTGCTCGTCGGCGGCACGCTGGCGATGCTCGCCTGATCAGACCAGGAAGCGGTAGAAGGGGCTGTCGGAGGCGACCACCTCGAACGTGATCGGGCTGGCGTCCATCTTCATCAGCAGGTCGCCGAACGAGGCCGGGTCGCCCAGCTCGATCCCGACCAGGGCCGGGCCGGTCTCGCGGTTGCTGCGCTTGACGTACTCGAAGTGCGTGATGTCGTCGTCCGGCCCGAGCACCTCGTCGAGGAACCGCCGCAGGGCGCCCGGCTCCTGGGGGAAGTTGACCAGGAAGTAGTGCTTGCGGCCCTCGTACACCAGCGAGCGCTCGAGGATCTCCGCGTAGCGGGAGACGTCGTTGTTGCCGCCGGACACGATCACCACGACCGTCTGGCCCGGCTCGGGCTGGAACAACCCCAGGCTCGCCGCGGCGAGGGCGCCAGCCGGCTCGGTCACGATGCCCTCGATCTGGTACAGCGCGAGCATCTCCGAGCAGATACGGCCCTCCGGCACCGGGTAGAGCGCCGGTCGCCACCGCTCCACCAGGCGGTAGGTCACGTCGCCCGCCCGGCGGACGGCAGCGCCGTCCACGAAGGTGTCGAGCGAGGTGAGCTCCACCGGCCCGCCGGCGGCCACCGCGGAGATCATGGACGCGGCCCCCGACGGCTCGGCCCCCACGACCGTCGTGCCGGGGTGACGCTCGCCGAGGTAGGCCAGGCAGCCGGAGATCATGCCGCCACCGCCCACCGGCGCGACCAGCACGTCGGGTGCAGAGCCGAACTGCTCGACGATCTCGAGCGCCACGGTGCCCTGCCCGGCGATCGTGCGCACGTCGTCGAACGCCGGCACCACCGTCGCGCCCGTCCGCCCCGCCTCGCGCAGCGCTGCCTCCGCCGCGTCGTCGTAGGTGTCGCCGGTGACGGCGAGCTCCACCAACCCTTCGCCGAGCGCCAGGATCCGCTGCCGCTTCTGGCGCGGCGTGGTGGCCGGCACGAAGATGCGTCCGCGGATGCCGAGCCTGGCGCAGGCGTACGCCACACCCTGGCCGTGGTTGCCGGCGGACGCGCACACCACGCCGGCCGCCCGCTGCTGCTCGTCGAGCTGGGAGATCAGGTTGTAGGCGCCGCGGATCTTGTACGAGCGGACGGGCTGGAGGTCCTCGCGCTTCAGCCACACGGACGCGCCGGTGGCGGCGCTGAGGCGCTCGTTGAACTGGAGCGGGGTACGGGTGACCACGCTGGCCAGCCGCTCCGCGGCCTGCTCCACCGCCCGGGCATCGATCGTCACGCGGCTCATTGTGCACCGGCCCGCCGCCCACCGACGGCGCGCACGCCGGGCGACCCCCGCCGGTGAGACGCGGCGTCAGCGGTGGGGGTTGGTGGCCTTCCCGTCGAGCCACAGGGTGTCGGACGGGTCGGAGTGCGTACCGCCGGAGTTCACGTGCCGGTCGCTGATCACCGGGCCCTTGGTGATGACGTGGACGAGGGCCATGGCGTGCCCGCGTCCCAGGCCGTAGTCGGCGGCGAGCCAGGCGACGATCTCGCCGGCCTTCGTCGACGGGCCGAACCCCTTCTGCGCGGCCAGGTCGACGAGCTGGCGCGGGGTCAGCCCCGTCTTCTCCTCGATGGTGTCGAGATACGCCTGGAACGACATCGAACCTCCTCCGCCCGGCGCGCGCGCCGGCTCAGGCAGTCTGTACCCCGCCCTCCGCCGGCGTCGAGTGCTCGCGGACCAGCAGCTCGTCCAGTGCCGGCTGCGGGCGGGCCAGCAGCTCCTCGCTGCTGCGGCGCCCGATGAGGGGCGTGACCAGGGCCGCGTCCTCCACGAGCTCGGTGGCGGTGATCGGCCGCACGGCGGCGTCCGAGCCGTTGACCGCGGGGAGCTGCTTCTCGGTGACCTTCAGTTCACGGAGCTTGCGGGCGGCCGGGAACACCCGTCCCTCGATGGACCCGACGGCGTCGTTGTACGCGCCGACCGCGGACGTGAGGGAGCGGCCCACCTTGTCGAAGTGCTTGCCGAGGGTGCCCAGGCGGTCGTACAGCTCCCGGCCCACGCTGAACACCTCCTGCGCCGACTCGGCGAGAGCCGCCTGGCGCCAGGAGAAGGCGATGGTCTTCAGCATCGCGATCAGCGAGCTCGGGGTGGCCAGCATGACCGCGCGCTCGGAGGCGTATTCCAGGAGCGAGGGCAGCTGGTTGAACGCCTCCGCCGCCAGGGCCTCGCTGGCGAGGAAGAGCACGACGAACTCCGGGGTGCCCCCGCCGTCGGCCTTGTAGTAGTCCTTGCGGGAGAGCTGGTCGACGTGGGTCTGCACGTTCTTCGCGAACTGGCCGAGCAGCCGGGCGCGATCGCCCGCGTCCTCGCTCTCCTGCGCGTCGAGGAAGGCGCTGAGCGGCACCTTCGAGTCCACGTAGATGAACCGGCCCTCGGTGAGCGTCACCTTGAGGTCGGGACGGATCGTCGCCCCGGTCGTGGTCTGGGTGGTCTGCTGCTGGACGAAGTCGCAGTGCTCCACCATGCCCGCGAGCTCCACCACCCGCTTCAGCTGGAGCTCGCCCCAGGCGCCGCGTACCTGCGGCTTGCGCAGGGCGGTCACCAGCGCGGCCGTCTCGCGCCGCAGCGTCTCGCCGGTGAGCTTCACCTCACTGACCTGGTTGCGCAGGTCGGTGGCCATCGCCACCCGCTCCTTCTCCACCTCGGTGAGGCGGTCGTTGAAGCGCTGGAGGCTCTCCCGCACCGGGGTGAGCAACTGGTCGGTGGCCTGCTGGCGGGCCTGCGCGGACTCGTCGAGCCGGCGTGCCTGGTGCTCCATGGTCTCCGCGGACAGCGTCTTGAACTGCGCGACCAGCTGCTCGCGGTCGGCGGCGATCTCCTCCGCGCGCCGCACGGCGGCGTCGCGCTCGGCGCGGCTGCCCGCGACCTCCGCGCGTGCCTCGGCCAGGTCGGCGAACGCGTCTGCCCGCTCGGCGCGCGCCTGGGCCGCCTCGCCCTGCGCCACCGCGACGCCGAGCTGGACGCGCGCGGTCTCCGCGCGTGCCTGGGCCGCCTCTGCGCGTGCCTGCGCAGCCTCCGCCCGGGCTCGCTCGGCCTCCGCGTCCTGCGCCGAGGCGTCGCTGCGCGTCCGGGCGCGAACCAGCACCCACGTGAGAAGGGCACCCACGAGCATGCCCACGACCAACCACGCCAACGACTCCATGGCTCGATCTTGCCGGTCGCCTCCGACAGTTCCGCTGAGGCTCGCTCGGGGGCGGCCGGATGCGGGTCGAATACACTCCCCGCGAGGTCGAAGAAGGGCGGGGGCGGTGGACGGTGCCGAGGACGGTGACGCCGGGCTGCCGGCCGACGCATCGCGCGTGCCGCTTCCGGCGGGGCTCGTCGCGGTCCCCGCGCACGGCGCCGGGGCCGTCGGCGCGCTGCTGAAGCGCCCGGCCCGGTGGTGGCTCTGGGTGAAGGGGTCGGCCTGGGCCGCCGGTACCGTGCTCGGCGTCTCGCTCGCCGTCCGCAACGCCGCGTCGCCCTGGGGTGTGGCCCTCGCTCTCCTGATCACGGCCGTCTGCGCGGTGATGGCCGGCGGCGACCTCGCCCTGGCGGTGCGCGGCGGGCGTCCGGTGCTCGTGGTGGACGCCACGGACCTGCACGTCCTGGTGTTCTTCAGCCGGGTCTCGGTGCGGCTGTCGGCGATCACCCGGATCCGCGTCTACCGCAGGGACATGGTGATCACCGCGCCGGGAGGCATCGCCCACCGCGGGCGGCCGGGCCGGGCCCGCTCGACGAGCCTGGGCAACCTGCGCGTGCTGGAGGTGACCGGGGAGGATCTGGCCGGCTACCTCTCGGCGAGGGCGGACGCGGCCGGCGCGCCCCGCTGAGCGGGCTGTCGCCCCGAAGGTGCAGACTGGGCGCCATGCCCGACGCCACCGCAGCACAGGACCTCGCCGCCTTCGTCTCCGCCTCCCCGTCCAGCTACCACGCCGCGGCGGAGGCCGTCCGCAGGCTGTCGGAGGCCGGCTTCACCCAGCAGCGCGAGACCGACCCGTGGCAGGCGGGCGGTGCGCGGTACGTCGTCCGCGACGGCGCGGTCATCGCCTGGCGCACCCCGGAGGCGGTGGACGGGCCGGTCGGCTTCCGCATCGTCGGTGCCCACACCGACTCCCCGGGCTTCAAGCTGAAGCCGGAACCGTCCTCGTACGCGTTCGGCTGGTCGCAGGCCGGCATGGAGGTGTACGGCGGCCCGCTGCTGAACTCGTGGCTCGACCGCGAGTTCGGCCTGGCGGGACGGGTGGTGACGCGCACCGGCGAGGTGCACCTGGTGTCCACGCCGCCGTGGCTCCGCGTCCCGCAGGTCGCGCCGCACCTGGACCGCAGCGTCAACGACAACCTGCACCTCGACCGGCAGGCGAGCCTGAAGCCGGTGTTCGGCACCGCCTCCCTCGACGTGCTGTCCGCCGTGGCCGGCCTGCTGGGGCTGCACCGCGACGAGATCGACTCCCACGACCTGTTCTCCGCGGTCGCGGAGGCGCCGGCGATCATCGGCGTGACGGGGGAGTTCCTCGCCTCCCCCCGCCTGGACAACCTCTCCAGCGTCCACGCGGGCGTGGTCGCGCTGACCGGCACCCCGGCCTCCGGGCAGGTGCAGGTGCTGGCCTGCTTCGACCACGAGGAGATCGGCTCGGACTCCCGCAGCGGCGCGTCCGGGCCGTTCCTGGAGAGCGTCCTGCTGCGCATCGCGGACGGGCTGGGCTGGGGCAGCGACGGCTACCACCGGGCGCTGGCGGCGTCCTTCGTGATCTCGGCGGACGCGGGCCACGCGATCCACCCGAACTACCCCCACCTGCACGACCCCGACCACCGGCCGACGGTGAACGGCGGCCCGCTGCTGAAGGTGAACGCCAACCAGCGCTACACCACCGAAGGTCCCTCGGCCGCCCGGTGGCTGCGCGTCTGCCGGGCCGCCGGCGTGCCCACCCAGCCGTTCGTCTCGAACAACGCCGTGCCGTGCGGGTCGACGATCGGCCCCCTCACCGCGACCCGCCTGGGCATCGAGAGCGTGGACGTGGGAATCCCGCTGCTCAGCATGCACTCGGCGCGCGAGCTGTGCGGCACGCAGGACCCGCAGTGGCTGGCCCAGGCGCTGACCGCGTTCTACGCCGGCGCGGACACCTGAGTGGCCCGCTCCAGCGGGAGCGGGGTGAACAGGTGCGGGAAGCCGTCCTCGACGACGATCGGCAGGCCGTCCGGCTCGAGCCGTAGCAGGACGAGGTCGTAGGCGGCGAGGTCGGCGTAGAAGCGCTCCCGGGTGCGGGTGAGCTGCCCGGCGAAGGAGAGGTGCACGAACCCCTCGGCGTCGTACCCGAGACCCCGTCCCGACCACGGGTAGGAGCCGGTCGCCAGGGCCCGTTCCCACTCCTGGCGCGGCGCCCAGTGGTACACGGGGACGGAGAGCGACCGGCGCGGAGGCAACAGCCCGAGTGCGACGAGGTCGTCGCGGAGCGCGTCCGCGGTGCGGAAGTGGAGGCCGTGCAACCCGAACGCACGGGCGGCGGCGACGTTGGCGGGGGAGTCGTCGACGAACACCGTCGCGGCGGGCTCGAATCCCGCGCGGTCGCAGGCGATCGCGAAGATCCGCGGGTCGGGCTTGATGACGCCCTCGCGCCCGGACACGACGATGTCGCGGAAGCGCCCCAGGATCCCGAACCGCTGCCGGGCGTACGGGAACAGTTCCCCTGACCAGTTGGTCAGCGCGGTGGTCGGGACGCCGGCCTGGCCGAGTTCTGCGATCACGGCGCCCGTGCCGGGCACCATGCCGGTGAGCGTGGCGGCGAAGTGCGACCGGTAGCCGCGGATGGCCACCTCTTCGCCGGGGTGGAGGGAGACCAGTTCGTCCTCGGCGGAGGCGAGGCTGTCGCGCCCGTCGTTGGCGCGGTTCCACTCGTGGAAGCCGATCCGCTCCATCAGGCGCGGCACCTCCGCTGCGTCCACCACCTGCTCGAAGGCCCGCTCGGGCACCCACTCCAGCACGACCCCGCCGAGGTCGAAGATCACCGCGTCCACGCACCCATCCTGTCGCAGGTCGGAGCGTCTTCCGCGCAAGGGCGTGGGCGAACCTGCGTCCGCGCGACCGATAGGCTTGGCCGACGTGGCTCTCACCATCGGCATCGTCGGACTGCCCAACGCCGGCAAGTCCACCCTGTTCAACGCCCTCACCCGCAACAACGTGCTCGCGGCGAACTACCCGTTCGCCACGATCGAGCCGAACGTCGGCGTGGTCGGGGTCCCCGACGAGCGGCTGCCGGTGCTGTCCGACATGTTCCACTCCGAGCGGATCGTGCCGGCCACGGTGAGCTTCGTCGACATCGCGGGCATCGTGAAGGGCGCGTCGCAGGGCGAGGGCATGGGCAACGCTTTCCTGGCGAACATCCGTGAGGCGGACGCGATCTGCCAGGTCACCCGGGTGTTCCGCGACCCGGACGTGACCCACGTCGACGGCGCGGTGAACCCCGGCAGCGACATCGAGACCATCCGCACCGAGCTGATCCTCGCCGACCTCCAGACCCTCGAGAAGGCACTGCCCCGGCTGGAGAAGGAGGCGCGGTTCAAGAAGGAGCGCCAGGCCGAGCTGGACGCGGCGCGCGAGGCGCAGCGCGTGCTCGACGGCGGTACCGGCGTCCACGCGGCCGGGCTCGACCTCGCCCCGCTGCGCGAGCTGTTCCTGCTCACCGCCAAGCCGTACCTGTACGTGTTCAACTGCGACTCCGACGAACTCACCGACACCGCGCTGATCGAGAAGATGAAGGCCCTGGTGGCGCCCGCGGAGGCGATCTTCCTGGACGCGAAGATCGAGTCGGAGCTGATCGAGATGGAGCCGGAGGAGGCCCGCGAGTTCCTCGTGGAGATGGGCATCGCCGAGCCCGGCCTCGACACCCTCGCCCGTGTGGGCTACGAGACGCTCGGGCTGCAGAGCTACCTGACCGCCGGCCCGAAGGAGTCGCGCGCCTGGACGATCCGGAGGGGCGCCACCGCCCCGGAGGCGGCCGGCGTGATCCACACCGACTTCCAGAAGGGCTTCATCAAGGCCGAGATCGTCAGCTTCGGCGACCTGGTGGCCGCCGGCTCGATGGCCGCAGCCAAGGCCGCCGGCAAGGTGCGCCTGGAGGGCAAGGACTACGTGATGGCCGACGGTGACGTCGTGGAGTTCCGCTTCAGTAGCTGAGCACTTCTGAGGGACGCCGGCTACCTCAGCCTGACCCTGGCTGCGGCCTGAGTCGGATGTCGCGACGGCTCATGTCGGTATCAGGGTCAGGTACGCCTGACCCAGCGCATCGCCGTACCCTCGAAGCCAGCGCCGGCGGTGTGCATCCGCTTTCGCCCGGGTATCCGCCGCCTCAGCGTGGTCCGGGTTCGCGACCAGCCACTCCTCGACATCTGCGAGGTAGCCGCTTTCGAAGTCTTCCCACTCGGCCCGGGTCGCGGTCTCGACCCACTCCGGGCGGAACCCCGCCTCGACCGCCGTGTCGACCAGATCCGGCAGCGACGGATGGTCATCAGGGCTCGCGCCCGGCCACATCGCCGCCAGCTCGACACGCGTTGGAGGACGGCAGAAGAACCCCTCGCCCAACAGGACCCGACCCCCCGGCCGCACCAGCGTCCGAAGCGCTGCCAGAGCCTCGCCGAGATCCTCGCCCAGGGCATGGGACGACCCCACGCACAACACGACGTCGGCAATGCCCAGCTCGGCCGCCGAGGCGTCCGCCCGGGTGAACAGCACCCGATCACCCAAACCGCGTTCCTCGGCTGCTGCCCTCCCTCGCGACAGGTCAGCCTCGTTCAGGTCCACCCCGACCCCCCGCGCCGCCGGGCATGCCGCCAGCACCCGCAGCAGCAGTTCCCCCCACCCACAACCCACGTCGAGCACGCTCGACGGCGATGTCCGCGACAACCGGGTGACGAGCCGGTCAGCGCGAGTACAAGAGAGCGGGCCGTGGAACGTCAGGCGTGTCAGGCGCGGCACGGAGGTCATGCCCCGGAACGTATCAGCGAGCCGCGAATGCGAGATCGACCTCGACGCCCGAGTCGACGATCCTTAACCGGCTCTTCGGATCTGCGGTGGGGGTGAGTGGGACACGCCGGTGAGGGCACGGTCGGTGAGGTAGGGGGTCGAGGCCCTCAGGATCAGGAGTTACCACACTTCTGCATCAAGGACCTCGACCTGTGTCTGAGCCTACGGGCT
>JAIUOT010000006.1 GCA_020161015.1 Actinomycetota bacterium | reverse complement strand
GGTCAGGATGCCGTGGTTGATCGCGTTGTTCAGGAACAGCACCTTCGCCGGCTCGATCAGGATCGAGGTCAGCGGCAGCAGCCCGGTGTTCACCAGGAAGCCCACCGCGGCACCGGCGGCGTTGGAGATCGCGGTGACGATCGGGCTCATGAAGAAGAACCCGAAGATCGCCAGGATGCCGGCCCAGATGCCGGCGGAGAAGTTGTTGACCAGCATCTCGAAGCCGGGACGGATCTTGTGCTCCCACAAGGCGTCGAGCTTCTTCATCGTCCAGCCGCCCAGCGGGCCCATGATCATCGCGCCCATGAACATCGGGATGCTGGTGCCGGTGATCACACCCATCGTCGCGATCGCACCGACCACACCACCACGGGTGCCGTAGACGTTCTTGCCGCCGGTGTAGCCGATCAGGATCGGCAGCAGGTAGGTGATCGTCGGCCCGACGATGCCCTTGCCGTCGAAAGCACCCCAGCCACCCAGCGCCGCCACCCAGCCGTCCTCCGGCTGCGGCGACAACACGTTGATCCAGCCGACCTTGATGAAGATCGCGGTGATCAGGCCCCACGCGATGAACGCGCCGATGTTGGGCATCACCATGTTCGACAAGAAGGTGCCGAACCGCTGCACGGCGACGCGGGCCCCTCCCGTCGCGGGTGTCGATGGGCTGATTGCGGTCATGGTCGATTCCTCTCGTTGGAACAGGTCGGGGAGTTCCGCATCGGTGCGGCCCGGTGGGTGTGGTCGGTGGGTGGTCGGCAGCGGTGGTCAGGCGGTGCCGGCGTCGACCTCCGCCTCGATGCGGGCCAGCGTCCTGGTGCCGTCGAGATCGGAGAAGACGGTCGCATCGAGCAGGACGACGCCGACGCCGTGCGGGGCGGCGAGGTCGCGGATCTGCTCGAAGCGGGGGGCGAGGTGAGGGCCGAGGAGGACCAGGTCGGCGGACGGCAGTCCGGCCTCCAGGGCCGCCTCGTTGGTCGCCGTCGCGGAGTGGCCCAGGTTCCGGGCCCGTGCCGCGCTGTTGACCCGCATCGCGACGAACGTGCTGGACGCCCCTGCGCCGCACACCACCAGGATCCTCATCGATGCCTCCCTCGCCCCCAATGATGGGGAGGCGTGCGCGGGCCCCTCAACCACGCGATTTTCCGGGAGGGCGGAAGGAACGATCAGCGGGGTCGCACGGGCGTGGGGCCGCCGCCGGCGGCCGGCCGGGGGCAAGATTGCCGGGACGGGCCGCGGCGGGGGTGGGTGTCCGCGCCGACCCGGACATGCTTGACTGTGGTGAACGCAGGGCCGCGTCGACGCCTGCAGGCATCTCGGCTCAGGAAGGTCGGAACGTTGTCGAGGTCGCGACAGAACAGGCTCCTCACCCACCTGGTGAGGGTCGAGGACTGGGTGACCGCTGCCTCGCTCGCCGACTACCTGGGAGTCACGCCGCGTTCGGTGCGCACCTACGTCGCCGCGCTCAACGCCCGCGTCCCCGACGGCGTCGTCGTCGAGTCGGGGGCGCAGGGCTACCGGGCCGGGGCGGCCGCCCGGGCCGCGCAGCGCGAAGGCGCCGTCGAGCCCGGCACGCCGCGCGACCGCTTCCACCAGCTCGTCCGACGGCTGCTGGAGAGCGAGACCCCGCTCGACGTGCACGACACCGCGGACGAGATCTACGTCAGTTCCGCCACCATCGAGGCCGACCTCGCCCGGGTGCGCAGCTTCATCGGCGGCAGCGGGCTCAGCCTGGAGCGGCAGGGTTCACGGGTGTGGCTCCAGGGCTCCGAGCTGGCGCACCGGCGGCTGCTGAGCCGGCTGGTGCACGACCAGACCGAGATGGAGTCGCTGGACTTCCCGGCGCTGATGCGGGTGCTCGGCGAGGGCTCGATCGGGGCGGACGTCTACGCGCGGTTCAAGACCGACCTCGTGGACGCCCTCGGCGGGCTGGGGTACTTCGTCAACGAGTACGCGATCGCCGACGTGCTGATGCACGTGGCGATCGCCGCCGACCGGATCGCCCGCGGGCGCACGGTGGCGACCGGCAGCGGCCAGCCGCGCGAGGACGAGGTCGTCATCGGCGGCGTGCTGGACGAACTCGCGCAGCGGCACCTCGGCCTGCGCTTCGGCGACGGTGACCGGGAGTTCCTGACCGCCGTCGTGCTCAGCCGGGTGGTCGCGCCGCGGGGCGACTCCGTGCAGGCGCTCGCACGGCAGCGGGTCTCGCCGGAGGTCGAGCAGGCGGTGCTGGACGCCTGCGCCGCTGCCGCGGCGGAGTTCCTGATCGACCTGTCGGGGGAGGACTTCACCTGGCGGCTGATCCTCCACGTGCAGAACCTGGTCGAGCGGGTGGCGAACGCCGCCTGGTCGCGCAACCCGCTCACCCGCACGCTGAAGGCGTCCTACCCGATGATCTTCGAGGTGGCGGTGTACATCGCGACACGGCTGCGCGACCGGCTGGGAATCCCCCTGGTCGACGAGGAGATCGCCTACATCGCCATGCACGTCGGGGCGCGGCTGGAGGCCAGCCGGACCGACGACGCGCCGCCCACGGCCACCATCGTCTGCCCGGGCTACCACGACCTGCACAGCCTGCTCCGCTCGAGCGTGGACCGCTCACTGGGCAAGTCCATCCAGGTCGTGCGGGTGGAGACGCGCGCGGACCCCGACTGGGACGCGATGGACTCCGACCTGATCCTCACCACGATCGCGCCACCCCGGCGCAGCGACCGGATCGTCTCGATCCCGCTGTTCCTGACCGACGCCGACGTCGAGCGCGTGCACGCCGCCGCGATGCGGGTGCGGCGGACGCGGCGCCTCGCCCGGCTGCGCGCGGAGCTGGAGAAGTACTTCGCGCCGCGCTCCTTCGTCCGCGACCTCGACGCGGACGCGGGCGAGGAGGCGATCATCCGGCGGCTCGGTGCGCTGCTCGTCGCCGAGGGCGTGATCGACGACGGCTACGTCGAGGCGAGCATCGAGCGCGAACGGATGTCGTCGACAGCGTTCACCGAGTCACTGGCCGTCCCGCACTCACTGAGCATGACAGCGACCAGGACGGCCATCGCGGTCGGCATGGCGGACCGGCCGATCCCGTGGGGGGAGTGGCGGGTGCAGGTGGTCGTGATGGTGGCGTTCTCCGAGAGCGACCGGGCGGCCTTCCAGACGGTCTTCGAGCAGCTCGTGGAGGTGTTCAGCGAGCGCGACAGCGTCCAGCGGCTCGTGCACCGCGGCACCGACCTGCCGGCCTTCCTCGACGAGCTCGTGGCCGTCATCGACGGCTGAACCGCCCGCTCAGGGCCGGACGACCTCGTACGGGTTGTCGGTCGGCGCGCCCTCGTGGTCGAGCAGGACGGTCGGCAGGGCCGGCTCGCCCTTGCTCATCTTCAGCGCCGACAGCGGCAGTTCCGACCGGACGCGCTGGTGGCGCTCCCTGGCCGCGGCCAGCGGCTCCCGCGCCACGGCCTTGCCCTTGACCATGATCGGCACGAGGAGCGGGCGGTCGTTGCCGTCGTCGGCCGGGGGTGCGCCGATCCCGATCACCTCTGCCTCGGCCCGGCCCTTCGCGTCGAACCGGCGCAGGGCGTACTTGCGTCCGCCGACGGACACCTTGTCGATGCTCTTCTTGGCCACCGGGAGCAGCTCCGCGTCCTTCTTGTCCGACGATGCGCGGGCGACCAGCTTGTAGACGAACCCGCAGGTCGGCGCGCCCGAGCCGGTGACCAGCGACGTGCCCACGCCGAAGCCGTCCACGGGGGCGCCGCGCAGGGCGGCGATCTGGAACTCGTCGAGGTCGGAGGTGACGACGATCCGGGTCTGGGTCGCGCCGAGGGAGTCGAGGAGCTTGCGGACGTCGGCCGCCTGCTCGGCCAGGTCACCGGAGTCGAGCCGGATCGCGCCCAGCCTGCCCTTGCTGAGCCGGACGCCGGTGCGGACCGCCTCCTCGATGTCGTAGGTGTCGACGAGCAGCGTGGTGCCCCTGCCGAGGGTCTTCAGCTGGGCCTTGAAGGCCTCCTCCTCGCTGTCGTGCAGGAGGGTGAACGAGTGCGCCGCCGTGCCGGTGGTCGGGATCCCGTAGCGGTGGCCGGCCTCGAGGTTCGAGGTGGAGGCGAAGCCCGCGATGTAGGCGGCGCGAGCGGCCGCGACCGCCGCGTACTCGTTCGTGCGGCGCGAGCCCATCTCGATGCAGGGACGCTCGCCGGCCATCGCGGTCATCCGGGACGCGGCGGAGGCGACCGCGCAGTCGTAGTTGTAGATGCTCAGCAGGAGCGTCTCGAGGATGCACGCCTCGGCGAACGTTCCCTCGACGATGAGCAGCGGCGAGCCCGGGAAGTACACCTCTCCCTCGGGGTAGCCCCAGATGTTGCCCTTGAACTTGTAGCGGCTGAGCCAGTCGGCCAGGTCGGTGTCGATCACGTTCTGCTCGAGCAGGTAGTTCAGCGTCACCTCGTCGAACCGGAACGCCTGGATCGCGTCCAGGGCCCGGCCCACGCCGGCCACCACGCCGTAGCGGCGTCCCTCGGGCAGGCGCCGGGCGAACAGCTCGAACACACTGCGACGAAACGCCGTCTGCGACCGCAGCGCGGCCCGCACCATCGTGAGTTCGTAGTGGTCGGTCAGCAGCGCCGTGCTCGCCAGGGCGCCCGACGGCGACGTCAGAAGGCTCATGCGGCCAGACTAACCACTGCCGCACCGCTCGGCGGCGCACCGCGGCGCGCGTGCCAGAATGGCCGGGTGCCAGGGGAGAACGAGCCGGTCCAGCCGGGCGGGGTCACCGCCGTGTCGGAGCGTCCGGCGGAGTCCGCGCTGACCGGGTGGGTCACCATCGTGTGGGACGACCCGGTGAACCTGATGAGTTACGTGACGCACGTGTTCACCAGCTACTTCGGCTACGCGGAGGCGAAGGCGACCGAGTTGATGCTCCAGGTGCACAACAACGGCAAGGCGGTCGTGTCGCGCGGCAGCAGGGAGCAGATGGAGACCGACGTGGACGCGATGCACGGCTACGGCCTGTGGGCCACGCTGGAGCAGGGCTGATGCGCGACTTCACGCGGTCGGGCCCGACCATCCTGATGAAGCTCACCGACTACGAGGCGACGCTCCTTGAGTCGCTGGTGGAGCAGTTCTCCGGCCTGCTGGAGTCCGACGGCGAGGAGGCCCCCGAGGTTGGCGACTCGTTCGCCCGCTGGCAGGCCGAACTCGCCGAGCCCGACCTGCTCGACCACTCCGACCCGGTCATCCGGCGGCTGTTCCCGGACGCCTACTCCGGTGACGCGGAGGCGTCGGGGGAGTTCCGGCGGCTCACCCAGTCGCGGCAGCGCTCGGAGCGGCTCGCCCAGGCGGAGGTGGTGATGTCCGCGCTGCGCGACAGCGAGGCGGGCAGCCACCGGGTGCAGGTGCGGGTGATCGAGCTGGACGCCTGGCTGAAGACGCTCACCGCCCTGCGGCTGAGCCTGGCCGTGAGGCTCGGCATCGAGACGCCCGCGGACGCAGAGGAGCTGGACGCGCTGGACGAGGACGACCCGCGCAGCTATATCTACCGCGTCTACGAGTGGATCGCCTACCTCACCGAGAACCTGCTCGGCCTGCGCTGACCTCCTCGCACGTTTTGCGGGACGAGGTGCGTTCGTTATTCGGTTAGGCTACCCTTACGCACATGTACGTAGGTACGGACCTCGCTCGCGCCCCGCTGGGCACCCACCTCACCCTGCTCGACTCGCCGGCGCCCGAGAGCGTGTGCCAGCGCCTGTCCTCGCTCGGGCTGAGGGTCGGCACCCGGTTCTCCCTGCTGCAGAAGACGGCCGGCGGCGGCCGCGTGGCGCTGGTGAACGGGTCCCGGATCGCGCTGGGCGCCGACCTGCTCGGCCAGCTCCGCGCAGAGGTCGCCCGCTGATGGCGACCGCGGAGCAGCAGCGCCCGCGCGTCCTCGACCTGCTGGTGCCCGCGCCGTCGGTGAAGGCCTGCTGCCACAGCGGGGGCGGCGTGGGGGGCGGGCCGGAAGCGCCGGTCGTTGCCCTCGTCGGGGCGCCCAACACCGGCAAGTCGACGCTCTTCAATGCCCTGACCGGGGCGAGGGTCACGATGGGCAACTGGCCGGGCACCACGGTCGAGGTGTCGCGCGGGTTGTGGAAGACCACCACGGCGGCCGCGACGTGCACCTGCGACGAGTGCACCTGTGACGACGCGGAGCAGCGCCTCGACATCACCCTGGTCGACCTCCCCGGGGCCTACTCCCTCGACCCGCACTCCCCGGACGAGGAGCTCACCCGGCAGCTGCTCGTGGGCGTCCCGGACGACGAGCGTCCCGACCTGTGCGTGGTGGCCTGCGACGCGTCCCGGCTGGCCAACAGCCTCTACCTCGTCGCGCAGCTGCGGGAGCGACGCCTGCCGATCCTCGTCGCGCTGACGATGGTGGACGTGGCGGCCAAGCGCGGCATCACGGTCGACCCCGCGACCTTGTCGCAGGCCCTCGGCTGCCCGGTGGTCGCGATCGACCCGCGGCGGCGCGCCGGGCTGGAGGCTCTCGCCGCCGCCGTTCGCGACGGCCTGGGCGGGCCGGCGCCCGCGCCGCGTCCCGTGCCGTCGACCACCGACCAGCTCGAACTGGACGACGACCGCTTCGGCTGGATCGCCGGTGCCGTCGCTGCCGGCACGTCCGCCCCGGCCGAGCACGCCCGGACCTTCTCCGACACGGTGGACCGCTGGGTGACCGCCCCCGTGCTCGGGCCGCTGATCTTCCTCGGGGTGATGTGGCTGGTGTTCCAGATCACGACCGCCGTGGCCGCGCCGCTGCAGGACCTGCTCGACGGGCTGTTCGCCGGCCCGGTCAGCGACGGGGCGACGTGGCTTCTGGGCAGCCTCGGACTCGGTGGGAGCTGGGTCGAGGGGCTGGTGGTGGACGGGCTGATCGCCGGCGTCGGCATGCTGCTGACCTTCGTCCCGCTGATGACCCTGATGTTCGTCCTGCTCGCGCTGCTGGAGGACTCCGGCTACCTGGCCCGTGCCGCCGTCGTGACCGACCGGCTGATGCGGGCGATCGGGCTGCCGGGGCGGGCGTTCCTCCCGCTGATCGTCGGCTTCGGGTGCAACGTCCCCGCCATCTCCGCCACCCGCATCCTGCCCAGCGCGCGGCAGCGCGTGCTGACGGCGCTGCTCGTGCCGTTCACCTCGTGCACCGCCCGGCTCACCGTGTTCGTGATGCTCGGCAGCGTGTTCTTCGGGCCGTACGCGGGCACCGCGGTGTTCGCGATGTACGTGGTGTCGATCCACCTCGTGGTGCTCGCCGGCCTGGTGCTGCGCCGCACGCTGTGGCGCACGATGGGTACCGACCCCCTGATCATCGACCTGCCCGCCTACCAGGTGCCGACGCTGCGGCTGACCGCGTCCGTGACCTGGGTGCGACTGAAGGGCTTCCTGCAGACGGCGTCCGGCATCATCGTCGCCACGGTGTGCGCGGTCTGGCTGTTCCAGTCGATCCCGACCCAGCCCGGGCAGGCCTTCGGTGAGGTGCCGGTGGCCCAGTCGGCGTACGGCGTCGCCGCACAGGCGATCACGCCGGTGTTCGCGCCGGCCGGGTTCGCGCAGTGGCAGACCACGTCCGCGCTGGTCGTCGGGTTCGTGGCGAAGGAGGCGGTGGTCTCGTCCTGGGCCCAGACCTACGCCCTCGAGGAGCCGTCGGGCGCCGACCCGGGCTCGCTCGGCGAGCGGGTCCGCTCCGACTTCGATGCCTCCTCGGGCGGGCATCCCGTCCCGGCGGCGCTGGCCTTCATGGTGTTCCTGCTGGCCTACACGCCGTGCGTGGCGACGCTGGCCGCCCAGTGGCGGGAGATCGGGCCGAAGTGGACGCTGTTCGGCGTCGCGATGCAACTGGCGACGGCCTGGCTGCTCGCCGTCGCGGTCTTCCAGGTGGGAAGGCTGTTCTGGTGAGCGCGGCGCCGGCCACCGGCGGGCCGCTGAGCCTCGTGCTCGCCGAGGTGCGCGCGGGGACGCCGACCGTCGCGGGCATCGCCCTGCGCAGCGGGCTGGACGAGTCGGTCGTCCGCGCGGCCGTCGACCACCTCGTCCGGTCCGGCCGCATCGAGTCGCGCGAGCTCTCGATCGGCTGCCCCCCGTCCGGCTGCGGCGGATGCGCATCCGCCACCGACGGCGCCCCCGGCTGCGGCCTGCCCGCCCCCGTCCCCGGACGCCGCCCCGGCCTGGTCACCCTCACGCTGTCCCGCCGCTGAGTCACCCGTGCGGCCGTCCTACGTGAGGCCGGCGTCCGGACTGAGGGCCGCCCTCCACGGGTGAGGGCCAGCCCCCACGGGTGAGGGCCAGCCTTCGCGCCGAGGGCTCGCTCCTGTGTGCTGGCCCTCGGCAGGAAGGCTGGCCCTCGGCGTGCTCGGAGCGCGGATCGGAGGGGACGGGGGTGGCCCGCCGGCTCGCCGTCGGCCGCGGGTCCCTGGAGCCACGAACGGCACCGTGGAACGGCGCGCGTCGACGAGCCTGGGCGCGTCCCACGGCGTAGCACACGGCCCGTAGGTGCCGGCTCCGGTGGTGAGAGCCAGCACTCCCGTTCGAGGGCCAGCTTTCGCGCCGAGGGCTCGCTCCTGTGTGCTGGCCCTCGGCCGGAAGGCTGGCCCTCAGTGTGGGGCCGCCGGGTGCGGGCACGCCGGGTCGAACCCGGGTGGCCGGGACGGCGCTACCAGATGTCGGGTGGCTGGCGCCGATCGGACGGGGGCTGCGCGTCGTCGGGCCGGGCAGGGGACGTCCACTCCCGCCACTGCTTCTCGACGGCGCGGCGTCCGTCGTCGAGTGCACGGAGCGTGCGCAGTGCGATCCGGGTGAAGTCGATCGGCTCCGATGCCATCGGCACGCATCCTCCTCGTCGTCCGCCTGTGGGCCCACGGCTCTCGCCACCCGTCTTCCGCACCTGGCCTCCGCAGCTTCGCTACGCGTGGTTCGTCGCGCTGCCCGAACTCGCGTAGCGCCGTGAACGGTGCGTAGGGAAGCGGTGAGGGCCGATTGGTCTCCAGTGTGCCGCGCCCCTAGAGTCGGTGCACGTGACCACCCCCGACGCCCCGATCGGAGTCTTCGACTCCGGCTTCGGCGGGCTGACCGTGGCCCGGGCGCTGCTGGACCAGCTTCCGAACGAGGACATGATCTACCTCGGCGACACCGCACGGGCCCCCTACGGCACGAAGTCGATCCCCGAGGTCCGCGAGTACGCGCTGGAGTGCCTCGACTACCTGGCCGACTCGGGGGTCAAGGCGCTGGTGATCGCGTGCAACTCCGCCTCGTCCGCCGTGCTGCGGGACGCGCGGGAGCGCTACGACGTGCCGGTGGTGGACGTGATCCTGCCCGCGGCGCGACGCGCGGTGCGCGCCAGCAGGACGGGCCGCATCGGCCTCATCTGCACCGAGGCGACCGCCACGTCCGGCAGCTACGACGACGCGCTGGCCGCCGTTCCCGGCGTGCAGCTCGTGACGACACCCTGCCCGCTGTTCGTGGACTTCGTCGAGGCCGGTGTCACCGGCGGGGACGCGTTGCTGCGCGCCGCGCAGGACTACCTGCTGCCGCTGCGCGAGGCGGGAATCGACACCCTCATCCTCGGCTGCACGCACTACCCGCTCCTCGCGGGCGTGATCTCCTACGTGATCGGCGACGACGTGACGCTGGTCTCCTCGGCGGAGGAGTGTGCCAAGGAGGTCTTCGCGACACTCACCGACCAGGGCCTGGTTCACGACGGGCCCCGGGAGCCGAGCCTCCGGTTCCTCACCACGGGCAGCCCCGAGTTGTTCGCCGGGATCGGCCGCCGCCTGATGGGTGGCTTCGTCGACCGGGTGGAGCAGGTCTACACCGTCGCCGGCTAGGGAGCCGGCCGGCGACGGTGCGGCCGAGGGGGACGGGCAGGTCCTAGGTCGTGGTCGCGCCGCCGGCGGAGGTCCACGCGTTGATGCCACCGGCCAGGTCGAACAGCTGGGTGAAGCCGGCCTGCTGCATGGCGGACATGGCCACCTTCGACCGGTTGCCGCTGCGGCAGTAGACGGCGTACGTGGCCGCCTTGTCGAGCGAGGCGATCTTCTGCGGGAAGTCGGCCGACTCGACGTCGATGTTGGTTGCGCCGGGCAGGTGGCCGGCCGCGAACTCCTGCGGGGTGCGCACGTCGAGCACGACCGTGTTCGGCAGCTTGGCCGCCGCGGCGAAGTCCGCGGGGCCGAGGGACGAGCCGGCAGCGGGGACGGCGGTCGCCGTCGGGCCCGCGCTCACGCTGGGCGCGGTGCCCGAGCAGCCCGCCAGGAGGGTCGCCGCGGCCACCAGGGCCGCGGCGAGGGGGGCGGACCTCACCGGCCGAAGATGCCGAACATGCCGCCGCGGGGCTTGGCCGCAGCCATGTCCTCGGCGCTGTGCTGGCCACCGCACCACTGGGACGCGGGCACCATGGACTTGACCGACGCGACATGCTGGCCGCAACCGGCCCAGGTGGTCTTGCCGCAGACGTTGCAGCTCACGGGACGACACATCTTGGGGACTCCTCTACGTTTCCGGGTGTGGCTCCAATATACCCCGGGGGGTATCCAACGATCAAATCCGCCGGTCCGCTCCGTGGACGCGGCGCGAGGCAGCTCACGCCGCCCCCGGCCCTTCGCCGCCCGCGGCGGCCGGGCCACGTCCCGCCCGCGCGGACGGCTCCTCGACCAGGGCGCGGAGCTCGAGCGGCACCCGCAGGTGCGCCTCCGCGGAACCGTCCAGCGCCGCGGTGACGGTGGCGAGCAGGCCGGCGCCGGCATCGTCCGTCCCCACCTCTGTACCCAGCCGGACGGCGGCGCGCGCGGTGGCGGGGCCCCGGGCGCGCCCCACCTCGAAGTACTCGCGCAGCAGGGACGCGACCAGCGTGACCACGCCCAGCTCGCCGGCCCGGTAGGCGACGTGGTGCCGCAGAAGCGGCTCGCGCAGCTGGTACCACGTGCGGCGCTGGTCGCCGCTGGGCAGCTTGTCGGCCACGACCCAGCGGTTCGCGGCGAGGCCGCGGACGATCTTCGACACCTGCGGCTGCCCGATGCCGGTGGCCGCCGCGAGCTCGGAGACCGTCAGCGCAGCGTGGCGCCCGGTCGACAGGGCCTCGACCACCACCTGCTCCCCGGGAGGCAGGTCCCACAACAACTGCTGGTAGGCGGGGACGAGCTCCTCCAGCAGTTCGTGGACGGCCGGCACGAGCGCGTCCAGGCTCTCCGGTGTCACGCAGCCGGACAGGATCGTCCACACCCTCGGCGAGCCCCCGGTCAGCTCCGCCAGTGCCCGGACGCGCGCCCGCCCGCGGGGGGTGCGCAGGTGCTCGGCGAGGGCGCTGTCCCCGTGCTGGCCGGCCAGGCGGAGCAGCAGTTCGTGACCCTCGCGGGGGGTCAGCGGCGGGACGGCGATCGTCGCGAACGCCCCGTACCACGGCTTGTCCCTGTCCTGGACGCCGGCGAACAGCAGTGGCGTGCTGGCCAGCAGGAGCACGTCGCCGGAGGTCTCCACCCACGAGCGCAGGTCACGCTGCCCACCCGGGCCGAGGGCGCGCATCACGCGGTCGAGGTTCTCCGCCACCAGGAGCAGCACGCGGCCGTCGAGCGCCACGTGGATCGCCTGCTGCTGCGCGGCGAGGCTCGCCGGCGGCGACCGCACGCCGAGGTCGGCGCAGACGAGCGCGGTGACGCGCTCGATGCCCACCAGCCCCATCGCGTCCTCGGGCAGCCGGACGACAGCGAAGCGCGACGCCAGCGCCGCGTCCTGGCGCAGCGCGTACAGCGCGACCTCGATCACATGGCTCTTCCCGCTGCCACGCGGGCCGACGAGCAGGGTGTGGTTGCGGTTGGCCTTGGTGGCCGCGGAGCGGAAGCTGCGCTGGAGGGACGCGAGCAGGCGCTCCCTGCCCACCGTGCGGGCCGCCAGGGCGGCGGGATCCTCCCGCTGCGGGGTGTAGGGCCGGCTGCGCTCCGCAGAGGTCATCCGCGCCGCCGGCGGAGTCTGGTCCAGATCCTGCCGAGCAGCGCGGTCTCCAGCCGGTAGTCGCCGTCGGCGTAGGTGAGGTAGTTGTCGAGGCGCATCCGGTTCAGCACCTCGCCGACCGCCGCCACGCCGGGCGGGTCCTCGAAGAACTGGTTGCGCAGGGTGGCGGCGAGCTCGTCCCTCGTCGCGGCCTCGCGGTGGCTCAGCTCGTCCAGGACGGCGACCACCAGCGCCTCCTCGCCGGGGTAGTACTTGGCGATCCGGTCGTAGTAGTGGTCGGTGTCCCAGGTGTTCTCGTCGAGTGACTGGTCCACCAGCCCGTCGACGTCGGCGGACGCCACGTCCGCGCCGCGCTGGTCCAGCGTCCCGACGAGGCTGTGGATGTAGTACGGAATGCCGGCGACGGCCCGGGCGATGCGGGACGCGACCTCGGGGTGCGGGTCGCCGAACACCGCCAGCAGCAGGCGTTGGGCGAGTTCGTCGGCCTCGGCCGGCGGGAGGGGCCCGATCTCGATCCGCGGCAGGTCGTTCAGCGGGTCCTTCTCCGCGACGGCGTGGTGGAGCCCGACCGAGCCGGCCAGCACGATCGCCGTTCGTGGCCGCTCTGCCTGGCGGAGGCGCCGCAGCGTCCGGAGGAACTCCGCTCCCGCTCCCGGCTCCTGCGCGGCCAGGTGGAAAGCGAGCTGGGCCACCTCGTCGACGATCAGCACGAAGGACGGGGCACCCGCCCGCTCCGCGGCGCGCGCGCACAGCACGAACACGTCGCGCTCGGGGTCCGCGCCGCGGCTGGCCGCGCCCTGGAGGCGCAGGGACTGCCCGAGGAAGCCGAGGGTCACCTCGCCCTCGAACGAGCGGCGCCAGGTGCGCCAGGACGGCCCGAGCACCGGGTGCGCGCGGATGGCCTCCGCGACGGCGTCCTCGAACTTGCGCAGGGTGTCGGTCTCCGCGGAGACGTACAGCACGACGTGGCCGGACGCCTCCAGTTCCCGGCGGGCCTTGCGGAGCACGGAGGTCTTGCCCATGCGCCGGTCGCCGACCAGGTACGCGCCGCCGTGGGCCACGGCCCGCTCGAGGCGCCGCAGCTCGTCGCGACGGCCCACGAGGTCGTCGGGGTCGACGACGCCGCCGAGAACGGGCTCGATCGGCTGGAGGACGCTCATGGAAAGAACATACCCGAAGAGATATATGCCTGAACAGGCATCTATCTCCGGACGGGAGGGTGGCCAGAAGGGCCACTGGGGGGTGTCGGCGGGTCCCGCTAGGGTGAGCGGCGTGAACAGAGCTGATGGCCGTGGCCCGTCCGACCTGCGCCCGGTGCGCATCACCCGCAACTGGCTCGACCACGCCGAGGGCTCGGTGCTCGTGGAGTTCGGCGCCACCCGTGTGCTCGTGGCCGCGTCGGTCACCGAGGGCGTCCCGCGCTGGCGCAAGGGGAGCGGGCTGGGCTGGGTGACCAGCGAGTACGCCATGCTTCCGCGTTCCACCCACACTCGCAGCGACCGCGAGTCGGTGAAGGGCCGCATCGGCGGCCGCACCCACGAGATCAGCCGGCTGATCGGACGGAGCCTGCGCGCGGTCATCGACTACCAGGCGCTGGGCGAGAACACGATCGTGCTCGACTGCGACGTGCTCCAGGCAGACGGCGGCACGCGCACGGCGTCCATCACCGGCGCCTACGTGGCGCTCGTCGACGCGGTGGAGTGGCTCCGCGCACGCGGAGCCCTGGCCGGCGAGCCGCTCACGGGGAGCGTCGCCGCCGTCAGCGTGGGCGTCGTCGGAGGCACCCCGATGCTCGACCTGTGCTACAGCGAGGACTCCGGTGCGGAGGTCGACCTGAACGTCGTCGCCACCGGCGCCGGGGAGTTCGTCGAGGTACAGGGCACGGCAGAGGGCAGGCCGTTCGGGCGTGCGGTGCTCGACGAACTGCTCGATCTCGGACTGGCCGGCTGCGCGGAGCTGACGCTGCGGCAGCACGAGGCACTGGCGCAGCCGGTGGTCCGCGCATGAGCGTCGTTGTCGTCGCCACCCACAACGCCAAGAAGGCCGCAGAACTGCACCGCGTCCTCGCCGCGGCGGGGGTGGACGCCGACGTGCGCGGACTGGACGCCTTCCCCGCCTACCCGGAGCCCGCGGAGACCGAGCGCACGTTCGAGGGCAACGCCCTGCTCAAGGCGCGTGCCGCGGTCGCGGCCACCGGACACATCGCGGTCGCCGACGACTCCGGGCTCGAGGTCGACCTGCTCAACGGCATGCCCGGCGTCCGTTCGGCCCGCTGGTCCGGTCCCGAGGCCACCGACAGTCGCAACCTCGACCTGCTGATCGCCCAGCTCACCGACACCGCGGACGCCGACCGGACCGCGCGCTTCGTCTGCGCGATGGCGCTGGTCACCCCCGATGGCGGCGAGCACCTGGTGCGCGGGGTGATGGAGGGCCGTCTGGTGCTCGAGCCGCGGGGCTCCAACGGTTTCGGGTACGACCCGATCTTCGTCGCCGACGGCAACACCGTCACCAACGCGGAGCTCACCCCGGAGCAGAAGGACGCGATCAGCCACCGCGGCCAGGCCGTGCGCGCGATCGTCCCGGTGCTCTCCGACCTGCTGAAGGAGCGCTGATGAAGCAGTACCTCGACCTGCTCGACCACGTGCTCACCCACGGGGTGGTGAAGTCCGACCGCACGGGCACCGGCACCCGCAGCGTGTTCGGCCACCAGATGCGGTTCGACCTCTCCCGGGGGTTCCCGCTGCTCACCACGAAGAAGCTGCACACCCGCAGCATCTTCGGCGAGTTGCTGTGGTTCCTGCGCGGCTCGACCAACGTCGGCTGGCTTCACGAGAACGGCATCACGATCTGGGACGAGTGGGCCGACGCCAACGGCGACCTGGGCCCGATCTACGGCTACCAGTGGCGCTCGTGGCCCACGCCGGACGGCGGCCACGTCGACCAGATCAAGGGCGTGATCGAGTCGATCCGCACCAATCCCGACAGCCGGCGC
Source organism: Actinomycetota bacterium (assembly GCA_020161015.1). Classification (GTDB taxonomy): domain Bacteria; phylum Actinomycetota; class Actinomycetes; order Propionibacteriales; family Propionibacteriaceae; genus Propionicimonas. The sequence continues at coordinate 62,299 of JAIUOT010000006.1, read as the reverse complement.
CACATCGTCAGCGCGTGGAACGTGGGGCAGCTGGGCCAGATGGCTCTCCCGCCGTGCCACGCCTTCTTCCAGTTCTACGTCGCCGACGGTCGCCTGAGCTGCCAGCTCTACCAGCGCTCGGCGGACATCTTCCTCGGCGTCCCGTTCAACATCGCGTCCTACGCGCTGCTCACCCACCTCGTCGCGCAGGTGACCGGGCTCGAGGCCGGTGACTTCGTGCACACCCTGGGTGACGCCCACGTGTACTCCAACCACGTCGAGCAGGCGCGCCTGCAGCTCACCCGCGAGCCGCGCCCGCTGCCGCGGCTCGTGCTGAACCCCGCGGTCACCGAGATCGACGCTTTCGAGCTGGCCGACATCCAGGTCGTCGACTACGACCCGCACCCCGGGATCAAGGCGCCGATCGCGGTGTGAGCTCAGCCGGCGGCCGGGGTGACCCGGAAGCCGGCGACACTCACCTTCACCGGCAGGCTCGTGAGGGCGGAGCTGGTGTACGACCTCACGCCCAGAGCCCCCGAACCCTGCAGGGCGGCCGTGCCGTCGGTGGCGCTCACCTGGTCCGCGGACGGCTCACTCGCCGAGGCGCGCCACGCCCGGCCGCCGAGAGCGGTGGTCCCGGTGCCGGACACGTCGAGCCGCAGCTTCACGCGGTCCCCGGCGGCGTAGGCGAAGCTGCCCAGCGTCACCGACTTGAGCTGCGTCTCGACCCCGGAGACCAGCCGCGACAGGTACAGCTGGAGCGAGCCGTTGGTGTTCACCCGCGCGGTGAGCTGGTAGTAGGTGGTCGTGCCGCTCATCCGTGCCAGCACCGAGTGGCTGTACGCGCCGCCCGTCGGCACCTTGTCGATCGCGAAGTCGGTGACCATGGAGACGTCCCGCGCGGTGGCGGAGGCGAGGTAGGCGACCGGCCCCTTGCCCCCGGCCGGAATCGTGACCAGGCCCTGCGAGCCGTTCACCGAGAACATGGTGGTCGAGGTGATCGTCCAGGGGCCGCCGGTGTCGGCCGTCCCCCACGTGGACGCCAGCGTGCGCGCGAAGGCGTCCGAGGCGATCACCGTGGTCGTGGGTGCCGCGACGCTGACCTGCCGGTTGGTGCTCGCCGTCCGCCCGGTGTCGTCTGTCACGGTCAGCGTGATGGTGTAGGTGCCGTCGGCGGCGTAGGTGTGCGAGGCCGTGCGGCCCGTCCCGTGGTCACCGTCGCCGAAGTTCCAGGCGTATCCGGCGACGGCCCCGTCGTCGCTCGAGGCGGAGGCGTCGACCGCCACGGACAGCCCGGTGGCGTTCGCGGTGAACGAGGCCGTCGGTGCCGCGTTCGTCACGACCACCTGCCGGGTCGCCGACGTGGACGCGCCCTGGTTGTCGGTGACCGTGAGCTTCACGGTGTAGGTGCCGTCGGCGGTGTAGTCGTGGGTGGCCGTGCGGCCCGTGCCGGTGCCGCCGTCGCCGAAGTCCCAGGCGTAGCCGGTGATCGTGCCGTCATCGGTGGAGCCCGAGGCGTCCACGTCCACCTGCCACGCGCCAGCTGTGGCGGTGAACGCCGCCACCGGCGGCTGGTTGGCCGGCGGGGTGCCGCCGTAGGGCAGCACCTGGACGGCGTCCACGCTGGCCCGGGTGGGCAGGCTCGTGGTGCCCGAGCCGGTGTAGAAGCGCAGGCCCACCGCACCCGCGGACTGGAGGCTTGCCGTCGCGTCCGTCGTGGCCACCATCGGCGCGGGTGGCTCGGTGCCCGAGGCGCGCCACGCCTTCCCCTCCAGCGTCGTGGGTCCCTGGCCCTGGACGTCGAAGCGGACCTTCAGTCGCTCGCCGGCGGTGTAGCCGAAGCCGTTGACGACGACGGTTTTCAGCTGGGTCTCCGCTCCGGAGACCACGCGGGAGAGGTAGAGGCGCAGGGCTCCCGACGTCTCGATCCGGGTGTTGAGGGTGTAGGAGGTGGTGCCGTTCACCCTGGCCATGCTCGTGTGCAGGAACGCCCCGCCGGTCGGGACCGCGGCCAGCGCCACGTCCGTGGTGAGCGTGATGTCCCTCGCCGAGACCGACGGGAGTGTGGCGGAGGGCCCGGAGCCGGCACGCGACACCGTCACCTGCCCGTAGGTGCCGTCGGTGGCGAAGTAGGCGGCGCCGGAGTCGGTCCACGAGCCGCCGACGTCCGCGGCGCCCCACCGGGAGCCGACGCGGGCGAACGCGTCCGCGGCGAGCGGGGCGACCGTCCCGGGGGTGCTCACCTTCCACGTGTTCGAGGTGGCCGTGGTGGTGCCGTCGTCGGCGACCGCCCGCCATTCGTAGGTCGCCCCGGCGTCCAGCCCCGTCCACGACACGGTTGCCGTGGCCCCGGACGTGACGGTCGCGGTGCCGATCGGGGCGAACGCCGTCGGCTCGTCCGGCAGCACGAAGGGAACCGTGAACTGCGAGTTGTCGTCGGTCTCGAACTGGTTGAGGCTCGTCGACCAGGTGCGGGCGCTCATCGTGTCCGCGACGGGGTCGAAGGTGTAGTAGCGCAGCCAGCCGTCGCCGCCGTTCGGGCGATCCTGGTAGTTGGAGAGCACCTGGTGGACGGTGTCGCCGCAGGAGTTCAGGTCGGAGCGCCGGGCCTCGCCGGTGCTGTTGTGGTAGTGCCCGTTGAGCACCAGCCGCACCGTGCAGTGGGTCCTGACCAGGTTGGTCCAGATGGTCTCCGGCGGCGTCGCCCCGGGGCGCTCGGTGATGGGGGAGCGGTTGCCGTTCTCCGCGACGAAGGCGTGGGTGGCGATGATCGCGAGCCGGTCGGGGTAGGCGTCGAGCACCTTCGCCGCCCAGTCCATCGCATAGTCGGGTGCCTCCCACTCCAGGTTCAGCACGAGCCAGTCGATCCCGCCCGCGCTGAACAGGGCGAAGTTGTCCATGTTGCGACGGTCGACCGGGTCGGCCCCGAACAGGTTCTGCCCGAGGTAGCCGCCGTAGCGTGCGGTGGACGGCGTCCACGTCGCCGTGGCGTAGCGGGACGGCGGGAAGGCGGCGTCGTAGGCGGCGAAGGCGCCGGTGGTGGTGTCGAAGTCGTGGTTGCCGCCGACGACCGTGTACGGCACCGCCGCGTCGTCCAGGATCCCGAACGCATCGGAGATGACCTGCCACTGGCTGGCCACGGCGGGGTTGCTGACGAGGTCGCCGAGCTGGGCCACGAACGCGGTGTTGAGCTGCGTCCGGCTGTCGGCGACCCACTGGATGTGCTGGTTGAGCAGCGCCGTCCGGCCGTTGTAGGTGTAGTTCTGCGTGTCGGGGACGGCGACGATCGTGAACGGCTCCCCGGCCTGCGTGGCGTCGGCGCGGCGTCCCTCGAAGCGGACGTCGAGCGGACCGCCGTCCGGGTCGGAGGCGGAGACGGACAGCGACAGCGAGGTGCCCGCGGCGGTGCTCCCATTGGCGGGCGCGACCAGGACGGGGACGTCGGGCGTGGCCGCCTGCGCCGGTGTGGGGGCAAGGAAGGCCAGGAACAGTGCTGCGGCGATGATCGCCGGACGTCGGGATCTCATCGTGTCCTCCCCGGCCCGCGAACGGGCGACAGTGCCCCGAGCGGCGGGGGTGGGCCGCACTGCCAGTCTCTGGCGGGCGGGTGGGCGTGTCAATGGCGACTTCGACGCCCCCTCGACCGGGGTCTCGCTGCGTCGGCGCCTGCGGCTACGATCGCCGCGGAGGAGGCAAGCCCGTGTCACTGATCGCCATCGCCATCGTCGACGCCCACGGCGTCATCGGGGACGGGGAGCACCAGCCGTTCGAGATCGCCGAGGACTGGGCCCGCTTCAAGCGGGTGACCAGCGGGCACGTGCTGGTGATGGGGCGTCGCACGCACGACGCCATCGGCCGCTGGCTGCCCGGGCGCACCACCATCGTCGTCACCCGGAGCCCCGGCTCGGTCGTCCTGCCCACCGACGGACGGGCGGACGGGCGCGCGGCCGGATCGCTGGAGGAGGCGCTCGCCCTGGCCGCGGGTATCGACGACCAGGTGTACGTCGCCGGCGGCGGCACCATCTACGAGCAGGCCTGGCCGCTGCTGACCGACCTCGACCTGACCGAGGTGCACGCGGTCGCGGAGGGATCGGTCCGGCTGCCGGCGATCGACCCCGCCGAGTGGGTCGAGGTGTCCCGCGAGCCGCGCGAGGGGTTCGACTTCGTGCACTACCGGCGGCGCTGATGCTGCTGCCTGCCCGGATCGCACAGGGTGTTCGTGAGGGCACCGTCACGCTGGCGTTCCGCCGGTGGGAGGAACCACGGGTCCGGGTCGGCGGCACGCAACTGACCAGCGCCGGCATCGTGGCGTTCGACGCCGTCGAGGAGGTGCCGGGGCCCGAGGACCTGACCGAGCAGGATGCCCGCGCGGCCGGGTTCGCCGACCTGGCTGCGCTTCGGCGGCAGCTCTTCCCCGCAGCGGCCCCGGCGGCGCCGGTGCGCCGCGGCCCGCGCTCCGGCAAGGGCGGCGACCACGTCTACCGCGTCCGGCTGTCCTGGGTGGGCGAGGACCCCCGGGTGGCGTTGCGCGAGGACGTCCCCTCTGCCGGGGAGCTGGCCGTCCTCGCCGAGGCCGTGGGACGGCTCGACGCGGGCCGGCGCACCGGACCCTGGACCCGGGTGATCCTGGAGTGGATCCGCGACAACCCGGGCGTGATCTCGACGGAACTGGCGGCCCTGCTCGGGCGGGAGGTGCCGCCGCTGAAGGCCGACATCCGCCGGCTCAAGGCACTCGGGCTCACCGAGAGCCTGCGGGTGGGCTACCGCCTCTCACCCCGCGGCCGGTCCTACCTGGACTCGCTGGGCTGACCCGTGCGGTCACACGCCTCGGTGATGCACCTCGACCTCGACGCCTTCTTCGCCGCGGTCGAGCAGCGCGACAAGCCCTCGCTGCGGGGAAAGCCCGTGATCGTCGGGGGGGTCGGGCTGCGCGGCGTGGTGTCGACCGCCTCCTACGAGGCGCGCCGGTTCGGAGTGGGCTCGGCCATGGCGATGAGCGAGGCGCGGCGCCGGTGCCCGCACGCCGCCTTCCTCGCCGGGCGCTTCGACGCCTACCGCGCGGCGAGCCGGATCGTCATGGGGCTCCTGCGCGAGCTGTCGCCGCTGGTCGAACCCCTCAGCCTGGACGAGGCGTTCGTCGACCTGGCCGCAGGCCCGGAGCGCTCGCTCGCCGAGCCCGACCTGCTCGCGCTGGCGGCCGGCCTGCGTGCCCGCCTCACCGAGGAGACCGGCGGGCTGACCGCGTCCGTCGGACTGGGCAGTTCGAAGTTCATCGCGAAGGTCGCCAGCGAGCTGGCCAAGCCGGACGGTGTCCGCCTGGTGGCGCCCGGCACCGAGGTGGCGACGATCGCCCCGCTGCCGGCGCGGGCGATCCCCGGCGTGGGCCCGGCGACGATGGACCGGCTGGCGCGGCTCGGCGTCCGCACCGTCGCGGACCTCCAGGGACTCTCCGAGGCCGAGCTCGTGCGCGAACTGGGGCGGTCCGGGGGAGAGCACCTGCACCGCCTGGCCTTCGCCGACGACGACCGGGCGATCGAGCCGGAGCGCGAGACGAAGTCGATCTCGGTCGAGGACACCTTCGAGCGCGACCTGTCCGACCCCGGCGTGCTCGCCGGCATCGCCGACCGCCAGGCCACCCAGGTGGCCCAGCGGCTGGGCAGGGCGGGCCTGTTCGCCCGCACGGTGACGGTCAAGGTGCGTTGGCCCGACTTCTCCTCCGTGACGCGCTCGCGCACCCTCGACGGGGCGACCGACCGGGTCGAGGTGGTGGCCCAGGTCGCCCGCACGCTGCTGGACGGGCTGGAGACCAGCCAGGGGGTCCGCCTGCTGGGCGTGGGGGTGTCGGGTCTGGTCGAGGTGGCGCAGGAGCCACTGTTCGACCTGGAGACGACCGGCGCGGGGCGTGTTGTCGAGGAGGCGGAGGCGCCGCTGACGAGGCGTCCGTCCGGCTGGCTCCCTGGCGCGGACGTGTGGCACCGGCGCCACGGTGCTGGCTGGGTGTGGGGCTCGGGCCTGGGCCGGGTGACCGTGCGCTTCGAGACGGCGGAATCGGGGCCCGGCCCGGTGCGCACCTTCGCCGTCGACGACCCGGAGCTGTCGCCCGCGGCTGATCGTGACGCGGGGGACGGGGACGGCGGAACGGACGCGCCCGGGGAATGAGTCGAGGCCGCCGATTCCCGGTCGGGGGGTCCCGGGTGTCGACGGCCTCGGCTTCCGGCTGGGCGCGGGGGGCGCCAGCGTCGTCCCGCGAGGGACGGCCGATGCGGGGGCCGGTGGCTCCGGAGGGGGACGGAGGGGGTGGCCACCCGCTCCCGCATCTGAGGTCTGGGAGAACGCCGCCTCTGGGTCTGACGCTTCGAAGTGGTGTTCCCGGGATCGAGTCTGGCAAGCGAGGGTGGCCCCCGGAAGGGGTGGCACCACGTTTACTCGCGTCCTTGGTGCGCTGAACCACCACCGGCTTGGTACACCCCGGCCTGACGGCGGGCGCGCCACAGTAGACTCCCCCGGTCTGGGGCCGGAGTGGTGGAACTGGCAGACACGCAGGATTTAGGTTCCTGTGCCTTCGGGCGTGAGGGTTCAAGTCCCTTCTCCGGCACGCCCGGCTGAGCTGCGTGCCGAGAGAACGCCTCACGGGTGGACTCCCCCCACGAAGGCGCGGCCTTCCCGCACGGCGGGCGACCAAGCCCCTGACCAAGTCCTGCACCAAGTGCAGGATGGCTCTGGACCGCGCCGGGTGGGGGGACGCACGGTTGTCGGGTGCGCGCGGACACCAGCCGCCACCCACTCCGCCCGACCACCAGGTGAGGAGCCCCGTGTGACCTCCGCCCCGACCGGGACCACCCCCCAGGCCCGCGCCTTCCAGGCGCTGCTCGGCGGTGGTCTGGTGCTGCTTCCCGGCCATCCCGGCTACGAGCGGGGCCGCGTCCCGTGGAACCTGGCCGTCGACCAGCGGCCTGCCGCCGTCGCCGTCGCCTCCAGCGCCGCGGACGTGGTCGCCGTCGTACGGGCCGCCAGCGCCGCGGGGCTGAGGGTCGTGCCCCAGGCCGGCGGCCACAACGCCGGCCCGCTCACCGGCCGCATGGACGACGCCGTGCTGCTGAAGCTGTCGGGCCTCACGGGCGTCTCCGTCGACCCCGCCCGTCGCGTCGTGCGGGTGCTCGGCGCCACGCCCTGGGCCGATGTGGTGGACGCCGCCGCCGCCCACGACCTCGCCGTCACACACGGCAGTGGACCGGACGTCTCCGTCGTCGGCTACACCCTCGGCGGCGGGCTGTCCTGGTACGCCCGCGCGCACGGCCTCACGTGCAACCAGGTGGTCGCGGCCGAGGTCGTGCTCGCCGACGGCACGCTGCACCGCGTGCACGCCGGCAACGAGCCGGACCTGTTCTGGGCGCTGCGCGGCGGCGGCGGCAACCTCGGGGTGGTGACCGCCCTCGAACTCGCCCTGCTGCCGGTCAGCGAGGTGTTCGCGGGCGTGCTGCTCTGGGAGGGCTCGCGGGCCCGCGAGGTGTGTCGCGCCTGGGCCCGCTGGACCCGGGACCTGCCGGAGACCGCCACCACGGCCCTGCGCCTGCTCGGCAGCCCGCGGCGCCCGGACGCGCACCGCCTCTTCCCCGGGCGGCAGATGGTGGTCGTCGACGGAGCCGTCCTGGGCGACCCGGGGGCCGCCGCGCGCCTCATCGCCCCGCTGCGCGCGCTGCGTCCGAGCGTCGACACCTTCGGGCCGACCCCGGTGCAGGCTGTCACCCGTATGCACTTCGACCCGGAGCTCCCCACGGCGTCGGTGTCCGGCCACACACTCCTGGACTCCTTCGACGCCGCCGCGGCCGACGCGCTGGTCGAGAGCGCCGGCCCGGACGCGCCGACCTCGCTGCTGAGCGCGGAGGTCCGCCACCTCGGTGGTGCCCTGGGACGGCCGCACCCCGGCGGCGGCGCCCTGGACAGGATTCCCGGTGCGTACACCGCCTACGTCCTCGCCGGCGCCTCGAGCGCCGAGCTCCAGCAGCAGGGACGGGCCGACGCGGCCCGCGCCGTCGAGGCGCTCCGGCCGTGGTCCCGGGGGCGCCGCTTCCTCAACTTCACCGAGCAGCCGACCGACCCGGGCGCCGCGTTCGCCCCCGACGCCCTCGAGCGGCTGCGCGCCGTGCGCCGTCAGGTCGATGCGGACGGCGTCTTCGTCGCCAACCACCCCCTCGACTGAGCCGGGAGCGCTGGAGCGCCTTCGAATCACGGCGCGGTCCCGGCCGGGCGGGTGACCCTGGCCTGTGCGACCCTCGCGCGGGCGCGCATGCGTGGATGTACGTAGATCCATTCACCGCACGTCGCATTGCCGATGCCCTTGTCAGAGGCAGAAGATGCAATAACCGGCAGGTTGCCGGTCCTCGTGCACGGGCGCGGCTGCGCCGGGAGGATCAGCCTGCGAAGATCCGCCGCGACGGAAGGCTGCCCATGACAGGTGCGGAATTGCCGCTATCAATTCCCCGCCAATTGAGAGATGAGCACACCGACCTTGCGGAATCCGCACTCGAGATCCCGGCGCCGCTGGGGCGATGGGTGGCGGTGCTGACGCTGTGGCCGGTGATCGACCAGCACTACCACCAGCTCGCCGCACGGTGCTTCGGCGACGGGCTCGCCATGGAGTGGAAGGCGTTCGCCCTCGTGGTCAGCCGCACGGGGATCGCCGAACCCGGACCCCAGCCGGACACCTTCGTCTTCCGTCCCGAATGGGCGGCGGCGCTGGAGCCGGAGCTGGAGGGCCTCGGCGGGGGCCAGGCCATCCGCACCCGACTGGTCGAGGCGTGGGCCGAGGAGCCCGACCTGCACCTGGTGGACGAGATCACGGCCTGGGCGCGGGGGCTGTCGCGCTGGGACCTCTTCGAGCGTGTCTGGCTGCTCCTGGGCGAGCAGACCACCGGGCTCTCGCGGCCAACGCTCGAGGTGTTCCGCGACCTGCCGCTCGAGGCCCGCTACACGCACCCGATCCTGACCTGGGCGTCCGGGGCCGCTGCGTCCCTGCTGGCCGGAACCCCGCGCCAGGAGTCGGAGGCGGTGCTGCAGCGACTGATGCTCGACTCCGCCATGCTGCACGCGGACTGGTCGGTGCGCGAGCACAGCGACGAGGCGGTCAGCGCCGGCACGTTCCGCATGATCGGGGAGCGCCGGCTGCCGTCCACCCGGGTGGGCCAGTCGCTGGAGGCCGCCTGGCGCACCAAGCAGGAGGTCGACGCGTTCATCGATGCTCGGTCGCGTCAGGGGCGCAGCCCTGGTCGGACGCCGCAGGCGATCTTCCGCGCCTTCTCCGCCCGGCTCGCGCTGTTCCGGCACGACCCGCTCGGGGCGGTCGAGGAGGCGCGCTGGGCCACGATCCTCGCCGACTGGGAGCCGGTGGCCGTCATCGCGTCCGGCGTCGACGCTCTCGCGCGCAGCCTCTCCTCCGACGACGAGCCGTCAGGGCTGCCCGCCGCACCCGCCGCGCTCGACGACGGGCTGGGCGTGCGCGGGCTGCGCGGCATGGGACAGCTCTACGCGCTGCTCGCCCTCGGCAACCACGCGGTGCGGCGCCTGGACCGTGACGCGCTCGAGGACGTGCTGGCCCTGGTCTCGGCGGACGAGGCCGCGCTGGCGGGGGTGTGGTCGGTGCGCGCGGCGCTCGTCGCGTGGCAGTCGGCCCTGTGGGGCGACCCGGAGCTGGGGGTCAGCACGCTGGCCGCCGAGGTCCAGCGCCTCTCGATGCTGGGCCGCGAGCAGGACGAACCGCTGGGCGAGGCGCTGCTCGCCCGCGCCCGCGTCGGGCTGCTCACCAGGGCCGGGGCCTTCGGCGCGGCCACCCAGGTGGTCGACGCCATGCCGGCGCACCTTCGCCTGGCGTCCCGGGCCCTCGTCCACGTGTGGGCGGGGCAGTACGCGCAGGCCGTCCGGCTCGCCGACGCCGGGCCGTACGAGGAAGGCCTGGAGACGACCGACCGGCACCGGCTGGCGCTGCTGCGCTCCGGCGCAGCCCTCCTGGACGGCAGCGCCGACGACGCCATGCGCAGGGACGCGCTCCGCGAGCTGAACCGGTTGCTCGCCACCAGCTCGTTCGCCCACCTCGCCCTGCTGCCGACCGCCGCGAGGGAGGCCCTGCTCACCGCGTGCGGGCCTGAGCTGGACGCCGCCGACCCCAGGCTCGGGGTCCTGCGCGAGCGGCTCGCCGGGCTCAACGACTCCGGGGACGGCGGTGCGCGACCCCTGCACCTCACCGAGCGGGAGACCGTCCTGCTGCCCCTGCTGGCCACGGACGAGTCGGTGCCCGACATCGCGCGACGGCTCCACGTGTCGGTCAACACCGTCCGCAAGCAGGTGGTGACGCTGAGGGAGAAGTTCCAGGCGGACTCCCGGGCGGAGCTCGTCCGGCGGGCCCGCACCTACGGCGCGCTGCCCTGAGGCCGGGAAACGCGGTGTACGAACTCGCACCGGTCCGACGACGCGGCGGCCTTCGCGAGTAGGTTCTGAGGTAGGCCGACACCGGGGTCGGCCGAGCCGTTTCGTCTCGAGGAGGTTCGAGCGAATCATGCCGCATGCGGAATTGCCGCCCTCAGTTCCTCATGGAGATCCGCCGTCGCGGTTCGTCGCGCGGGTCGGGGTGGACCTCGCCCTGCCGTCCCCCTTGCGTGAGCACGTCCCGGCCCTGACGCTGTGGCGGCTGATCGACGAGCCGCGCTACCTGCTCACCTGCACGTGCCTGGACCACGACGGCCCGGCGGTCGACTGGTCGGGTTTCGTCGGGGCGGCCCGGCGCGCCGGCCTCGTCGAGCCCGGGCCCGCGCCGGCGACGTACCGCTTCCGGCGCGAGTGGCTCCCCACCCTCGAGGCGGGCCTGGAAACCCTGGCGAACGCCGATGAGCTGCGCTCCGGACTGGTCGGCGCGTGGATGGACGGCGATCGCGATCCGCGCCTGCTGGCCGAGGTCGGGCTCTGGGCGCGGGACCTGGCCCGGTGGGACGTGGTCGAGGAGGCCTGGATCCTGCTCAACGAGACTGCCGCCGACCTCGACCGGAACCTGCTGAAGGCCCTGGCCGAGCTGCCGGCCGAGGCGCGCAAGGAGCGCCCGATCCTCACCTGGGCGTCCGCTGCCGCGGGCTCGGTGCTCGACAACCCCGAACATGCGGCCGAGTCCGTCCAGCGCCGCATGAGCCTCGACGCCGCGATCCTCCACGCCGACTGGGCGACGCGGGAGGACACCGACACCGCGGTGTTCGCCGGCAGCATGCGGATGCTCGGCGAACGGCGACTCCCGTCCTCCCGTCCCGGCCAGTCACTCGAGGCGGCCTGGCGCACCAAGCAGGAGGTCGACACCCTGATCGACGAGCGGTCGAGGGCTGGTCATGGCCCTGGCCGGCGCTCGCACGCCCTCTTCCGTGCCTTCTCGGCACGCCTCGCGCTCGCCCGGGCGGACCGCCCCGGCGCCGTCAGCGAGGCGAATTGGGCGGCCATCCTCACCGATCGCGGTCCCGTGCGGACCCTCGCGCAAGGGCTGGAGACCATCGCGACGAGCCTGTTGTCGGAGACCGCGCCCGTCCACCCCGACGGCCGGGTCACCGACCGGATCAGCCACCCCCTCGGCGTGCGCAGCCTGAGCGGCATGGGGCAGGCGTTCGAGATCCTCGCGGACGCGCACCACGCCGTCCAGTCGCTCGACAGGGCAGGACTCGAGCGGACGCTTTCCGCGGTGGGCCCGGACGAGGTCGCCACCATGGGGGTCTGGGCGATCCGCGCCTCTGCCGAGGCTCTCGGCGAGGCGCTGTGGGGCGACGACCCGGCCGACGCCCTGGCGCGGCTGTTCACCGACGTCGCGCACGAGGCGGTCATGGGCCGGGAGCAGGACGAACCGCTCGGCGGGGCGCTCCTGGCCCGGGCACGCATGCTGCTGCTGACCAAGGCGGGAGCCTTCAGCGCGGCCGCGCAGTTCGTCGAGACGCTGCCCGATCGGGTGGGGTTGCTCCCCCGCGCGCGGATGCACCTGTGGGCCGGCCAGGTGTCGAGGGCACGCCAACTGGCCGAGACGGGCCCGTACCGGGGTGACCTGATCCTCGCCGACCGCACCAAGCTGGCCCTCGTGGGCGTCGGTGCCGCGTTGCTCGAGGGGCCGGCGGACGCCCGTCTCCGCGCGGAGGCGACCAGGGCTGTGGAGGCACTGCTCGACGCGGGCAACTTCCTGCCGGTCGGAGCACTGCCCACGCCGGCCCGCGAGGCCATCGTCGTGCTCTGCGAGCCGGACCTCGGCAGCGACCCGCGCTTCACGACGATGGTCTCCCGCCTGGGAGAGCTCAACGACGCGGGCGGGCAAGGCGTGCGCCCGGTGCGCCTGACCGAGCGCGAGAAGGTGCTCCTGCCCCTGCTCGCCACCTCGGCGGCGGTGCCGGAGATCGCCCGGCAGCTCCACGTGTCGGTGAACACGGTGCGCAAGCAGGTGGTGACGCTGAGGGGGAAGTTCCAGGCGGAGTCGCGGGCCGAGCTGGTGCGCAGGGCGCGCACGCACGGCGTCATCGGGTGAGCGGCCGGGCGTCGGTCAGGCGGTGCCCAGCGGCATCCTGATCCGCACCTCTCCGCCGGGGGTCCCCGCGGGGGACGTCTCGAGGATGCCGCGCGCGCGCCCGACGAGCCGCCGGGCGATCTCCAGCCCCATGCCGGAGGTGCCCTGCCGCGCCACGGGACGCACGGTGGGGAAGCCGGGGCCCTCGTCGGAGAGGACGAGCACCACCTCGTCGCCCACCCGGGACAGTGCGACGCCGAAGGCGGTGCCCTCCGGGGTGTGGGCGAAGATGTTGTCGATGCCGATGTCCACGACGTCGGAGAGTTCCAGCTCGCTCAGTCCCACCCGGAGGGGGCCGGACGGGAGGGTGACCGCGACGGCCCGTCCCTGGTCCTCCGCGAGCGGGCGCCAGTAGTCGATCCGGGCGGCCACGACCGCCGTGGCGTCACACGCCCCCGGGAGGTCCTCCCGGAGGGGGCGCTGCGCGTCCCGCACGACGCCGTCGATGGACGCCTGGAGCTGCCCGACGAGCTCGGCGAGCTCGGCCCGGCCCACCGGGTCCTCGACCTGCTCGGCCTCCAGGCGCAGCGCGGTCACCGGGGTGCGCAGCCGGTGCGCGAGGGAGCGGACATTCTCCCGCTCGGCCGCCAGCAGCTGCTCGATGCGGTCGGCCAGCCCGTTCAGCGCCGAGCCCAGCTCGACGGTCTCGGGCGGCCCGGCCAGTGGTGCCCGGGCGCCGAGGTCGCCCTCGCGCAGGCGGTGCGCGGTGTCGGCGACGGCGAGCAGCGGCCGGCTCACGCCGCGTCCCACCCGTGCCGCGACGAGCACGGAGACCTCGGTGAGCAGCAGGCCGAGCGCGATCACGCTCACCCACGCCAGCGGGACACCTTCGGCCAGCTGGGCGGCGGTCATGGTCGCGCGAGTGACCGCGACGCCCCCGTCGGCCAGCACCGGCACGTAGACGCGGCCGCCGGCGGCGTCGCGCACAGAGAAGGCCGCGCCGAGGCGCGCGCGCTGGTACTCGGGGTCGGCGGCCGCTTCCGGCCAGGGCGCGCCGAGCACCGTCCCGTCGGCCAGCACCACGCTGGTGCGGGCCGGGGAGTTGGTCAGTGTGGGCTGAAGGACGTCGGCCAGCCGCGGGTTCTCGTGCAGCCCGGACACCAGGACGGCCACGATGTTCGCCTGCTGGCTGGCGATCGCCATGCCCCGGTCCTCGGCGAGGGTCTGCACCAGCAGCAGCAGCGGGATCACGAAGGACGCCACGATCGCCGCGCTGATCGCGGCGACCAGCAGGCTGACCTGGCGACGCATCAGTCGTCCGACCCGGGGGCCGCGAGCCGGATGCCCACCCCGCGCACGGTGTGCAGGTAGCGCGGTTCCGCAGCGGTCTCCCCGAGCTTGCGGCGCAGCCAGCTGAGGTGCACGTCCACCGTCCGGTCACCGCCGCCGAAGGGGAGCCCCCACACGTCCGCGAGCAGCTCGCGCTTGGTGACGACCTCACCGGGCCGGGTGGCCAGCAGCCAGAGCATGTCGAACTCCTTGCGGGAGAGCTCGACCGGCTCCCCGCCGAGGCGCACCTGATGTCGGGCCGGGTCGATCTCGAGCTCTCCGATGCGCACGGTGGGGTCCCCGGCGCCGGACGGCGCGGAGCGGCGCAGCACGGCCCGGATCCGGGCGGCCAGCTGCTCGCTGCCGAACGGCTTCACCAGGTAGTCGTCCGCGCCGGCGTCGAGGGCCTGCACGACGGTGCGGTCGTCGTCCTGGGCGGTGACCACGATCACCGGGACCTGGCTGATCGCCCGCAGCATCCGCAGCACCTGGCGCCCGTCGAGGTCCGGCAGCCCCAGGTCGAGCAGCACGACGTCCGGTTGCTCGTTGAGCGCGAGGGAGAGTCCCGACGCGCCGTCCGAGGCGACCGTCACCACGTTGCCCAGGTCGGTCAGCGTCCGCCGCAGGAGGCGGCCGATCGCCGGGTCGTCCTCGACCACCAGCACGCGCGTCATGCCCCGTAAGGTACTCCGGCGGGGGCCCGGCGGGTGCCATGATGGGCCGGTGCGAGGACGGAGGCTGGCGCTGGCGGCGCTGCTGTGGGTCGCCACGGTCGCGGGCGCCTCGACCCTCACCTGGGTGGTGATCTCCTCCGTCGGCGCGCGCGTCGGACAGCCCGTCGTCGTCACGACGCCCGACGAGACCCCGAGCGCAGCCCCCGGGCAGGCGGTGACGTCCTGGAGCGGGAAGGTGGGCAAGATCACCGCGGCCTGCACCGGCGACGCCATCCGGCTGGAGACGGCCGTCCCGAGCCTCGGGTACCGGGTGGAGGTCTACGAGCACGGGCCGGAGCGGCTGCACGTCGAGTTCGAGGCCAACGAGGCCGAGGACGAGGAGGGGGAGGGCAAGGAGGTCCGGATCCTGGCCACCTGCGTCGACGGCAGTCCCGAGTTCACCCGCGCCTGAGCGGACTTCGGGCAGGCTTGCCCCGTCCTTGAGGTTCGCTTGAGGTGGGCCCGCCTACCGTCGTGGTCATGCTGACGCCACTCGAGTCCGTCTTCGACGCCATCGCCGGACTTCCCGTCCACCCTCTCGTCGTCCACTTCGCCGTCGTGCTGCTGCCGCTCGCTGCACTGGGACTCATCGTCCTGGTCATCGTGCCGTCGTGGGCGGACCGGTTCGGGTGGCTGACCCTGGGAACCCTGGTCGTCGGCACGGGTGCGGCGTTCGTGGCCAAGGAGTCCGGCGAGGCCCTCGCCGCCCGGGTCGGCGAGCCGGAGGCCCACGCGGCCTGGGGTGATCTGCTGCCGATCCTGGCCGTCGCGCTCGTCGCGGTCGCCGGCATCTGGTTCTTCCTGCACCGGCGCTCGGGGGGCGCCGGTCGCCCCCGCTCGCTGGCCACCACCGCGTCCGGGCTGATCGCCGCCGTCCTGGCCGTCGTCGTGACCGGCGTCACCGTGCTGGTGGGCCACTCCGGAGCTCAGGCCGCGTGGGCCGGCGTCGTGACCAGCGCCAACGACCACCCGACCGCTGCCGAGCCGTCGGCGTCCGGTTCCTCGACCGCCTCTGGTTCCTCGACCCCGTCCGGCTCCCCGACCCCGACGTCGTCCGGCAGCGCCGGCGCAGCCACGAGCTACACGATGGCCGACGTCGCCTCGCACGCGAAGCGGTCGTCCTGCTGGGCGGCCGTGGACGGCAACGTCTACGACCTCACCACCTGGATCGACGCGCACCCCGGCGGCCCGCAGCGCATCATCGCCCTGTGCGGCACCGACGCCACGGCGGCCTTCACGGCCGAGCACGGCAACCAGAAGCGCCCCGCCCAGGTCCTGCGCCAGTACCTCCTGGGCCCCCTCTCCTAACCCAACCGCCCTCCACTTCCCTCACGACCCCGCGCCCCACCCACTCCACCATCCGTTCCTGCTGCCGAGTGCAACTCCCGCTACCGGAATTCCGGTAGCGGGAGTTGCACTCGGCAGCGAACGCGGGGTGGGGAGGGCCGAGCCGGGGAGGGCGGAGCCGGGGAGGGCGGAGCCGGGGAGGGCGGAGCCGGGGAGGGGGAGTGGGGGACGGGGGTTTGCGGCGGACGGCCCGGGAGGGGCCCGCGCGGCCTAGGATGCGGCCGTGAGGCTGCTCGGACGCCCGAAGGGCGCCGCCCCAGCGAGAAGGGCCCTGGCGAGCCGGCCCGTCCTGGGCTGGCTGCTGGCGGTCGTCGCGCTGGCCCTCATCGGCGCCCTCGGCTACATGGTGCTGGAGGGCTGGACGTTCCTCGACGGGCTCTACATGGCGGTCACCACGATGACCACGGTGGGCTTCCGCGAGGTGCACGAGCTCGACCTGGCCGGCCGGGTGTGGACCATGCTCATGGCGTTGTCTGCGATCGGCGTCATCTTCGGGACGGTGGGCGTCGTCGCGGAGAACGTGATCACCGACGTCGCGAGCGGCAGGAGGAAGGCGAAGCGGATGAGCCGGATGATCGACGGGCTCCGGGGCCACTGGGTGGTCTGCGGCTACGGCCGGGTGGGCTCCATGGTGGCCAGCGACCTGCTGGCGGACGGGCACCAGGTGGTGGTCATCGACGTCCGCGAGGACTCGCTGCAGCGGGCGGAAGCCGCCGGCTACCTCGTGGTGCACGGTGACGGGGCCACCGAGGAGGTCCTGCGCCAGGCAGGGGTCGAGCGCGCCAGGGGACTGGTGGCGGCGATCGACTCCGACGCACAGAACGTGTACGTCACCCTGACGGCCCGGTCACTGAACCCCGGGCTGTTCATCGTCGGACGGGCCGGTGCGGAGACGGTGATCTCGAAGCTCATCCAGGCCGGTGCCGACCGTGCGGTCTCTCCCTACACGATGGCCGGACGCCGGATCGTGAACCTGGCGCTGCGTCCCGGCGTGATCGAGTTCATCGACGCGGCCCTGACCCGCGCCGAGGTCGCCTTCAGCATGGAGGAGGTGGCCGCGGAGCCCGGCGGCCGCCTGGCCGGGCGCACGATCGGCGAGCTGCGTGCCGAGGGCATCCTCACCCTGGCCGTGCTGCACGCGCCGGGGGAGTACGAGCCCACCCCGCCGGACGGACGCCTGGTGCAGCCGGGCGAGCACCTGATCGTCTCGGGCGCCACCGAGGTGCTGGACCAGTTCGCGGCCGGCGACGGCTTCGCCGGGTCCCGGTCGTGGCAGGCGCAGGCCTGACGGCGGCTGCTCAGACGCCCAGCTCGCGCCGCAGCTTCGCCACGTGGCCGGTCGCGCGGACGTTGTACTGCGCCATGTCGATGCGTCCCTCGCCGGCCTCGTCGACGTCGACGATGAAGGTGGAGCGGATGACGCCCTCCACCTTCTTGCCGTAGAGCGTCTTCTCCCCGAAGGCCCCGTACGCGCTGAGGACGTCGCGCTGCGGGTCGGCGAGGAGCGGGAACCGGAGGTTGTCCCGCGCGGCGAACCGGGCGAGCTTCTCCGCGCTGTCCGGCGAGATGCCGACGACGTGGTAGCCGGCGGCGGAGAGGTCGCCCATCGCCGCGTCGAAGTCCATCGCCTCGAGGGAGCAGCCCGGTGTCATGGCGGCGGGGAAGAAGTAGACGATGACCCGTCCGCCGGCGTAGTCGGAGAGGGAGACGGCGCCGTCGGACGCGGTCGGGAGGGTGAAGGCGGGCGCGGGATCGCCCGGCTGCAGCTGGCTCATGCCGACACCCTAGCGAGCGGGCTGGCATAGGCTGGTGCGGACCCGACACGCCGTCCGCTGGGAGGACACATGACACAGGCAACCCGCACGCGCGAGGAGATCGAGGCCGAGATCGACGCGGCCCGCCAGCGTCTTGCGGCCAGCGTCGAGGGGCTGATCAACCAGGTGCACCCGAAGGCGATCGTCGCCAACACCGTCGCCGACGCCCGGCAGTTCGCCCAGGGCACCTTCGAGCAGGCACGCTCCCAGGTCGTGGACGAACGGGGGAACCTGCGCACCGAGCGGGTAGCCCTGCTGGCCGCCGCCGTCGGCGGCGCGGTGACGTTCGCACTGATCGTCCGGTCGATCCTTCGCGGTCGCTGACCGACCCCTTCCCGCGGTCCCCCGGCCGGCGCGCCGCACCCGGCGACCGGGCCTTCCGACCCCTGCCGGTGCCCGGGTGCTCGAGGTCCGAGAGCGCTCTGATCGCGGCTTGCTTTCGACTCAGGTCACTCGTTTTACCTTCTTCGCCGCGCCAATTTTGAATCGATAAACCCCAACTGAATCCATTCAGATCCCACAACATCGCGGTGGGGTGGTTGGAGTTCCATAACAATCCGGGAAAGGCCCTGCCCACAGGCGGCTCGTCGTGCCTAGAGTGCTCTCAGGGTTGCCAACGTGGGCGCCCAGATTCTTCAGAAGCGAGGACTGAATGTCACAAGCACGAATCGCACGCGGGCTGGTTGTTGCCGCGTCGGCGACTGCGCTCCTTACGCTCGCCGCCTGCAGCGGTGGCACGCCGGCCCCGTCCGGCAGCGCCAGCTCTGCAGCGACGGACGAGAAGTGCGCCGCGTTCAAGGACTACGGCGACCTGACCGGCAAGACCGTCACGATCTTCACCTCGATCGCCAGCGACTCGGAGGCGAAGCCGCACATCGACTCCTACAAGCCGTTCGAAGAGTGCACCGGCGCCACGATCAAGTACGAGGGCTCGCGTGACTTCGAGGCCCAGCTCCCCGTCCGCATCAAGGCCGGCAACGCTCCCGATGTCGCCTACATCCCGCAGCCGGGCCTCCTGCAGACCCTCGTGCGCGACAACGCGGGCAAGGTCATCGAGGCCGGCGACCTGGCCGTGAAGAACGTCGAGACCTACTACGACCCGGCCTGGAAGGGCTACGGCTCCGTCGACGGCAAGTTCTACGCCGTGCCGGTGGGCGCGAACGTGAAGTCCTTCGTGTGGTACTCCCCGAAGATGTTCGCCGACAAGGGCTACACCATCCCCACCACGTGGGACGAGATGATCGCCCTGTCCGACAAGATCGTCGCGGACAACCCCAGCGGTGACGTCAAGCCGTGGTGCGCGGGCATCGAGTCCGGCGGCGCGACCGGCTGGCCGGCCACCGACTGGATCGAGGACATCATGCTCCGCGTGAACGGTCCCGAGGTCTACGACCAGTGGGTCGACCACTCCATCGCCTTCAACGACCCCAAGGTCGTCGCGGCGATCGACAAGGCCGGCACCATCCTGCGTAACGACAAGTACGTCAACGGCGGACTGGGCGGCGTGAAGACCATCGCCACCACCTCCTTCACCGAGGCCGGCCTGCCGATCCTCGACGGCGCCTGCTACATGCACCGCCAGGCGTCCTTCTACCAGGCCAACTGGGGCGAGGGCGTGAAGGTCGGCGAGGACGGCGACGTCTGGGCCTTCTACCTGCCGAGCATCAACGCCGACCAGAAGCCGGTCCTCGGCGGTGGCGAGTTCGCCGCGATCTTCGCCGATCGTCCCGAGGTCAAGGCCTTCCAGGCGTACCTGGCCAGCCCCGAGTGGAGCAACGCGAAGGCTGACGCCACCCCCAACGGTGGCTGGCTGTCCGCCAACAAGAAGCTCGACATCAACAAGCTGGTGCAGCCGGTCGACAAGCTGTCCTACCAGATCCTCTCCGACCCGAAGGCCGTGTTCCGCTTCGACGGTTCCGACCTCATGCCGTCCGCTGTCGGCGCCGGGTCGTTCTGGAAGCAGATGACCGACTGGATCGCCCTGGGCAAGAGCAGCCAGGACGTGGCCGACGCCATCGAGAAGTCCTGGCCGGCCAAGTAATCCGGCCATAGGCTGACATCGAGGGGTCCGGGCTCGTCGCCGAGCCCGGACCCTCCGCTCTCCGCTCGAGAGGAAAGGCAACGATGCTTTGGTTACTCAAGCCGGAGACATTGCCCGAGAAATTCGCGGTGATGATCCTGGCCATCCTGCTCTTCGCCCTGGTGATGGGCCTGGTCCTCGCCGTGGTGGACCGTCCCAAGCTGCCGAAGTGGGTCCCGGTCGCCGGCTATCTCGGCCCCGCCGTGCTGCTGATCACGTTCGGCCTGCTGTGGCCCGGCATGCTGACGATCAAGAACTCGTTCTTCAGCCGAACCGGTGCCGATTTCGTCGGCCTGGAGAACTACGTCCGCATCTTCACTGACGAGACCTTCGTCACGGTCATCATCAACACCCTGCTGTGGGTGGCCTTCGTGCCGACGATCGCCACCGCCCTCGGCCTGGTCTACGCGGTGCTGGTTGACCGCACCCGGGTCGAGAAGTTCGCCAAGACGCTGATCTTCCTGCCGATGGCGATCTCGATGGTGGGCGCCTCGATCATCTGGAAGTTCGTCTACGAGTACAAGCCCGCCTCGCAGCCGCAGATCGGCCTGATGAACCAGGTCATGGTGTGGCTGGGGCTGGAGCCCCAGCAGTGGCTGCTGAACCCGCCGCTGAACACCTTCATGCTGATCATGGTGATGATCTGGATCCAGGCGGGCTTTGCGATGACCGTGCTGTCCGCGGCGATCAAGGCCATCCCGGACGAGATCATCGAGGCCGCCAAGGTCGACGGCGTCACCGGGATGAAGCTGTTCTGGTGGGTCACCGTGCCGAGCGTCCGCCCGGCCATCGTCGTGGTGCTGACCACGATCGCGATGGGCACCCTGAAGGCCTTCGACGTCGTGTACACGATGACCGGCGGCAACTTCAACACCTCGATCATCGCGAACGAGTTCTACATCCAGAGCTTCAACCAGGGGCAGCCGCAGATCGGTGCGGCGCTCGCCGTCATCCTGTTCGTGATGATCGCGCCGATCATCATCTACAACGTCCGTCAGATGCGGATCTCGGAGGGGGAGCGATGAGCCTCGACACCCGCGTGGAGACCCCGCGCAAGCTGACCCGCAAGGAGCAGCGTGCCGTCGACTCCAAGACCCGGCTGAGCTCGCCCGCCGCCTCGATCATCGCGGTGCTGATCGCGATCTTCTGGACGGTCCCGACCGCAGGCCTGCTGATCACGTCCTTCCGCCCGGCGGCGGACGTGCGGCGCACGGGCTGGTGGACGGTGTTCGTCGATCCCGAGTTCACCACGAAGAACTACGTCGACGTCCTGGGTACCAGCAACGTCGCCGACTCGTTCTTCAACTCCTTCATCATCACGATCCCGGCGGTGCTGATCCCGATCATGCTCGCGCTGCTCGCGGCGTACGCCTTCGCCTGGATCGACTTCCGGGGGCGCAACGCGCTGTTCGCGTTCGTGTTCGCGCTGCAGGTGGTGCCCATCCAGGTCACCCTGATCCCGCTGCTCAGCCAGTACGTGCAGTGGGGCCTGGACGGCACGTTCTGGACGGTGTGGCTGTCGCACACCATCTTCGGACTGCCGCTGGCGATCTTCCTTCTGCACAACTTCATGAAGGAGATCCCGCGCTCGCTCATCGAAGCGGCACGGGTGGACGGCGCCGGCCACGTGCGGGTGTTCTTCCAGGTGCTGCTGCCCCTGCTGGTGCCGGCGATCGCGTCCTTCGCGATCTTCCAGTTCCTCTGGGTGTGGAACGACCTGCTCGTCGCGCTGGTGTTCGCCGGTCCCGAGTACTCGCCGATCACCCGGGTGATCGCGACGCTGTCGGGCAGCTTCGGCAGCCGGTGGTACCTGCTGGCGGCCGGTGCGTTCGTGTCGATGGTCGTGCCGATGGTCGTGTTCCTCTCGCTCCAGCGCTACTTCGTCCGCGGCCTGCTGGCCGGTGGCGTGAAGGGCTGAGCGTCCGGCACAAAGCCGTATCCAGGGGCTCCGCGAAGGCGGGGCCCCTGGTGCTTTCCGGTGCCCGCCCGGCCGTTCGGCCTAGGCTGGGTCCGGACGCGGCGCAGGGAGGGCACACGGTGGGGATGACGGCGGGACGACGCCTGCTGGCCTTCGGCGCGCTCGCCGCCCTGGTCGCGAGCGGCTGCACGGCACCCGAACCCCCCACGCCGAGCCCGGTGGCCGACGCCGGCTGGAGCGAGCGCGGCCCGGTCAGCCTCGCCGTCGGCAGCGGGGAGGGGGAACGCTTCACCCGGGTCGTCGCGGACTGGAACGAGGCCCACCCCAACGAGCCGGTGACCGTCGTGGAGTTGCCCACCCGCGACGGGCAGCGGGCCCCCGACCTGGCCGGGCGTGCGCAGGCCGGCAGTGGCGAGTACACCGTCGAGCTGCTGGAGCCGGCGGCGACCGCGGAGTTCGCGGCCAACGGCTGGCTGGCCACGCTTCCCGCCGCGGCGTTCCCGACCGACGGGCTGGCCCCCGCTGCGGTCGCCTCCGCCACCCACGAGGGAGAGCTGGCCGCTTACCCCGTCCTGCTCGACGCGGGCGTCCTGTACTACCGCACCGACCTTCTGGACCGACTCGACGCGCCCCCGCCGACGACGTGGACGGAGCTGCGCGCGGCGTGCAGCAGGCTCATGGCACGCGGACCGTCCCGCTGGTGCTACGCCGGGCAGCTCGGGCCGCACCCGGACCTCACCAGCAACATCGCCGAGGCGATCTGGTCGGGCGGGGGGTCGCTGGTGACCGCGGACGGCACGCCGTCGGTGAACACCCCCGCGGCGGCCGCAGGGCTGTCCTGGCTCGCAGCGGACGTGTCGTCCGGGGCGACGCCGGAGGCGGCCCTGACCTGGTCGGGTGACGGTGCCCGTCGTGCGTTCGCCTCCGGCTCGCTGGTGTTCCTCCGCGACTGGTGGAGCGCGGGCGCGTCGATCGAAGCCGGGGCCTCCGCGGTGGTCGGGACGGGCAGCGCGCCGCTGCCGGGACGCGACGGCGAGGGGGTGGCCGTCCTCGGCGGACGGAACCTCGGCATCTCCGCCCAGGCGCGGAACAAGGGCACCGCCGGGGAGTTCGTCCGGTACCTGGCGTCCCCGCCGGTCCAGCGCGAACTCGTCCTGGAAGGGGCCGGCGGGCCGGTGCTGACCGAGCTCGCCACGGATGCGGCCCTGCTGAAGGAGGTGCCGCGACTCAAGACGCTGAACGCGGTGCTCGCCACGGCCCGCCCGTTGCCGGTGACCACGAAGTACCGCCAGTTCACCAAGGACGTGCAGGAGACCTGCCTGCCCGCCCTCAGGGGGGAGCGGGCGCCGGCCGACGCCCTCGCCGACCTCGAGGAGCGGATGGCCCGCACCTTCGGCTGATCCGGCTCCCGCCACGTCGGAATGGCTCGTCGTCCACCCCCCGGACGCAGCGATCCCCAGCGGTTACCCGCCGGGGATCTGTTGTGCGCCGCCAGGGACTCGAACCCCGAACCCGCTAGTTAAGAGCCAGCTGCTCTGCCAGTTGAGCTAGCGGCGCGCAGGCAGAGACTCTACCCCACGCGCGCGCCAAGAACGAAATCGGGCGCCCGCGGGGACCGGCGCACTGTCAGCGGCCCGTGCCATGATGTCGGCTCCACCAGGAGGGAGCCGCCGATGGACCACACCCGCAGCTTCTACGGCGTGCTCGTGAACACCCTGATCGCCAACGTGACCACGAGCTTCCTGTGGTTCGCGCTCACGTTCTGGGTGTACCTCGAGACGCGGTCCGTGGTCGCGACCGCGACCATCGGCGGCGCGTACATGCTCATGGTCGCGGTGGTCGGCGTGCCGTTCGGCACCTGGGTAGACCGGTGGCGCAAGAAGCGGGTGATGGTGGTCGCCACCACGGTCACGGCGGTCGCCTACACCGCGGCCTTCGCGTTCTTCCTGCTCGTGCCCACCCGCTCGCTGCTGGAGATCGGGAGCCTCGCGTTCTGGGGCTTCGTCCTGCTGATCCTTCTCGGCGCGATCGTCGAGAGCGCCCGAGGGATCGCGCTGTCGACCTGCGTGACGCTGCTCGTCCCGGAGGGACGCCGGGCGAACATGAATGGCATGGTCGGCATGGTCAACGGCCTGGGCTTCGCGATCACGTCCGTGTTCTCCGGGCTCGCCGTCGGCCAACTGGGCATGACGTGGACGATGGCCATCGCCGTGGCCTTCACGGTGGTGTCGCTGCTCCACCTGCTCACCGTGTCGATCCCCGAGCCCGAGATCGTCCACGCCGAGGGCGCGCCGCACGCCGTGGACTTCCCCGGCGCGTTCCGGGCGGTGCTCGCCGTCCCCGGCCTGATGGGCCTGGTGCTCTTCGCCACGTTCAACAACCTGCTCGGCGGGGTCTTCATGGCGCTGATGGACCCCTACGGCCTGAACCTGGTCTCCGTGGAGGTCTGGGGACTGCTGTGGGGCGTGCTCAGCTTCGGGTTCATGATCGGCGCGGCGTGGGTGGCGAGGATGGGCCTGGGTACCCGTCCGTTGCGTGCCCTGCTGCTGGCCAACGTGGTGATGTGGACGGTGTCGATCCTGTTCACCATCCGCGAGAACATCTGGCTGACCGCCGTCGGCATCCTGGCCTACATGGCGCTGATCCCCGTGGCGGAGGCGGCCGAGCAGACCGTGCTGCAGAAGGTCGTGCCGTACGAGAAGCAGGGACGCGTGTTCGGCCTGGCCCAGACCGTGGAGGTGGCCGCCGCCCCGGTGAGTGCCTTCATCATCGGGCCGGTCGCCCAGTACGGGCTCATCCCCTACGCCAACTCCGAGCAGGGTCGGGAGACGCTCGGGCCGCTGCTGGGGGAGGGCAACGCCCGCGGGATCGCCCTCGTCTTCGTGCTGGCGGGCGTCCTGGGGCTGGTCCTCACCGGTGGGGCCTTCCTGACCCGCTCCTACCGGCTGCTCAGCCGCCGCTACTCCCGGATCGAGCCGGAGGCGGCACCGGCGGCCTGAGCGACGCGCGCCGCCCCTAAGGTGGGGCGCGGAGGACACGATGCGCAGCGCGACCCGCACCCTGGGGGCGATCGCCGGTGCCGTCCTGCTCACCGGCTGCTCGCTGTTCGCCCGCCCCCTGCTGCCCGTCGTCCCCGTCGAGGGGTCCGCCTTCGCCCCGGTGCTGCCGGCGGCGTCCGCCTCGGTGGGTCGGGTGCTCGGCACCTCCTGCACGGGCCGTCCGCTGTCCGGCTCCGGCTTCGTGGTCGGCGAGCGCCTGGTGCTCACCGCGGCGCACGTGGTCGCCGGGGCGCACCAGGTCAGCCTGCGCCTGTCCGGCCGGGCACCGGTGCTCGCGGACGTCGTCGGCCTCGACGCGGCCCGCGACACCGCGATGCTGCGCACCGCCGCGGTCCTGCCCGTCGCGCCGCTCGCCCTCGCCGGCCCGGCCGTCGCGGCTCCGGGAACCGAAGTCGCGACGCTGGGACTCCCGCTCGGCGAGTCGGAACCGGGCGTCGCGCTGACCCGGATCACCTCGGTCACCGACCGGGCCGTCGTGAACGACCACCCGTTGCGCGACCTGGTCACGGTCGACACGGCGCTGGCGCCCGGCAGCAGCGGCGGTCCGGCGATCGCCCCGGACGGGCGGGTCCTCGGCATGGTGGTCGCGACGATCGGTGGGCGAGGCGGCCGGGACAGTGCCGCCACCGTGACCCTGGCGATCGACACGGCATCGCTGGCGCAGAGCGTGGCGCAGTGGAGCCCGCGGGCCCCTCTTCCTGCGGTGCCCTGCGACGGGGACCGCCCGGCTCCCGGCCCGGGGCCGGCCATCGTGCTCGCCGACGGTGCGGTGCCGGAGCCAGCGCACAGCCTGTGGCTCTACGGCGAGAGTGTCAGCAGCGGCCGGCTCGGGGCGGCCTGGGGCCTGCTCACGCCCGCGGCCCAGGCCCGTGAGGGTGGACGGGAACGCTGGGCGGCGGCGAACGGCGCCGTGGCATGGGAGCGGCTGGAGGTGGCCTCCTCGCTCCGGGATGGCGACACCGCCACCGTGCGGGCACGCCTGCGCAGCGCCGCGCCGGGCGGCTGTGCGGACACGGAAGCCGTCTACCGCCTCGCGCTGGTCGGGGGAGTCTGGTTGCTCGAGTCCACCTCGCCGACAGGGGCGCCGACGCCCTGCGGCTGACCCCGGCTCAGAACGTGCGGTGCAGTGGGCGGCCGGCCACCCACGTGGCCGCGACCGGCATCGCGCGCAGCGCCCGGGCCACCTCCGCCGGGGACCCGGGGGCGAGCGGGTCGGCGTCCAGCAGGACGAGGTCGGCCGGCGACCCGGGCGCGACCTCGTTCCGGCCGCCCGTGCTCGCGCGCAGCGCTTCGGCCGACCGCAGTGCCTGTGCGGGGAACCAGGGCGGGTCGTCGGGGTCGCCGCGGTGCACGGCCGCGGCCACCGCCAGCCACGGGTCCAGTGGTGCCACCGGCGCGTCGGAGCCCATCAGGAGCTCCACGCCGGCGTCGGCCAGGTCACGCAGCGGGAAGCTGCGCCGGGCGCGGTCGGGTCCCCACACGGACGCGGTCACGTGGCGGTCGTCGAGCAGGTGGGCGGGCTGGACGCTCGCGGCGAGCCCCAGCCTTGCCATCCGTCCCGGTGCCCCGGCGGGCAGCAGCTGGGCGTGCTCGATGGTGCCCTCGGCGCCGGTGGCGGCGAAGGCGTCGAGCGCCGCCGCGGCCGCGGCGTCACCGATGGCGTGCAGCGCCACGGTGAGGCCGTGCGCGCGTGCCCGCCCCAGCAGGTCGCGGAGGTCCGCGGGCGAGACGTTCTGCACGCCGTGGCCGCCCGTGGGATAGGGGTCGGCGCAGGCGGCCGTGCGGGTGTTCAGCGACCCGTCGCTGATGATCTTCAGCGAGCCCATCGTGACCATCGGCTCGCCCTCGACCGTGGCGAGGGCGTCGCCCGTGCGGACGCCGCCGGCGATCGCCGCGTCCAGGTCGCGGGGATAGGTCGAGGTGCGGACGCGGACCCCGACGCCGACGGTGGCGTAGCGTCGTGGCCAGGCGGAGAACCCGGGCTCGAACTCGTAGTCGACGCCGCCGACGATCCCTCGTGCCGCCGCGGCGCGCAGCGCGTCCGTGTACGCCCCCGGCCCGGCGAGCTCGTCCTCCGCGGCCAGGATCGCGGGGAGGGCGTCGAACCATTCGGCCTCCACCACAGGGCTGTCACGCCACGGCAGGCCGAAGCGGCCCAGCGCCGCCGAGTTCAGCCAGCCGCCGTGGGCGTCGCCGCTCACCAGCACGACCGGCAGGGGACCGGTGGCCCCGTCCAGCGCGCTCACGGTGGGTGGTTCGGCCCAGGTGGCCGGACGGTGGCCGACGCCGACCAGCACGGTCGCCGCGGCCGGGGACGCAGCGACGGCCCCGCGGACCCGGTCCAGCGCCTCGGCGGCGCTCGCGGTGCCGGCCAGGTCGAGCCGCGTCCGGCGCCGCGCCCACTGTCCGAGGTGGACGTGCGCGTCCCACAGGCCCGGCAGCAGCCAGCGTCCCGCGGCGTCCACCAGCTCCTCGCCGGGCTCGCGCCGCAGGTGCGCGCCGACGGCGACGACGCGTCCGCCACGAGTCCGGACGGAAACGGGCGCGCCCGGCCCCGTCGCGCCGAGGCGGACGGGCCGGGCGTTGGCGAGCAGCACCGCCGGGGTCAGTCGAGCACGTCGTCCACGCGGGTGTACGGCAGCCCGAAGGCGTCCGCGACAGCGGGGTAGGTGATCTGCCCGGCGTGGGTGTTCAGGCCGAGCGCCAGCGGGTGGTTCTCCTTCAGCGCCCGCTTCCAGCCCTTGTCCGCGAGCTGGAGCACGTAGGACAGCGTGGCGTTGGTGAGGGCCCAGGTGGAGGTGTTCGGCACCGCGCCCGGCATGTTCGCGACGCAGTAGAAGACCGAGTCGTGGACCATGAAGGTCGGGTCGGAGTGCGTGGTCGGACGGGAGTCCTCGAAGCAGCCGCCCTGGTCGATCGCCACGTCCACCAGCACCGAGCCGGGCTTCATCTGAGCGACCATCTCGTTGGTGACGAGCTTGGGGGCCTTCGCACCGGGGATCAGCACGGTTCCGATCACCATGTCGGCGGCCAGCACCTGCTCGCGGATCGCCAGCCGGGAGGACACGATGCCGTGCACCCGGTTCTCGTAGCGCCAGAAGGTCGTGCGCAGCTTGTCGAGGTCGGTGTCGAGGATCGTCACGTCCGCGCCCATGCCGAGGGCGACGTTGGCCGCGTTCTGGCCGGCCGTGCCGCCGCCGAGCACGACCACCTTGGCGTTGGCGACGCCGCCGACGCACCCCATCAGCACGCCCCGCCCGCCCTGGGCCTTCATCATCGCGTGGGCGCCGACCTGGGGCGCCAGGCAGCCGGCGACCTCGGACATCGGGTAGAGCAGGGGCAGCAGGCCGGACGGCAGCTGCACGGTCTCGTACGCGATGGCTGTCGTGCCCGCGCCGAGCAGCGCGTCGGTGCCCGCGCGGTCCGCGGCGAGGTGGAGGTAGGTGAACAGGAGCAGGTCCTCGCGCAGGTGCCCGAACTCGGCGGCGACCGGTTCCTTCACCTTCAGCACCATCTCGCCGGCGGCCCAGGTCTCCTCGGCGGTCGGCAGGATGGTGGCGCCCTGCGCCACGTACTCGGCGTCGGAGATGGACGAACCGAGCCCTGCTCCGGCCTGGACGAACACCTCGTGGCCGTGGGCGACCAGTTCGGCGACCCCCACCGGCGTGATGGCGACGCGGTACTCGTGGTTCTTGATCTCGGACGGGACGGCGACGCGCATTGGCGATCCCTTTCTGCGCACAGGCGCGGCCCTCCTCGGCCGCGGACGGCACAAGTCTCCTACACCGGGGCCCCCGGCGTGGCGTGGCGCACGCGCGTGGATGGACGCCGTGGCGCGGCCGGACCGCCGCGGGTAATAGACTGTCCACGAACGTGCTCCGGGGTCGGTGTAATTCCGAACCGGCGGTGACAGTCCGCGACCCGGTCCCGCTTGCGGGACCGGTTGACCTGGTGGAACTCCAGGACCGACGGTGAAAGTCCGGATGGGAGGCAGCACGCGGTCGCCGCGCGGTTTCCGCGCGCGGTGGCCCGTTCGCGCATCCCGCCTGCCCCGGTCAACGCTGGATCGGTTGCCGGGTCGGAGGTCGGATGAGGCGCGAGATGCTCGCTCCCGTGCTGCTGGGCGTCGTGCTGCTCGGCGGCTGGGCCGCGCTCGCCGGCGGGGGGTCCCTCCTGCTGCCCACGCCGGGCGCCGTCGCCGCCAGCCTCGCGTCCAACCTCTCCGACCCCGCGTACTGGGGCTACGTCTGGCTCACCCTCGTCGAGGCGTTCGGCGGTGCGCTGCTCGGCACGGCCGTCGCGCTGCCCCTGGCCGTGCTCATCCACCGCTCCCGCTGGGCGGCCGCGGCGGTGAACCCGTTCCTCGGCGCCACCCAGGCCATCCCCGCGATCGCCCTCGCCCCCCTGCTGGTGCTGTGGCTGGGCTTCGGACTGGTGCCCGTGGTGGTGCTCTGCGCGCTGATCGTCTTCTTCCCGATCCTGATCTCCGCCGTGGTCGGACTGCGCCACGTGGACGGCGACGTCGTCGACGCCGGTCGCATCGACGGCGCCTCCAGCACGCGGCTCCTGCTCTACGTCGAGCTCCCGATGGCACTGCCCTCGATCCTCGGCGGCGTCCGCAACGGCGTCACCCTCGCCGTCACCGGCGCGATCGTCGGCGAGATGGTGATGGGTGGTGTCGGCCTGGGCACGGTGCTCACCGTCCAGCGGCAGTCCTCCGACACCGCAGGCATGTTCGCCACGATCCTCGTGCTGGCCGTCATCGCCTCGGCCGCCTACGCCCTGATCCACCTCTGGGAGCGCAACTCCCGGATCATCGAATCCCTGCAGAGAACCCGAGAGGCCAGCTGACATGAGACGACGACACTTCCTCGCGGGCGCTGCGGCCGCGGCCCTGCTGCTGGCCGGGTGCGCCCAGCCCGTGCCCGTGGCGAGTTCCCCGTCCGGCACGCCCGAGCTGCCGGCCCCGGTGATCGGGCTCACCTACATCCCCAACGTGCAGTTCAGCCCGTTCTACGTCGCCGAGGCGGACGGCGACTTCACCGCCGCCGGTGTCCGGCCGACCCTGCGCCACCACGGCACGTCGGAGGGACTGTTCACCGCGATCGCCGCGGGGCAGGAGGACTTCGTGGTCGCCGGCGGCGACGAGCTGCTCCAGGCGCGCGGTGAGGGCGTGGACCTGGTGGCCGTCGCCACCTACTACCGCAGCTACCCGGTGCAGGTCATCGTGCCCGACGGTTCGCCGATCACGACCCTCGCCGACCTCAAGGGCCACTCCATCGGCATCCCCGGCCGGTACGGCGAGAACTGGTTCGGCCTCCAGGTGGCGCTCCGCTCTGCGGGGCTGGCGGAGTCGGACGTCCAGGTGCAGGAGATCGGCTACACCCAGCAGGCGGCCCTCTCCACCGGCAAGGTGGACGCGATCGTCGGCTTCAGCAACAACGAGGCGGTGCAGTTCGCGCTGGCCGGCTTCGCCACCCGCAGCCTCGCCATCGCCCCCGGGCAGGTGCCCCTCGTCGGCATCTGCGTGGCCACCACCCGCGCCTACGCCGAGGCCCACCCCGAGGTCGTGAAGGCGGTCGTCGCCGGCACCCTCGCCGGGATCCGGACGGCCGTCGCCGACCAGGCCCACGCGCTGGAGGTGTCGGCGACGTACGTCCCGGGCCTGTCCGCCGCCTCGGCGCAGGAGTCCGCGAAGGCCACGCTCGCGGCCACCGCGCCCCTGTGGACCGGCGGTGGCAGCGTGGACGGCACCCTCGACGCCGCCCAGTGGACGGCGATGGCCGACTTCATGGCAGCACAGGGACTCACCAAGGGCCGTGTCGACCCGACACCCGCCTTCTCGAACGCGTACCTGGGCTAGAACGGGCGCGGCGGCCGATACCCTCTGGACATCGTTGGGAGAATGACCCTCGACGAAGGAGGCTGATGAGCGAGCACCGGGTACCGGGATGGGACGAGTACTTCCTCACCATCGCGAGCGCCGTCGCCGGCCGCGCGAAGTGCACCCGCCGCAAGGTGGGGGCCGTCCTTGTGCTCGACCACAGGATCATCGCCACCGGCTACAACGGTGCCGCCCCGGGGCGTCCCGACTGCCTGGAGGGGGCGTGCCCGCGCGGGCAGCTCGGCTACGACGAGGTCCCCGGACTGGGCGACTACGACCGTCCCGGGGCCCCGGGCTTCTGCATCGCCATCCACGCAGAGGTGAACGCGCTGCTGTTCTCCACCCGTGACACCAAGGGCGCCACGGCCTACATCACCGACCCGCCCTGCCCCGGGTGCCGGAAGGCGCTCGCCGCCGCGGGCATCGTCCGGGCCGTCTGGCCGGACGGCGAGCACGACGCCGACGGACTGGTGGACTGGAGCCGGTAGTGGTGAACGCCAAGCCGAAGACCTCACAGCTGTCCGCCTGGGTCGACCGGGGCGTGGCGCTGTTCTGCCTCGGCACGCTGATCCCCGCCTCCCTGGCCGCCGTCGGCCAGATCCCCGACCTCGCGCTGTGGTGGACGGTCATCGTCGGCGGCGGCATCATCGCGGCCAGCATCGGCATGATGGTCGCCAGCTTCCTCGGCTGGCAGCTGCGTTCCTTCGCCCTCTCCTACGTGACCGTGGTCACCTTCGGCCTGATCACCTGGCCGGCAGCGTGGCAGTCCAACGAGGTCGCCCAGAGCAGCCCGTGGCTGTGGATGACCCTCGGCGTCGCCGCGATCTGCCTGGCCGTCACGACCGGCACGGGCTGGGGCTTCGCGTACGCGATCGCGTCCGGCCTGCTCTTCGCCGTGGTCCGGATGACGCCGTCGGGCCAGGGCGCGTCCCTGCTCGGCGCCTTCCAGGACATGATCAACCTGGTGATGAACGCCTCGGTGGTGATCGTCGCCCTCGGCGTGGTCAGCAACGCCTTCAAGGAGCTCGACGAGGCGGAGGCCGCCACCCGCAAGGAGGCCACGGACGCCGCGATCGAGGAGGCCCTCCTCGAGGAGCGGCACCGCCTCGACGGCATCGTCCACGACGAGGTGATGACCACCCTCGTCGCTGCGGCCCACGCTCCCGGCGACGCCCACGTGGCCGCGCAGGCCCAGCGGGCCGTCGACCGGCTCGCCCAGGCGGAGGCCCCGACGGAGACCCGGCTCCCGGTGACAGGCGACCAGCTCACCTGGCTGGTCACCGACGTGGTGAGCGCGCTGGTGCCGCAGGCACGGTTCGTCTCCCAGGTGTCCGAACTCGCCGTCCCCCAGCAGGTGGCCAGCACCCTCGGCATGGTCGTGCGCGAGGTGGCCCTCAACGTCGCCAAGCACTCGGGTGCCGAGGAGGTCGAGGTCACGCTGACCAGCCCGCAGAAGGGCGCGATCAGCATTTCCATCGCCGACAACGGCGTCGGCTTCGACCCCGACCTCGTGCCCAAGCGCCGGCTCGGCCTCCAGGTCTCCGTGGTCTACCGGATGTGGGCGATCGGCGGCAAGGCGGAGATCCACTCCTCGCCCGGGCACGGCACCGTGGTCAACCTGAGCTGGGTGCCGGACGAGACCACGGTCACCGGCGAGACGGAGCTGCCCAAGCGCAAGCGCGCGGGGCGCGTCCTCGCCGACATCCCCGACCTCTCCCGGCCCCTGCTCGTGCGGCTGGTCTGGGTGCTCGTGGGCCTGCAGTTCCTGCTCGGCTGGACGAGCCTCGACCAGGTGACGTCGATCTGGCCGGTCTTCGCCGCCCAGGGCCTGGCCGCCCTGGCGACCTGGCTCACCCTGTCCCGCACCGACGAGAACCCGATGAAGGCCAGGGACGCGATCCTCGTGGTGGTGCTGCTCGTCGCGGTGACCCTGATCGTGCAGGCGGTCCTCCCCAACGGGCACTGGCCGGGCTACGCCACCTGGCACAGCAGCGTGGTGATGGTGCTGCTGGTGACCGTCCTCGTGCGGGGGCAGGAACGCGTCGCCTGGACCGGCGTGGGGTTGTTCGCCGTGATCTCCGCGGTCTGGGCGGTCACCCACGACATGGGCGTCGGCGACACGCTGCGGGTGGGCTTCACGCCCTTCTCCTGGATGCTGGTCGCGCAGCTCCTCCAGACCTGGCTGATCGACATGGCCGACCGGCTCAACGCGTCCCGCCGGTCGTCGGCCGCGGCGAACAAGGCGATCGCCCAGAGCTTCTCCAAGCTCGTGCTGCGCGACGTCTGGCTGACCCAGCTCCGTGCCCAGGTTGGCCCGCTGCTGACCCGCATCGCCGACGCCGACCACGAGCTCTCCGACGAGGAGCGCGCCGCCTGCCTTGCGCAGGAGAGCCGGCTGCGGGACGCCATGCGCGCCGGCAACCTCGTGACCGAACTCACCTCCGACGCCATCGAGGTCGCCCGTGGCCGCGGGGTGGACGTGCGGCTCGTCGACAGCCGGGGCACCCGGCTGCCGGAGGACGTCCGGGCGGCCCTCACCCGCCACCTGGGGCGGCTCCTCACCGACTCCAGCACCAAGCGCGTCGTCGCCCGTGCGGCGCCCGAGGGCTACGAGGACGTCGTGACGGTGCTGGCCGTCCGCGATGACGGGACAAGCGAATTGGTCGGACTCGATGCCAGCGGCCGGGTCAGTACACGTTAGGCTGGGAAACGATGATCACCACCGCAGTCATTGACGACCACGAAGCCATCCGCCTCGGCATGTCCGTGGCGCTGCAGAACCACCCCGGTCATCAGGTCACGCTTGTCGACGGGGCGGGCACGGTACCCGAGTTCCTGGAGAAGGGGGTGCAGGCCGACGTCGTGCTGCTCGACCTGCAGCTCGACGACGGCTCGGATCCCCTGGACAACACCGAACGGCTCATCGAGTCCGGCTACAAGGTGCTCGTCTACTCCATCGCCGACAACGTCCGGCTGCTGCGCCGCGCGCTCGCCGGCGGTGCCGCGGGCGTGTGCCGCAAGGCCGAGCCGATCTCGGTGACGCTCGCCTCCATCGAGGCGGTCGCAGAGGGGCAGGTGGTGATCAGCCAGGAGATCCTGGCCGCCATCGAGGGTGACGCGTCCTACGTGGCGGCGAACCTCGGCCCCCGCGAGCGCGAGGTGCTGGCGCTCTACGCCGGCGGCTTCGAGGTGCCCGAGGTGGCCGAGCGGCTGACGATCACCGAGAACAGCGTGAAGGAGTACCTCAAGCGCATCCGCGTGAAGTACACCAACGTGAACCGCCCCGCGGCCAGCAAGCTCGACCTGTTCCGCCGGGCGATCGAGGACGGCATCGTCCCGCCCGTCGAACCGCACCAGTGACGCGGACGCCCTGACAGCAACGAACCCCCGGCCACGGCCGGGGGTTCGTTTCGTTGTCGGGATGGAGGGCCTTCCTGGACCTCAGTACCAGCCGTGGCCGCGCTTGAACGACCAGGCGCCGCACGGCGTGCCGTAGCGCTGGTCGACGTAGTCCAGCCCCCACCGGATCTGGGTGGCCGGGTTGGTGCGCCAGTCGGCACCGAAGGCCGCCATCCGGCTGCCGGGCAGGGCCTGGGGGATGCCGTAGGCGCTGGAGTGCGGGTTGTCCGCGTACGGGTTCCACCTGCTCTCACGCATGATGATCGCGTCGTAGCAGGCGAACTGGTCCTCGCCCCAGCCGTAGAGGTTGCGCATCATCTGGCGTGCGATCTCGCGCGGGTCGGTGACCGACGGCTCGTAGCCGAGTTCCTTCACCTTCTGCTCGTACAGCGCCTTGATGGTCGCGTTGCGGATGCCGATCGCAGAGCTCTGCTTGTCCATCAGCGCCCGACGGTAGGCCGCGAGGTCGTCGGTGCGGGTGCTGCGGGTGCCGGGATCGCTGTACGCGGCCGCGACGGGGGCGGCGGAGGCCGCCACGAGACCACTGGGCACGGCCGGTGTCAGCCCGACCAGCGTCCCGACGACCACCAGGGCCAGCCGGACGACGCGGGAACTCAGCACGGCGAGGAGTCTTTCATAAGAAACCTCTCAGGTGAACTTCAGGCTCGCCAGGTGGATGTGGTGATTCGCGGTGCGCGGAGCGGAAAGGGGGCCGGCAGATCCTGAGAGGGGGGGCGCCGGCTGGTTAGGGTGGGGCCGTGCACCTGCGCCTGTTGAGCGGTCCCGACCTGGTCGGCGGCCTCGCGGACGCGCTGGAGGGTGGTGCCCCGGTCGCCCCGGTGCCGGACGCCCGGCTCCTGCCCGCGCTGGCGGTGGACCGGCCGGTCACCGAGCCCGGCGCCGCGGTCGTGGTCACCACCTCCGGCTCCACCGGCGAGCCCAAGGCCGTCGTGCTGGGCGCGGACGCCATCCGGTTCGCCGCCGGCGCGACCCACGACCGCCTCGGCGGCCCGGGGGAGTGGGTCTGCGCGCTGCCCACCCAGCACGTGGCCGGCGTGATGACGATCGCCCGCGCGGTCGTGGCCGGGACGCGGGTGCGCTTCGCCCGGACCGACCTGGCCGACCTGCCGCGTCCCGAGGGACGCACGTACCTCTCCCTGGTGTCCGCCCAGCTCGACCGTGCCCTCGACCGCCCCGACCTCGTGGCGGCGCTCCGCCGCTACGCCGCCGTGCTCGTCGGGGGCGGGGCTGTGCCGCCGCACGTGCGCGAGCGGGCCGCGGACGCGGGTGTCCCGGTGGTGGTCACCTACGGGATGAGCGAGACCTGCGGGGGCTGCGTCTACGACGGGCTCCCGCTCGACGGGGTCCGCGTCGCGTTCGAGGGCGAGCGGGTGCTGCTCGGGGGGCCGATGGCCTTCCTCGGCTACCGCCTGCGGCCCGACCTCACCGCGGAGGTCCTGCGCGGCGACGTCGTGCGCACCACCGACCGCGGCGAGTGGCGCGACGGGCGGCTCCGCGTGCTCGGGCGCCTCGACGATGTGGTGGTGACCGGTGGCCACAAGGTCGACCTCGCGGCGGCACAGGCCGCCTGCGATGCGGTGTTCGGAACTGGCGCGGTGGCCGTCCTCGCCGTCCCCGACCCGCGCTGGGGCGTCCGCATCGTCGCGGTGACGGCCAGCCCGCTCGGCCTCGACGAGGTGCGCGGCGCCCTGTCCGTGCGCGTGGGCGCGGCGGCGCTGCCGCGCGAATTGCGGCACGTCCCCGCGGTGGCGTACACATCGGTTGGCAAGATCGACCGGACGGCACTGCTCCGGTCCTGGCAGGAGGCGGACGGCGATGGCGACACTGGCTGAGTGGGTGGAGGGGGCCCGTCCGCGCACCCTTCCCGCAGCGCTGGCCCCGGTGCTGGCCGGCAGTGCCGTGGCCTGGTTCGAGGACTCCTTCTCGCCCCTGCTGGCCGGGCTCGCGCTGGTCGTGGCGCTCGCGCTCCAGGTGGGCGTCAACTTCGCCAACGACTACTCCGACGGCATCCGGGGCACGGACGCCGCCCGAGTCGGGCCCCTGCGGCTGGTGGGCGCGGGCCTGGTCGACCCCCGCCGCGTGCGCGCGGCGGCGTTCGCGTGCTTCGGCCTCGCGGCCGTCGCCGGCCTCGCCGTCGTGGTGATCACCGGGTACTGGTGGCTGCTCGCGGTCGGTGCGGCGGCCATCGCCGCCGCCTGGTACTACACCGGCGGCAGCCGTCCCTACGGCTACCTGGGCCTGGGCGAGCTGTTCGTCTTCGTCTTCTTCGGCCTGGTCGCGGTCACCGGGACGGTGTTCATCCAGGTCGGCGCGGTCTCTGCCGCGACCTGGTGGACCGCCGTGGCGATCGGCGCCCTGGCCTGCGCGATCCTGGTCGCCAACAACCTCCGCGACCTCGAGGGCGACCGCGCCGCGGGGAAGCGGACGCTCGCCACGCGGTTGGGGGACGCGGGGACGCGGCGCTTCTTCGTCGGCCTGCTCGGCCTCGCCGCCGTCGGCGTCTTCGGGGTGGCGGCGACCAGTTCCTGGTGGGCGCTGCTCGGGTGGTTCATGCTGGTCGCCCTGGTCGGCCCGGTCCGGGAGGTGCTCCGCGGCGTCACGGGCCGCGGGCTGATCCCCGTCCTCAAGCGCACGGGGCTCGCGGAGCTCGCCTGCGCCGCCGGGCTGCTCGTCGGGCTGATGATCGCCCGCTGACGTGTTCACCCCGCTCGAGGCCGTCGCCTACGCGCTGCCGCTCCGCCACCGGTTCCGGGGGATCACCGTGCGGGAGGGCCTGCTCGTCCGCGGATCGCGCGGCTGGGCGGAGTGGAGCCCGTTCGCGGAGTACCTGGCCCCGGAGATCGACCCCTGGTGGGGCGCGGCGGTCGAGGCGGCCGAGCTCGGCGTCCCTGCGCCCGTCCGTGACCGGGTCCCGGTGAACGCGACGGTTCCCGCGATCGGCCCCGAGCAGGCGCACGCCCTCGTCGCCGCCTCCGGCTGCCGGACGGCCAAGGTGAAGGTCGCCGAGCCCGGCCAGGCCTTCGCCGACGACCTGGCCCGCGTGGAGGCCGTCCGCGACGCCCTCGGGCCGTCCGGCCGGATCCGGGTGGACGTGAACGGCCACTGGGACGTCGACACCGCGCACCGCAACCTGGCCGCGCTGGCCCGCTTCGGGCTGGAGTACGCCGAGCAGCCGTGCGCGTCCGTGGCCGAGCTCGCCGACCTCCGCCGCCGGCTGGCGCGGTCGGGGACCGACGTCCCGATCGCCGCGGACGAGAGCATCCGGCGCAGCGGCGACCCCGAGCGGGTCGTCGCGGAGGAGGCGGCAGACATCGCGGTGCTCAAGGTCCAGCCGCTCGGCGGCGTCCGCGCCTGCCTCGAGCTCGCCGAGCGCCTCGGGCTGCCCGTCGTGGTGTCCTCCGCGCTGGAGAGCTCGGTCGGGCTCGCCGCCGGCGTGGCGCTCGCCGCGGCGCTGCCGGAGCTGCCGTACGCCTGCGGGCTCAACACGGCGACGATGTTCACCCGGGACGTCACCGCCGACCCGCTCGTCGCGGTGGACGGGGAAATCGCCGTGCGGCCGGTGGCCGTGGACGACAATGGCGAGTGGCGCGCAGGCGGCGCGGCGACGCGCGGCTGGCTGCGACGGCTGGCCACGGTCGCGGGCGCACCCGCGGCCGACGACGACGAACCGGCGACGGAGGGGGAGCGGTGAGCGATTCCGTGGCGTGTGCCCGGGCCGTGGTCGGGCAACTCATCGCCCAGGGCGTCACAGAGCTCGTGCTCGCCCCCGGCTCCCGCAGTGCACCGCTGGCCCTGGCCGCGGAGGCCGCGGCGCGCGCCGGCCTGCTGCGCCTCCACGTCCGCGTCGACGAGCGCGTGGCCAGTTTCGTCGCGCTCGGGCTGGCCAAGGCGTCCGGCCGCTGCGTCCCCGTCGTGACCACCTCGGGGACGGCCGTGGGCAACCTGCTGCCCGCGGTGATGGAGGCCCACCACGCCGGGGTTCCGCTGCTGGTCGTCTCCGCCGACCGCCCGGCCGCGCTCGTCGGCAGCGGCGCCAACCAGACGACCGACCAGGCCGGGCTCTTCGGTGGCTTCGTGCGGCACCTCGCCCGGATCAGCTCCGCCGCGCCGCCGCCGTCGTGGGCCGCGCAGGCCGCGCGTGCCGTGCTCGCCGCCGAGGGTGCCCTGTCGGGGAACCCCGGCCCGGCGCAGGCCAACATCGAACTCGGGCTGCCGCTCGTTCCCGCGGAGGGCGTCGTGGCCCTACCCGCGCCGGGACGTCCCGTGCGCGCCGGCGCGCGACCGTCTCCGCACCCGCTGGATCTCGCCGGAGCGCCGCGCACCGTTGTTGTCTGCGGGGACGCGACGCCCGCGACCGGCGCCACGGCCCGCCGCCTGGCGGAGGCCGCCGGACTGCCGCTGGTCGCGGAGCCGTCCAGCAACGCCCGGTCCGGGCCGAACGCCCTGGCGTGCGGGCGGCTGCTGCTGGCCGGCCCCCTGGCGTCCAGGGTCGAACGGGTGGTGGTGTTCGGGCGCCCCACGCTGTCGCGGCCGGTGTCCGCGCTCCTCGCCCGGGAAGAGGTCGAGGTGGTCGTGGTGGCCGGCGGGCCCGACTACGTCGATCCGGGGTGGCGCGCGGGCCTGGTTGCCGCTGCCGTCACCCTCGAGCCGGGGGACCCGGGCTGGCTGGAGGAGTGGCGCGCCGCGGACGCCGCCGCGGCCGCCCGGGTCGCCGCCGTCACCGGCCCTCACGGCACCCTCGCCGGACCGGAGCTGGCCCGGCTGGTCGTCGGCGCGGTCCCCGCCGGCGAGGCGCTCTTCCTCGCCAGTTCCAGTCCCGTACGCGACGCCGACCTGGCCCCGGTCCGGTCCGATCCGCCGCTGGTGCTCGCCAACCGGGGGCTCGCCGGCATCGACGGGACGGTCTCTTCGGCCACCGGGGCGGCGCTCGCGCTCGGCCGGCCCGTCACGCTGCTGTGCGGCGACCTCGCGTTCGGCCACGACGCCGGGGCGCTGGCCATCGGCGGGTCCGAGCCCCGGCCCGACCTGCGGGTCGTCGTGGCCGACGACCGGGGCGGCAGCATCTTCGCCGGGCTCGAGTACGGGCAGGAACGGTTCGCCACAGCCTTCGAGCGGGTGTTCGCGACCCCGACCGGCGTCGACCCGGTCGCCCTCGCCGCCGGGTACGGGGTGGCGGCCCGGCGGCTGTCGTCGACGGAAGCGGTGCGCGCGGCCCTCGCCGCGCCCGTCCGCGGCATCGAGGTGCTCGTGGTGGACGTGGACCGGTCCGCCCGCCCGGGCATGGACCGGCGGCTGCAGGGCGACTGAGCCGGCCCGGGACAGGACGTGGCGTCCTGGCGCGGCGTGATTACCTAGGGGGGTGCCTGCCCTGACGTCCCTGACCGGCCTGTCGGTCGGCGCGTGGCTGGTGCTGGCGGCCTGCGCGCTGCTGATCGGCTTCGCCAAGACCGGGATCGGCGGGGTCGCGATGGTCGCGGTGGTGCTGGCCGCCCTGGTGCTGCCGACCAGGGACTCCACGGGCGTGGTGCTGGTGATGCTCCTCACCGGCGACCTGGTGGCGGTGTGGACGTACCGGCACGACGTCGACTGGCGCCTGATCGGCCGGCTCGCCGTCCCGGTCCTGGCCGGCATCAGCGTGGGCTCGGTCTTCCTCACGCTCGTCGACCCGCTGGTGCTCCGGCGCACGATCGCTGTGATCCTGCTCGTCCTGCTGGTGCTGGGGCTGTGGCCCGACCGGCTCGCCGCCCACCGTCCGGTCGTCGGCGTCGCGTACGGCGGGCTCGCCGGCTTCACCACCATGGTCGCCAACGCGGGCGGCCCGCCGATGAACCTGTACCTGCTGGCCCGGCGCTACGACAAGCTGCGCTTCCTCGGCACGACCGCCTGGTTCTTCTTCGCGGTGAACCTCACCAAGCTGCCGCTGTCGGTCGGCATCGGCATCGTGCGTCCGGACACCGCGCTGATCGCGCTCGTGTTGGCGCCGCTGGTGCTCGTGGGCACGGCGGTCGGGCGCGCCACGATCACCCGGGTCGACCAGGTGGTCTTCGAGCGGCTGGTGACGGTGTTCGTCGCGGCGACAGCGCTCTACCTCCTGCTGGCCTGACGCCTCAGGTGGCGTACACGGTGACGTCGAACCGGTAGCGGTCGTGGCGGTAGCAGTGGTCGGCGAACTCCACGGGCGTCCCGGTAGCGTCGTAGGTGCGCCGGGACATGGTCAGCACGGCGACGTCCTGCCCCAGCCGTAGCAGGCGGCGCTCCGCCGCGACGGCCGGCCGGGCGCCGATCGCCTGCTGCGCGACGGCGGGGACGACCCCGTGGCTGCGCAGGATGCTGAACAGCCCGCGCCCGGTCAGCTCTCCGGGGTCGAGGCCGGCCCACTGCGGCGGGAGCCAGTTGCGCAGCACGGCCACGGGCCCCTCCTCGACCGACCGCAGGCGCTCGAGGTGCACCAGCGGGGTGTCCGGCTCGAGCCCGAGGATGCGTGCCACCTCGGGGTTCGACCGTCCCGGCTCGAACGCGAGCACCTCGGTGAGTGGCGTCCGTCCCTCGCGCACCAGGTCGTCGAACAGCCCGGCGAGGTCCTTGCGACGGTGTACCACCGCCTTGGCCACCGTCGTACCGATCCCGCGCCGGCGTACCAGCAGCCCGCGGGCCGCCAGGTCGCCGATCGCGCGCCGGACCGTCGGCCGGGACACCTCGAGGCGCTCGGCGAGGGCGAGCTCGTTCTCGAACGCGTCCCCCGGCTTCAGCACGCCGGTGTCGATCTCCGCGGCGAGCTGCTGGGCCAGCTGGTGCGACAGCGGCACCGGGCTACGGCGGTCGATGCTCACCGGGATCTGGGCGGCCATGCCGGGCAGCCTAGGCGATTGCGAACTCACCGGCTGGAGAATGCCGCGAAAGGCGACAGGTCCGCCTGCCGGGGTGCCGACGGCGTGCCCGCGGCGTCGGGCGGGTCAGGTGTCGAGCCCGCGCAGCCACCGCCGCAGCTCGCGGGTGGCGCGCACGTCGTCCTCGTTGTACTCCAGGACGCGGGTGCGGGCCTGCTCGCGCACCTCCGCGGACGGGTGCCGGACGGCCTCCTCGAACCAGCGCATGCTGTTGAGGCCGCCCGGGTCCTCGTCCCGCCAGTGGAAGCCCGCGCCGGCGGAGGCGACCACCTTCAGGCCGAGGCCGTTGGTGCCGAAGAAGTGCTGGCGGACGGTCGAGAACAGGTCGAAGAAGTGGTCGCGGGCGAAGCCGATCGCCCACTCCATCACCTCGTCACCGGGCCGGGTGAGCCGCGCCAGCCGGACGACCTCGTAGTCGGAGTAGTGGTAGACCCGGGCGTCGGCCGCACCGACCAGCTCGCGCAGCCAGGCCATCGCCCGGCGGGCCAGCTCCAGCTCGCCCGCGTCGTCCAGCTCGGTGAAGCTGCTGAACTCGTGGTAGCTGCCCTCGCCACCGTCGCGGGACACCCAGAACCCCCACAGGTACACCCGGTCGTCCCGGGACGTCTCCACGTCCACGTCGATCTCGAGCTCAGCGACCGGCAGGTCGATCGGCCCGCGCGTCGTCCGCTCGAGCTCGACGCCGTCGCGCAGCAGGAGCGAGCGTCGCTGCGCGAGCCGCAGCCGGTCCTCAGCCCCCAGCCGGTGGGCCACCTGCGGCAGGTAGTCGGGCAGCAGCGCGTCGAGGTCGCTGGCCGCGAGCTGGGCCACCGTCCCCACACCGGCCTCCCGCAGCACCGTGATCTCGCGGGCGTCCAGGGGCGACTTGTTGATCCGCAGGCTGAGGTCGTCGTCGTCCAGCAGCGGACGGCACACCGGCCACCACAGGCAGTGGGCGCATTCGTAGCTGACGATCGGCACCAGCAGGGGGGGATCCTCCGGCGCGGCGGCGCGAGCCGCCTCGGCCAGCTCCACCCGCAGGGCGAACTCGTGGTCGTAACGGTCGAGCGCACTGACCGGGGCGGGGACCTCGGCCCCCTCGACCGGACCGCCGAGCTGGCCCGCCGCGGGGGGCGCGGC
The DNA here is from genome assembly GCA_020161015.1 of Actinomycetota bacterium. Classification (GTDB taxonomy): domain Bacteria; phylum Actinomycetota; class Actinomycetes; order Propionibacteriales; family Propionibacteriaceae; genus Propionicimonas. Next base: position 20,239 of record JAIUOT010000006.1, on the reverse strand, counting down.
CGCCTCCTCGAGGTCGATCAGGCTCGCGCGGGGGCCGTCGCCGCAGAAGTCGTCGCTGCCCACCGCGAGCCCTGCCGGGCCCCCGGCGGCCTCCAGCCCGTGGGCGGCCAGCAACCGCCACAGGTGCGCCAGCTGGAGCGCGTTGCCCCACCGCCAGTGCCAGCGGTACCGCCAGCCGGTCGTGGTGCGCCGCCGGGTGAGGTCGGAGAGGTCCGCGTAGGCGAACGGCAGGTCGTCGCGGCGCGGGTCGACCATGCGCTGGTACTTCACGAGGCCGGGCAGGTAGCCGCCGGCGGCGTCGCGCACCAGGAGGTCGGGACGCCCCGCGCGGTGGCCCTCCCAGTCGCGGGGGAGGAGCCCGCCCACGATCACCGGGGCGCCGTCGGCCATCGCGGCGAGGCAGGCCTCCTCCTGGGCCTCGCTCGGCTCGTCGGCCAGCCCGCGCAGGTCGACCGTCCCCGGGGCGCCGGCGAGGATCGCGGCGTAGGCGGAGGAGAGGAACTCCGCGGCACCGGGGATCCGGTTGACCGTGCCCGTCGGCGCAGGCCGGGTGAGGCCGGGGTGGAAGGCGTGGTGGACCTTCAGCGGGCAGCTGCGCGCGGCGTAGGCGTCCAGCGTGAACATCAGGCGTGGGCCCGGTGCAGCGCCACGACGCCGCCGCTCAGGTTTTTCCAGCCCACCCCTCGCCACCCGGCGTCGAACATGAGGTCGGCGAGCGCCCGCTGGTCGGGCCAGGCGAGGATCGACTCGGCCAGGTAGTCGTAGGCCGCCGGGTTGGACGACGTCAGGCCGGCGATACGGGGCAGCGCGCGGACCAGGTAGTTGCGGTAGGTCTCGCGGAACGGCTTCCACGTCGGGGTGGAGAACTCGCAGATCACGATCCGCCCGCCGGGCCGGGTGACCCGGCGCAACTCGGCGAGGGCCGCGTCCACGTTCTCGACGTTGCGCAGCCCGAAGCTGATGGTAACCGCGTCGAAGGCCCCGTCGGCGAACGGCAGGCTGAGCGCGTCCGCATTCACGAAGGCGAGGTCCGGCTGGCGCTGCTTGCCCACCGACAGCATGCCCTCGCTGAGGTCCGCGGCCACCACGAGGGCGCCGGCGTCGGCGAACGGCCGGCTGGACGTGCCGGTGCCCGCGGCGAGGTCGAGGATGCGCTGGCCGGGGCGCGGGGCGACGGCGGCGACGGTCTCCGCGCGCCAGCGCCGGTCCTGGCCGAGGGAGAGCACGTCGTTCACGAGGTCGTACCGGGGGGCCACCCCGTCGAACATGGCGGCCACGTCGGCCCGCCTTCTCGCCAGGGTCGCCCGGGCCTCACCTGTTGCACGCACGGGCATAGCCTGCCACGCCCGACGGACATGCCGGCGCCACCGCCACCGTCGCCGGCGCGCAGCGGCGTCCCGGTACGACAGGGACGGTCGGTGGCGGGAAGTGCTTCAAGGATGGGGGAGAATCGAGGCCATGGCGCGAAAGACCCCGGTGCTCAAGGTCACCAACCTGAAGAAGGCCTTCGGGCCGGTGGTGATCGTCGACGGCTTCAACCTCGAGGTCGCCCCCGGCGAGGCCGTGGCCCTCACCGGGCGCAACGGCGCGGGGAAGTCGACCGTCCTTAGGTGCCTGGTGGGTGCCGACCGGCCCGACGACGGCACCGTCGAGGTCAACGGCGTCCCGGTGAGCGAGACCAACCCCCAGATCCGGCGCGACGTCGCCACCGTGATCGACGACCTCGACTTCTTCCCCGACCTCAGCGTCGTCGAGCACCTCGACCTGCTCGCGCGCGCCCACGGCATCCCGGACGCGGACGACGCGGTCGACGAGGTGCTCCAGGAGGTGCAGCTGGTGCCGCAGTCGGGCCAGCTGCCCGGCACGCTCTCCTCGGGCCAGCGCCGCCGCCTCGCGCTCGCCACGGCGTTCATCCGCCCGCGCAAGCTGCTGATCCTCGACGAGCCGGAACAGCGCCTCGACACCGAGGGCGTGGAGTGGCTGGCCGCGCGGCTGGTCGCCGAGCGCGCGCGAGGGCTCGCCATCGTCATGGCCAGCCACGAGCCGATGCTCGTGGAGCGGGTGGCCACGCGGATCGTGCGGCTGGGCGACCGCGCAGAGGTCCTCGCCGATGAGTAAGAAGTCCCGCAAGCTGATCCGGGCGACGCCCGCCGCGGACGCCGGGCCGGCCGTGCCGGTCGCGGTGCCCGTCCCCGACGAGCCGGAGCGGACGTTCTACTTCCTGCCAGACGCCGAGCCGCTGCCGGTGGACGAGAAGGACCTGCACGCCGAGATGAAGCTCTGGCGCCACGGTCGCGCCACCCGGACCATCGGACAGGTGATCCAGGACAGCTACGTGATGCTGTTCAGCGTCGTGATGATCGGCGCGATGGCCACGTCCGTCGTCCTGCGCGCCCAGGGCAGCCTCGTCGGGTGCGACACCGAGTCGTGCGTGTCCGGTCGGCTGCTGCTGCCCACGGCGACGCTGTTCGCCTGCTGGGCGCTGGCGCTCGGCCTCGCCCGGCTGTTCGGCCCCGTGCTGGCGTCGGCCGCGGAGGGGTCATGGCTGATGGACGCGCCGATCAGCCGGCGTCGCCTGCTGCGCGGACGCCTCGTCCCGCCGCTCGCACTCTCCTTCGGGATCGCGGGCCTGGCGACAGGCCTCGTCGGGGCCCTGTCGGGCCTCACCTGGCTGCAGGTGCTGGCGTGGGCGGCGGCCGCGGCGGCCGGCAGTGCGGCCCTCGTCGCGTTCGCCGCCTCCGAGCAGCCCAGGGAACGGGTCGTGGTGACCAAGGCGCTGCAGGCGGTGTTCGGCGCTGCGGCATTGGGCGTCCTGCTGGTCGTGGTGTCGGTGGCCGCCGGCTGGCTCCCCGGGTCGGTCGTCTCTGAGGCCGGGGGTGCCGCGTGGGCGCTCGCAGGCGTGGCCGCTGCCGCCCTCGTGGCGCTCGTCGTCCTGCTCCGGCTGGCCGTGTCGCGGCTGGAGCAGATCCGCCGGGCCCGGCTGGTGTCCGGCGGCTCGCTGGTCAGCGGCATGCAGGGCGCGATGTTCGCCCTCGACTTCGGCCTGATCCGCGACATCCTCGTGGAGCGCCGGATGGCGGAGAAGGGCCACGTCCGGCCCACCCGGGGCGCGGGACTCGGCCTGATGGCCCTCGTCTGGCGGGACGTCGAGCGGCTGAAGCGGAACCCGTCCGCGTTCCTCGGGCTCGCGATGAGCCTGCTGGTGCCCTACGCGGCCGACGCCCTGCGGATGAGCCAGCTCAACCCGCTGATCAGCGGCCTGGCCCTCGTCGCCGGCCTCGTCCCCTTCCTCGGCAGCCTGCGCGTGCTCACCCGCACCGGTGGGCTGGCCCGGTCGTTCCCGTTCAAGACCGCGCAGCTGCGCACCGCGTCCATGGCCGTTCCGGCGGTGCTGGCGCTGCTGTGGGGCCTCGCCGCGACGCCCGCGTTCATCGGCATCGCCAGCACGGGCGCCGACCGCAGCGTCACCAACGGCCTGGGCGTGGCGCTGATCACCGCGCTCGCCGGGCTCTTCGGCGCCGTCCGCTGGGTGACCGCCAAGAAGGTCGACTACCAGACGCCGATGATGGCCACCGCCTCCGGAGCGCTCCCGCCCGGGCTGATCTTCAACCTCTTCCGCGGCCTCGACATGGTGCTGCTGGTGACCGGCCCGCTGATCCTCCAGCTGCCGATGTACTGGTCGCTCGGGATCGCCGTCATCGTGTTCGTCGGGCTGCGGGGCAGCTTCAACATGGACGACCTCCGCGCAGAGCAGGAGGCCGCCCAGCGCGACCTCGCCGCCGCCAAGCAGGCGAAGGCGGCCCCCACGAAGATCCCGCGCCCCGGCCGCTGACGCCGGCCCCCCAAGCCCGTCCCGACCGCGCCCGCCGCGCCCCGTCCCCGCCCGTTCCCGCCCGTTCCCGCCCCCGAGTGCAACTCCTGCCGCCGGAATTCCGGCAGCAAGGGTTGCGTTCGGGGGCAGGAACGGGAAAGAGGGGGCTGCGCGAACCGGGTGCGGGCTACAGGAGGGCGGGTATCCGGGCCAGCGTCGGGACGACGTGGTGGGCGGCGGAGAGCCTGTCGGCGGGGAACGTCCCGGAGACCGCGACCACCCGGCCGATCCCCGCAGCGAGGGCGGACGCGACACCGGCCGGCGCGTCCTCCACGGCGACGCAGCGGGCCGGGGCCACGCCCAGGTCGCGGGTGGCCCGCTCGTAGGGCTCCGGGTGCGGCTTGCCGTGGGTGACGTCGTCACGGGTGACGACGACCTCGAACCGGTCGAGCCGGCCACCAAGGCAGCGTCGGGCCCAACCGGTCGTGGCGGACGTCACCAGCGCCAGCCGTACGCCGGCACCGTCGATCAGCTCCGCCGCGCCCGGGGCGAGATCCGGACGGGGGAGCGCGGCCATGTGGCCGAGCAGTTCCGCGGTGATGGCGGCCACGTCCTCACCCGTCCACGGGCCGGGCGTGGACGCCAGCACGTCGTCCGCACGCCGCCCGGTGAAGGCGGCCAGCAGGTCCTCGTCCACCGGCCAGCCCCGTGCCGTGAACCAGGAGCGGAAGACCTGCCGGTGGAAGCCCTCGGAGTCGACGAGGGTCCCGTCCAGGTCGAGCAGGAGCGCGACCGCCGCCTCAGCCATCGATGAGGAACAGCGCGTCCCCGGGCGCGACCGTCGCGCCGAGCACCGGGCACTCGACCGACCCCGCAGGACGGTCGAGAGCGACCACCATCACCGTGGTGCTGATTCCGTCACCGGTGATCTCGGACGGGTTCCACGCCACCATCGGGTCGCCGGCGGACACCGTCGACTTCTCGGTGGCGAGCACCTCGAAGCCGGCGCCGTTCAGCCCGACGGTGTTGATGCCGAGGTGGACGAGGACGCCGATCCCGTCGGCGGTGACCATGGCGAACGCGTGCGGGTGGAGCTTCAGGATCGTGCCGTCCACCGGGGCGACCACCGTGCTGTGCCCGGGCGCCGGCTCGATGGCGATCCCCGGCCCGACCAGTTCCTGGGCGAAGACGGGGTCGCTGACCTCGGTGATCGGGAACACCCGACCGGGGCAGGGGGAGACGACCTGCATCACATCAGGTCTTCGATGTCTTCGGCCAGGTTGTCCGCCTCGGGGCCGACGACGACCTGGACGACGGTGCCCGCGGCGAGCACGCCGTGCGCGCCTGCGGCCTTGAGTGCTGCGGCGTCCACCTTCGACGGGTCCTTGACCTCGGTGCGCAGGCGGGTGATGCAGGCCTCGATCTCCACGATGTTCGCGGCGCCCCCGAGGCCGTCCAGGATCTGCTGGGCCTTGCTGCTCATGGCTTCTCCTCTCGCGGGCCCCCATCGGCCCTCTTGACAGCTTGCGCAGAACCATAGCATGATTTCCGTCAAGTGGTACGGACCAGTACGCACCAGTACGGTCCAGAAGGGAACAGGGATGTTGACCAGCGAGGCGGTGCCGATCGTCGAGGGCCCGCGGCCGAAGCACCAGCAGCTGCGAGAGCTGCTCATCGGCATGGTCGTCCCCGGACAGGCGATCCCGTCCGAGCGTGAGCTGATGGCGAGCTACGGGGTCTCCCGTGCCACCGTCCGCAAGGCCATCGACGGGCTGGTGGCCGACGGCCTCCTCCAGCGCACCCACGGGCTGGGCACGTTCGCCGTCCGGCCCCGCCTCGAGACCCGCCTCCACCTCGCCTCCTTCAGCCAGGACATGCGCCGGCGCGGGCGCACGCCGTCCACCCGGCTCGTGTCGGTGGCGCTCGCCGAGCCGCCGGCCGACGTCGCCGACGCCCTGCGCCTCGAGCCGGGACGACAGGCATGGCGGGTGGTCCGCATCCGGCTCGCCGACAGCGAGCCGATCGCACACGAGGACGGGTGGTACCCCGCAGACCTCCTGCCGGAGCTCGACCGCCAGGACCTCGCCGGGGGCTCCCTCTACGAGATCCTCGGCAACCGCTACGGGCTGTGGGTCGACCACGCCGACCAGACGCTGTGGGGCGAGTCCGCGGACCCGGACCTCGCCCGCCAGCTCGCCGCGCCCGTCTCCACCCCGCTGCTGGTCTTCCGCCGCGTCTCGACCGCGGGCGGCCGGCACATCGAGCACGTGGTCTCCCGCTATCGCGGCGACCGCTACCAGGTCCACATGGAACTGGGTCGGGACGACCTGTCCCCGGCCTCATCACAACCGGAAGGGAACCCCTTGTGAGCAGTAACGAAATGGCGGCGGTCGGCCGCTTCAACCTGGCCCCACTCCAGAAGTTCGGCCGCAGCCTGATGCTGCCGATCGCGTCCCTGCCCGCCGCGGCACTGCTGCTGCGCCTGGGCCAGGACGACCTCCTGGGCAAGAACGGCCTTGGCTGGAACGCCGTCGCCTCCGTCATCGGCGCTGCCGGCAACGCCCTGTTCGCCAACCTCGCCCTGCTGTTCGCCGTCGGCGTCGCCATCGGCATCGCGAAGAAGGCGGACGGTTCCACAGCGCTGGCGGCGGTCGTCGGCTACCTGGTCTTCAAGGGCGTGGGCGACGCGATGTCCCCGCTGATCCTCGGCGCCCCGGCCGAGGGCGGCACGCAGGAGCTGATCAACTACGGCGTGCTCGGCGGCATCCTGATGGGCCTGGTGTCGGGCTGGTTGTGGCAGCGCTACTACCGGATCCAGCTCCCGCCCTACCTGGCCTTCTTCGGCGGACGGCGCTTCGTCCCGATGATCGCTGCGGTCGCGGGCATCGTGCTCGCCGTGCTGCTGGCGTTCGTCTACCCGGCCTTCGACGGCGGGCTCACCGCGGTCGGCAACTGGGTCGCGCAGAACGCGATCATCGGCGGCTTCGTGTACGGCACCCTGAACCGTCTGCTGATCCCGCTGGGCCTGCACCACATCCTGAACAACCCGCCGTGGTTCATCCTGGGCGACTTCACCAAGGCCGACGGGACCGTCGTCCACGGCGACATCGCGCGCTTCCTCGCCGGCGACCCGACCGCGGGCACCTTCATGAGCGGTTTCTTCCCGATCATGATGTTCGCACTCCCGGCCGCGGCCCTCGCGATCTGGCAGGAGGCCAAGCCGAAGAACCGCGCAGCCGTCGGCGGCATCATGATCTCCGTCGCGCTGACCGCGTTCCTCACCGGCGTCACCGAGCCGATCGAGTTCGCCTTCATGTTCGTGGCTTGGCCGCTGTACGTGGCGCACGCGGTGCTCACGGGGATCTCGCTCGCGGTCACGAACGCCCTCGGCGTGCACATGGGCTTCGGCTTCTCCGCGGGGCTGTTCGACTTCCTGCTGAACTGGAACATCGGGCAGCAGCCGTGGATCATCATCCCGCTCGGGCTGGGGTTCGCGGTGATCTACTACTTCCTGTTCCGCTTCGTGATCCGCAAGTGGAACCTGAAGACTCCCGGGCGCGAGGACGAGGGCGAGGAGAGCTCGGTCGCCCTCGACCCGACGGCCGCCTGACCACCCCCCACGGTGCCTCCCGCCTGGCGGGGCGGGAGGCACCCCGTACTACCGTGAACGACGAAGAGAACGAAGAGAGAGAACCTGATGGAAGTCATCATCTGCCCCAACGCGCAGCGCGTCGGTGAGGTCGCCGCGGCCAAGGCCGCGCGCATCGCCGCCACGATCGGGCCGTCCGTCGTGCTCGGCGTGGCCACCGGATCCTCGCCGGTGCAGACCTTCGCCGAGCTTGCCCGCCTGGTGGACGCCGGGGAGCTCGACCTGTCCGGCGCGTCCGCGTTCGCCCTCGACGAGTACGTGGGCATCCCGGAGGGACACCCGGAGAGCTACCACGAGATCATCCGCAGGACCGTGACCGAGCCGATGGGCCTGGACCCGGCCCGCGTCCACGTGCCCGACGGGTTCGCCGACGACCTCCCCCGCGCCTGTCGCGAGTACGAGGACGCCATCCGCGCCGCCGGCGGCGTGGACATCCAGTTCCTCGGGGTCGGCTCCAACGGCCACATCGGCTTCAACGAGCCGACGTCCTCGCTGTCGTCCCGCACCCGGATCAAGACCCTCGCCGCGCGCACCCGTGAGGACAACGCGCGCTTCTTCGACTCGATCGACCAGGTCCCGCGGCACTGCCTCACCCAGGGCCTCGGCACGATCATGGACGCGAGGAACGTGATCCTGGTCGCCACCGGCACCGGCAAGGCGCACGCCATCGCCCAGGTGGTGGAGGGGCCGATCACCGCGATGTACCCGGGCTCGGTGCTCCAGCTGCACCAGCACGCCACCATCGTGGTCGACACCGAGGCCGCGTCCGAGCTGGCGCTGGCCGACTACTACCTCCAGACCTACGCGAACCTGCCGGACTGGCAGCGGCTGGACGTGTGATGCTCCTCTCCGCCGACCGGGTCCTCTTCCCCGACTCCGACGCACCCGTCGCCGGCTGGGTGGAGACCGCCGGAGACCGGATCGTGGCCACCGGGACGGGCGCAGCCCCGCGGGCCGCGGACGAGCACCTCACCGGCATCGTCGTCCCCGGCTACGTGGACGTGCACAGCCACGGCGGCGGGGGCGCGTCCTTCGTCACCGAGGACCCCGACGTCGCGCGCCGGGCACTCGCCGCGCACCGGCGGCTCGGCGTGACCACGATGGTGGCCTCGCTCGTCACCGGCACCACCGCCGACCTCACGCGCCAGGTCGCGTGCCTGGCCGGGCTCGTGGAGTCCGGGGAACTCGCCGGCATCCACCTCGAGGGGCCCTGGCTGGCCCTGGAGTACAAGGGCGCACATCCGCCCCTGCTGCTCGCGGACCCCCTCCCGGACGCCGTCGCGGAACTCCTCGACGCCGGCCGGGGGGCGGTGCGGATGGTCACCATCGCCCCGGAGCGGACCGGGGCCATGGAGTCGATCCGGCTGATGGCCTCCCGGGGTGTCGTGGCGGCGATCGGCCACACCGACGCCGACTACGACACGTGCCGGGCGGCGGTCGACGCCGGCGCGACGGGCGCCACCCACCTGTTCAACGCGATGGCCCCCCTGCGCCACCGCGAGCCGGGCCCGGTGCTCGCGCTCTGGGAGGACCCGCGGGTCTACCTCGAGCTGATCATGGACGGGGTGCACGTGCGCCCCGAACTCGTCGCGTTCGTCGCGGCCACCGAGCCCGACCGGGTGGTGTTCGTCACCGACGCGATGGCGGCCGCCGCGTCGAGCGACGGCGACTACGTGCTGGGCGAGCTGCCCGTCGAGGTGCGCGAGGGCGTGGCGCGCATCGCCGGCACCGACACCATCGCCGGCTCGACGCTGACCCTCGACCGCGCCGTCCGCAACGCCGTCGCCGCGGGTGTCCCACTCGCGCGGGCCGTCCGTTCCGCGACAGCGCTGCCCGCCGACTACCTGTCCCTGCCGGATGTCGGACGCCTCGCCGCGGGCCACAGGGCCGACCTGGTCGTGCTCGACGACGCGCTGGTCGCCTCACGGGTGATGCACGCGGGCGCCTGGGTGTAGTCCTTGCCCCGCCCCGTCGGCGGGGACGGCTACGGTTGGTCCGTGATCGAGACCGAGGCGCCGGTGGCGGAGAAGCAGAGGGTCCGCTGGTCGCGGGTGGCCCTGTTCTACGGGCTGGCGTTCGGCTGGGTGTGCCTGCTCGCCGCCGGCCTGTGGGCCACCGGCAACCGCAACCTCGCCGCCGGCCAGGGGATCAGCCTGGTGACCGTCGTGCTCGCCGTCGCCTACATGCCGGCGCCCCTCGTGGCGGCCCTGGTGGTCGAGCGCCTGGACCGGCGCACGCCGCTCATCCGCGACACCTTTCGCCGCATCGGACGCTCGCTGCCCACGCTGGTCGCCGTGGCCGTCCCCGTGGTCGCGGCGCTGATGGCCGGCATGGTCGGCCTCAGCTGGCTGCTGGGCAACCGGCTCGACCTCAACGGCGTCGGCCGCGTCCTGTTCACCCAGGAGGACCTGCTGGCCAACACCCTGCTGCTGCTGCCCGGCATGGACGCGGACCAGGTGGCGGGCGTCAGCGCCGGCATCCCGTCGCTGTGGCCGCTGCTCGGCATCACCTACGTCTCTGCCCTGGTCGCCGGCCTCACGATCAACGCTGTCTTCGCCTTCGGCGAGGAGTACGGCTGGCGCGGCTGGCTGGCCGACGAGCTGCGCCCCCTCGGGCCGTTCTGGGCCAATGTGATCACCGGCGTCCTGTGGGGCGTGTGGCACGCGCCGCTGATCCTGATGGGGCTGAACTACGGCGGCTACGCCAGACTCGGCACAGCGTTCATGGTGGCGTGGTGCGTGCCGATGTCGTTCCTGCTGTGGCGCGCGCGTGAGGTCACCGGGTCCGTGCTCGCCCCCGCCGTGCTCCACGGGTCGGTGAACGCCTTCGCCGGGGTGTTCCTGGTGGTGATCGTCGACCCGATCCCGGTGATCGCCGCGCCGGCGGGCCTGGTCGGGACGGTGGTCGTGGCGGTGGTCGCCGCGCTGTTCTGGCTGTCCACCCGGAAGTGGGCCGGCCGGACCCGATGAACCCGGCGACGTACCCGGAGTGGGTTCACCAGCTGAGCGAGCGCCGGCTGGTGGAGCTGTTCGGCGAGGTGACGCTCGCCCGCGGGCAGGAGTACGTCCGCCAGGGACGTGTCGGCCACATCGCCACGGGGTCCGGGACCGGGGGCAGCCTGATCCAGGCGCAGGTCACCGGGTCCACAGCCCGGGCCTACCAGACCGTCGCCCGCCACCACGCCGCCACGGGGCTCATCACGACCTCCTGCTCGTGCCCGGTGGGCCACGACTGCAAGCACGCCGCTGCCCTGCTGTGGCACATGCGGACGGTGAACCTGCGCGCCCTCACCCCCGCGTGGCAGCGTGCCCTCGCCCAGGTCACCGCGCAGGCCAGAACCCCCGGTGGCCGGCGCCTCGCCGTGCAGGTGACGCGCGCGCCGTCCGGCGCCATCCAGCTGCGTCCCCTCTCCTGGGGGCGCTCGGGCCGCTGGGTGCGCACCGGCGTCACCTGGGAGAGCGTGCGGCACCCCTGGGGCGGCGAGCACCTCGAGGCGCACCGGGAGGTGCTGGCCGGCCTCGCCCGCACGCGCGAGCAGCGGACGGGGTACAGCCTCTACTCCCGGGCCGCCGACGTGCTCGACCTCGGCGAGCTGGACGCGTCCGCATGGTCGTGGCTGGCACGGGCCGGCGCCGCCGGGGTCGAGCTCGTCACCGGGCCGGGCACCCCGCCCGTGCGCCTGGCCGCCGAGCCGGCGGGCGTGGGCGCGACCCTCGAGCGCGACAGGGACGGCCTGGTGCTGCGCACCTTCGCCACGACGGGGGAGCGGCACTGGCCGGTCCGGGTCGCGAACCTGCTCGGCTCGCCGCCCCACGGGCTGGCCGTCGAGGACGACGGCGAACTGCTGCTGGTGCCCTTCGGCGAGCCGCTCGGGCAGGGGCAGCAGGCCCTCCTGCTGCAGTACCCGCGCCTGGCGATCCCCGCGGCGGACGTCACGGCGTTCGCCGCCCAGTTCCTGCCGGCCCTGCGCCACCTCGTCGACCTCTCGGTCGCCGACGACGTCGAGCTGCCCGAGCTCGCCCCGCCCACGGTGCTGCTGCGGGTGGGCTTCGGCGAAGACCATGTGACCACCCTGGACTGGGCGTTCCGCTACCGGGTGGGGGAGCAGGCCGTCGACGTGCCGCTGGCCCCCGGGGGGGAGCAGGCCGCCCACCGGGACACGGAGGCGGAGCGTGCCCTGCTCGACGCCCTGCCGCACGGCCCGTGGCCGGAGCGGGACGGCGGCGCCGGCCGGCGCCCGGTGCCGACCGCCGTGCTCACCGGGGCGGCCACCGCGGCGTTCGCCGGCGAGTGGCTCGACCGCCTGGTCGCGCTCGGCGTCGTCGTCGAGGTCACCGGCGAGCGGCGTCCCTACCGGCCGGCGGTGGAGGCTCCCCGGGTGGAGCTCGCGGTCACCGACCCCGGGCCGGGCACGGACTGGTTCAACCTCGCGGTCACCGTCAGCGTCGACGGCGAACCGGTCGAGTACCGCGAGCTGTTCACCGCGCTCGCCACCGGGCAGGACCACCTGATCCTGCCCTCGGGCACGTGGTTCAGCCTGGAGCGGCCCGAGCTCGACCAGCTGCGCGTGCTGATCGAGGAGGCCGAGGCGCTCCAGCTGACCGACGGCGAGGGGCTGCGGCTGCGCCCGGTGCACGCCGGGCTGTGGGACGACCTCCGCTCGGCCGGGGTGGTGGCCGAGCAGTCGGCGGCCTGGTCTGCGGCCGTGTCGGCCCTGCTCGACACGCAGGAGCTCCCGCCCGCCCCGGTGCCCGCCGGCTTGCGGGCAGCGCTGAGGCCCTACCAGGAGGTCGGCTTCCGCTGGTTGCACTTCCTGCACGGCGCCCGGCTCGGCGGGATCCTCGCCGACGACATGGGGCTGGGCAAGACCGTGCAGGCGCTGGCGCTGGCGTGCGCCCTCGCCGAGACCGGACGCCTCGACGAACCGGTCCTGGTGGTGGCACCCACCTCGGTCCTGGGGACGTGGGCTGCGGAGGCCGCGCGCTTCGCTCCGGGGCTGCGGGTGGAGGTGGTCGAGCAGTCGTCGAAGAAGCGGACGCGGTCCCTGGCCGACGTCGCCGCGGCGGCGGACCTGGTCGTCACCTCCTACACGCTGCTGCGGCTGGACGCCGACGAGTACGCGGAGCGCACCTGGGGCGCGGTGTTCCTCGACGAGGCGCAGTTTGTGAAGAACCGGCAGTCCCGCGTGCACACGGCCGTCCGGCGGCTGCGGGCACCCGCCCGCTTCGCGATCACCGGCACGCCGCTGGAGAACAACCTGATGGACCTGTGGTCGCTGCTGTCGATCGTCGCACCCGGGCTGTTCCCCGACCCCGTCCGCTTCACCGACGCCTACCGTCGACCGATCGAGACCGGCAGCGACCCGTCGGCGCTGGGACGGCTGCACCGGCGCGTCCGGCCGCTGATGCTGCGCCGCACCAAGGAGAGCGTGGCCGCGGAGCTGCCGCCGAAGCAGGAGCAGGTGCTGCGGGTGCCACTGGCGCCGGGCCACCGCCGCCTCTACGACCGGCAGCTCGCCGCCGAGCGCAAGAAGGTGCTCGGCCTGGTGGGCGACCTGCGCCGCAACCGGATCACGATCCTCGCCTCGCTCACCCTGCTGCGCCAGCTGGCGCTGTCACCGGCGCTGGTGGTTCCGGGGCACCCTGCGGTCTCCGCGAAGATCGACGCCCTGGTCGAACTGGTCACAGAGCTCGCCGCCGAGGGCCACCGGGCGCTGGTCTTCAGCCAGTTCACCGGCTACCTGGGGCTGGTGCGCGACCGGTTGCGCGAGGAGGGCATCGGTGCGTCCTACCTCGACGGGCGGACCCGCGACCGCGCGGCACGGATCGAGGCGTTCCGGACCGGTTCGGACCCCGTGTTCCTGATCAGCCTGAAGGCCGGCGGCTTCGGGCTCACCCTCACCGAGGCGGACTACGTGTTCATCCTCGACCCGTGGTGGAATCCCGCGGCGGAGCTCCAGGCGATCGACCGCACCCACCGCATCGGGCAGGACAAGCACGTGATGGTGTACCGGATGGTCTCCGAGGACACGATCGAGGAGAAGGTGGTGGCACTGCAGGAGCGCAAGCGCGACCTGTTCGCCAAGGTCGTCGGGGAGGCGGGTGACCTGGCCGCGCCGCTGACGGCCGACGACATCCGCGGCCTCCTCGAGCCGTCCCCGGCGGGGGACCGGGCATGAGCCGCCGGTCCGCCCCCGCGCTGCTGGCCCTGCACGGCGTCCGGGTGCTGGGCGGCCCGTCCGTGGACGCCGTCGCGCAACGCTTCGGCCTGCCGTCCGCCGAGGTCCGCGAGCACCTGCTGGACGCGCAGGCCTACGGCTGGGTGCGCCGGCACGACGGCTTCGGCGAGACGTGGTCGATGACCGCACGCGGGAGGCAGGAGGAGGAACGCCTGCTCGCGGAGGAGCTGGACGCCGCCGGTGCGCGCGACGTGGTCGCCGCGGTGCACGCCGCGTTCCTGCCGGTCAACCGCCGCCACGGGCAGGCCTGCACCGACTGGCAGCTGCGCGCGACGCTCTGGGACCGGCTGGCGGCCAACGACCACACCGACCCGGTGTGGGACGACCGCGTGCTGGTCGAGCTGGAGGCCTGTGACGACGAGCTCGCCGCGCTGTGTGCGACCCTCACCGACGTGCTGGTCCGGTTCGACGGCTACGCCGGCCTGCACGCCGCCGCGCTGGCACGGGTGAAGCGGGGACGCCACGACTGGCTGGACGCGCCCGACCGGGCGTCCTGCCAGCTGGTGTGGATCCAGTTCCACGAGGACCTGCTCGCCACCCTGGGCATCCCGCGCGGCGCGGACTCCTAGCCCGGTGCGCCGGACCGTGGCGTGTGCGAGGCTGGAACGGTGAGCCGAAGGGTCGGGAGGGGAGCCGGGCGACTCGTCGTCGCCGCGCTCGCCGCTGCGGTGGCTCTGGGCGGCTGTGCCGGGGCCGGTGCGGTGACCCCCGTCCCGCCCGCGACCCGCGTCCCGGCGTCGCCCACCCCCGCCACCCCGGACGCCGGCCCCGCGCCCCTGACCCTGGACGTCGACGACCGGCCCGTCCTGCTGTACCTCCCCGATCGCGCGCCGGAGGCGCCGGCCGCCCTCGTGGTGGCGCTGCACGGCTACACCGGCCAGGCGGCCGGTGTGGTCGAGTTCCTCGGACTGTCCCCGGCCGCCGGCCGCAGGGGGATCCTGGTGGCCGCGCCGCAGGCGAGCACGGACAGCGAGGGCAACACCTTCTGGAACGCCGGGCGGGCGTGCTGCGACTTCCACGACTCCGGCGTGGACGACGAGGGCCACATCCTCCGCGTGATCGACGCCGTCGCGGCGGCCCACCCGGTCGACCCCGGACGGGTGTTCGTGGTCGGCCACTCCAACGGCGGGTTCCTCGCCCACCGGCTGGCGTGCGGGCACGCGGACCGGATCGCGGCGATCGTCTCGGTCGCCGGAGCGCTCGACACCGGCACCGACTGCGCTCCCGCGCGACCGGTGAGCGTCCTCCAGGTGCACGGCGACGCGGACGAGACCGTCGGTTACGGCGGCGGCGACATCAACGGCAACCCCTTCACGGGGGCCGAGGCGACCGTGGGACGCTGGCGCGAGGCGGACGGCTGTGCGCAGGACCCGACCACGGGAGCCCGGCTGGACGCCGACGATGGGATCGCCGGCGCCGACCTCACCCCGACCGGGTGGGACGGCTGCCGGGACGGCGCGGGCGTCGCGCTCTGGACGATCGCCGGCGGCAGCCACGCGCCCCGCTTCACCGTGGCGTTCACCGGGGCCGTCCTCGACTGGCTGGACGCGCACCGCCGCGGCGCCTGACCAGGCGGTCCGCGACCCGCCGCGTCGACGGGCTCAGTGCCCGGCGGTGTCGACGCCGAGGGCCTCCATCATGGGCAACAGCTTCGCCTCGGTCTCTGCGTACTCCTCCACCGGGTCGGACTCCGCGACGATCCCGCAGCCGGCGTAGATCGTGATCCGGCGGCGGTCGTCGGGGTCGATCAGGCCACAGCGCAGCGCGATCGCGAACTCGCCGTCGCCGCCGGTGTCGAGCCAGCCGACCGGGCCGGAGTAGCGGCCCCGGTCGAGGTGCTCGAGTTCGGCGATGGTGGCGCGGGCGGCGACGGTGGGCGTCCCGCAGACCGCGGCGGAGGGGTGCAGCTCCCCGGCCAGCCGGAGCACGCTCACCCCGGGGTGCACCACGGCCGTCACGTCCGAGGCGAGGTGCAGCACGTTGGGCAGTTCGAGCACGTACGGGGCGTCGGGCACGTTCATGCCGGAGCAGAAGGGCTCGAGCGCGCGGGCGACGGAGTCGACGGCCAGTTCGTGCTCGGCCAGGTTCTTGCCCGACCGGGCCAGGGCGTGGGCGAGCTTCAGGTCCAGCTCCTCGCCGCCGTTGCGCCGGATGGTCCCGGCCAGCACCCGCGAGGTCGCCAGCCCGTCCTCGCGCCGGATGAGCATCTCCGGGGACGCGCCGACCAGCCCGTCCACGTGGTAGGTCCAGCAGGTGGGGTAGCGCTGCGCGAGCCCGGTGACCAGGGAGCGCGCGTCGAGCGGCTCCGGCGCCTCGAGGGTGACGGCCCGAGCAAGGACCACCTTGTCGAGCAGGCCGGCGCCGATCCGTCCCACAGCCTCCCGCACGATCGCCTGCCACGCGTCGGTGTCGAGGCTCGTGCCCACTCCACGCGTGCCGGCAGGGACCGGCGGTGCGGCCTCCGCCGCGGGGAGCGCGGGTTCCCGTCCGGACGCGGCGCCGATCGCGGTCAGCCACGAGCGCCCCTTGCGGCGCCCAATCACGAGCCGCGGGACGATCACCACCGAGCGGTGGTCGGAGTGGTCGGGGTCGAACACGAAGGACGCGAAGGCGACCGGCCCGACGCCGGAGACCTCCGGCAGTTCGGTCTCCTGCTCCATGCGGGCGCACACCTGCTCCCACCACTCGTCGGCCTCTGCCGCCGTCCCGCCCTCGAAGCGGGCGACCTCCCCGATGCCGACCATGCCGTCGCCCCGGCGCAGCCAGGCGTGCCCGCCGGTCGGGGGCAGGTAGGACGCGAGGTCGCCGGGATCATCGATCTCCACGGTCGTCGCGCGCCACTGCGGGCCCGGCGGGTGATGGATCACGCTGGCAGGATAGTCGCTCCCCGGACACCGCCCGACCGGGGCGCCAAATGGCCCTCTCGACGTGTTCTGCCTAGACTTGCCCGAGTCCCCCTACCTGCTTCCAGGAGCGCGCATGCCAGAGCCGATGCCGGCCCGACCGGCCAGCGGCTCCGCCATCGGTGCCGACGTGATCGTCGTCGGGGCGGGGCCCGGCGGGTCCACGGCCGCGGCGCACCTCGCCGATCGCGGACTCGATGTCGTCCTCCTCGAGAAGGCGGCCTTTCCCAGGGAGAAGGTCTGCGGCGACGGCCTGACCCCGCGCGCGGTCAAGCAGCTGATCCGGCTGGGCATCGACACCAGCGAGGAGGCGGGCTGGGTCCGCAACAAGGGCCTGCGGGTCTACGGCGGGCGCACCGAGCCGTTCGAGCTGCCCTGGCCGGAACTGGCCGAGTTCCCGCCGTACGGGCTGGTGCGGGCGCGGGCGGAGTTCGACAAGATCCTCGCCGACCGCGCGGTGTCCGGCGGGGCCCGGCTGTTCGAGCGGACCAACGTGACCGCGCCGATCATCGACCCGCGCACCGACCGGATCGTCGGGGTCACCAGCAAGGACGGGCGCAGCTTCCGGGCACCGGTGGTCATCGCCGCGGACGGCAACTCCGCCCGGCTGGCGCTGTCCATGGGGCTGGCCAAGCGCACCGACCGCCCGATGGGCGTCGCCGTCCGTGCCTACTTCACCAGCCCCCGCACCCACGACGACTACATGGAGTCCTGGCTGGAGCTGTGGGACGGCAAGCCGGGCGAGTCGAACCTGCTCCCCGGGTACGGCTGGGTCTTCGGCATGGGGGACGGCACCGTCAACGTCGGCCTGGGCACGGTCGGGTCCAGCTCGGAGCCGGCGAAGCTGAACTACCGCGAGATGTTCGGACGGTGGCTGGCGAACACCCCGCCGGAGTGGGGCTTCCGCCCCGAGAACCAGGTCGGCCCGACGCTGGGCGCGGCGCTGCCGATGAGCTTCAACCGCCAGCCGGCCTACACGCGCGGCCTGCTGCTGGTCGGCGACTCCGGCGGCATGATCTCGCCGTTCAACGGCGAGGGCATCTCCTACGCGATGGAGGCGGCGGAGATGGCGGCGGACGCCATCGCGGACGCCCACTTCCGGGGCTTCGGCACCCCCAGCGCCGAGCGCGCGCTGCGGGGCTACCCGGCACGACTGAAGGCGGAGTGGGGCGGGTACTTCCGGCTCGGCCAGGTGTTCGTCTCCCTGATCGAGCACCCGCAGGTGATGCACCTGTGCACCCGCTACGGTCTACCGCGGCCCACGCTGATGCGGTTCACGATGAAACTGCTCGCCCACCTCTACGACACCCGGGATGGTGATTGGATGGACAAGGTCATCACCACCGTCGCAAAGATGGCACCCTCAGCATGACCACACCGGTGCGCCTCTCGACGCAGAAGGGAACCCCACGCAGATGAGCCCCTACATTCCGCTGCTGGGCATCATGGCTCTGGCCGCCGGGTTCCTGGCGATCTCCATCCTGCTGAGCGCGTTCCTCGGCCCGCGGCGCTGGAACAAGGTCAAGTACAGCTCATACGAGTGCGGCATCGAGCCCACGCCCCAGCCGATGGGCGGCGGCCGGTTCCCGATCAAGTACTACATCATCGCGATGTTGTTCATCGTGTTCGACATCGAGACCATCTTCCTCTACCCGTGGGCGGTGACCTTCTCGCAGCTGGGCCTGTTCGCCCTGTTCGAGATGGTGCTGTTCATGGCCACGGTCTTCATCGCGTACGCCTACGTGTGGCGTCGCGGGGGCCTGGAGTGGGACTGAGAAACGGTTAGGGCTGGCTGATATGGGCATTGAGGACAAGATCCCCCAGGGCGTCGTTCTGACCACCCTCGAAGGGGTGTTCGGCTGGATGCGGCAGGCGTCCCTGTGGCCGGCGACGTTCGGCCTCGCGTGCTGCGCGATCGAGATGATGACCTACGGCGCGCCGCGGTTCGACGCCGGCCGCTGGGGCCAGGAGGTCTTCCGGGCCTCACCCCGCCAGGCCGACCTGATGATCATCTCCGGCCGGATCAGCCAGAAGATGGCCCCCGTGCTGCGGCAGGTCTACGACCAGATGCCCAACCCGAAGTGGGTCATGGCGATGGGCGTGTGCGCCTCCTCCGGCGGCATGTTCAACAACTACGCGATCGTCCAGGGTGGCGACCACCTCGTGCCGGTGGACGTCTACGTGCCCGGCTGCCCGCCGCGCCCCGACATGCTGATCGACGCGATGTTCAAGCTGAAGAAGGACATCGTGGCGAAGCGGCCGATGGCCCGCAACGAACTGGAGGCCTGGGAGGCGGCGGAGGCGGCGGCGCTGGTCGCGCCGGCCACCCACGAGATGAAGGGCCTCCTGCGATGAGCGACAAGGTTCCCGGCGAGGAGAAGACGGTCGACGAGAAGGTCACCGCGCCGGAAGGGTCGCCGAAGGCCGGCGTCGAGCGCGAGGACGCGCAGCCGAACCCGGACCTCGTGCCCGCGGCACCCACCGACGCCAAGCCGATCGCCACCACGAAGGGCATGTGGAGCACCGGAACCGGTGACACCTCCGGCTACAGCCGGATCGTCCGGGTGACCGGCTGGCCGGCACCGTCCGAGCCGCCGTACGGCTCCTGGTACGACGACGTCCACTCCCGGCTGCTGGCGCTGGTGGAGGACCCGATCGTCTCGGTCGTCCTCGACCGTGGCGAGCTCACCTTCCACGTCTCCCGCGAGAAGCTCGCCGAGGTCATGCAGACGCTGCGCGACGACGCGCTGCTGCGCTTCGAGTTCTGCGCGTCGGTCTCCGGCGTCCACTACCCCGAGGACGCCGGCGCGGAGCTGCACGTCGTCTACCACCTCCAGTCGATGACCCACAACCGCCGGCTGCGCGTGGAGACGACCTGCCCCGACGGCGACCCCCACGTGCCGAGCGTCGTGGCCACCTACCCGGCGGCGGACTGGCACGAGCGCGAGACCTGGGACATGTTCGGCATCATCTTCGACGGCCACCCGCACCTCACGCGCATCCTGATGCCGGACGACTGGGTCGGGCACCCGCAGCGCAAGGACTACCCGCTCGGCGGTATCCCGATCGAGTACAAGGGCACCACCGTGCCGCCGGTCGACCAGCGGAGGGACTACCGATGAGCGCCGAGGACCGCGACCTCTACGCCAACCCGGGCGAGGAGACCGAGGGCACCGTCTACACCGCCGTCGGCGGCGGTGACTGGGCCGACATCGCGAGCGAGCAGGCCGAGCGCGGCGACGAGGTCCTCGTCATCAACATGGGCCCCCAGCACCCGTCCACGCACGGCGTGCTGCGGCTGATGGTGGAGTGCGACGGCGAGACGGTCACCAGCATCCGCCCGGGCATCGGCTTCCTGCACACCGGCATCGAGAAGAACATGGAGTACCGGTCCTGGACCCAGGGCACCACGTTCGTGACCCGGATGGACTACGTCGCCCCGATCTTCAACGAGGCCGCGTACTGCCTGGCGGTCGAGCGGCTGCTCGGTATCGAGGACCAGATCCCGCAGCGCGCCAACGACATCCGCGTGCTGATGATGGAGCTGTGCCGGATCGCGTCCCACCTGGTCGCCATCGGCACCGGCGGCATGGAGATCGGCGCCCTCACGGTGATGACGATCGGTTTCCGCGAGCGCG
>JAIUOT010000005.1 GCA_020161015.1 Actinomycetota bacterium | reverse complement strand
CCGGCATCCGCACCCCGGAGACCATCGACCAGCTGAAGGACGAGAACCCCGCGGTCTACGACCAGTTCGTCGAGATCGTCGGACGCCTCGAGGATCACTACGCCGACATGCAGGACATGGAGTTCACCATCGAAGAGGGCAAGCTCTTCATGCTCCAGACCCGCAACGGCAAGCGCACCGCCGCCGCCGCCTTCAAGATCGCCTGCGACCTGGTGGACGAGGGCAAGATCACGCCCGAGAAGGCCGTCGCGATGATCGATCCCAAGCAGATCGACGCGTTGCTGCACCCGCAGTTCGACGACGCCAAGCTGAAGGCCGCCGCGGTCATCGGCAAGGGCCTGCCGGCCTCCCCGGGCGCGGCCACCGGCCGGGTCTCCTTCACCGCCGAGGACGCCGCAGCCCGCGGCAAGAACGGTGAGTCGGTCATCCTGGTCCGCCTGGAGACCACCCCCGAGGACATCGAGGGCATGCACTACGCCAAGGGCATCCTGACCGCCCGCGGCGGCATGACCTCGCACGCCGCCGTGGTCGCCCGCGGCATGGGCACCTGCTGCGTCTCCGGCCTCGGCGAGGTGTCCTTCGCCGCGGACGGCAAGAGCTTCAGCCTGGGCGGCAAGACCTTCACCGAGAACGACTGGGTCTCCCTCGACGGCTCCACCGGCAACGTGTACGGCGAGGAGATCGACACCGTCCCGGCGGAGGTCGGCGGCTACTTCGGCCGCGTCATCGAGTGGGCCGACGAGTTCCGGACGATGAAGGTCCGCACCAACGCCGACACCCCGGCCGACGCCCGCCAGGCGCGCGAGTTCGGGGCGGAGGGCATCGGGCTGTGCCGCACCGAGCACATGTTCTTCGAGGCCGACCGGATCGCGGCCATCCGCGAGATGATCGTCTCCAAGACCGTCGAGCAGCGCGAGGCCGCCCTGGCCAAGCTGCTGCCGATGCAGCGCGGCGACTTCGAGGGCATCTACGAGGCGATGGAGGGCCTGCCGGTCACCGTCCGCCTCCTCGACCCGCCGCTGCACGAGTTCCTGCCCACCGACGAGGACGACATCAACGCGCTGGCCGCGGAGATGAAGCTCGAGGTGGCGGAGCTCAAGGAGATCATCGCCTCCCTGCACGAGTTCAACCCGATGATGGGCCACCGTGGCTGCCGCCTCGACGTGACCTACCCCGAGATCGGCGCCATGCAGACCCGGGCGATCATCGAGGCAGCGATCAACGTCCAGAAGCGCCACCCGGAGTGGAAGGTCGTTCCGGAGATCATGATCCCGCTGGTGGGCGAGGTGAAGGAGCTGGCGTTCGTCAAGAAGATCGTCACCGACACCGCCAACGCGATCATCGCCGAGGCCGGCGTCGAGCTGGACTACCTGGTCGGCACCATGATCGAGATCCCGCGCGCGGCCATCACCGCAGACGAGATCGCGACCGAGGCCCAGTTCTTCTCCTTCGGCACCAACGACCTGACCCAGATGACCTTCGGGTTCAGCCGTGACGACGCGGGCAAGTTCCTGGACGCCTACTACCAGACGAAGATCTACGAGAGCGACCCGTTCGCCCGCCTCGACCAGAACGGCGTCGGCAAGCTCGTGAAGACCGCCGTCGACCTGGGCAAGTCCACCCGCCCCGACATCAAGCTGGGCATCTGTGGCGAGCACGGTGGCGACCCGTCGTCCATCGAGTTCTGCCAGCAGGTGGGCCTCAACTACGTGTCCTGCTCGCCGTTCCGGGTGCCGATCGCGCGCCTGGCCGCCGCGCAGGCCGCGCTCAAGGCCAAGTAGCCTCTGGCCGCACAGCCTGTCCTGCACGGTGCGCCGTCCCTCCGGGGGCGGCGCACCGTCGTTTCCGCCGCGTTACCCGGTAGTGGGAAAACTGCCGCCCGGACCCGACATTGAGCCGGGAGGGCATCGGTGGGAGGATGGGAGTACGCAGATGCGCGCGTCGACCGGGGGGGTCGATGTTTGGGGGGGATTCGCGATGCATCGCACAGTCAGGCGTTCGCACGCCGGGTCGCTGGGGGTCAGCGACCGTCTTGTGCAGGTCCCGGAGCCGATGGGCGTCCGGGACGTTGTCGCGTCCGCACCCTCTCCACGCAGCGTTCACAGTGAGGGGCGAGACAGATGAGCGGCGTCGAGAAGAGGAAGGGCCGCCGGCTGGTCGCACTGCGACTCGCTGTGGCCGGGGCCCTGGCGTGGGGATCGCTCGCCGCGGGGGCAGCCGCCCCGGCGCAGGCGGCCCAGCTGGGCTATCCGGCACCGGTGCAGGGCCGCGGGCCCGACGCGGTGTCCGCCAACACGCTGCCCACCGCGCAGATCGACAGCGGCGTGGTGTGGGCCCTGAAGATCTCGGGCAACACCGTGTACGCCGGTGGCAGCTTCAGCAACGCCCGGCCGGCCGGCGCTGCGTCCGGGCAGAACCTTGTGCCCCGCACGAACCTGCTGTCGTTCAACCTCACCACCGGCGCGCTGTCGTCGTTCGCGCCCAGCATCAACGGCCAGGTGAAGGCGCTCGCGGTGTCACCCGACGGCACCCGGCTGTACGCCGGCGGCGCGTTCACCCAGGTGAACGGCAAGACCCGCTGGCTGATCGCGGCGTTCAACACCGCCACCGGTGACCTGCTGGAGACCTTCAAGCCGGCCGTGGGCGGGTCGTACATCAACTCGATCGTCGCCACCAACAGCGCGGTCTACGTCGGTGGCCTGATCGGCGCAGGCAACGGCGTGGCCCGCAAGAACCTGGTGGCGTTCGACACCAGCGGCAACCTGCTCGGCTGGGCGCCCACCACCGACCTCCAGGTCGACACGATGGTGATGAACACCTCGGGCAGCAAGCTGATCGTCGGCGGCCGCTTCGCCACCGTGAACGATGTCTCCCAGCGCGGCCTGGCCGCGCTCAGCCCGTCCGACGGCTCACTCCTGCCGTGGGACGTCACCAACACCGTCAAGAACGGCTCGAACACCTCGCCCTACATCGGCAAGGCCGGCATCTACGCGCTCTCCAACGACGGCAACGCCGTCTACGGCACCGGCTGGGTCTACGCCAACGCGACGATCGGCAACCTCGAGGGATCCTTCTCCGCCGACCCGGAGACCGGCGCGATCAAGTGGATCGAGGACTGCCACGGCGACACCTACGGCGCCTACTCCGACGGTGGCACGGTCTACGCGATCGGCCACGTGCACGACTGCGAATCGGTCGGCGGCTACCCGCAGAAGTCGGGCAACCCCGGCAACATGAAGAACTCGCTGGCCTTCACCGCCGAGACCAAGGGCACGCTGTGGCGCAGCCCGCGGGTGAGCAGCATCTACGCCGACTGGCAGGGCTACCCGGCCCCGGCGATGGTGAACTGGTTCCCGGACTGGACCACCGGCACCGCGTCGGGTTCCGGCCAGGCGGGCTGGGTCATCGACGGCAGCGGTGACTACGTCGTGGTCGGCGGGGAGTTCCCGTTCGTCAACGGCCAGTGGTCGCAGGGCATCGCGCGGTTCGCCCGTCCCGGCACGGCAGCCGCCACCCTCGGTCCGATCCTCAAGGGAGCCGACTGGGTGCCGTCCGTGGCCTCGGTGAGCAACGGGACGGCCCGCGTCACGATCCCGGCCAACTACGACCGCGAGGACATCGACCTCACCTATCGGATCACGCGCAACGGCCAGCAGGTCTACAGCGGCACCACGCGGGCCTTCTACTGGTACCAGCCGGCGGTGACGTTCCTGGACACCGGTCTGACCCCAGGGAACACCTACACCTACCAGGTGACCGCCGTGGACAGCGACGGCAACCAGGCCCAGAGCAGCTCGGTCTCGGTGACGGCGTCGGGCACGGCGCAGTCGGCCTACTTCAACCGGGTGCTCGCCGACGGCGCGACACCGTACTGGCAGCTCGGCACCTCCGGTGACTCGACCTACGCCTACGACGCGCTGGGGATCAGCAACGGCCTCAAGGGCACGGGCGTGACCGTGGCGGGCACCGGCGCGATCGGCTCCGGCGTCGGCTCGACGTTCAGTGGCACGAGCTCCGGCCGCATCGGCGCCGCCCAGAAGCTGGTGAGCCCCGACGACTTCAGCGCGGAGATCTGGTTCAGGACGACGACGAACCGCGGCGGGAAGCTCTTCGGCTGGGGCAGCTCGCAGACCAGCACGTCGAGCAGCTACGACCGGCACCTGTACATGCTGAACGACGGGCGGCTCAGCTTCGGCGTCTTCCAGAACAACACGGCGAAGGTCGTGACCACCTCGGCCACGTACCGCAACGGTGCCTGGCACCACGCCGTGGTCACCTCCGGGTGGGCCGGCACCACGATCTACGTCGACGGCGTGCAGGCGGCGTTCGACGCGAACGTGATGAAGGGCCAGGAGTTCGACGGGTACTGGAGGGTCGGCGGCGACAACCTGTCCGGCTGGCCGAACCGTCCGAGCAGCGACTACTTCTCCGGTGACCTCGACGAGTTCGCGGCCTACCCGACGATGCTGACGCCGAGCCAGGTGCAGTCGCACTACCAGCTCGCGACGGGGGCGGTCGCGCCCACGGCGTCCTTCACCAACACGGTGAGCGACCTGCACGTGACCCTC
The DNA here is from genome assembly GCA_020161015.1 of Actinomycetota bacterium. Classification (GTDB taxonomy): domain Bacteria; phylum Actinomycetota; class Actinomycetes; order Propionibacteriales; family Propionibacteriaceae; genus Propionicimonas. Next base: position 56,156 of record JAIUOT010000005.1, on the reverse strand, counting down.
GACGGCAGCGCCTCTACCGCGCAGTCCGGCCAGACCATCACCGGCTACAGCTGGGACTTCGGGGACGGCACCCCCGCGGCCACCGGCGCCACGGCGGTCCACGACTACGCCGCCGGCGGCACCTACACGGTGACGCTGACCGTGACCGACTCCCGCGGGCTCACCGGCCAGGCGACCAAGCAGGTCACCGTCGCTCCGGCACACCAGCCGCCGACGGCGTCCTTCACGGTCTCCGACTCCGGGCTGACAGCGTCGGTGGACGCATCGGCGTCCGAGGCCTTCGACGGCGCGACCCTCACCTATGACTGGGACTGGGGTGACGGCACGAGCCACGGCAGCGGCAAGACCGCTTCCCACGCCTACGCCAGCGCCGGGGACAAGACGATCGTCCTGACGCTGACCGACAGCATGGGTGCGACGTCGACCACGAACAAGACCGTGACCCTCACGCACGCCAACCCGAAGGCATCGTTCACCGCGAGCACCGACGGCTTCACCACCTCGGTGGACGCCGGCGCGAGCACGGCCTCCGATGGCGCGACACTCAGCTACGACTGGAACTGGGGCGACGGGTCCGGCCACGGCAGTGGCGCGACCGCGACGCACACCTACGACACCGCGGGCGACTACACGGTGACCCTGACCGTCACCGACTCCCTCGGTGGCAGCGACACCGCGACGAAGACCGTGACCGCGGTCGACCCGTCGTCGCTGGTCGTGGCCGACGCGGGCTTCGGCACCGATGTCGCGTCGGGCTGGGGCAGCGCGAGCAAGGGTGGCTCCTGGACGACGAGCGGCTCCGGCTTCTCGGTGTCCGGCGGGGTCGGCCGGATCTCGCTCGCCGCGTCGTCGACGCGGACGGCGAGCCTGAACGCGGTGTCCGAGCAGAACGTGGTGGGCGCCGTCCAGGTGGGCCTGGACAAGGTCCCGGTCGGCGGCCGTGCGGACGTCAACTACGACCTGCGCAAGAGCTCCAACGGGTCGTACCGGGTGAAGGTGAGGTTCCTCGCCGACGCCTCCGTCTCGGTGCTCCTCACCAAGCTCGTCGGCACGACGGAGACCGTGATCACGACCAGGACGCTGACCGGCTACACGTTCGCCGCCGGTGACAAGCTGGACATCACCTTCGAGGTGAACGGCAACGGCACCAGCACCACGGCCCGGGCCAAGGTGTGGGGGCCGGGCCAGTCCGAGCCGTCGAGCTGGACGGTGAGCGGGACGGACGCCACCGCGGCGCTCCAGGGCTCGGGTGCGGTTGGCCTGGTCGGGTATGTTCAGTCCGCCGTGACCAACGGGCCGATCGTGGTCCTGGTCGACAACCTCAAGGTCACCCGGCTGGCCTGACGCGGAGGACAGCGTGACGATGGACCGCCCCCACAGGCTGGCGGCGCGGGCGACCGCGCTGCTGGTCGGGCTGATGCTGGCCGGCTGCACCGGGGGTGCAGCCGGCGGCCCGACCCCCGCCCCCGGGGGTGGGGCGACGCCGACAGCGACGACCCCCCCGACCAGTGCAAGCCCGAGCGCCAGTGCGACGCCCACCTCGAAGGTGACCCCGGGGTCGATCGACCAGACCGTCGAGCCCCGGGAGCAGAGCACGGCCAAGCCCGTGCGCCTGGACAAGGCGCAGAGCGACGGCGGCGTCGAGGTGAGCCTGGTGAGCATCAAGAGCCGCAAGATCGAGGCGGTCGGGCCGGGCGAGATCGGCGGCGCGTCGCTGGTCGTGACCGTGCGCATCCGCAACGACACGAAGAACGACCTGGACGTCGATTCGGCCTACGTGACGTTAATGGATTCAAAAGGCAGGATGGCCGTTGGTCTGACCAACGACCCGTCCCGTCCGTTCTCCGAGTCGATCGGCGTGGGAAAGTCGGCGACCGGTGTCTATGTGTTCCGTGTGCCCACCAAGGCGCGCTCGAATATCACCGTGTCGGTGACCTATTCCCTGTCGCACAAGACGGCGGTGTTCGTCGGCGACGCCAGCTGACGCGATCATCCACCCTCGTCAGAGGGAAGTCCGGGGTGCCGATGGGTGCCCCGGACTTTTGTCTGTGAGGAAACTAAAAGCCCGGCGACATTGTCGCCGGGCCTCAGTCAGGACTTCGGCAACATCCGCTCTCGCTGCGGGAATGCCGGTGGGTCCCCCTGTTTGTCCGGTTAGCTGTTCCGGACGTGGCCGCCTGTTCCCCCCCGAGAAGTACGGCCACCTACGATCATAGCCAGACGATCGGCGAAACGCCAGAACCCCGCACCCTCGCGGGGCGACGCGTCGCCGTCCGCCCGGCGTGGCCGCCCCGGCTGCCCGCTCCCCATCGGTGAGACTGGACGGCGTGGACAGACGAGGATTCCTGCTCGGCGCGACCGCGCTGATCGCCGCGGGCTGCGCCCGCGTCCCCCCGCCCGAGGTGAGCGGGACGGCGTCGGCCACACCGTCCGCGCCGCCGCTGGCGATCGGGTCGGACGGCTCCCCGGCGGGACTGCTGCTGGCCGAACTGCTGGCCGGGGCGGTCGCGGCGAAGGGCCGTGCGGCCGGCACCGGGCCGGCCGGGCCGGACTGGCAGGCGTCCCTGGGCCACGGCGACCTGGCTGCGCTCCCCGGCTTCGGCACCACCTTGTGGACCGAGCTCAGCCAGGGCAGGGAGGCGCCCGCAGCGGAGGACCTGCTGCCCGAACTGGCCGGACTGCTGGAGCCGGAGGTGGGCCTGCTGGCCGTGCCGGGCGTGGACGCCGGGCTGGTCTGGCTGGTGACAGAGGAGACGGCCACGGCGGGGATCGCGAGCCTCACCCGGCTCCGCGGCTGGTCGAAGGGCCGGCGCGCGGCCGTGCCGGGCCCCGTGCGGTCCCGCGCGGACGGCGTCCCTGGGCTTGAGGCGGTCTACGGGGCGCAGTTCAGCTACGACGTCGTCGACGACCCGGTGCAGCGCGCGTCCCGGCTCGTCGACGGCCAGGCGGCGGTGGCCGCGTTCCGGCGCACCGAGTACCTCGGGGCCTCCGGCCTGGTCGCGTTGGTCGATCCCGACCGGCTCTCCGCCCCCGAGCCGGGCGTCGTGCTCGTCGCCGGCGCCTTGTCCGACGCCGAGCCGGACACGGTCCTCGCCATGGACGCGGTCGCGCAGGCCGTCACGACCGACGCCCTGGTCGACCTCCAGGCACGGGTGGCCGGTGGGGGCACGCCGAGCGAGGTCGCCGGTGAGTGGCTGCGGGAGCAGGGCCTGGCCGCCTGACGCCCCGGCCGGTGCGTCAGTAGCCCTCGCTGGTGCCGCCGTCCAGCACCGCTGCGGTGCCGGAGAGCCCGAGGCGGGTGGCGCCCGCCTCGACCATGGCCACGGCGGTGGCCCAGTCGCGGATGCCGCCGGAGGCCTTCACTCCCAGCCGTCCGCCCACGGTCTGTGCCATCAGCGCGACGGCGTGCGCGGACGCCCCGCCCGCGGGGTGGTAGCCGGTGGAGGTCTTGACGAAGTCGGCTCCCGCCGCCTCGGCGGCCCGGCAGGCGGCGACGATCTCCTCGTCGGTGAGCGCCGCGGACTCGATGATGACCTTCAGGACCTTCGGGGCGGGCACCGCAGCCCGCACGGCGGCGATCTCCGCCCGGGTGGCGTCCAGTCGTCCCGCCTTGACCAGGCCGAGGTCGATCACCATGTCGACCTCGTCGGCGCCGCGCGCGACGGAGTCGGCCGCCTCCGCGGCTTTCACCGAGGCGGTGTGCTTGCCGGAGGGGAATCCGCAGACGGTGGCCACCTTCACCGCGCCGAGCTCGGCGGTGACCGGCAGCATCGCGGGGGAGACGCAGATGGAGTAGGTGCCCAGACGGACGGCCTCGGCGGCCAGGGCTGCGACGTCGGCGTCCGTGGCGGTCGGGGAGAGCAGGGTGTGGTCCACGAGGTGGGCCAGTTCGGAACGGGTGATGGTCACGCTGTCGACGCTACCGCAGGCGGGTCGCACGCGACATTCCCGAACCGGCGCCGGTAGGCCTGGGGCGACAGGCCGGTGGCCCGGCGGAAGTGGTCGCGCAGCACGACGGCGGAGTTGAAGCCCACCCGGTCGGCGATCTGCTCCACCGCGAGGTCGGTGGCCTCGAGCAGCGCGCGGGCGGCGAGGACGCGTTGCTGCGTGAGCCACTTGTGCGGCGTGGTTCCGGTCTCGGATTGGAAGCGCCGCGCGAAGGTGCGTTCGCTCATCAGCGCGCGCTCGGCCAGGCTGGCCACGCTGTGGTCCTCATCGAGGCGTTCGGCCGCCCAGCCCAGCAGCGGCGCCAGGCTGTCCGCGGTGCAGGCGGGGATGGGGTTCTCCACGAACTGCTGCTGGCCGCCGTCGCGCTGCGGGGGGACGACCATCCGGCGCGCGATGCGCGTGGCCACGGCCGCGCCGAGCTCGCGGCGCACCAGGTGCAGGCTGGCGTCCACGCCGGCGGCCGTGCCCGCGCTGGTGACGATCGGTCCGTCCTCGACGAACAGCACGCGGGCGTCGACCTCGGCCTCCGGGAAGCGCCGCTGCATCTGGTCGGCGTAGATCCAGTGGGTGGTGCACCGGCGTCCGTCGAGCAGCCCCGCAGCCCCGAGCACGAACGACCCCGAGCACAAGCTGAGGACGGTGGCACCGTCGGCCACCGCCCGGCGCAGCGCCTCCAGCGCCTCCTCGGGGTACTCGTCGTCGGGGCGCGGCTGGGTGGCCGCCACGATCACCAGGTCGCTCCCGGCGACCGCGTCCAGGCCCAGGTGGGGGGTGATGGTGAAGCCGCCCGCGTTCCTGGTGGCCAGCGGGCGCCCGGGCTCGAGGCCACAGACCCGGAAGTCGAACGGCTCGATGCCCTCATCGGTCCGGTCAACGCCGAACACCTCGACCGCGACGCCGAACTCGAAGACGCCCACGGGCTCGAGCACGATCATGCTCACCTGGTGCAGTGCCATGCTCCGATCATACTGGCAGAAATCTTTTGAGCAATGGCTTTCCAGCCACTGGTGGCAGGGATCCATTGGAGGAAGGATTTCTGCCATGACCGGAACGATGATCCTCCTCGCAATGGTGGCGCTGCTGCTGGCGGCGCTGGAACTGACGCACCGGCGGTCGGCGAGCCGCTGGGTGCCCGGCAGGGACGCCCGGCACGACCGGGACGCCGCCCGCCTCCACGACGACCTCCGGGCCGCGTCCCAGCGGGACGAGTTCCCGCGGGAGCCCGGCGACGTCCTGCGGCTCACCGGCAGGCGTCCGATGCTCGACCCCCGTCTCACCGACTCGCGCATCACCCGGACGGCGGCGTGACCTCCGGCCGGTTCATCAGCAGCCGCAGGACGAGGAAGCGCCCCAGCGTCGCCACGGCGTTGGCCACCACGAGGACGGCGACCTCCACCCACCGCCCGGCCGCCGGCCAGGCGGCGGCGAGGACCCACAGCGCACCGCTCGTCAGGCCCAGCGCGGCGACGAACGCCGCCAGGCCGCCGAGATGGTGGCGCAGCGCCCCGGCCCGTCCGCTGACCCCGAAGGTCAGCCGCCGGTTCGCCGCGGTGTTCGCGACCGCGGTGAGCAGCAGGGCCACCAGGTTGGCCGGCTGGGCGCCGAGCGGACGCAGCAGCAGGTAGAGCACGAAGTAGGCCGCCGTGCTGGCCAGGCCGACGGCGCCGAACCGTAGGAGCTGGCCCGGCAGCCCGGTCGGGACGCCCGGCAGTGCTGCCGGCAGGTCGGGACGCCTCAGCTGCGCGGCGAGCCCGGCCACCGGGATCCGCCGGGTCGCGAGGCCGTGGGCGAGCCGCCAGACGCCGCGCAGGTCCTCGACGGCCGTCGCAACGACGTCGACGGTGGTGCCGGGGTCGTCCACCCAGTCCACCGGCACCTCGTGGATCCGCAGGCCGGCGCGCTCGGCGAGTACGAGCAGCTCGGTGTCGAAGAACCAGTTGTCGTCCTCCACCAGGGGCAGCAGCCGACGGGCCACGTCCGTGCGCATCGCCTTGAAGCCGCACTGGGCGTCGGTGAAGGACGCGCCGAGCACCGTGCGGAGGATCAGGTTGTAGGTGCGCGAGATGAACTCCCGCCGCGGGCCGCGGACGACCCGTGCGCCCCGGGCCAGCCGGGTGCCGATCGAGACGTCGGAATGCCCGGACAGCAGCGGTGCCACCAGGGGCAGGAGGGCGTCCAGGCCGGTCGAGAGGTCGACGTCTGTGTAGGCCACGACGTCGGCGTCCGAGGCGAGCCAGGCCTGGCGCAGTGCGCGTCCGCGTCCCTTGGCGTCGAGGTGCGTCGCCCACACCGTGCGATGCCGGGCGGCCAGCCGCTGCGCGATGGCCCAGGTGGCATCGGTGGACGCGTTGTCCGCGATCACGATCCGGTAGGCGTAGGGCAGGTTCGCGGCCAGGTAGGCGTCGAGCCGCAGCACCGAGGCCGACAGCTCGTCCTCCTCGTTGTACACCGGGACGACGACGTCGAGCAGGGCCGTGCCGGTGGCGGCGCTCCGCCAGCCGCTGCGGAGGGGCAGTGTGGTCATCGCTCCGCTCCCCTCACGCCGCCGTGGTCAGGTCGTACACGGTGGAGCCCGCGACGGTGGTGGCGGTGTAGTGCTGCGCGACCCAGTCGGCGATCTCGCCGGAGGAGTCGGAGCCGCCGTTCCGGCGACCGCCGGTGTCGCCGGCGATGAAGTAGTGGACGCGGCCCTGCGCGACGTCCGCCTGGAACTGCGCCAGCGTCGGGGACGGGTCGGAGCCGTTGAAGCCGCCGATCGCCATCACCGGCAGGCCGGTGGCGAGCTGGTAGCTCGCCGCGTTCTGCGAGCCGACGGTGGCGGCCACCCACGTGTAGGACGACCCGTCGGCCTGGAGCAGCGCCACCAGCTCCGACGAGGCGGAGGCCCCGTTCAACAGCCCGCCCGTGCCGCGGTCGGGCGCCCGGCCCGTCGGGCGCCCGCCGTTCGGTCCGCCCCGCCCGCTGCCGAGGCCGGAGACCGGCCCCGCGGTCACGATCGAGCCGGTGTGCGCGGTGGCCGCGGTGTTCACCGAGTAGGCGTACGGCCCGGCCAGCGCGGCGATCACGGCCGTGCCCACGGCCAGGGACGCGACCACGCGGGGTACCCGATCGGCGACGGCGAGGCCTGCGGCGGCGAGGACGGAAAGGGCGAGCACGACCCAGCCAAGGGCGGAGTACCAGCCGCCCGCCTGCTGGAGCAGGACGACGGCCCAGGCGCCGGTGCCCGCTGTGGTCGCCGCCAGGACAAGGCGCGGGACGAGTCGCCCGCGTCGGGCCCACAGGACGGCACCGCCGAGGGCGACCGCCCCGCCGATCGCCGGGGCGAGGGCGACGGTGTAGTAGTCGTGGTAGATCCCGGCCATGAGGCTGAACACCAGGCCGGTGACGACGAGCCAACCGACCCAGATCACGGCCCCGCTCGCCAGTGCGCGGGCAGGCGTCCGGCGTTCGTCCCCGCCGGGAGCCGGGGCGCCGCGAAGCCCGGCGACGGCGACGCCGAGGGCGGACAGGCCCAGCACGAGCGCTGCCGGGATGAGCCAGGACACCATGCCGCCGGAGACGCCCTCGAACAGGCGCGTGAGGCCGGTGGAGCCCCACCGCCCCCCGCCGACCGAACCGATCTCCTCTCCGGTGATCCGGCCGAGGCCGTTGTAGCTGACGATCAGCTCGAGCAGCGAGTTGCCCTGCGAACCGCCGATGTAGGGACGCATGTTCGCCGGGGTGAGCTCGACGACGGCCACGTACCAGCCGAAGGACGCGACCATGGCCGCGAACGCGACCAGCAGGTCGACGATGCGCTTGCGCCACGGCGCGGGGGCGGCCACCGCGTACGCGACGACGAGGGCAGGCAGGACGAGGAACGCCTGGAGCATCTTGGTCAGGAAGCCCAGCCCGACCGCGACCCCGGCCAGGGCCAGCCACCCGCGCGACGCGTTCTCCGCGGCGCGGACGGTGAAGTAGCCCGCCAGCACCAGGGAGAAGACGAGCAGGGCGTCGGGATTGTTGAAGCGGAACATCAGCGTCGCCACCGGCGTGAGCGCGAAGACCGCTGCGCCGGCCAGCGCGGCCCAGTGCGCGGTGCGCGGGGTGAGCGGGTGCGTGGCGCCCGGGGACCCGCGCTGGGCCAGCAGCGTGCGCCGGAGCGTCGCGTACAGGACCCCCACGCTCGCCACGCCGAGCAGTGCCTCGGGCACGAGGATGCTCCACGAGCTCAGGCCGAACAGCCGGACCGAGAGCGCCATCAGCCAGATCGCGGCAGGGGGCTTGTCCACGGTGATGCTGTTGCCGCCGTCGAGCGAACCGAAGAACCAGGCCTCCAGGTTGGTGGAGCCCGCCTGCGCCGCGGCGGAGTAGAACGCGTTCGCGTAGCCGGAGGCGGACAGCCCCCACAGGTAGAGGACGGCGGTCCCGGCGAGGAGGACGATCACGCCGGCCCGGGCGATCAGGTCGGGACGGTCGTCGACGTAGGCGTAGTAGCGGGGCGCGGGCGCGTCCGCTGCGGCGGCAGAGGCCGGTGCCGGGGTCTCGGTCAGGGTCATGCACCCATGGAACGGCCGCGTGCTGAGCGCGTCCTCGCCGCCCGCTGTGAGCCCCCGGTGAACGGGCGGTCGACCGTCAGGCCAGGGGGACGCGGATCGTGAAGGTGGTTCGCCCGGGTCGGCTGTCGAGGGTCACGTCGCCGCCGTGGGCGTTCACCACGGCGGCCACGATGGCCAGGCCGAGCCCGGTCGACGAACCCCCGGCGCGACGGACGCGGCTGACGTCGGCGCGGGTGAAGCGCTCGAACACCGAGTCCTGGATCTCCGCCGGGACACCGGGGCCGTTGTCGCTGACCGAGATCACGGCCCAGCCGTCGGCCGCGCGCAGCGACGCCTCCACGCTCGTGCCGGGCGGCGTGTGCGTGCGCGCGTTGGCCAGGAGGTTGGTGACCACCTGGTGCAGGCGGTGCGGGTCGGCCCGCGCCGTGACCACGTCCTCGGGCAGGTCGAGCGACCACGTGTGGTCGGAGCTGGTGGCCCGCGCGTCGCTGACCGCGTTCAGCACGATCTCCGTGACGTCGGTGGGCCGGAGCTCCAGCGTCGGCTCGGAGTCCAGCCGGGCGAGCAGCAGGAGGTCCTGCACGAGCGCCGTCATCCGCTCCGACTCGGCCTCGATCCGGCCCAGCGCGTGCGCGGTGTCGTCGGGCAGCTCGTCGGACCCGCGGCGGGTGAGTTCTGCGTACCCGCGGATGGAGGCCAGGGGGTTGCGCAGCTCGTGTGAAGCGTCGGCGACGAACTGCCGCACCTTCGTCTCGCTGCGGTGCCGCGCGGCGAGGGCGGACTCCACGTTGTCGAGCATGTGGTTGAACGCCAGGCCGACCCGTCCGACCTCGGAAGCGGGGTTGGCGTCGGCGGGGGCGACCCGGATCGGCACGTGGCCCTCGCCGCTGGCCAGCGGCAGGGTCGACACCCGGGTGGCCGTCGCCGCGAGGCGGGTGAGCGGACGCAGGCTGCGTTCCACGACGCGGCGGGCACCGACGTAGGAGAGCAGGATCGCGCCGAGGGTGAGCAGCCCGGCCATGATCAACTGGCTGGTCATCGGCGCCGTGACCTGCGAGTACGGCAGCGCGACCAGGGTGGTGATGTCCTGGCGGGTCTGGACGAGGACGCGGTAGAGCCCGGCCCCCTCGGCGTGCACGTTGGCCTCGCCGCGGGTCGTCCGGGTGAGCATGGCGTTGTACAGCGCGATGGCGGCGTCCCTGCTCACCCCGTCCGGCCGGGTCACCCAGTACAGCACCTGGCCGTCCACGGTGGCCGAGTCGACGCGGATCAGGCCGGAGCCGCCCGGGTCGCCACGCCCGGCCGGGTCGTCCCCATCGCCGGACGGGCTTCGCCACGGGAGGCGGTCGATCGCCGAACGAAGCTGCCCGTCCAGCTGGTTCTGCAGGATCTGGAAGCTCGCCAGGGCGGTGAACATGCTGAGCGCGACGGTCACCAGCGCCACCAGGGCTGTCGTGCGCAGCACCAGCTGCCTGCTGAGCGTCCCCTTCCCCATCGCCGCCGGCGGGGGCGGGGTGGGCGGCAGGACGGGCTGGGTCATTCGCTGGCCGGCTTGAGCACGTAGCCGGCCCCCCGCATCGTGTGGATCATCGGGGCACGGCCCGCGTCGATCTTCTTGCGCAGGTAGCTGATGTACAGCTCGACCACGTTGGCCTGGCCGCCGAAGTCGTAGTTCCAGACGCGGTCGAGGATCTGTGCCTTGCTCAGCACCCGCCGCGGGTTGCGCATCAGGTAGCGCAGCAGCTCGAACTCGGTGGCCGTGAGGCTGATGACCTCCCCGCCCCGGGTCACCTCGTGGCTGTCCTCGTCGAGGATGAGGTCGCCGACCACGAGCTGCGACTCGTTGCGCAGGGTGGTCGCGCCGGAGCGCCGCAGCAGGGCCCGCAGCCGCGCGACCAGCTCCTCGAGGCTGAACGGCTTGGTGACGTAGTCGTCCCCGCCGGCGGTGAGCCCGCCGATGCGGTCGTCGAGGGCGTCCTTGGCCGTGAGGAAGATGACCGGGACGTCGGGCTGCTCCGCGCGGACGCGGCGCATCACCTCGAGGCCGTCGAAGTCGGGCAGCATCATGTCGAGCACGATCGCGTCAGGACGCACCTCGCGGGCGGCCTTCACCGCGGCCAGTCCGGACGCGGCGGTGGTGACCTCCCAGCCCTCGTAGCGCAGGGCCATGCTCAACAGCTCGGTGAGGCTCGACTCGTCGTCCACGGTGAGCACCCGGATCGGGGTGCCGTCGGGTCGGGTGAGCGCTTCGGCTCCGCTTCGTGCAGTGATGGCCATGGCTCCACTTTCTCAGTGCCGGGTGGGCGTCCGCTGGCAGTTTCCTGTGTGGATGCTATGAGCGGTCACCAACCGGACGGCCCCGCTGCGCGGCCCGGAGTAGCCTTGGCGGCGCCCGGCGCCCGGCCGGCCGGCGGCAGGAGGTGGCATGCGGATCGTCCGCGGTGTCGCCGGCCTGCTCGGCGAGGCGCTGGTCACGCTCGGCGTGGTGCTGCTGCTGTTCGTCGGCTGGCAGCTGTGGTGGACCGACGTGGTCTCCGACGCCGACTCCGCGCAGGTCGTCGCGACGATGCAGCAGGAGTTCGACGACCCGTCCTCGGCATGGGTGCACCCCGACAAGGCGATGCCCGGCGACGCGTTCGCGATCGTCCGCATCCCCCGGTTCGGCGAGAAGTTCGCGCGTCCGCTCTACGAGGGCACGACCAGCGACGTCCTGGCGCGGGGCATCGGCCACTACACCGGCACCGCGCTGCCCGGCGAGGTGGGCAACTTCGCGATGGCCGGCCACCGCACCACCTACGGCAAGCCGTTCAACCGGATCGCCGAACTGAGGAAGGGTGACGTCGTGCTGGTCGAGACCAGGGACACCTGGTTCGTGTACCGGGTGAGCGGGCACCAGATCGTGCCGCCCACCCAGGTGTCGGTGCTACTGCCGGTGCCCGACGAGCCGGACGCGGAGCCCGGGACCGCCGTCTTGACCATGACGAGTTGTCACCCCGAGTTCAGCGCCCGCGAGCGCTTCGTGGTGCACGCGGAGCTGGACGCGTCGTACCCGCACGCCCAGGGCGTGCCCGCCGACGTCTGGGAGGTGGCGGGCTGATGTCGTTCTACGGTCTGCTGTGGCGGCTCCTGCCGGGGCCGCGGGCGTTGAAGGTGGTGCAGGCGGCGATCCTGCTGCTCGCCGTGGTGGCCGTCCTGTTCACCTGGGTCTTCCCGCTGGTCGCGCCGTACATGCCCTTCAACGACACCACCGTGGGCGAGTAGCCCGTGACGACGGCGATCGCCAGCGAGCTGCTGCCGCTGCTCGTGCTGGCGCTCAGCATCCGCCACGACCCCCGCAAGATGCGCACCGCGCTCTACCTGTTCGGCGTACTGCTGTGGGGCGGTGTCGTCCTGACCGGTGCCCTGGTGGGTGCGCTGTCCGGGTGGACGAACGACGCCGGGATGTGGCTCGTCCTCGCGCTGCTGGCGGGCGCGCTGGCGACCGTCGTCGGTTTCGCGGGCTTCCTGGTGGCGAGCGGCGTCACCATGGTGCGCAAGGAGGGCCTCGGATTGTCCCGGGTGCTGGGCCTCGGGCTCGGCCTGGTGCTGCTGGCCTACGTCGGCCTCGGTGTGGTCATGGTCGCGACCGCCAACACCCGGCTGGTCCCGTGGGTGCTCCTGCTCGCCCTGCCCGCCGGCTACCTGGGCTTCGCCTTCACCGCCTTCCTGCTCTACGGCAGCATCTACCCGGCCTGGATGGCGCGCTGCGGCGGGCCGGTGTCCGCCGTGGTGGTGCTGGGCTCGGGCCTGATCGAGGGACGCGTCCCTCCGCTGCTGGCCTCACGGCTGCGCAGGGGACGCCAGGTGTTCGACCGCATGGACGGCGCCGGGCTGCCGGTGGTGCTGGTCACCTCCGGTGGGCGCGGGCCGGACGAGCCGGTCGCCGAGGCCGAGGCGATGGCCGGGTTCCTGGTCGCCGAGGGCGTCCCCGCGGCACGGATCCTCGTGGAGGACCAGTCCCGGAACACGGACGAGAACCTGTCGATGACCGCGGTCCTGCTGGCCGGGCACGGGGTGAGCGGGCCGATCGCGGTGGTGACCAGCGACTTCCACGCCTTCCGCGCCGCGCTGCTGATGCGCCGGCACGGGCTCGCCGGCTACACGGTGGGCGCCCCGAGCGCCCGCTACTACTGGCCGGCCGCGGTCATCCGGGAGTTCATCGCCGTGCTGCGCGACAACCTCTGGCTGAACGTCGTGCTGCTCGGGCTGGTCTCGCTGCCCCTGGTGGTGGTGGCCGGCGGGGCCCTGGTCCAGCGGGTCCTCGGCTAGCGGTAGCCGAAGGCCCGGGCCCCGGGCACGACGTCCACCCACGCGATGTCGTAGTCGTCCACCCACCCGGGCCTGGCGGTCGTGGACGGGTTCTCGACGACGAGCCGGATCATCCGGCCGACCGCCTCGTCCTCGCCCTGGGCGCGGATCTCGACCGAGCCGTCGTCGAGGTTCTGGGCGTACCCGGACAGCCCGAGGTAGCGGGCCTCGCTGGACGCCCACCAGCGGAAGCCCACACCCTGGACCCGTCCGCGGACGGTGATCACGACGGCGAGCACAGGCCCATTCAACCCGTTCGTGAGCGGTTCCGCGACGGGCCGGTGGTTCTGGAAGGATGTGCGCATGAGCGAACCGGTCCGCGAAGTACTCACCTGGGAAACCTTCGGGAAGGCGGCCCGGCAGCTCGCCCAGCAGGTCGTCGACTCCGGCTTCGAGCCCGACCTGATCATGTCCATCACGCGTGGCGGGATGATCCCCGCCGGCACGCTCAGCTACGCGATGGGCATCAAGAACCTGCACATCATCAACGTCGAGTTCTACACCGGCGTCGACACCCGGCTGCCGCTCCCGGTGCTGTTGCCCCCCGTGCCGGCAGCGGTGGACCTCTCCGCCAAGAAGGTGCTGATCGTCGACGACGTCGCCGACACCGGGGAGACGCTGCGGATGGTGCGTGACTTCTGCGAGGCCCACGTGTCGGAGACCCGCACCGCCGTGCTCTACGAGAAGCCCCAGTCGGTCGTGAAGTGCGACTACGTCTGGAAGCGCACCGCGGAGTGGATCTCCTTCCCGTGGTCGAGCGAGCCGCCCCTGGTCGGCCACTCCACCGACAACTGAGCACCCCCTCGCCTCGCCCCAACCCTCCGCCCCGCCACCTCCCAACGGCCCCAAAGTGGACCCACACCGCCGACCTCGGCGGTGTGGGTCCACTGTGCGTGTCGGGGTGGGGGAGTCGCCCGTCCTTCCGGGCTCCTGGCCGCGGCATCGTGCTGCCGAGCCCGCGCCGCCGCTCGCCTGCCCGCGCGTTCGCCTTATGCCGTCGCCACCCTCACCAACCGCCGCAAGATGGACCCAGACCGCCGACGTCGGCGGTGTGGGTCCACCTTGCGGGTTGAGGGCGGGGGCGTGGCGTAGGGGGCGGGGCGGGGGGTGGCGGAGGAATCCTTTGGTGCGGCGGGCCGCGGCCAGCGATATTCGTGGGCCGGTTGTGCTCTGTAGTGCGTATTCCGTAATCTGGCTGACTCACGGGGGCGGTAGCGTGAGGGCCGTCAGGCCGGAACGTGACCCAGGAAAGGTGGGTGAATGCAGCACTCGACTGCATTCGAGCGCGGGCGCCCGACGGCGGGGGCCGTCGCTGAGGCGCTGCGCGACAGCCGTCCGGCCGTGTTCTGGCTGGACGGGCTCGACCGGCCCGAGCGCCCGGCGCTGGTCGGCGGGCACGCGGCGGACCTGGTGGTCGTCGGCGGCGGCTACGCGGGGTTGTGGACGGCGGTGCGTGCCAAGGAGCGCGACCCCGGCCTGAAGGTGGTGCTGCTCGAGGCGCACGAGATCGGCTGGGCCGCCTCCGGCCGCAACGGTGGCTTCTGCGAGGCCAGCCTGACCCACGGCGAGGAGAACGGACGGCGGCGCTGGCCCGAGGAGTTCGACGTCCTCGAACGGCTCGGTGAGGAGAACCTCGACGGCATCGAGGACACCGTGCGCCGCTACGACATGCAGGTGGAGTTCGAGCGCACCGGGCAGCTGTCGGTGGCGGTCGAGCCCCACCAGGTGGCGTGGCTCGCCGGGGACGACAGTTTCCTCGACCAGGCGTCGGTGCGCGCGGAGATCGACTCGCCGACCTACCTGGCCGGGTCGTGGGACCGCCGCGGGTGCGCGCTGCTGCACCCCGGCCGGATGGCGCGCGAGCTGGCCCGGGTCGCCGAGGATCTCGGCGTCGAGTTGTACGAGCACTCCGCGGTGACCGGAATCGAGCGGGGCGACCGGCCGGTGGTGCGCACCGCGCGCGGCTGGGTGCGGGCCGGCCGGGTCGCGCTGGCCACCAACGTGTTCCCGCCGCTGCTGAAGCGCAACCGGCTGATGACGGTCCCGGTGTACGACTACGTGCTGGTCACCGAGCCGCTGGACGACGCCCGGCTGTCCGGGATCGGCTGGCGGAACAGGCAGGGCGTGGCCGACCTCGCCAACCAGTTCCACTACTACCGGCTCACCGCGGACAACCGGGTCCTCTTCGGCGGCTACGACGCGGTCTACCACGCCGGGGGCCGCGTCCGGCCCGAGTACGAGGAGCGCCCGGCGACGTTCTCCCGCCTCGCGGGCCACCTGCTGACGACCTTCCCGCAGCTGGAAGGCGTCCGGATCAGCCACCGCTGGGCCGGCGCGATCGACACCTCCACCCAGTTCTGCGCGTTCTACGGGACGGCGTCCCGCGGCCGGATCGCCTACGCGTCCGGCTTCACCGGGCTCGGTGTGGGCGCCACCCGGTTCGCCGCCGACGTGATGCTCGACCTGCTGGCCGGCGCCGAGACCGAGCGGACGGCCCTGGCCATGGTCCGGCGTCGGCCCCTGCCCTTTCCGCCGGATCCGATCGCCGCCGCCGGCATCGCCGCGACGCGGTGGTCGCTGGACCGCGCCGACCACAACGAGGGACGCCGCAACGCGCTGCTGCGCGCCCTCGATGCCGCCGGGCTGGGGTTCGACTCGTGAGCGCCCCCGACCCCTGGCCGCCGACCCCGGCGACACCGACCATCCACAGCCACGCCGTGACCCCCAGAGAGGATCCGTCCGCATGACCGTTGTGCCCCACATCATCGCCGGCAGGGAGGTCACCGGAGACCTCCGCAGCGGGCCCGTCTTCAACCCGGCCACCGGCGAACGCATCGCCTCGGTGGGCTTCGCGGACGCCGCCCGCGTGGGCGAGGCGATCGCGGCCGCGTCCGCCGCACTGCCCGGCTGGCGCGAGACCGGGCTGATCAAGCGCGCCGACGTCTTCTTCCGCCTGCGCCAGCTGCTGGTGGAGCGGTCGAAGGAGCTGGCCGCGATCATCACGACAGAGCACGGCAAGGTGTTCTCCGACGCGCTGGGTGAGATCAGCCGGGGGATCGAGAACGTCGAGTTCGCCGCGGGCCTGGTCCACCTGCTCAAGGGCGAGTACTCCGAGCAGGTGTCCCGGGGGGTCGACGTCCACTCGGTGAAGCAGCCGGTGGGGGTCGTGGCGGCGATCACGCCGTTCAACTTCCCGATCATGGTGCCGCTGTGGATGACGGCCTCCGCGATCGCCTGCGGGAACACCGTCGTGCTCAAGCCGAGCGAGAAGGACCCGTCCGCGTCGGTGTTCCTCGCCCGCCTGTTCGCCGAGGCCGGCCTGCCCGACGGCGTCCTCAACGTCGTGCACGGCGACGCCGAGGCGGTCACCACCCTGCTCGACGCGCCGGAGGTGCGGGCCGTCAGCTTCGTCGGCTCGACCCCGATCGCCCGCTCGATCTACTCCCGTGCCACCGCCAACGGCAAGCGCGTGCAGGCGCTCGGCGGGGCGAAGAACCACATGATCGTGATGCCGGACGCCGACCTCGACGCCGCCGCGGACGCGGTGGTCTCCGCGTCCTACGGTGCGGCCGGCGAGCGCTGCATGGCCATCTCCGTCCTGGTGCCGGTCGGGGACGCGACGGCCGATGCCCTGCTGCCGCGGATCGCCGAGCGGGTCGCCCGGCTCCGGATCGGTGACGGCACGGACCCCGCCAGCGAGATGGGCCCGCTGATCACGGCAGAGCACCGGGCGAAGGTGGCGTCCTACGTCACCGGCGCCGCGGCCGAGGGGGCGGACGTGGTGATCGACGGCACAGCGCAGGAGTTCGCCGGCGACGGCTTCTTCCTCGGCGTGAGCCTGGTCGACAAGGTGCGCCCCGGCATGCGGGTGTACGACGAGGAGATCTTCGGGCCGGTGCTGTCGGTGGCGCGCGTGGGCAGCTACGCCGAGGCCGTCGCGCTGGTCAACGCCAACCGCTACGCCAACGGCACAGCGATCTTCACCCGCGACGGCGGCACCGCGCGACAGTTCGAGGTCGACATCGAGGTGGGCATGGTGGGGGTGAACGTGCCGATCCCCGTGCCGGTGGGGGCCTTCTCCTTCGGCGGCTGGCGTGATTCGCTGTTCGGCGACGCGCACATCTACGGCCCCGAGTCCGTGCACTTCTACACCCGCAGCAAGGTCGTCACGTCGCGCTGGCCGGAGCCGAGCGAGTCGCAGGTCGACCTGGGCTTCCCGAGCAACCACTGAGAGGGGTGAGCCGGATGAGTGAGCAGCCGAGCTACGTCGGCCTGGACAACGCCGTGAGGCCGCTGCCCGATCCCGAGGCCGAGGCGGTGGTACGGGCGAACGACCGTGGCCACGTCTTCCACTCCTGGAGTGCGCAGGGCGCGATCGACCCGCTCCCGGTCGCCGGCGGGCAGGGGGCGACCTTCTGGGACTACACCGGGCGCAGCTACCTCGACTTCGGGTCGCAGCTGGTGAACCTGAACCTCGGCCACCAGCACCCCGACCTGGTCGCGTCCCTGCACCGGCAGGCCGACCGGCTGGTCACCATCCAGCCCGGCATGGCCAACGACGTGCGCTCGGAGCTGGCGCGGCTGATCGTCGAGGTGGCCGGCGAGCCGTTCACCAAGGTGTTCTTCACCAACGGCGGCGCGGACGCGAACGAGTACGCCGTCCGGCTGGCGCGGCACTCGACCGGCCGCAACAAGGTGCTGTCGACCTACCGCAGCTACCACGGGGGGGTCGGGACCCCGATCGGGCTGACCGGCGACCCGCGCCGCTGGGCCAACGAGGCCGCGGCCGGCGGCGTCGTCCACTTCTTCGGGCCCTACCCGTACCGCTCGCCCTTCCACTCCTCCAGCCCGGAGGAGGAGACCGCCCGCGCGCTGGAGCACCTGGAGTCGGTGATCGTCCTTGAGGGTGCGGCCACGATCGCGGCGATCATCCTGGAGACGATCGTCGGCACCAACGGCATCCTGGTGCCGCCGCCGGGGTACCTGGCCGGGGTGAGGGAGCTCTGCGACCGCTACGGCATCGTCTACATCGCCGACGAGGTGATGGCCGGCTTCGGCCGCACCGGCGAGTGGTTCGGCTTCCAGGGCTTCGACACCCGGCCGGACCTGATCACCTTCGCGAAGGGCGTGAACTCCGGGTACGTGCCGCTGGGCGGCGTGGTGATCTCGGAGGCGATCGCCGACGCCTTCACCGACAGGGTGTTCTACGGCGGCCTCACCTACTCCGGCCACCCGCTGGCCTGCGCGCTCGGCGTCACCACGTTCGAGGTGTTCCGTCGCGACGGGATCCTCGAGCGCGTGCGGGACCTGTCCGACCGCGTCGTGGAGCCGCGCCTGCGGGGGTGGCTGGACACCCACCCGTCCGTCGGGGACGTGCGGGGACGCGGCCTGTTCTGGGCCGTCGAACTGGTCCGCGACACCGGCACCCGGGAGCCGCTGGTGCCGTTCAACCCGACCCCGGCGCAGAACGCGCCGATGGCGGCCTTCGCCGCGGCCTGCAAGGCCGGCGGGGTGTGGCCGTTCATCCACTACAACCGGACGCACGTCGCGCCGCCCCTGGTGATCACCGAGGCAGAGCTGACCCGCGGCCTCGACGTGATCGACGAAGCACTCACACTCACCGACCAAGCGATGGAGGCATGATGAGCAAGTACGCAGTGACCAACCCGGCCACGTCCGAGGTACTGGCCGAGTACCCGCAGATCAGCGACGCGGACCTCGCCGAGGCCATCGGCAGGGCGAACGCTGCCACCCGCGGCTGGGGTCGCAGCAGCACCATCGCCGAGCGGGCCGAGCTGGTGCGCCGGATCGGCGACCTGCACGCCGAGCGCCGCGACGAGCTCGCCGCCGCGCTGGTGAAGGAGATGGGCAAGCCGCTGGCACAGGCCTACGGCGAGGTGGACTTCGCCGCCGACATCTACCGCTACCACGCGGAGATCGCGCCGGAGGAGCTGGCCGACCAGCCGATCGGGCTGCGTGCCGGCACCGGTTCCGCCGTCATCCGAAACGCGCCGCTGGGGGTCATCCTCGGCGTGATGCCGTGGAACTTCCCCTTCTACCAGGTGGCCCGGTTCGCCGGTCCCAACCTGGCGATCGGCAACAGCGTGCTGCTCAAGCCGGCGTCCCAGTGCCCTCAGACCGGTGAGCTGATCGCGAAGATCTACGCCGACGCCGGGGCCCCCGAGGGCGCGTTCGAGATGATCTTCGCCGGCACCGACCAGATCGCCGGCGTGATCGCCGACCCCCGGGTCCAGGGCGTCTCGCTGACCGGTTCGGAGCGGGCGGGCATCGCGGTGGCCGAGCAGGCGAGCCGGCACCTGAAGAAGGTCGTGCTCGAGCTGGGTGGCACCGACCCGTTCATCGTGCTGTCAACCGACGACCTGGACGCGGTGGTCGCCGACCTGGTGGCCGGCCGGCTCGACAACTCCGGCCAGTCCTGCAACGCGCCCAAGCGGGCGATCGTGGTCTCGGAGCTCTACCCGGCGTTCACCGAGAAGCTCGTGGCGGCGATGGCGAAGGTCGAGGCGACCGACCCGTTCAGCGACGGCTGCGAGCTCGGTCCGGTCTCCTCGCTCGGGGCCGCGGAGGGGCTGGCCGACCAGGTGCGCCGTGCGGTGGAGGCCGGGGGGCAGCTGCTGCTGGGCGGCACGAGGGACGGCGCGTTCTTCGCCCCGACGGTCATCGCGGGCATCCCGCGTGGCAGCGACATCTTCTACGAGGAGATGTTCGGCCCGGTCGCCCTCGTCTACGAGGTGGCGGACGAGGACGAGGCCGTCGCGGTGGCCAACGACACCCCGTTCGGTCTGGGCTCCTACCTGTACTCCACCGACCCCGCGCAGGTCGACCGGGTGGCCAACCAGATCGACGCCGGGATGGTGTTCGTCAACTGCGTGCTGGCCGACGGGGCCGAGCTACCCTTCGGCGGCGTGAAGCGCAGCGGGTTCGGCCGCGAGATGGGCCGGCTGGGCGCCACCGAGTTCGTGAACAAGAAGCTCATCCGGATCGCCTGATCCGGCGACGCCGTGGCATGGCCGGGGCCGGTGGGCCCGCGCCCCGGTCAGCCGCGCAGCGTGCGCTCCAGCAGCGCCCGGACCTCCTCGGGCAGGACGTGCTCGGCGACCTCGACGTCCAGGTCGGCGTCCCGGCACACGACGCCGTAGCAGAACGCGTCCGGGACCGGGCTGCCCGCGGCGGCGAGGCGGGGCAGCGTGCGGCCGGCGAGCAGCCCCGACCACGCCCTCCGGTCGCCGCGCGGCAGGTCGGCGAGGCTCGTCCGGCGTTCGCGGACGAGGCCCGCCACGCCCCCGGTGCGGCGCACGAGCAACTCGGCGCGGGGGTCGACACCGGCCGGGGTGCCGGGTGACGTCGGCGCACCGATGACGCCGACCGCCTGCCAGGCCGCCCGGATCGCGGCCGCCTCCGCCCCGTCCCCGTACCGCGCGAGCGCGGCCGCGACGGACAGCGCCGCGAAGTCCTCGAAGCCGCTGCCGGAGCGCAGTTCGCCCCCGGTGAGCACGTCGTACCAGACCCGACCCGCGCATTCCCACGCCGGGCCGCCGATGGTGGTCGCGGCCAGGGCGAACGCCCGGTTGGGGATGCCCGAGTTGTAGTGCACCCCGCCGTTGTCGTCGGTGGTGCGCACATAGCCGCTCATGTGGTCCGGCTGCGGGTCGCGGCCCAGGCGGGGGTCGTCGTACGCGGTCCCGGGGTGCAGCATGCTGCGCAACGCCGTCCCCTTCACCCCGGGGAGCAGCAGGTCGGCCCCGATCAGCCAGTCGGCCTCGCCCGCGTCCTGCCCGGCGGCGTACTGCGCCACCAGGCTGCCGAACACGTCGGCCATCGACTCGTTCAGGGCACCCGGCTGGCCGGAGTAGGTGAGGTTGGCCGTCCGCTCGACGACGCCGTGGGTGAGTTCGTGGCCGATCACGTCGAGGCTGGCGGTGAAGCGCCCGAAGATCTCCCCGTCCCCGTCGCCGAACACCATGCGCGAGCCGTTCCAGAACGCGTTCTGGTAGCCCCGCCCGTAATGGACGGTGCCGCGGAGCGTCAGCCCGGCGCCGTCGATCGAGTTTCGCCCGTACACCTCGTCGAAGAGCCGCCAGGTGGCGCCGAAGCCGTCGTAGGCCTCGTCCGCGGCGGCGTCACCGGTCGCGGGTTCACCCTCCGAACGGACGGTGCGTCCCGGGAGTTGCTCGGTGCCGCCGGCGTCCGCCACCTCCCGGGACGGGCCGGCGGGTGCGGCCGCACCCGCCGGGCGGACCGTGGGCGCGGCGCCGTGCCCGGAGGCCCGCGCGTTGCGCTGGTGACCGTCGGCGTCGAGGGTGAGGCGTGCCAGCGGGGCGATCGCCGCGTCGCTCTCGGCGAGGTGGCGCAGCAGGAACGGCGGGACGATGTGGGCCGCGGGCCCCCAGGGGTGGGTCATGCTTCCAGCATGCCCGCGCCCACAGACACCTGCGCCGCAGGCCTCACCCGGCGGGCTCGGAGATGTCTGCCAGGCCGGCGCCGAGGGCGGCCAGCGCCGCGTCCGCGTCGACCAGCACCGTGGCCCCGTGCTCGCCGGCTCCGAGCGAGATCGTGCGCCCGGCGATCGTGGCATCGGCCACCACCGGCCACGGCCGCGTCGAACCGAACGGGGTGATCGTGCCGCGCTCGTAGCCGGTGGCCGCCTGGGCGGCGGCCGCGTCCGGCAGCGAGAGGCGGTTCACCCCGAGGTGGGCACGCAGCAGCGGCCAGGAGATCTGGCGGTCGCCGGGCACGAGGACGAACAGGTAGTCGTCCTCACCCCGGCGCACGACGAGGGTCTTGACGATGTCGGCGGGGCTGATGCCGCGCAGAGCCGCAGCCTCGGCCAGCGAGGACGCCCTGCGGTGCCGTACGACGCGGTAGGCGATGCCGGCGGCGGCCAGGGCGGCCTCCGCCGGCGCTGCCGGGACGGCGTCCGGCTCAGGTGTGGAGGTACTCAAGCAGGTGGTTGCGTTCGTCGGTGAGCTGGTCGATGCGGTACTTCACGACGTCACCGATCGAGATGATCGCGACCAGCTTCCCGTCCTCGGCGACCGGCAGGTGCCGGAAGCGGGAGTAGGTCATGGTGTGCGCGGTCGACTCGAGGCTGTCCTCTGCGCTGCAGGTCTTCACGTCGGCGGTCATGATGGCCGAGACCGGCTGCGAGAGCACGGCGGCACCGTCGGTGGCGAGGTGCCGGACGACGTCGCGCTCGCTGACGATCCCGTTGATGGCGGACCCGTCCTCGCTGACCACGACGGCGCCGATGTTGAACCTGCCCAGCAGGTCGATCAGGTCGGAGACGGTGGCGGCCGGAGTGATCGTCACCACGTCCGCGCCCTTCTTGCGGATGATGTCCTCGATCTTCATGGCTCGGACGCTACCCGCCGTGGCCCTCCAGCACCAGAGCCTGCCCAGTGCGGCAAGTGCCTCTTGGTAGGGTCTGCGGGCATGAGCACCCGACGGAGTTCGCCTCCTCCGCTGCGCTCCCCCGAACTCCGCGGGGGGCCCGCATGACGGAGCAACACCCGCGGACCCGGGCGGTGCGGGCGGGGATCAACATCGACCCGGCGCACGGCGCGGTGGTGCCCCCGGTCTTCCTGTCGACGACCTACGCCTTCTCCGGCATCGGCCGGCCCGGCGAGTACGACTACAGCCGGTCCGCCAACCCCACCCGCAGCGTGCTGGCCTCGGCGGTCGCCGGGCTGGAGGGCGGCGCCGGTGGCGTGATCACCGCCTCCGGGATGGCGGCCGTCACGGCCACCCTCCTCGGCCTGCTGCCCCCGGGGGGCACGCTGGTGGCCGCCTTCGACGCCTACGGCGGGTCCTGGCGCCTCTTCGACGCCCTCGAGCGCACCGGCAGGCTCGTGCTGCGGCTGGCCGACTTCACCGACCCCCGCGCGCTGGACGACCTGGCCGGCGCCGACCTGGTGTGGCTGGAGACGCCGTCCAACCCCTTGCTGCGGGTCACCGACCTCGCGGCCACCTGCGCCGCCGCCCACGCCGCCGGCGCACGGGTGGTGGTCGACAACACCTTCGCCAGCCCTGCGGTGCAGCGTCCGCTGGAGTTCGGGGCGGACGTCGTGGTGCACTCGGCGACGAAGTACCTCAACGGCCACAGCGACGTCGTCGCGGGGGCGATCGTCGCCGGGACCCGCGAGGTCGCAGACGAACTCGCCTGGTGGGCGAACACGCTGGGGGTGACGGGGGGCGCCCTCGACTCCTACCTCGCCCTGCGCGGCCTCCGCACGCTCCACCTGAGGATGGCCGCTGCCCAGGCCAACGCCGCCGCCGTCGCGGACCTGCTGGTCTCCCACCCGGCCGTCACCGCCGTTCACTACCCGGGGCTGCCCACGCATCCCCAGCACGCCCTCGCCACCCGTCAGATGGACGGCTACGGGGCGATCGTCACGTTCGACGTCGGCACCGAGGACGCCGTCCGGGCGCTGGTGGACGGCCTGGAGTGCTTCTGCCTCGCCGAGAGCCTCGGCGGGGTGGAGTCGCTCATCTCGCACCCGGCCACGATGACCCACGCCGCGATGCCGCCGGAACTGCGGGCCGGGGCGGGCATCACCGAGGGCATGCTGCGGCTCAGCCTCGGCGTGGAGGACCCCGCCGACCTGGTCGCGGACCTGAGGAACGGGCTGGACCGGGCGCTCCGCGCCTGACCCGGGCGGGCCTTCAGCGCGGCGGGGGCAGGACAGCGCTGGGCGGCCTGGTGGGTCCGGAGGCGTCACCATGGCAGCCGCAGTCGCAGTGCCAGACGTACGTGGCCTTGGCCGGGCCCATCCGGATGCTCCCGACGCAGCCGTCATGATCCCGGGCGATGCAGCGCCCGCATCGAATGCCGCTCACGCCAGGCCCCGCGCCGGGCTCCGGGACACGTCCCTCGGCCACGCCGGACAAGGGCATCGGGGGCCATGGCCCCACCCACCGAGCGCCCGCGCTCCCTTCGCCGCCTCCATGGTCCGCCCTTCCCGATCGTTGCCCCCACCGTAACGCGGGGGCTGTCCGGGGCGGCAGGGGAGTTCCTGCCACCCCGACGGTGCGGCAGCGCCGCGCCCCGTCGTCAGTCGTCGATCTCCACGCCGAACCGGGGCGCAGCCGCCTTGATGCGGTTCCGGATCTCGGCCGCGTCCTTCTTCAAGTACTTCGCCGCGTTGCTCTCCTTGTTGATGTAGCTCCACGCGTGGCGAACATGCTCGGCGGTGTCGATCGGGTACTTCTTGTTGGTCGGGTCGGCGAACTCGACGTCGCCGTACTCGCGCGTACCCTCCGTCGGGTTCACGTCCTCGCGCCTGCCGATGGCTGCCATGGGTGCCTCCTTCGTCGAGGCTCCCCTTACCCGCCCGCGCTCCGGCCGAACCGGTGCCGGTTCAGCGGCTGAACAGCGCCCGCAGGAGGAACAGCAGGTTGGCGGGACGCTCGGCGAGGCGGCGGACGAGGTAGCCCCACCAGTCGGTGCCGAACGGGACGTAGACACGCACGGTGTGTCCGGCGGCGGCCAGCCGCCGCTGCTCGTCGGACCGGATCCCGTAGAGCATCTGGTACTCGTAGCTGCCCGGCGCCCGGCCGTGGCGCACGGCGAGCTCGCCGACCGCGGCCACCATCTCCGGATCGTGCGTGGCGAACATGGGGTAGCCGTCCCCGTCCAGCAGCGTGCGTGCGCACGCGACGTAGGAGGCGGACACCTCCTCCCGCGTCTGGTGGGCGACGTCGGCCGGCTCGGCGTAGGCGCCCTTGCACAGGCGGATCCGCGAGCCGGGCCCCGCGAGAAGGGCGCAGTCGTCGAGCGTCCGGTGGAGGTAGGCCTGGAGCACGCCGCCGGCGTCAGGGTACGCGCGGCGCAACTCGGCGAGGATCCCCAGCGTCGCGTCGGTGGTCGTGTGGTCCTCCGCGTCCACCGTGATCGTCGTTCCGGCCCGGGCGGCCGCCGCGCAGATCTCGCGGGCGTGGGCGAGCGCGAGCTCTCGCCCGCCGGGCAGTCCCAGGCCGAGCGCGGTCAGCTTGACCGAGACCTCAGCGGTCGCGGCGAGGCCCTCCTCCTCCAGCCGCGAGAGCAGGCCGAGGTAGGCGTCCCGGACGCCTTCCGCCAACGCCGGGCTGGTGGTGTCCTCCCCCAGCACGTCGATGCTGGCCCGCAGCCCGTCGCCGGCCAGCCGGCGCACCGCGGTGATGCAGTCCTCGACCGTCTCGCCGGGCACGAAGCGCGCCACGAGCGCCGCGGTCGCCGGCAGCCGCAGCGCGAGGGCCTTCAGCCGGGCGCTGCCGGACGCGGCCAGCAGGCCGCGCCGCACCAGGTCGGCGATCATCGTGCCTCCAGCAGGGCGGAGACGCGGTCGGCGGTGAGCTCGTCGAGGGAGTCGAGGACGAGGTCGGCGAGGGCGAGGGTCTTCGCGGGAGGCGGGTTGAAGTGCGGGGGGATGGCGATGACGGCCAGCCCGGCGGCACGGGCGGACAGGATGCCGTTGTGGGCGTCCTCGACCGCGACCGACCGGACCGGGTCGGCGCCGAGCCGGCGGCAGGCCTCGAGGTAGACGTCCGGCGACGGCTTGCCGGCCTGGAGCTCCTCCGTGCTCAGCGTGGTGCCGAACACCCCGTCCAGGCCCATCGCGTGGACGGCGGCGTCGATCAGCACCCTCGGGGACGAACTGGCCAGTCCCACCGGCCAGCGCCCGGCCATCCTGCGGACGGCGGCGACCGCCCCGGGCAGCAGGTCGAGCCCCGCCTCGTAGTGGGCCACCATCGCGCCGATCGTGCGGCGGGCGGCGTCGTCCGCGTCCCCCGCCAGGCCCACCACGTCGCTGAGGTAGGCCGACCACTCCTGGGTCGACATGCCCATCATCGCCCGGCTCGCCTCGGCCGGCCAGGGGAGCCCTTCGGCCCCGGCGAGGCCGCGCCGCACCACGTCCCAGACGTGCTCGGTGTCGGTCAGCGTCCCGTCCATGTCGAACACCACAGCGCTCATGCCCGCCATTCTCACCCCTGTGACCGAGCGCGGCGAACCGGGTCCGGCCCGCGCCCGCCCCGGCGGTGGCCGGGGAATGCCCGGGGGCCTCGCGGCGTCGCTACCATCGAACCCGTGGACGATGTCGCTCGACCCCGGCTGGTGATCACCGCCGACGGGCGCGCCGTCCGGCCCCGGCCCGCGATCCAGGTACGGCAGCACACCCTGCGCCCGCGCGGGCTCGCGCCGCTGGACGCGCTGGTGGCGACCCCACCGGAACCGGCCGGGGTTCTCGTGTACTTCCCCGGGTTCAACACGACCCTCGGGCCGTGGGAGATCGCGAAGTGCGCGCACCTCGCCGACGCCACGTCGCTGACCGTCGTGGTGACCGAGATCCCCGGCATGAGCAGGTTCGCCGACCCGATCCCCCGGACGATCCGCAAGGAGATGCTCCGGGGGCGTATCGAGGCGTGGGCCGAGCTGAATCTCGCCTACGTCCGCGAGGCCCTGGACGTCGGTGACGTCGGCAACACCGAGTACCTGCAGGTGCTCGGCTACTCGACGGGTTGCTCGCTGGCCGTCGCGTCGCTGCCCGTGCTGGGGGAGTGGGGGCCGATCGAGGGCCTGAACCTCGTCGAGCCCGTGGCGATCACCGAGCGCAACATCGCCGCGCTGCAGGCCCACAACCTCGCCGACTGGGGGCGCATGCCCCGCGTCCTGGCCACGAACAAGGGCCACGAGTGGGTGGTCGCCGCCCGGAGGGCGCAGGAGCGCGAGCCGTCGGTGCGGTACTCCCCGGTCGACCTGGTCGCGATCGGGCAGGTGCTGGCCACCCAGGGCCTCCTCGACGGCCTGGACGCGGTCGAGCTCGCACGGGTCGCGCTGGTGCGGGGCTCGCGGAGTTCGCTGTGCCGCCTGCGCGACTACGACCGGTTGCACGACCTGCTCTGCGAGCGCGGTGTTCCGGGGCCGACGATCACGGTGGACGGCCTCGGCCACCAGCTGTGGCACTCCTTCCCGGTCATCGTCCAGCTCACGAAGGCGATGCTCGGCGACGTCGGCGTAGCGGGCTGACCCGCCGCGCCGGGTCCGCGGCGGTGACAGGGCGATCAGGGAATACCCCCAGCCGACCCACAGTTGAGTCTGGTGAACTCAATCTGTGGAGTTGAGCGTGCTAAGCTCAACCCCGTCCAAGACTCAACCGGAGGTAGTACACCATGGCACGAGCAGTCGGCATCGACCTCGGCACCACCAACTCTGTCGTCGCCGTCCTCGAGGGCGGCGAACCCACCGTCATCCCCAACGCCGAGGGCTCGCGCACCACGCCGTCCGTGGTCGCCTTCGCGAAGGGCGGAGAGGTCCTGGTCGGTGAGGTCGCCAAGCGCCAGGCCGTCACCAACGTCGATCGCACGATCCGTTCGGTGAAGCGCCACATGGGCACCAACTGGACCGTCGACATCGACGACAAGAAGTACACGCCGCAGGAGATCTCCGCGCGGGTGCTGATGAAGCTGAAGCGGGACGCCGAGGCCTACCTGGGCGAGCCGGTCACCAACGCGGTGATCACCGTCCCGGCCTACTTCGGCGACGCCGAGCGGCAGGCCACCAAGGAGGCCGGCGAGATCGCGGGCCTCGTGGTCGACCGGATCATCAACGAGCCGACCGCCGCCGCGCTGGCCTACGGCCTGGACAAGGGCCACGTCGAGCAGACCATCCTGGTCTTCGACCTCGGCGGCGGCACGTTCGACGTGTCCCTGCTGGAGATCGCGGAGGGCGTCTTCGAGGTGAAGGCCACCAAGGGCGACAACCGCCTCGGTGGCGACGACTGGGACCAGCGCGTCGTCGACTGGCTGGTGACCCAGTTCAAGAACAAGAACGGCATCGACCTGAGCAAGGACAAGATGGCCCGCCAGCGCCTCCAGGAGGCGGCCGAGCGCGCCAAGATCGAGCTGTCCAGCGCCCAGGAGACCGCGATCAACCTGCCCTACATCACGGCCGGTGCCGAGGGCCCGCTGCACCTGGACGAGCGCCTCACCCGCGCGGAGTTCCAGCGCCTGACCCAGGACCTGCTGGACCGGTGCCGGGCGCCGTTCAACGCGGTGATCGCCGACGCCAACACCTCGATCGGCAAGATCGACCACGTGATCCTGGTGGGCGGCTCGACCCGCATGCCGGCCGTCGTCGACCTGGTCAAGGAGCTGACCGGCGGCAAGGAGCCCAACAAGGGCGTCAACCCCGACGAGGTCGTCGCTCTGGGTGCGTCCCTGCAGGCCGGCGTGCTGAAGGGCGAGGTGAAGGACGTGCTGCTGCTCGACGTCACCCCGCTGAGCCTCGGCATCGAGACCAAGGGCGGCGTGATGACCAAGATCATCGAGCGCAACACGACGATCCCGACCAAGCGCAGCGAGGTCTTCACCACGGCGGAGGACAACCAGCCGTCGGTGATGATCCAGGTGTACCAGGGCGAGCGTGACTTCGCCCGGGACAACAAGAGCCTGGGCAACTTCGAACTCACCGGCCTGATGCCCGCCCCGCGCGGCGTCCCGCAGGTCGAGGTCGCCTTCGACATCGACGCCAACGGCATCGTCCACGTCCACGCCAAGGACCTGGCCACCGGCAAGGAGCAGTCGATGACCGTGACCGGCGGCTCCGCCCTCGGCCGCGAGGACATCGACCGGATGGTGAAGGAGGCCGAGGCGCACGCCGCGGAGGACCACAAGCGCCGCGAGGCGGTGGAGATGCGCAACGAGGCCGACAACCTCGCCTTCCGCACCGAGAAGCTGCTGGCCGACAACGCCGAGACCCTCCCCGAGGACACCAAGGCGCCGG
The DNA here is from genome assembly GCA_020161015.1 of Actinomycetota bacterium. Lineage (GTDB taxonomy): Bacteria > Actinomycetota > Actinomycetes > Propionibacteriales > Propionibacteriaceae > Propionicimonas. The sequence continues at coordinate 27,545 of JAIUOT010000005.1, read as the reverse complement.
TCGTCGAGGCCCTCGCCACGCTGAAGGAAGCACTGAAGACCGACGACAACGACGCGGTCAAGGCGGCGATGGACGACCTCAACACCAAGGCAGCGACCATGGGCCAGGCGATGTACGCGGCCGCCCAGGCAGCCCAGCAGGCCGAGGCCTCCGCCCCGTCCGACGCCGGCTCCGGCCCCGCGGCCGCGGACGATGACGTGGTGGACGCCGAGATCGTGGATGAGGACGGCAAGGAAAAGTGAGCGGACCCGACACGACGCCCGAGCCGGAGGACGGCCTGGTGCCCGAGCCCGGTGAGGGCTACGTGCCCGACGGCGAGGCCGGCGGGGACGGTGCGGAGGAGCCGCTGGAGGCGAAGGCCTCCCCGGTCCTGGACGCCAAGGTGGCCGAGCTGCAGGAGCTGGTGGATGAGCGGACCGCCGACCTCCAGCGCCTGCACGCGGAGTACGCCAACTACAAGAAGCGGGTGGACCGCGACCGGGCGCTGTCGCGCCAGGGCGGGATCGAGGCGGTCGTGCTCGACCTCCTCCCCGTCCTCGACAGCGTCGAGGCCGCGCGCGAGCACGCCGAACTGGTGGGCGGGTTCAAGCTGGTCGCCGACGAGCTGGAGAAGATCACGGCCAAGTACGGCCTGGAGACCTTCGGCGAGGTGGGCGAGCCGTTCGACCCGCAAGTGCACGACGCCCTGATGCAGATGCCGTACGAGGGGGAGGTCAGCGAACCGACGATCTCCGCGGTGATGCAGCGCGGCGTGAGGCTGAACGACCGGGTGCTGCGACCCGCCCGCGTGGGCGTCGCGAACCCCGAGTAGGAGGAGAGGAGGCGCGATGAGTACCAAGGACTGGCTGGAGAAGGACTACTACAAGGTGCTCGGCGTCGCCTCCGACGCCAAGCCGGAGGACATCAAGAAGGCGTTCCGAAAGCTGGCCCGGCAGTACCACCCGGACCAGAACAAGGACAACGCCGGCGCGGAGTCGCGGTTCAAGGAGATCTCCGAGGCCAACGCGATCCTGTCCGACCCGGCCAAGCGCAAGGAGTACGACGAGGCGCGCCGGCTGTTCGGCGGCGGGGGGTTCCGCTTCCCCGGCGCCGGGCAGGGCGGCCCGTCCATGGAGGACCTGTTCCGCAACGCGACGGGTGACTCCGGCATCTCCGACCTGTTCGGCAACCTGTTCGGCGGGAGCACCAGCCGTCGGACGAGCCGCGGCCCGCGCCGGGGCTCGGACATCGAGGGCGAGGTCACCATCGACTTCGCCGACGCCCTCGCCGGCTCCACGGTGACCATGCAGACCACCTCGGACGCCGCCTGTCCCACCTGCCACGGGACGGGGGCCCGCCCGGGCACCCAGCCCACGGTGTGCCGCGCCTGCCAGGGCAGCGGCATGCAGACGTCCACGTCCGGCGGGGTGTTCGCGGTGAGCGAGCCCTGCCGCGAGTGCCGGGGCCGCGGCATGGTGGTCGAGAGCCCGTGCCCCACCTGTGCCGGCAGCGGACGGGGGCAGTCCACCCGCAGCATGCAGGTGCGCATCCCGGCCGGCGTGACCGACGGCCAGCGCATCCGCATCAAGGGCAAGGGCGGCGCCGGCGAGAACTCCGGCGCGGCCGGTGACCTGTACGTGCTCGTGCACGTCCGGCCCCACCGCGTGTTCGGGCGCAAGGGCGACCACCTCACGGTGACCGTCCCGGTGACGTTCGCCGAGGCAGCGCTCGGCGCGGAGATCTCCGTGCCCACCCTCGACGACGGCCCGGTGCGGCTGAAGGTCCCGGCCGGTACCCCGAACGGGCGGACGTTCCGCGTCCGCGGTCGCGGGGTGAAGGGCGGGGCGGCCGACGGCGACCTGCTCGTCACCGTCGAGGTCCAGGTGCCCAAACACCTGTCGGAGGACGCGCGGGCCGCGCTCGCGCAGTTCCAGAGCCTGGCCGGCGGCGGCGACCCGCGCGCCCACCTGCTCGAGGGCCACCGGTGACCGCGGGCCTGCCGGACCGGCTGGACGCCGACGCCCCGATCTTCGTGATCTCCGTCGCGGCCCAGCTGGCCGAGATGCACCCGCAGACGCTGCGCGGCTACGACCGGCTCGGCCTGGTCGTGCCCGGCCGGACCCGCGGGCGCGGCCGCCGTTACTCCCTGCGCGACATCGCGAAGCTGCGGCACATCCAGTACCTGTCCCAGAACGAGGGCATCAACCTCGAGGGCGTGCGCCGCATCCTCGCGCTGGAGGCGGAGCTCGACGGGCTGCGCCAGCAGCTCACGCGGCTCGCCGAGGTCGTGCAGGAGCTCCAGCTGCTGCCGGAGGGATCGCGGCTGTTCACCGCGGAGGCCGGGGGACCGGTGCACATCGGACGCGCGCGGCTGCGGCGTCCGCTGGCCCTGCCGCCGGCCTGAACCCTCCGCTTCGGTCCTCGGGCAGACTGGGCGGCGTGCCCCGCTCCGTCCCCGGTCCGCTGCGTCCCGCCTGGAGCGTGCGCGCGCGAGTGATCGCCGCCGTCGTGGTGCTCACCGGGCTCGCCCTCCTGCTGTCGGGGGTCATCGTCTACAACCGGGGCCACGCGCTCACCCAGGAGCGCGTCGCGGCGGAACTGGGGCGCGCGGCCGACGAGTTCCGCGCCCTCGCCACCGAGGGGGTGGACGCCGCCACCGGCGCCCGGTTCGCCGCGGCGGAACCCCTGCTCCGCGTGGCCGTCCAGCGGTCGGTGCTCGCCCCCACCGAAGGCGTCCTGGGGATCGTCGACGGCCGGGTGCGCTGGGCCGCCCAGTCCGGCGTCGAGCTGAGGCTCGAGGACGACCCCGAGTTCGTCGCGGCCGTGCTGCCGCTCGCCGGCGCGTCGACGATCAGCCAGGGCACCCTGGCCACGTCCCTGCGCGACTACCGCTACCTCGTGGTGCCCGTCGGCTTCGGGGACGCCGCCCCGTCCGGGGCCCTCGTCCGCGCGGTCGACTTCGGCGCGGAGGAGGCGCTCCTGGGCGAGGTGTCGCGGAGCTTCGTGCTGGTGGCGGTCGGGTCGCTGCTGCTGGTCGGCCTGCTCATCTGGCTGCTGGTGGGACGGCTGCTCGAGCCGATCAGCTGGATGCGTCGTACGGCCGACGAGATCTCCGAGACCGACCTCGGCGCGCGCATCCCGGTGCGGGGGGCCGACGACGTGTCCGCCCTCGCGGAGACCTTCAACAGCATGCTGGACCGGCTCGAGGGAGCCGTCGGCGCACAGCGGGCCCTGCTGGACGACGTGGGCCACGAGCTGCGGACGCCACTGACCATCATGCGCGGGCACCTGGAACTGCTCGACCCCACGACCCCGGCGACGTCGCCGCCACCCGGGCGCTCGTGCTCGACGAGGCCGACCGGATGGGTCGCCTCGTGGACGACCTGCTCGCCCTGGCGAAGGCCGAGCGGGCCGAGTTCATGCAGCCCGAGGCCACGGACCTCGCCCGGCTGACCGACGAGACCCTGGTGAAGGCGACCGCGCTCGGCCCCCGTCACTGGGTGCTGGACGAGCTCGCGGAGGCGGAGGTGGTGCTCGACCCACAACGCGTGGCGCAGGCGTGGCTGCAGCTGGCTGCGAACGCCGTCCGCTTCTCCGCGGACGGCAGCACCGTCGGCCTCGGCAGCAGGATCGAGGGGAACCAGGTCCGGTTGTGGGTCCGGGACGAGGGCGCCGGCATCGACCCGGCCGACCACGAGCGCGTCCTGCGGCGCTTCGAACGCGGGTCGGCGGCCGGCGGGAGCGGGCTCGGCCTGGCCATCGTGGCGGCGATCGCGCGGGCGCACGGCGGCCGGGTGGAGATCGAGTCGGAACGCGGACGGGGCAGCCGCATCAGCATGGTGGTGCCCGTGCGGACGGAGGAGGACGGATGAGCCAGATCCTGATCGTCGAGGACGAGCCGCGGATCGCGGCGTTCGTGGCGAAGGGGCTCCGGGCCGCGGGGTTCACGACACTGGTCGAGTCCTCCGGGGAGGCCGCGGTCGAGCTGGCGCTCGGCGAGCAGATCGACCTCGTGGTGCTCGACGTCGGCCTGCCCGGCATCGACGGGTTCGAGGTGCTGGCCCGGCTGCGCGGCCAGGGTGCCACGATGCCGGTGATCATGCTCACGGCCCGCTCCTCGGTGGCCGACCGCGTCCAGGGGCTGCAGTCGGGCGCGGACGACTACGTCCCCAAGCCGTTCGCCTTCGAGGAGCTCCTCGCCCGGATCCTGCTGCGCCTGCGCACCGAGGGCGTGCCCGACCCGTCGCTCGTGCTCTCCCACGGCGACCTGTCGCTCGACCTGCGGACGCGTCGCGCGGACGTGGCCGGGCGCAGCGTCGACCTGACCGCGCGCGAGTTCACCCTCGCCGAGATGTTCCTGCGCAACCCGGGGATGGTGCTCAGCAGGGAGCAGTTGTTGTCCGGGGCGTGGGGCTACGACTTCGACCCGGGTTCCAACGTCGTGGACGTCTACGTCCGCTACCTGCGGCGCAAGCTGGGGGCGGAGCGGTTCGAGACCGTCCGCGGGATGGGTTATCGCCTGATCTCCCCGTCGTGATCGGTGAGGTCGCGGCGAGCTGTCCGCTGGACGGACCACCCTTGCCGACCGGTGCCTCCTAGTCGTCCGGCGTCTCCGCGCTCGGCGGGGACACCGGCGAGGGGCCGGTGGCGTCATCGGTGTCGGTGGGGTCCGTCGAGGGACGGGCCGTCGGGCTCTCGCCCGGGAGCGCTGTGCCGGAGACCGTGACCGCGGGACGCGGCGCAGGCGGCTCCGCGGCCTCGCCGTTCCCGGTCACCAGCAGGCCGGTGGCGAAGGTCGCCACGCCGAGCGCGCCCGAGACGGCCCAGGCCGTGGTCGCCGTGATCCTCATCCGTCCACCTCCTCCGTTCACCGTAGCCGCCGGCCGGTGACCGCTGAAGGGCCCGCCGGTGAGGGTTCTCTCATCCTGCGCGGCCGACCCACTGCTCGGCCAGCGCGAGCCGGGTTCCCGCCTGCTCGGCGTCCCCGGCGACCAGGCTGAGCAGGACGGCGGACACGCGCGCCGCCAGCGCCGCCGGCTCGGGCGTGGCCGCGGCGAAGGCCTCCCACCAGGCCTCCAGCACCACGGGCACCGCCGCGTAGTGGCCGGGCGACAGCGACGGGAGCACCGCCAGGTGGGCGAGCAGGCAGGCCAGGTCATCCTCCCGGTGGCCGGGGCCGGCCGCGTCGAGGTCGATCAGCGACAACCGGCCGTCCTCGACCATGATGTTGGTCTCGTGGAGGTCGCCGTGGGTGGGCACGGTGGGCCCGACGGGTGCGGTGGCGAGGACCCGCTCGAGCCGCGTCCGCAGTGCACCGACCCGACCGGCGGCGTCGGGGAGGCGGTCGACAGCGGTGGCGGCGTGGAAGTCGAGCCTCTCTGCCCAGGGCGCGCGCCGGGGCAGCGACACCAGGCCGGGGGGCAGCCGGTCGAGGAGGGCCAGCAGGTCGCCGGCACCCGGCAGCCCGAGCCCCGGGTCGGCGAGGTGCGCGGCCAGGGGACGCCCGCCCGCGGCCGGCGTGACCAGCACGCCCGGCGCGGGCCGGGACAGCAGCGCGGGCGTGAGGCCTGCTCCGGCGAAGAGCGCCTGCCGCTCGGCAAGGGCATCGGCACGCCGCGGTCGCAGCACCTTGAGGTAGGCCACGTCGGCGTCCGCCGTGGCGCGCAGGACCGCCCGGCGCAGCGGCCGGTAGCCCAGCAGCGACAGGTCGAACCGTTCGGGACGGACGCCGAGCCACCCCATCACGGTCGCGGGGTCGCAGGACGGGGCCAGGCCCGGCAGGCGGGGGTCGTCGGGATGGCGCCAGACGGCGAACCGCGACGCCCCCCGGGCCAGCACCGCCGCGGGGGCTCCGACGGTGGACGTGGTGGCGAACAGGTGTTCCACGACGTGGCCGCCCGGGGTGTCGTACCCGACGCGGTAGCCCGCGGTCACCTCCGCGCCCGGGCGGTAGTGCCAGTCGGTGAGCGCTGCCGTGAACCCTGCGGGTTCCGGCCCGCCGGTGAGGGCGGCCGCGAGCAGCCCTCCCGCGTCCGTGGATCGCAGGAGGGCTGTCGCCGCCGTGAGGTCGTCCACCCGGTCAGTCTGCCGAAGGGGCGCTCGGAGCGCTGGTCGGGCTGGTGGGCGAGTTGGGGGTGTTGGGCGTGTTGGGGGTGTTGGCGGTGTTGGGGCTGTTGGGCGTGTTCGGGGTGTTGGGGCTGTTGGGCGTGTTCGGGGTGTTGGGCGTGTTCGCGGTGTTGGCCGTGGCCGGCGTCGCCGGGGTGTTCGCGGTGGGCGCGGTGTTCGCCGTGACGACCGTGGGCGACGACGCCGTTCCCGCGGTGCCGGACGGGCTCGTGGTCGGCGCGGGTGACGACGGGGCCGTCACGCTGCTCGTCGGGCTCGGCGTGGGCGTGGCCTCCTCGGCCATGGCGACGGCGGTTCCGCCCAGCAGCGTGACGCCGATCGCGCCGGTGACGGCCCACAGGGCGGTGGAGCGGTTGATCCTCATGGTGGTTCCTTCCTCGGGTCTTGCGGTGATGGGACGAGTCCACCAGCGCCGCGTGAGACCACCGGGAGAACTCCATGAGAGACCTCTCACGCCCGACCGCCGCAGCGCAGGTGGCGGCGGGTGAACCGCCCCGGCGTGTCCGGAGACTCGAAACCTTGGGAAGGTTGGAGTCATGTCAGGGAACACGTCGAAGAGGTATCCGGCTGAGCTGAAGGCCAGGGCGGTGCGGATGTATGCCGAGATCCGGCCGGATCAGGAGACGGACTGGGGTGCGATGGCCCGGGTCGCGGAGCTGCTCGGGGTCTCCACCGCGGAGACGGTGCGCAAGTGGGTGCGGCAGGCCGAGGTTGATCAGGGTGCCCGGCCGGGGGTCACGAGCGAGGAGTCGGCCGAGATCAAACGGCTGAAGCGGGAGAATGCCGAGTTGAAGCGGGCGAACGCGATCCTGAAAGCGGCGTCGGCTTTCTTCGCGGCCGAGCTCGACCGGCCAGGGCAGTGATCGTGGACTTCATCCGCGAGCACGCCGACCACACCCCCGCCGCCGGCGGGCTGCGATGGGGGGTGGAGCCGATCTGTGCCGTGCTGAGTGAGCATGGTGTGAAGATCGCCCCGTCGACCTACTACGAGTGGCGCGACAAGCTTCCCTCCGCCCGCGAACAGCGCGACGAGGTGCTGCTGGAGCACATCCACCGGGTGCATGCCGAGAACTTCGGGGTGTACGGGCCGAGGAAGGTGTGGCTGGTCTTGAACCGGGAAGGGATCCCGGTTGCCCGCTGCACGATCGAGCGGCTCATGCGCAAGGCCGGGCTTGCCGGTGTGGTGCGCGGCAAGGTGAAACGCACCACGATCGCCGGGGCCGGGCCGAAGCCGGCCGATCTGGTGAACCGCAACTTCGAGCCGCTCGCGCCGAACCGGCTGTGGGTGGCGGACTTCACCTACGTCTCGACCTGGGCCGGCTGGACCTACGTGGCGTTCGTGATCGACGCCTACGCCCGCCGGATCCTGGGCTGGCGGGCAGCCACGACCATGACCGCTGAGTTGGTTCTCGACGCGGTCGAGCACGCGATCTGGGTGCGTGAGCGGGAAGGCCGTGACGACTTCACCGCTCTCGTGGCTCATCACGACCACGGCAGCCAGTACCTGTCCCTGGCGCACAGCCAGCGGCTCGCCGAGGCCGGCATCCGGCCCTCCGTCGGCACGGTCGGATCGTCCTACGACAACGCGCTAGCCGAGAGCATCAACGGGCTGTACAAGACCGAGGTCATCCGCCGCCGCGGCCCCTGGAGGAACGTGGATGCGGTCGAGATCGCCACCGCCGAATGGGTCGAGTGGTACAACCACCGCCGCCTCAACGAATACTGCGGCGACATGCCCCCGGTCGTCCTCGAGCAGGTCCACTACGCTCACCAACAACCCTCAGCAGCAAGCTGAGGAATCAAACCAGCGAGTCTCCGGACACGCCGGGGCGGTTCAGGGAGGCCGCGGCGTCAACCTTTGTCTACGACTGTCTTGAACAATTCGGGCCGCAGTGGTCAACTAACCCGTTGAACCGTGGACGCCGTTCGCGGGCTCGGGGTCATCGTGCGAAGGCATCGGGCCGTCCTCACCGACGGCCCCCACGCCGGGGTCCCGGGCAGGCCGCGCTGAGGGGAAAACAGGGCGATCACGGTTCACTCGGACGACCGGGCTTGGCGGAGAACGGTCGTCCGGACCAGCCGGACCCACCCGCCGCGTCGGGAGACCGGCGCGGCCGGTGGGGCCCGCCGGCCGGCTCGCCGCCGACGTTCCCGCCCCACCTGTCGCCGTCCCCGCGCGGGGAACAGACGCCGCACGCCCGCCGCGGTTAGCCTTTCCCGGACGAGACGGAAGGGCCGAGCGTGAGCGACACAGCGACCACGACCCGGCGTACCGGCATCCTCGCGGTGGTGCTGGTGGCCGGCGCGATCGCGGTCGGTGCGCTGCTGGTCTACGGGCTGGTGGTCACGTCCGGGACCGCAGGGATGCTGGGCGACCTGGACATCTACCGCGGCGCCATCTCCTACGCGTTCGGCGGCGGGAACCTCTACGAGTACACCTACACCCACCCGACGGTGCACGGACTGGGCTTCACCTACCCGCCGTTCGCCGCCATCCTGCTGACCCCGTTCGCCCTGGTGGACTCCCTGACGGCCAAGGTTGTCTGGACGGTCCTCACCTTCGCCGTCGTCGTGGCCTGCCTCGCCGTCCTCGTCCGGGCGTCCGGACGCGACCGCGGGGCCGACGGGACGCGCTCGTCCACGCTCGGCGTGGCGTGGATCGCCGGGCTCGCCGTACCGGTGATGGCGACCTACCCGTTCCTGCACAACCTGATCGTCGGCCAGGTCAGCCTCTTCGTGATCGCGCTCGCGCTGTGCGACCACCTGCTCCCACGCCGCTGGCAGGGTCTCCTCGTGGGCCTGGCGGGAGCGATCAAGCTCACGCCGCTGGTGTTCCTGCCCTATTACCTGCTCACCCGCCAGTGGCGGCAGGCCGCGGTCTGCGGCGGAACATTCGCCGCGGCAACGGGGCTGGCTCTCGCCGTGCTGCCCGGTCCGTCCGTGGCGTACTGGACGGACAAGCTGTGGCAGACCGGCCGGGTCGGGCGGACCGACTCGACGGTGAACAAGTCACTGCTGGGCACGCTGGCCCGCCAGCTCCCCGACGGCGCCCCCGTGACGCTGGCGTGGCTGGGCGTGGCCGCCGCGGTCGCCGCGCTCGCGTACTGGCGGGCGGCGCAGCACCTCCGCGACGGCGACCTGCTCTCCGCCACCCTGGCCGTCGGAGCCCTCTCGGTCGCCGTGTCGCCGATCTCGTGGCCGCACCACCAGCTCTGGCTGGTGCTCGCCGCGGCCTGGTACCTGCTCCAGCGGGGCCCGCTGCCCGTGGCGCTGGGCGCCGTCCTGTTCGTCATCTTCCTCGGCTACCCGTGGTTCGGCGACTACCCGGCTGGCACCGTCGGAACCCTGCTGGGCGTCGGGGTCGAGCTGCCCGCCCTGGCCGTCCTGCTGGTGCTCGGGTTCGGCCTGCGGCCCGGGCGGCGAGAGCCGGACCTGCCCGGCGCGACGCCGTGACGACGACGTCGGAGCCGCGTCCGTGGGGGGTCGGGCGCCGGGGCATCGCCCTCGCGGGGATCGCCGCGGGGCTGATGGTCCTGGGCTTCTTCGCCGTCGCGCTGGTGCGGGACGTCCGGTACACCGACTACGAGGTGTACCGGGGGGCAGTCCAGTACCTCCTCGACGGACGCGGCCTGTACGACTTCGTGCTCGAGGGGCTCCCCGGCCAGCACATGCCCTTCACCTATCCGCCCTTCGCGGCCCTGGTGTTCCTCCCGTCGGCGTGGCTCCCCCTGGGCGTGGGGCTGTACGGCTGGATGGCGGTCCTCGCGCTGCTCACGGTGGGGCTGGCGGCGGTGGTGATCGACCGGTCACCCGCCCACGCCCGGAAGGGGACGACGGAGGGCCGGCTCGTGCTCGGCCTCGGCGCCGTGGGCCTGCTGCTCAGCGAGCCCGTGGTGAACGGCATCACCGTGGGCCAGGTCAGCCTGGCGCTGGTCGCGGCGGTGATCGCGGATGCCGTCCTGGTGCCCCCGCGCTGGCGGGGCGTCCTCGTCGGCCTCGCCGGCGCGATCAAGCTGACCCCTCTGGCCTTCATCCCCTACTTCCTGGTCACCCGCCAGTGGCGCGCCGCGGCGGTCGCCTCCGCCACCGCTGCGGGGGCGACCGCGCTGGGCTTCCTGGTGCTGCCCGGGGAGTCGGTGCGGTACTGGACACAGCTCCTGCTGGACACGAGCCGGGTCGGGGAGGTGGACGGGGTCCGGAACAAGTCGCTGCTCGGCGTGATGGCGCACTGGGGCATCGGGGGCGACGCGCAGCGCCTGCTGTGGCTGGTGCTGGTGCTCGTCCTCGGTGGCGTCGCCCTGGCCAGGGCGCGCCGCCACCACCTCGACGGGGACGAGATGGCCGCCGTCCTCGTCGTGGGAATGATGACCACCGTGGTCAGCCCGATCAGCTGGCCGCACCACCTCGTGTGGCTCCCCCTCGCCGGCCTGTTCCTCGCCCTGCGCGGGGGATGGGCCCGCTGGGCGGGGTGGGCGGTGCTCGTCGGCTTCTCCGCGCTGATGCCCACGATCAGCTTCCGGCCGGACCTTCCCACAGGCCTGCTGCTGCTCGGCGACTCGGCCACCGTCGTGCTCGTCCTGTTCTGCCTGCTCGGGCTGCCCAGGACCCCGTCGCAGGCACCGGCCGTGCCGGCGCACACGCGGTGAGCCTGCCGGGCATCGGGCCGGCCAGCCTGGTCGCGTCCGGGCTGCCGCGTCCCCGCCTCGACGCGCTCGTGCTCACCGGCGCGCGCCTCGACCACTACCGCCGGCGCCTCGACCGCCCCGACCGTCCGTGGGAGCGGGTCGCGACCGTCGTGACGGCGGCCACCGGCCCCGGCGTGCTCGTCCGCAGGGGGCGCCGACTGTTCGCGGTCGTGCCGACCGTGAACGGCTCGACCGTCCACGTCCGGGGGCGGGACGGCTGGCGACCGGCGAGCGGCGTCGCGATCCGGCCGCTGGAGGCGGTCGGGGACGCCGGGACGCTGACCGTGGCGCAGGTCGTGGCCGGATCGCGACAGGTCCGGGCGGTGGCGGTGGCGTCGGTTCCGGGCGGCGAGCACGCCCTCGTCGACGAGGACGGGTCGCTCTTCGGCCACCACCGCGCCCCGGGCGGCGCCTGGGAGCGTTCGTCCTGCCTGCGCCTGGTCGACGAGGAGCCCTTCTCGCTCGCGATGACCGAGTCGGTGAAGCTGGCGCAGGTGACCGGCGAGCGGGACGCGACCCCGACGCCGTGGGGTGAGCGCGCGCCGACCCTGTCGTCGTCGCTGTCGACCGCAGGAGTGCGGGGCACCGACCTCGGCGTGCGGGTCGACCACGCCGGCCGCAGCTTCCTCCTCTTCGGCGACACCCACTGGGCCGCACGGCCGTGGCTGGCCACCCGCGACGCGATCGCCGAGGTGCTGCCGGACGCGGGGCCGGACGCCCCCGGCCTGCTCCCGCCGGGGCTCCCCGGCGTCCGGTTCCACGGCTCTCCGCTGAAGCTCGTCGGACGCCGCGCCGGGCGGGTCACCATGCGCGAGTACGACGTGCCCCTGGACGGCTTCTCGCACGGCGGCCGGCTGTACGCCTTCTTCACGTCCGACCACTTCCGCGGCCACCGCGTGATGGGACGCTCGGTGCTGGCGAGGGCGGTCGGGCAGGACCTGGTGATCGACCCGTCCGCGCGTCGCAGCCCGGTGCGCTTCGAGGCGGTCGGGACGTTCAGCGCGCGGCACTTCGTGAACGTGTCGGTGCAGCTGCGTCCGGCGGCAGCAGTGCCGGGCTGTGGTGGGGACGGAGAGGTGCTGCTGGTCTGGGGGAGCGGGCCGTACCGGGCCTCCGACCCCCGCCTCGCCGTGCTCGACCAGCCCGCCCTGGCCGCGCTCGCCGCAGGGGAGGCCCCGGCCGCGCGCTACTGGGCGGGGTCGGGCTGGTCGGACGCGGAGGACGACGCCGCGCCCCTGTTCGGCCCGGCGGCGCTGGGCGAGCTGTCGGTGCGCTGGGTGGCCGCTGCCGGACGGTACGTGCTGCTCACCACGTCCGCCCCGGAGGAGCCGATCGGCCCGTCCGTCGTGCTGCGCACCGCCACGGCGCCGCAGGGCCCGTGGTCGCCCCGGCTCCGGCTGCTGGACTGGGTGCGGACCGGCATGAGCACCGACCCGAACACCCGGTTCATCAAGGCCTCGGCCGCGGACGAGGTCGGCGACCGGGTGTTCCGCGCCCAGGCACGCCGGACGGGCGCCGCCTACGCGCCGTACCTCTTCGATGCCTCCGTCGAGGGCGACGACCTCGTGCTGCGCTACACCCTGTCGACGTGGAACCCCTACCAGGTGGTGCTGATGCGCCACCGCCTTCCGCCGGCGGACCTGCCGGGCTGAGCCGGCGCGCCCGCTCGCTACGCTTGGACGGGCCCGAGGAAGGTGAGGGATGGGGACGCGACTGCGGACATGGGCGGTGCGGAGTGCGCTCGCGCTGGTGCCGGTCCTGGCTGCGCTGTATGTGGCGGGCGTCCAGATCCCCGGCAGCACGCTGGTCCCCTGGCAGCCGAACATGATGGACCTCGGCGTCTACCAGCGGGTCGGCCGGATCGTGCTGGACGGCGGCGACATCTTCGACCCCCAGGGCCAGCTGCCCTGGATCTACCCTGCCTTCGCCGCGCTGCTGACCGTGCCCTTCGCCGTGGTGCCGTTCACCGTCGCCGCCGTGGTGTGGCTCGTCCTGTGCACCGCTGCGCTGGCCGCGGTGCTGTACCGGCTCGGGCTGTCGGGGTGGCGGCTCAGCCTGCTCACCACCGCGGTGATCCTGCTCGTGCAGCCGGTGCGTGACACCCTCGGCTTCGGCCAGCTGGCGATCTTCCTCGTGGCCGCTGCCGTCCTCGACTCGATGCCGGGCCGGCGCCTGCTGCGCCGGCGGATCCTGCCCGAGGGCTGGCTGGTGGGCGCGGCCACGGCGGTGAAGCTGACCCCCGCCGTGGTGGCCGCCTACAACTTCTTCGCCGGGCGGCGCCGCCCCGGCCTGGTGGCGTTCTCCTCGTTCGTCGTGGCCACCGCTATCGGCTTCGTGTTCCTCCCCGCCGCCTCGATGCAGTACTGGCTCAAGCTCGCCTCCGGCGACTCGGGGCTGAACTCCGGCATCGTGTTCGCGTCCAACCAGTCGGTGCTGGGCGTGTGGAACCGGCTCACCGGCGCGCCGAGCCGCGGCGGGATCATCCTGAGCGCGCTCGTCGTCGTCCTCGGGCTCGCGGCGGCGGTGCTGATGCACCGTGCCGGGCAGGTGGCCCTCGCGCTGTGCCTGGCGGGCTTCACCAGCCTGCTGGCGTCCCCGATCTCGTGGTCCCACCACTACGTGTGGGTGGTGCCGCTGGCCGTCGTGCTCTGGCAGGCCCGTGACCTCCCTGCGTACCTGCGCCTACCCGGGCTCGGGTACGCGGCCTGGGTGGCGGTCGCGCCGTTCATGTGGCTGCCCTCCGGAGACAACGTCGAGCTCACCTACGCGCCGTGGCAGCAGGTGGTGGACAACATCGGCGTCGTCGCCGGCGTCCTCCTCCTCGCCGGGTCGCTCGCCACGGCCCTCGGCCCGTGGGGGCGGGCGCGCGCCGCGGCCGCGCAGGAGCAGCCGGCGCCGGCGTGAGCCGTCCACGCCGCCGTCGCGGGCTGGCCGTCCGTCCCGCCCAGCCGGTAGGGTCCTTGATTGTGAGAAATCACAGCTGATTCTCAGCTGGCGATGCGTCTCCCCGCAGGGTCCGGTGATGTCCTGTCGTCGCCGGCTGCGCAGATCGAGAGGGGAACACACACCGATGACCCCGGTGGAACCACTGCCGCGCGGAGCACGACTGTTCCAGATCGGCCCGCAGAAAACGGGGACGACGGCCCTGCAGGCAGCCGGCGCGGCGTGCCGGACGGAGCTGCGCGCCCACGGCGTGCTCTACCCGGGCACGGCGGTGAACCACCGGCTCCCGGTCGCTGCGCTCATCGGGAAGGGCATCGGGTGGAAGTCCTCTGCCGACGGCCGCCCGACCAAGCCCCCGCCCCGCTGGTACTGGACGCGGCTGGTCTCCGAGATCGACGCACACCCCGAGCTGACGGCCTGGTTCGGCCACGAGTACGCCGCCGGCGCGAAGGAACCCGTGGTCGAGGAGGTGGCGCGCACTTTCGGCGACGACCTCCACGTGCTGGTGACGCTGCGCAGCGTCGCCCAGATGCTGCCGTCGATCTGGCAGGAGACCAACAAGTCCGCGGGCAACCGCGGCACGTTCGACAAGTGGCTGAAGGAGGCGTTCGAGCCCGGCTCGCGCATCCACGACGTCGTCCAGACCCGGCACGACCAGGGGGCGCTGGTGCGCCGCTGGGCGGACGTGATCGGCCCTCAGAAGGTGGTCGTCGTCGTGCTCGACCCGGGCGACCACGACTTCCTGCACCACAGTGTGGAGGACCTCCTCGGCCTGCCGCGCAACCTGCTGGCGGAGGCCGAGACCGAGGCGCACGCCGCCAACCGCAGCATGACCGTCCCCGAGATCGAGCTGTTCCGGCAGTTCAACAAGCGGTTCCGGGCGGAGGCCACCACCTGGGAGCAGTACGACGCGCTCGCCGTCCGCGGGGCGATCGCCCGCGTCCTGGGCTACCGGACGCCGGCGCAGGGCGAAGCCCGGCTCACCATGCCCGACTGGGCGGCCGACCTCGCCGATGCGCAGGCACGGGCGAACGCGGACGCCGTCGCCGCGAGCGGCGTCCGGATCATCGGCGACGTCGAGCGGCTCGCCCAGCCGGCGCACCGCCGTCACAGCGGGGCGGAGGACCACCGGAAGGTGGGAGCCGTGCCGGTGGACCTCGCGGCGGAGGCGATGCTGGGGATCGCCGCGGCCGGGCTCGGCCTCGACGCCGGCTTCCGGACCGGCGAGGGGGCGGACGGGCGGACGCGGGCGCTGGCCCGGTTCACGTCGAAGGAGCTCCTCGACGAGCTGTACCAGCGGGGCAGGACGAAGGCCACCCGGACCCTGAAGAGAGAGCGCGACTGACCCCGTTTCGGACCCCCACAGGCCGGTTCGGTATCCTGAGCCGGCCCCCGCGGCCCCTCACGAGGGGGCCGTCGTCCGCCGGACGGGCCACGTCCCGGACCTGAACGCGGGGCTGTTCCTGCCGGACGTGATCCCGGCAGGACCCCCAATGACCGACGAACGAGGTGAGGACACATGGACGCGGGCATCGCCCTGGCCGGCCTTGTCGTCGGCATCGTCGTCGGCCTCACCGGCATGGGGGGCGGCGCGCTGATGACCCCGGTCCTGGTGTTCTTCTTCCGGGTGGACCCCCTGACCGCGATCTCCAGCGACGTGGTGAGCAGCCTGTTCATGAAGCCCGCCGGGGCGATCGTGCACATCGTGCGCAAGACCGCGAACCTGGAGCTCGTGCTGTGGCTGTGCATCGGGTCGGTGCCGGCGGCGTTCCTCGGCGCGGTGGTCGTCGACCACCTCAAGGTGTTCCCCGGCTTCGAGCAGCTGCTGCTCGGGATGCTCGGCGTCGCGCTGCTGCTGGCCGCGTCCGGGCTGATCATCCGCTCGTGGTTCCAGATGACCCGCAAGCGACTGCCCTGGGGCGAGGGGCCTGCGCCGATGACCTCTGCCGACGTGCAGGTCCGCCGGCTGCCGACCGTCCTGCTCGGCGTGCTGGGCGGCGCGATGGTCGGCATGACCTCTGTCGGGGCCGGCTCGCTGATCCTCACCCTGCTGCTGGTGCTCTACCCGCAGCTGAAGCCGTCCCAGCTCGTCGGCACCGACCTGGTGCAGGCCGTCCCGCTGGTGGCGGCGGCCTCGCTGGGGCACCTGATGTTCGGGCAGGTGTCGCTGGGCATCACCGGCTCGATGCTGCTCGGCGCGATCCCGGGGGCCTTCATCGGCGCGCAGATCTCCTCGCGCGCCCCCGGCGGCATCATTCGCCGTGCGCTGGCCGTCCTGCTGATGGCCTCGGGCCTCAAGCTGCTGGGCATGCCGACCGCCGGCGTCCTGGCGGCCGGCGCCGCGGCGATCGTGGCCGGGCCGCTCGCCTGGGCCATCCTGCGCCACCGCTACAGCTTCACCCACGGCACGCACTCGCCGAGAAACCGTGCCCCCGCCGACGATCTGGAGTCGATCGATGACCCCTGACCTGACCGACCTCGCCCAGCTGCCGACGCTGACGGTCGAGGCGGGCGACCTCGACCTCGTCGAGCTGGTCCAGCTGGGCCTGGTGCCACCGAGCCTGCGGCTGGGCCATTCCGCGCTGGCCGCGCTCGACGGCGTGGAGGAGGTCGTCGTCCGCGACGTGGAGGCCACCCCGCTGCTGCTGGCACGCCACGACGCGGGCACGCTGTCGGTCACGCCGCTGCGGCCCGTCGCCGGTTCCGCCGTCGGTGAACCGTCGCCGCGCGCCGGGTTGCTCGTGGTCGTGCGCGACACGCCGAACCTCGCCGACCTCGCCCGGGTGGATGCGCTGACCCCGCCGCGGGCCACGGTGGTGTGGCTGGTGCTCGCCGGCCGGACGAAGGCGGGACGCCGGCTGCTGGCCGAACTGCCGGACGTGCTGGACGCGCGTCCGCACGGGGAGCACACGCTGGTGCGCGTCCCGTGGCCCGCGCCGGGCACCCGGGGCGTCTTCGAGCGCCCCGAGCTGCCGACGGTGGCCGCGCTGGGGCAGGCGTACGGCACGAGCAGGGTGGTCGCTGTCGGCGACGGCCATGCCGGTGAGCCCCCGCGCAAGGACCGCGGCGGAACGGTGGTGTTCTTCACCGGGCTGTCCGGCTCCGGGAAGTCGACGATCGCCCGCGCGCTCCACGACGCCCTCGAGCAGCGCACCGAGCGGGAGGTCACCCTCCTCGACGGCGACGACGTGCGCCGCATGCTGTCGGCGGGCCTGGGCTTCGACGCAGAAGGACGCGCGGCCAATGTGCGCCGGGTGAGCTGGGTCGCCGCGATGCTGGCGCGACACGGCGGCATCGCGATCACGGCCCTGATCGCCCCCTTCGCCGAGGGCCGCGCGGATGCCCGCCGGATGGCCGAGGACGGTGCGGAGTTCGTCGAGGTCTGGGTCTCCACGCCACTCCAGGAGTGCGAACGACGCGACCGCAAGGGCCTCTACGCCCAGGCGCGCGCCGGCCGGCTCACCAACTTCACCGGCATCGACTCCCCCTACGAGGTGCCCACCGGCGCCGACCTGGTCATCGACACCACGACGACCGGCGTGACCGAGGCCGTCGAGCTCGTCGTCGCCGAACTGGAGGCGCGGGCGCTGCGGCGGGGCGAGGAGTTCGCGCCGCGCGAGCGCACCGAGGCCCCGGCCGGGGGAGAGGTACTGGGCTATGACATCTGACGCCGCGCTGGCCGCCGCGCTCGCCGAGGGCGCAGGACGCGTGCTGCTCGACCTCCGTGTGCAGGACCCGGCGGACCTGGGTGCGGAGGGCGACCGCCGGTCGAACGCCTTCCTGCTGGAGCGGCTCGGGCAGCTGCGCCCCGCGGACGCCGTGCTGTCGGAGGAGGCGAAGGACGACCGCCGGCGCCTGTCCGCGGACCGGGTGTGGATCGTCGATCCGCTCGACGGCACCCGGGAGTACGCCGAGCGCACCGACGGAGCCTGGCGCACCGACTTCGCCGTCCACGTCGCCCTGTGGCAGCGCGGGGCCGGCCTGGTCGCCGGCGCGGTCGCAGTGCCGGCCCGGGGCCAGGTCTTCGGCACCGAGCGACCCGTGCCGCCCCCGGCCGCGCGCGAGGACGGCCCGCTGCGGGTCGCGGTGAGCCGCAGCCGCCCGCCGGAGCTGGTGCGTCGCCTCGGCGCGCTGCTGCCGGTGGAGCTCGTCGCGATGGGCTCGGCCGGGGTGAAGGCGATGGCGGTGGTCACCGGCGAGGCGGACGCCTACCTGCACGGTGGCGGGCAGTACGAGTGGGACTCCGCGGCCCCCGTCGCGGTCGCCGCGGCGGCTGGCCTGCACACCAGCCGGCTGGACGGCTCGCCGCTGGCCTACAACAATTCGGATCCCTGGCTGCCGGACCTCCTGGTCTGCCGGGCCGAACTCGCCCCCCGGCTGCTCGCCGCGGTGGCACAGATCGAAGGAGGACGATGACCGGCTACGTGCTCAGCCAGCTCCGCGCCCTGGAGGCGGAGAGCATCCACATCATCCGGGAGGTGGCCGCGGAGATGCAGCGTCCCTGCCTGCTGTTCTCCGGCGGCAAGGACTCGGTGGTGATGAGCGTGCTCGCGCAGAAGGCGTTCGCCCCGGCGCGCATCCCGTTCCCGTTCATGCACGTCGACACCGGGCTGAACTTCCCCGAGGTGATCGCCTTCCGCGACTGGTGGATGGAGCAGCTCGAGGTGCAGCTCGTCGTCGCGTCCGTGCCGGACGCCATCGAGCGCGGGCTGGTGCAGGAGGAGCCCAACGGCTCCCGCAACCGCATCCAGACCCCCGTCCTGCTGGACGCGGCGGAGCAGCACCGCTTCGACGCCCTGTTCGGCGGGGCCCGCCGCGACGAGGAGAAGGCCCGCGCCAAGGAGCGCGTGTTCTCCTTCCGCGACGACTTCGGCCAGTGGGACCCCAAGAACCAGCGTCCCGAGCTGTGGAACCTCTACAACGGGCGGGTGTTCTCCGGGGAGAGCATCCGGGTGTTCCCGCTGTCGAACTGGACCGAGCTGGACACCTGGGCCTACATCGAGGCCGAGGACATCCCGCTGCCGAACCTGTACTACGCCCAGGAGCGGGACGTGGTGAAGCGCGACGGGATGCTCTACGCGGTGAACGAATTCGTCGTCCCGAAGGACGGCGAGGAGATCCGCCGGATGCGGGTGCGCTACCGCACGATGGGCGACGCGAACCTGACCGCCGCGGTCGAGTCCGACGCGGAGACCAACGAGGCCATCGTGGCCGAGATCGCCGCCGCCCGCCTGACCGAGCGCGGGGCCACCCGTGGCGACGACCGGGTGAGCGAGGCTGCCATGGAGGACCGCAAGAAGGAGGGCTACTTCTGATGAGCGACCTGTTGCGGTTCGCCACCGCCGGAAGCGTGGACGACGGCAAGAGCACCCTGATCGGGCGCCTGCTGTACGACTCGAAGGCGATCTTCATCGACCAGTACGAGGCCGTCGAGCGGGTCAGCACCCAGCGCGGCGACGACTACGTCGACCTGGCGCTGCTCACCGACGGCCTGCGGGCCGAGCGCGAGCAGGGCATCACGATCGACGTGGCGTACCGGTACTTCGCCACGCCGCGGCGCAAGTTCATCATCGCCGACACCCCCGGGCACCCGCAGTACACGCGGAACATGGTCACCGGCGCCTCGACGGCCGACGCGGCGCTGATCCTGGTGGACGCCCGCAAGGGCCTCACCGAGCAGAGCCGGCGGCACTCGTTCCTCGCCACGCTGCTGGGCGTGCGCCACCTCGTCGTCTGCATCAACAAGATGGACCTGGTGGACTTCTCCCAGGAGGTCTACGACGCGATCGTCGACGAGTTCACCTCTTTCGCGAGCCGGCTGCACGTCGGCGACCTGGAGTTCATCCCGATCTCGGCGCTCGCCGGCGACAACGTGGTGACCCGCAGCGCGCGGACGCCGTGGTACGACGGCCCGGCGCTGCTGTACCACCTGGAGCACCTCCACGTGGCCAGCGACCGCAACCTCAGCGACGTCCGCTTCCCCGTGCAGTACGTGATCCGTCCCCAGTCGGTGAAGGCGCGCGACTACCGCGGCTACGCAGGGACGGTGGCCAGCGGGGTGATCCGCGCCGGCGACCCGATCATGGTGCTGCCCAGCGGGTTCACGACGACGGTGGCCGGCATCGACACCCCGAACGGGGAGGTCCCCGAGGCCTACCCGCCGATGTCGGTGGTGCTGCGCCTGGCCGACGAGATCGACATCAGCCGCGGCGACATGCTGGTGCGCCCGAACAACCAGCCGACCGCCCGGCAGGACCTCGACCTGCGGGTGTGCTGGATGGACGAGTCCGCGCCGTTGTCCGCCGGGCGGACGCTGGCGATCAAGCACACCACGGTGTGGGCGCGGGTGAAGATCCGCGAGGTCGTCTACAAGGTCGACGTGAACACGCTGCACCGCGACGAGTCGGCCCAGCAGCTGGAGCTCAACGAGATCGGGCGGGTGCGCATGCGCGCCTCGCGTCCGCTGTTCATGGACGACTACGCGGAGAACCGTGCCACCGGCGCGGTGATCCTGGTCGACGAGGCCACGAACCGCACGGTCGGCGCCGGCTTCCTCGCCTGACGCACGTCCCGGCGCCCCGCCCCCGACACCGGGGCGGGGCGTTCGTCGTCCCCGGAATAGCAGGGGCGCTAAGCTAGTTGAGCCTGGTGAACTCAACTTTGCTTTCCCAAGGAGAAGACGACCCACGATGGACACCGAGAAGCTGACTTCCCGCAGCCGGGACGCGGTGTCGGCTGCCGTCCGCACGGCCCTGACCAACGGCAACCCCACCGCGGAGGCCGTGCACCTGCTGCACGCGTTGCTGCTGGTGCCCGACAACCCCGTGGCACCCCTGCTCACCGCCGTCGGCGCCGACCCGCAGGTCGTGGACGCCGCCGCCCGCGGCGCGATCACGAAGCTGCCGTCCGCCCAGGGCGCGTCGGTCACCCAGCCGGCCATGTCCGGCGGGCTGGCCCGCGTCCTCGCCGACGCGCAGACGCGGGCCCAGCAGCTCGGCGACGCCTTCGTCGCCACCGAGCACCTGCTGCTCGCCCTTGCCGCGGTGCAGACCGATGCCCGGACGATCCTCAACGACCTCGGCGCGACCCTGGAGAAGCTCACGGAGGCGTTCGCCCAGCTCCGCGGCAGCAAGCGCGTCACCTCGCCCGAGGACGAGGGCGCGCAGTCGGCCCTGGACAAGTACTCCGTCGACCTCACCGCCCGCGCCCGCGAGGGCAGGCTCGACCCGGTGATCGGCCGGGACGCCGAGATCCGCCGCGTGGTGCAGGTGCTGGCCCGGCGCACCAAGAACAACCCCGTGCTGATCGGCGAGCCGGGCGTCGGCAAGACGGCCGTCGTCGAAGGCCTCGCCCAGCGGGTCGTGGCCGGCGACGTGCCCGACTCCCTGCGCGACCGGCGCGTGGTGTCGCTCGACCTGGCCTCGATGGTGGCCGGCGCGAAGTACCGCGGCGAGTTCGAGGAGCGGCTGAAGGCCGTCCTCAACGAGATCCGCGACGCGGAGGGGCGGATCATCACGTTCATCGACGAGCTGCACACCGTCGTCGGGGCCGGCGCGAGCGGCGACTCGTCCATGGACGCCGGCAACATGCTCAAGCCGATGCTGGCCCGCGGCGAGCTCCGGATGATCGGCGCCACCACCCTCGACGAGTACCGCGAGCGGATCGAGAAGGACCCGGCTCTGGAGCGCCGCTTCCAGCAGGTGTTCGTCGGCGAGCCGAGCGTGGAGGACACGATCGCCATCCTGCGCGGGTTGCGGCAGCGCTACGAGGCGCACCACAAGGTGCGGATCACCGACGCCGCGCTGGTCGCGGCCGCGTCCCTGTCGAACCGGTACATCACCAGCCGGCAGTTGCCGGACAAGGCGATCGACCTGATCGACGAGGCCGCGTCGCGGCTGCGCATGGAGATCGACTCCTCCCCGGAGGAGATCGACCAGCTGCGCCGCGACATCGACCGGATGACCATGCAGGCCTTCGCCCTGGAGAAGGAGGAGGACCCGAGCTCGCGGGAGCGCTACTCGCGGCTGACCGCGGCCCTCGCCGACGCCAGGGAGGAACTGCGGGGGCTCGAGGCACGGTGGGAGGCGGAGAAGTCCGGCCTCAACCGGGTCGGCGAGGTCAAGGAGAACATCGACAAGCTGCGCATCGAGGCCGAGAAGGCCCAGCGCGAAGGCGACCTGACGAAGGCGTCCGAGATCCTGTACGGGCGGATCCCCGCGCTGGAGGCAGAGCTGGAACGGGCCACCGAGGCCGGGCAGGACGCCAAGCCGATGGTCAGCGAGGAGGTGTCGGCCACCGACATCGCCGAGGTCGTGGGCGCCTGGACCGGCATTCCGGTCGGCAAGCTGCTCCAGGGCGAGAGCGAGAAGCTGCTCGCGATGGAGGAGCGGCTCGGCGAGCGCCTCATCGGCCAGCGCGCCGCCGTCCAGGCCGTGTCGGACGCCGTCCGCCGCGCCCGGGCCGGCATCTCCGACCCGAACCGGCCGACCGGCTCGTTCCTGTTCCTCGGGCCGACCGGCGTGGGCAAGACCGAGCTGGCCAAGTCGCTGGCGGAGTTCCTCTTCGACGACGAGCACGCCATGGTGCGCATCGACATGAGCGAGTACGGGGAGAAGCACACCGTCTCGCGGCTGGTCGGCGCCCCGCCCGGCTACATCGGCTACGAGGAGGGCGGCCAGCTCACCGAGGCCGTGCGGCGACGCCCCTACTCGGTGGTGCTGCTGGACGAGGTGGAGAAGGCGCACCCGGAGGTGTTCAACATCCTGCTCCAGGTGCTGGACGACGGGCGCCTGACCGACGGCCAGGGCCGCACGGTCGACTTCCGCAACGTGATCCTGATCATGACCAGCAACCTCGGCTCGCAGTTCATGGCCGACCCGGCCCTGCACGCCGACACCAAGCGGGAGGCCGTGATGGGCGTCGTGCGGCAGGCGTTCAAGCCGGAGTTCCTCAACCGGCTCGACGAGATCGTGATCTTCGACGCCCTCGGCACCGAGGAGCTCACCCGGATCGTCGACATCCAGCTGCACCGGCTCAACCAGCGGCTCGCCGACCGCCGGATCGTGGTGGAGGTGAGCCAGGCCGGCAAGGACTGGCTGGCGCTCACCGGCTTCGACCCGGTCTACGGCGCGCGTCCGCTGAAGCGGCTGGTGCAGACGACGATCGAGGACGCGCTGGCCAAGCGCGTGCTGTCCGGGTCGGTGGTGGACGGCGACGTCGTGCAGTTCGACGTCGACCCCGACGGCACCGGTCTCGCGGTGACCGACACGGTCACCGTCGTCTGAGGCACCACGCAGGACGGGCCGCCCGGCATCCCGGGCGGCCCGTCCTGCGTGTGCGACCGGGTCAGGGGAAGGTGACCTTCACCGACTCCCCCGACAGGTCGGCGAGCACCAGGTAGATCGCGCTGTAGCCGTACCAGCGGCGTCCGTTGGTCGAACTGAGGTTGACCTTGACCTGCACGTTCACGCTCGCCCGCGCCATGGTCGGGTTGCCCGCGTCGAGGGCCGGCTTGATCTTCTTCATGGCGGTCGCGCCCTTGGTGACCGTCCAGCGGATCGTCGAGGTGCGGGCCTTGTTGCCCTTGGGCAGGTAGGTGCCGAACGCGCAGCCGGCAGGCGCGAGCGAGCGCGTCTTGAGGCAGGAGTTCAGCTTCTTCTGCGCGGCCGCCCGCACCTTCGCCGTCCCGGCAGAGCTCAGCTTCAGCTCCATCGAGAACGTGTCAGGCGTGGCGCCCGGCGACTCCACGAGGAAGGTGCCGTGGCTGACCGCGAAGCGGGCGTCCTGCGCGGCGACGGTGTAGCTGCCCGGGAACAGGGTCACCGACGCGGAGCTCACCGGGACGCCGTTCACCGCGAGCGGGACGGTGGCCGGCGACAGCGAGGTGAGGCTCACGCTCGCGGCGACGTCCTGGAGCAGCCACGCGCTGCCGGTCTGGACGACCTCGAACGACGCGTCCACCACACGCTCGCCGACCTTGTAGCTGGCCGAGACGGTTTCCGTCCCCGAGGCGCCGGAGGACGGGGCCACGCGGATGTCGCTGATCGGCGCGACGAGGCGTCCCGCGGCGAGCATCTCCGCGGAGAGCAGCGAGGTGTCGGCCGGTGCCACCGCTGCGTAGGACAGCGCGGTCGCCGCGTCCCCCTGCGCGAGCGCGTCGAGGTAGCCCTGGACGGCGGCAGCGGCGTCGGCCGGTGTGGGCGGCGGCGCGGAGGTGCTCGTTCCCGTCGTGGGCGCACCCGAGGTCGCGGGGGCTGTGGCTTGGGGGCCCGCCGTCGGGGACGCGGGGCGGAACAGTGCGAACACCGCGACCAGCGCGAGCACGAGCGCGCCGGCCCCGAGCAGGATGAACAGGCCGGTGCGGTTCTTGCGGGGCGCGGGCGGCCCGCCCGGCGGCTGGGTGAACTGCCCGGGGTAGGACGCGCCGGCGTAGGGCTGTCCGGGGTAGGGCTGGCCCCCGGGGTAGGCCTGCGCGTACTGGTCGGCGGGGTACTGCTGCCCGGCGAAGGCCTGGTCGCCCGGGTAGGGCTGGCCGGGGTAGGGCTGGCCGGGGGAGGGCTGGTCGGCGGGGTAGCCCTGCGGTGGCACCGGGCCCGGAGGGTAGGCACCGCCCGCGACCGGGTAGCCGGGCGTGCCGGGCGGGTAGGGCGCGCCGGGCCAGGCCGGCTGTTCCGGATAGCCCGGGCCGGGCACCACCCCGGGGACGGGCGGCGGGGCGCTCGCGAACGACCCGACCGGCCCCGGGGGCGTGGCGGGGTCGAAGGCCAGCGTCGGCTCCGGCTGCTGCCCGATCGGCTGGGTGGCCGTGACGTCGGGTCCCGCGGTCGCGTCCCGGGCCGGCTGGTCGGCGCTCGGCGCGGCGTCCTGCGGTGGCGTCGCCTCCGCCGGTACGCCCTGGCTGGCCTCCGGGTCCTGCCCGGGTCCTGTGGGCTGGGCGCCCTCGCCCGGTTCGGCCCCTGACTGCTGCTGTGTCACCATCGCCCCACCCTGCGGAAGAGAAAGCCGGTCTGCTGGCCAAACCCTAGTGGCGCGGAGCGGATCCGAACCAGCACCCGGGGCGTCGCCTAGGCTCCGTCCATGAGCCAGGTGGTGCCCGCCCCGGACGACCGGCGCGCGTTCCTCGTGGTGAACGGGCGCACGGAGCAGTCCTGGGTGGACCCGACCGACCCGCTCCGGCTGGAGTTCGAGTACGTCCGCCGCATCGCGGAGGTCCTGGATGAGACGGTGCTGGCCCGCCCGCCGCAGGCGCGGGTGCGCATCATCCACGTCGGTGGCGGCGGGCTCACGCTGCCCCGCTACGTCGAGGCCCGCCGTCCGCGCACCGCGCAGGTGGTGCTCGAGCCGGACGAGGCCCTGATCGCCCAGGTCCGCGACCGGTTGCCCCTGCCGCGCCACTCCGGGATCCGCATCCGGCCGGTGGACGGGCGCGCCGGCACCGCGGACCTGCCCAGCGGCTGCGCCGACACGGTGATCGTGGACGCCTTCGCCGGCGCCAGCGTCCCGCCGGAACTGGGCACGATGGAGTTCCTCGCCGAGGCCCGGCGCCTGCTGCGTCCCGAAGGGCTCGTGGTGATGAACCTGACCGACGCCGCGCCGTTCGGATGGGCGCGGCGCTGCCTCGCCGGGTTCGCGGCGTCCTTCGGGCAGGCGGCGGTCAGCGCGGAGGTCCCGGTGTGGAAGGGCCGCCGCTTCGGCAACCTCGTGGTCGCCGCCGGGGAGCAGGTGCCCGTCCAGGCGCTGGAGCGCAGGGTCGCCCGCGCCGTGTTCCCCTACCGCCTGCTGGCCGGCCGCGAGCTCGCCCGGTGGCTGGGCGGCGCCGTCCCGTTCACCGACGCGGACGCGGAGCCGTCCCCCTCCCCGGCCTGGAGCCGGGGCTGGTTCTCCTGACCGCTACGGTTGCGCCCATGGCTGCGCGCGAAGAGCTCATCGAACAGATCCAGACCCTTGCCGTCGTCCGGGGACGGGTGACCCTCGCCTCCGGCAAGGAGGCCGACTACTACGTGGACCTGCGGCGGGTCACCCTGGACGGGTTCGCGGCGCCGCTGGTCGGGCAGGTCATGACCGACCTCGTCGCGGACTGGGACTTCGAGGCCGTCGGCGGGCTCACCCTTGGCGCCGACCCGGTCGCCGTCGCGATGCTGCACCACGCCGCCCACGCCGGGGGCCGGCTCGACGCCTTCGTCGTGCGCAAGGAGTCCAAGGCCCACGGGCTCCAGCGACGGATCGAGGGCACAGGGGTCGCCGGACGCCGCGTCCTCGTGGTGGAGGACACCTCGACCACCGGCGGTTCGGTGATGACGGCCGTGGAGGCCGTCCGCGAGGCCGGGGGAGAGGTGGTCGGCGTCGCGGTGATCGTCGACCGCAACACCGGCGCCCGCGAGCGCATCGAGGCTGCGGGCGTCCCCTACCGGTACGCCGTCGGCCTGGCCGACCTCGGCCTGGAGTGACCCGCGCGACCCTGCGCGACTGATCCTGCGCGACTGATCCGGCGTGGCCCTGCGCTCCCGGCCCTCGCCAGCACCGGTGGGGGTCGTTAGGCTGGGCTCGGCCGGTCACCTAACCGAATGGAGAAACCGGGATGCTGTGGTTCTTCCTCATCCTCCTGCTCGTCGTCCTCGGCATCGGGTTCTACGCGGTGTCGCTGTACAACGGCTTCGTCCGCTCCCGGAACCTGATCCAGGAGTCGTGGCGACAGATCGACGTCGAGCTGAACCGCCGCTACGACCTGATCCCGAACCTGGTCGAGACGGTGCGCGCCTACGCCGCCCACGAGCGCAACACCCTCGAGGGCGTCACCCGGCTGCGCAACCAGGCAGCGGCGCTGGCCCAGGCCGGTGGCGGCGCGGTGACCCAGGAGCGGGCGCAGGTGGAGGAGCAGCTGAGCGGAGCCGTGCGCAACCTGCTCGTCTCCGTCGAGGCGTACCCCGAGCTCAAGAGCAACGTGAACTTCCTCGAACTCCAGCGCGAGCTGACCGCCACCGAGGACCGGATCGCGGCCGGCCGGCGCTTCTACAACGCCAACGTGCGCAACTACAACACGCAGGTCGAGTCGTTCCCCTCGAACATCCTCGCCGGGATGTTCAAATTCGAGAAGGCGACGTACTTCGAGGTCAACGAGGCCGCCGTCCGGCAGGCGCCGAAGGTCAGGTTCGGCGAGATCAGCGACCGGCCAGAGGGCGCCGTCCCCGAGCCCACCAACGACCAGCTCGCCGCCGGCAGCCAGCCGTCCGCCCTGCCGAACCCGCAGGCCTACCCGCAGGCGAACCCGGCCGCTCCGGCGCCGGGGGAGTTCGGCGCCCCGCAGCCGCCGACGTATGCCCCGCCGCCGCAGGCACCGGCCCCGCAGCCGCCGACCTACCAGCCGCCCACCTACCAGCAGCCCCCGCAGCAGTAGGACGTCTCCCGAGAGCCGCCGGCCCGCCGGCGGCTCTCGTGCGTCCTGCGTCCCCGGCATCCGTCCTGCGTCCCCGGCGTCCGTCCTGCGTCCCCGGCATCGCCGAGGGCCAGCCTTGACGCCGAGGGCTCGTACCCCGGTGCTGGCCCTCGACGAGAGGGCTGGCCCTCGATCGGGAGGGCTGGCCCTGGGCGCTAGGTGTACTCGGCCGGGACGTTGGTGACACGGGCTGGTTGACGAAGAGGGAGAACCCCCGTTGGGGCGTGACTTGCGAAGGCCCACATCCGAAGGAGGTTCTCCCGTGTCCCAATGTAGGGCTCATCTGACGGTGTTCGGCAGGCGGCTGCTGATCAGCAGGGTGGTCGAGCAGGGTTGGCCGGTCGCCCATGCGGCCAAGGCCCAGGGGGTGTCGCGCCAGT
>JAIUOT010000004.1 GCA_020161015.1 Actinomycetota bacterium | reverse complement strand
TCGCTGGCCAAGCGCTACACCGGCCGCGGCATGCTCTTCCTCGACCTGATCCAGGAGGGCAACCTGGGCCTGATCCGTGCGGTCGAGAAGTTCGACTACACGAAGGGCTACAAGTTCTCCACCTACGCGACGTGGTGGATCAAGCAGGCCATCACCCGGGCTATGGCCGACCAGGCGCGGACGATCCGCATCCCGGTGCACATGGTCGAGGGCATCAACAAGCTGGCCCGCGTGCAGCGGCAGATGCTCCAGGACCTCGGGCGGGAGCCCACCCCGGAGGAGCTGGCCAAGGAACTCGACATGACGCCCGAGAAGGTCGTCGAGGTGCAGAAGTACGGACGCGAGCCGATCTCGCTGCACACCCCGCTCGGCGAGGACGGCGACTCCGAGTTCGGCGACCTGATCGAGGACTCCGAGGCCGTGGTGCCCGCGGAGGCGGTGAACTTCACCCTGCTGCAGGAGCAGTTGCACGACGTCCTGGACACCCTCAGCGAGCGCGAGGCCGGCGTGGTGAGCATGCGGTTCGGGCTCACCGACGGCCAGCCGAAGACGCTGGACGAGATCGGCAAGGTCTACGGCGTGACCCGTGAGCGGATCCGTCAGATCGAGTCGAAGACGATGAGCAAACTGCGTCACCCGTCCCGCTCCCAGGTGTTGCGCGACTACCTGGACTGAGTCCACACCTGCCCCCGGGGTCGTAATTCTGAGGCCCGCACCGAGCGTAGCCAAGCCCTGAGGACTCCGGTTACGTTCGGTGGATGGGAGCACCGGGAGGGCAGGCGCCGGCGTCCGGCGGACCGCCGGTCGTCGCCCTCTCCCGCGTGAACAAGCACTTCGGGACACTGCACGTCCTCAACGACATCACCCTGGACGTCGCCAGGGGCGAGGTGGTGGTGGTCCTCGGCCCGTCCGGCTCGGGCAAGTCGACGCTGTGCCGGGCGATCAACCGGCTGGAGACGATCGACTCCGGCTCGATCGCCATCGACGGGGTCCCGCTGCCGGAGGAGGGCGCCGCGCTCGCGAGCCTGCGTGCGGAGGTGGGCATGGTGTTCCAGTCGTTCAACCTCTTCGCCCACAAGACCGTCCTGCAGAACGTCACCCTCGGACCGGTCAAGGTGCGCGGGCTGACACCGACCGACGCGCAGGCGAGGGCCGTCGAGCTGCTCGAGCGGGTGGGAGTGGCCGACCAGGCCGCCAAGTACCCCGCGCAGCTGTCCGGCGGGCAGCAGCAGCGCGTGGCGATCGCCCGCGCCCTCGCCATGGACCCGAAGCTGATCCTCTTCGACGAGCCCACCTCCGCCCTCGACCCGGAGATGGTCAACGAGGTGCTCGACGTGATGGTGACCCTCGCCGCGCAGGGCATGACGATGATCGTGGTGACCCACGAGATGGGTTTCGCCCGCAAGGCGGCCGATCGCGTGGTCTTCATGGCCGACGGGCAGGTCGTCGAGCAGAACACGCCCGAGGCGTTCTTCACCGCACCCCGGACCGACCGCGCCAAGGACTTCCTGAGCAAGATCCTCACCCACTGACATCCCCGACGAAGTCACCCCACGAAGGAGGAGAGATGATGACAGGTGGTACGCCCCGGTGGGCGATCGGCGGTGCGCTGGTCCTGGCCCTGGGAATGTCCGGCTGCGCGGGGGCCAGCTCCGCCGGCGGGGACCCGGGCAGCGGAGGGAAGGTGACTGTCGGGATCAAGTTCGACCAGCCCGGGCTGGGCCTGAAGAACGGCGACTCCTTCGAAGGGTTCGACGTGGAGGTGGCCCGGTACGTTGCGAAGGAACTCGGCTACACCGACGTGGAGTTCCGGGAGACCCCGTCCGCGCAGCGCGAGACCATGCTCCAGTCGGACCAGGTGAAGATGATCTTCGCCACCTACTCGATCACCGACGATCGCAAGAAGAAGGTGTCCTTCGCCGGGCCGTACTTCATCGCCGGGCAGGACCTGCTGGTGAGCGCGAGCGCGTCCGGCATCACGGGCCCCGAGAGCCTGAACGGCAAGAAGCTGTGCTCGGTGGTGGGCTCGACCTCGGCCAAGAAGATCAAGGACACCATCGCCAACGAGGTGCAGCTCCAGGAGTACGACACCTACTCCAAGTGCGTCGAGGCGCTCGCCTCGGGCAGCATCGACGCCGTCACGACCGACAACGTCATCCTTGCCGGCTTCGCCGCCCAGCCGCAGTACGCCGGGAAGCTGAAGGTGGTCGGCAAGCCGTTCAGCACCGAGCGCTACGGCGTGGGGATCAAGCAGGGCGACACCAAGCTCTGCACGGCGATCAACGACGCGCTCGCCAAGATGGTGTCCGACGGGTCCTGGCAGAAGGCCCTCGACGACACCGTCGGCACGTCCGGGTTCACCCCCGACGCCGCGACCAACCCGCCCAAGGCCGACGCCTGCGCCTAGCGCGGGCCCGCCGCCGGAGGAGTCCGCGGACCGCCGGCGGCCCGATGACGGGAGGATGAGCGGTTGGACGGCCTGGCCACGCTGCTGCGGGAGTACGACGTGCTCGCCGCCTTCTGGATGACCGTCCAGCTGACCGCCTGGGGTGCCGTCGGGGCGCTCGTCGTCGGGACGGTGGTGGCCGTCGCCCGGGTGTCCCCGGTCGGGGTCCTCCAGCGCTTCGGGGCCTGGTTCGTGACCCTCGTCCGCAACACCCCGCTCACGCTCATCGTCGCGTTGTGCTCGCTCGGCATCGCGAACACCCTGAAGGTGCAGCTGGCCCCGGCGGACTCGCCGACCTTCATCGTCGACAACGGCTTCCGCTGGGGCGTCGTCGCCCTCGCCGTGTACCACGCCGCCTTCGTGGCCGAGGCGATCCGCAGCGGCATCAACACGGTGCCAGCGGGACAGGCGGAGGCCGCACGCTCGATCGGCCTCGGGTTCGCCGCGACGCTGCGGCACGTCGTGCTGCCCCAGGCGTTCCGCGGCGCGATCGCGCCGCTGGGCAACACGCTGATCGCGCTGACCAAGAACACGACCGTCGTCGCGACGGTCGGGGTGGCCGAGGCCGCCTACCTGATGCGCAACATGATCGAGTTCAACCCGTCGCTGCTGTACGCGATCTTCGCGCTCCTCGCCACCGGGTTCGTCGTGCTCACCCTGCCCATGGGTCTGCTGTTCACCTGGCTGTCCAACCGGCTCGGAGTGCACCGGTGAGCGCCGCATCGGTGCTGTTCGACGCGCCGGGTCCGCGGGCGAGAGCCCGTCACCGCGTGATCGCCGCCGCCGGTGTGCTCGCGCTCCTCGGACTGCTGGCCTTCGTCGTGGTGCGCCTCGCCGACCCGGCCAACAACCAGCTCACCGCGGAGAAGTGGCTGCCGTTCCTCACTCCCACCGCCTGGACGGCCTACCTCCTGCCGGGCCTGGGCGGCACGCTGCTGGCGGCCGCGCTGTCGGTGCTGCTGTCGATCGTGTTCGGTCTGCTGCTCGGGGTGGGACGGCTGGCGCCGCAGCGCTGGCTGCGCTGGGCCTGCGGTGCGTTCGTCGAGTTCTTCCGTTCCGTTCCCGTGCTGATGATGATGCTCTTCGCGTACTACGCGGGCCTGTTCGCCCTGCGCATCTCGGGCCCGTTGCTTCCGCTGTTCGGGGTGGTCGTCGGCCTGACGGTCTACAACTCGTGCGTGCTCGCCGAGCTCGTCCGCTCGGGGGTGAACGGCCTGCCCGCGGGGCAGCGGGAGTCGGGCCTGGCGATCGGGCTGACGCCGTTCCAGACGCTCACCGAGATCCTCCTGCCGCAGGCGATCACGGCGATGCTCCCGTCGATGCTGAGCCAGCTCGTGGTGATCCTGAAGGACTCGGCCCTCGGGTCGATGATCGCCTACCTGGAGCTGCTGCGCTCGGGCACCAACCTCGCGGTGGCCTTCGCGAACCTCATTCCCACCCTGATCGTCCTCGCCGTGATCTACATCGTGCTCAACTCGCTGCTGACCCGGCTCGCCGCGGCCGTCGAACAACGACTGCGTCGCGGCCCGCGTGCGATCGTCACCCAGTCCGTGACGGCAGGCTTCGTACCCGGTCCGGCGGCCGAACCCGATGTTCCGGAGACGATCATGCCCCGCCCGGACGACCGTCCGGGCCGGCGGCGGGAGCCGCGACGTCCGCGGGGGTGAACCCGTGGACGTGACCGAGGAACGCGAGCACCTCCTCGGCGACCGCCGTGATCGTGGACGCCTGACGGAACCCGTGGCCCTCGCCCTCGAAGACCCTCAGGCGGACGGGCAGTCCCTTGGCGCGGACGGCGTCGGCCATGGCGTGGGCCTGCGCAGGCGGCACCACGGTGTCGTCCGCCCCCTGGAGGATCAGCATCGGGCAGGCGAGCCGGTCCAGGTGGTGGATCGGCGATCGCTCGATCCAGGTGTCGCGGCCCTCGGGGTACGGCGCCACGAGCCGGTCGAGGTAGCGGGACTCGAACTTGTGGGTGTCGGTGGCGAGTGACTCCAGGTCGCCGATGCCGTAGAGGCTGACGCCCGCGGAGAAGACGTCGGTCGTGGTGAGCGCGGCCAGCGTGGTGAAGCCGCCGGCGGACCCGCCGCGGATGCTCAGCCGGCGGGGGTCGGCGAGGCCCTCCGCGACGAGCGCGCGGGCGGCGTCCACGCAGTCGCGCACGTCGCTGACGCCCCAGGCGCCGTCCAGCCGCTCCCGGTAGGCGCGCCCGTAGCCGGAGGAGCCGGAGTAGTTCACGTCGAGGATGCCGATGCCGCGCGAGGTCCAGAACTGGGTGGAGAGCCGGAAGTCCGGGGAGGAGAAGGCGGTCGGGCCGCCGTGGCTCCACACCTGCACCGGGGGCAGCTCGCCGTCCGGGGCGGACACGCCGGGATGGGTGGGCGGGTAGTACCAGGCGTGGACCGGGCCGTCGGGGGAGTCCCAGGTGATCGCGCGGGCGACCGACACCGCCTCCGGCGCAAGGGACACCTCCTCCGCTCGCGCGAGAAGCACATTGCAGCCGTCGGACAGGTCGAGCAGGCGCAACTCCCGGGGCCGGTCGGCGAAGCCGAGAAGGGCGACCACCCGGGCGCCGGTCCCGGTCAGCTCGCAGCTGACCGCACCGGTCGACACCTCCTCGAGGTACCCGGTCGTCGGGTCGAGGATGCCGGCCCGGCCGATGCCGTCCACCAGGCGTGCGCAGGCGATGCGCCCGTCGGGCAGCAGGCTGTAGGGCGCCGGCCCCGCATTCCACATCGGGCCGCAGAAGTCGTGGGGGTCGCTGTGCAGCGCCACGGACGCGACGCCGTCCCAGCGGTGGAAGTTCCAGTGGCCGGAGGCGTCGCTGAGGTGGACCAGCCCGCCGGTGGTGTCCCAGGCGGGGTGGAGTGCGCTGACGCCCGGTCCGCCCGCGACACGGACAGCGCGTCCCGGGTCGTCCAGCGGTGCGACGCAGAGCTCCGTCGCGTCCCACGGCATGTCCGGGAGCCGCCACTGCACCCACGCCAGGAGGCCGTCGGCGCGGAGCGCCGGCGAGGCGTAGAAGTCCGCCCCTTCGACCAGGGTGCGTCCGCCGCCGGCGTTGTCCCCGTCCAGGTCGAGTGCGACGACACGCTGCACGCAGGGTCCCTCGGACGCGTGGTCCTCCCGCACGGCGAGGACGAGGCGACGGGCCGGGTCGATGCTGAGGGCTCCGTACCGGTGGGCGCCGCCCGGAGCCAGCAGGCGCCGCCCGCCCCCCTCGTGCGCCCACAGCTCCCCCGAGGGGTCGGCGGAGTACACGACCACCCCGCCGGAGACCGCCCACGCGCCGCCGCCGTACTCGTTGATCCGGTTGCGGACGCTGTGGTCGGGCGCGAGCTCCTCCCGTGAGCCGTCCGGGCCCATCGTCCACAGCGAGACCCGTCCGCGCTGCTCGGGATGGGCCTGCGTCCAGTACACCCGGTCGCCGTCGACGAGTCCGCGGTCCAGGCCGATGGACGCGCACGTCAGGTCCGCAGGGCTGATCGGCGACGGCCAGGAGCCGTACGGCGCGACGATCATGCGCGGGTCGCCAGTTCCGCGGCGAAGGCGGCGAGCAGCCGCTCGCTGAACAGCACGAAGCGCACCCGTTCGATGCCGGCGCGCGGGTGTGCGGCCACTGCGCCCACCGCCACGCGCGCGGCGGTCGCCGCGTCCCAGCCGTAGACGCCGGCCCCGATCGCCGGGAAGGCGACGGTGCGCGCACGGAGGTCCTGCGCGACGTCCAGCGAGCGGGTGTAGCAGGACGCGAGGAGCCGCTCGTCGGTCTGGCCGGCGTTCCGGTTCGGCCCGACCGTGTGGATCACCCAGCGCGCGGGAAGCAGGCCCGCAACGGTGGCGACGGCCTCGCCGACCGGGAGGCCGTCCGGCCACCGGGTGGCCCGCTCCTCGCGGCACGCGGCCAGCAGCGCCGGCCCGGCCGCAGCGTGCAGCGCCCCGTCCACGCCACCCCCGCCGTACAGCGAGGAGTTGGCGGCGTTCACCAGCGCGTCCGCCCGCTCCGTCGTCAGGTCACCCCGAACCGCGTCGATGCTCATGGGCCGAGTATCGCAAACGGCCCGGACAGGCGAAGGGCCCCGGGGAAGACCCCGGGGCCCTTCGACCACACCGTCAGCTGAGCTTGTCGGTCTCGTCGTGGATCTTCAGGGCCACCTGCTGGAGCTTGGCCGAGTGGGCCTTGCCGTGGTGTCCGCAGAAGAGGAGCTGGCCGCCGGAGGTGAGGGTGACCCGCAGGTAGGCCTGAGCTCCGCACCGGTCGCAACGATCGGCTGCGGTCAGGGGTTCGGTAATGGTTGCGCTCATCAGGTCTTCCTCACTCTCTCACCACGCGAAGTACCACTGTCCTCGCACCGGTTCCAACGAGGGCGGAGCACTCTTTGTTCCCGGTGAGGTGTTCAGTGTAGGCGGCCCGGCGGACAGAACCCGCGACCGCCCGACACCGTCACGCGATTGCAAAGAACTGTTACCCGTCCGAGATAGTCTCAGCCGGTGACGACGACGAAGGCCGCAGAGGGCAGGGACTACGAGGCCCGGCACCTCCTGGTGCTCGAGGGACTGGAGGCCGTCCGCAAGCGCCCGGCGATGTACATCGGGTCCACCGACACCCGGGGGCTGATGCACTGCCTGTGGGAGATCATCGACAACGCGGTGGACGAGGCGCTGGCCGGGTTCGGCGAGCGCATCGAGGTGACCCTGGGCGCGGACGGCAGCGTGCTGGTCGTCGACCGGGCGCGGGGCATCCCGGTCGACATCGAGCCGCGCACCGGCCTCACCGGCGTCGAGGTGGTCTTCACCAAGCTGCACGCCGGCGGCAAGTTCGGTGCCGGCAGCTACAACGCCACCGGCGGCCTGCACGGCGTCGGCGCGTCCGTGGTGAACGCGCTCAGCGCCCGCCTGGACGTCGAGGTCGACCGCAACGGGGCGACCCACAAGATGAGCTTCCGCCGCGGGGTCGTCGGCACGTTCGACGGCGACGGCCCGGACGCGCCGTTCACCCCCGGCGGCACGCTGCGCAAGGAGGGGCGGGTGGCGAAGGGCGTCACCGGCACCCGCGTGCGCTACTGGCCGGACCGCCAGATCTTCCTCAAGGACGCGCAGCTCGCGCTGCCGCAGCTTCTCGGCCGTGCCCGCCAGACCAGCTTCCTCGTGCCCGGCCTCGAGCTCGTGGTCACCGACGCGCGGGGCCAGGAACCCGTCACCGAGGTCTTCAAGCACGACGGGGGCATCTCCGAGTTCTGCGAGTACCTCGCGTCCGACCCCGCGGTGACCGATGTGCTGCGGCTGCGGGGCACCGACAGCTTCACCGAGACCGTTCCGATGCTGGACGACCGCGGCGCGATGACGCCGACCGACGTCGAGCGCACCCTCGACGTCGACATCGCCCTGCGCTGGGGGACCGGGTACGACACCCAGGTGCAGTCGTTCGTCAACATCATCTCCACGCCCAAGGGTGGGACGCACGTCGCCGGCTTCGAGCGCGGGCTCACCCGCGCCTTCCTCCGGGGGCTGGACGGGACCCGCCTGCTCAAGGCCGGCGAGGAGATCACCAAGGACGACGCCCTCGAGGGCCTGACCGCCGTGGTCACGGTCCGCCTGGCCGAGCCGCAGTTCGAGGGGCAGACCAAGGAGGTGCTCGGCACGCCGCCGGTCACCCGGCTCGTGACCCGCATCGTCGAGGCGGAACTCGGCGACTTCCTCACCTCCAGCCGCGCGGCCCTGCGCACGCAGGCGAGGGCGGTCATGGAGAAGGTCGTGTCCGCGTCCCGCACCCGTGTGCAGGCGCGCGCGCACAAGGAGGCGCAGCGGCGCAAGAACGCGCTGGAGTCGTCCACGCTGCCGGCGAAGCTCGCCGACTGCCGCAGCACCGACCTCGACCGGACCGAGCTGTTCATCGTGGAGGGCGACTCCGCGCTCGGCACGGCCAAGCTGGCGCGCGACTCCGAGTACCAGGCGCTGCTGCCCATCCGGGGCAAGATCCTGAACGTCCAGAAGGCGTCGGTCGGCGACATGCTCAAGAACGTGGAGTGCGCCTCGATCATCCAGGTCGTGGGTGCCGGCTCGGGGCGCACCTTCGACCTCGACGCCGCGCGCTACTCCAAGGTGATCTTCATGGCCGACGCGGACTCCGACGGCGCCCACATCAGGACGCTGCTCGCGACCCTGTTCTTCAAGTACATGCGTCCGCTGGTCGAGGCGGGACGCGTCTACACCGCCGTCCCGCCGCTGCACCGGTTCGAGCTCACGAACCCGCGCAAGGGCCAGGAGAAGTACATCTACACCTACAACGAGGCCGAGTACCGCCGGAAGCTGGCCGAGCTGACGAAGAAGGGCCAGTCGTTCAAGGAGCCGCAGCGCTACAAGGGCCTCGGCGAGATGGACGCCCACGAACTGTCGGAGACCACCATGAACCCGCGGCACCGTACGCTGCGGCGGATCACCGTCGACGACGCGGCGGCCGCGGAGTCGACGTTCGAGAAGCTGATGGGCAACGACGTGGCCCCGCGCAAGGAGTTCATCATCGAGGGCGCCTACGCGCTGGACGCCGAGCGCATCGACGCCTGAGCCGGGGTCGCCCTCGAGATCAGCAGACGCGCTCGAGCAGGCCGGTGTCGACGTCGTAGTGGAAGCCGCCGACGCGTGCCCGTCCGGCGATCAGGGGGTGCTCCGCGAGCGTCCTGACGTCCTCCCGGAGGCGTCCCGCCTGGTCGGGGTCGGCGCCGAAGTGGCAGTCTCCGGCGTCCAGGCCACTGGCCTCGAGGATGCGTCGGCGTAGTTCATCGTCCGACCCGGAGGCCATCGCGCAGCGACTGTGGCTGATCACGAGGATGCGGTCGACCTGCAGCAGGTGGACGCCGAGGACACAGCCGTTGACGACGTCCTCGGTCACGTGGCCGCCCGGGGTACGGAGGATCTTGGCCTCGCCGAGGAAGAGGCCCACCATCTCCAGCGGCTGGAGGCGGGAGTCCATGCAGGTGACGACGGCGATGCCGGCGTGGGCGTAGCCGTCGAAGTTGCGCGGGGCCGACGTGGCGTAGCGCTGGTTGGACGCGAGCAGGTCGTCGAAGTCGTGATCCACGAAGGCCACCCTAACCAGTCGGCGAAGGTGCCCGGCAGGGGTCGTCCGCCGACGCCGGCATGCGGAGCATTGCCCGTTGTGGGGAGGCTCCGTGCCGGAAACGATGGTCGGAACGGCCCGTCGATGGGAGGCCCATGACACCCGGCCAGGACGACCTGTCCCTCGCGGTGCCGGCCATGCCGCCCCGGGGGCCGCAGGCCTGGGCTGATGGCGCGGACGCCCGGCATGCCCCGAACCGCGCCGCCCAGCTGGGCCTGCTCGCCCTGCTGGCGGTCGGGTCGCAGGACCAGCGCGAGGCCCACCGGCAGGACGCCGCGGACCTCGGCGTTCCCCGGCTCGGGGACGAGGGATCCCTGCAGGGGCTGCCGGAGCCCGTCGTCTCGACCATCGCGCTCGACCTGGCCTCCGACCACGTGGCGGGCCACGACTGGGTGCCGGGCGAGCGCCCGATGGACCCGGACGCCACTGCCGGCCTGCGCGCCGCGCTGGACGCGGCGCCGACGACCGCCGCGGTCTGCGCGTACGCCTACGTGAACCTCGACAACCCCCACGACGTGGAGCGGGCGATGGCGGGCGCGGCGGTGGCGGCGATCGTCGTCCCGCCGGCGTTCCGCACGTTCGTGCCGCTCGAGTCGGCCGCGCCCCGGGCATTCTCGGCCCTGACCGGCTGCCTGGACTCCCCGGACCCGCTGGCAGCCGAGATCGCGGCCACCGCGCTGGGCGGCGCAGAGGCGCCCGGTGCCCGGGCGGCGCCGGCCGGCGTGGTCGAGTCACCGATCAGCATCGCGGTCCACGGCACCTGGTCACGGCTGGTGAAGGACCGCTGGTACGCCCCGGAGTCGGGCCTGCACCGGCTCATCCGCACCGAGTCGTCGGTCACGGAGCTCTACACCGGGGAGGACTACTTCCGCTGGTCCGGGGCCTACCGGGAGGACGATCGGGAGCGTGCGTCCGCCGAACTCCTGGAGTGGCAGCGGGCGCGCGGGAGGATCCGCGTGGCCTTCAGCCACAGCCACGGCGGCAACGTCGTCCTCGGGGCGATCGACCGCGGGCTCGAGGTGTCGCTGCTGGTGCTGATGCACACGCCCGTCCTGCCGCGGCGGCCGGAGTCGTGGCAGCGCGTGCGCGAGCGGGTGGGTCGCACGCTGGTGATGCGGTCGCGGGGAGACCCGGTCGTCATCGCCGACGGCCTGCGGACGGGCAGCACCCCGCGGCCGGACGCGTCCGTCCTGCCCCATCGCGAGCTCGTCGCCCACTGGGCCGACGTCGCCGCGTGGTTCGACCACGGGCTCTTCGTGCGCGAGCAGACGTGGCGCGACTACCGGGTGGCACGCGAGGTCGACTACGAGCTCGGCGGGCTCCCGGTACCACGCTCCTGAGCGCGGCTGCGAGACTTCCGGGGTGAGAGCAGCTGAGCCGTGGCCGCGGGACCCCCGCCTCGACCCCTTCCGCGACGCCGTGTGGGAGCTGTCGCGGGGCGGCCGGGTGGCCG
Organism: Actinomycetota bacterium; assembly: GCA_020161015.1. GTDB lineage: Bacteria > Actinomycetota > Actinomycetes > Propionibacteriales > Propionibacteriaceae > Propionicimonas. Next base: position 20,875 of record JAIUOT010000004.1, on the reverse strand, counting down.
GCTACCTCACCTGCCGGGTGGTGCCCAGCCGCGCCCTGCCGCTGTTCTGGGAGAGGGCCGAGTCGGTCTGGTACCGCGTGGCCTGGCCGGACGGGCGGCGGGAACGTCCTCGCGAGGACCACGGCCCGCACTGGCCGGTGGTCGGCGACCTCGAGCGCGGTCGCTTCGCGCTGGAGGACATCGCAGGGACCGTTTTCGACGCGCGGCCGGTGACCGGGGCCGTCCGCGACGCGCTGTGGCACAAGTACGGACGTCCGGCCTGACGCCGGCGAACCTACGCTGCCCCCAGGGGCCGGTCGATGCCCGGCCCGGGTCGGTGCCGGAGGGACGGGGGTGCCGCATGAGCGACGGCGCAGCACGAACGGCCGCGTTCCGGCAGCTGCACGAGTCGGGGTGCTTCGTCATGCCGAACCCGTGGGACGCGGGGAGCGCACGGGCGCTGGCGTCCCTGGGATTCCCCGCGCTCGCGACGACGAGCGCCGGGTTCGCATGGTCGACGGGGCGCCCTGACAACAGTGTCGGGCTGGACGAGACGCTCGTCCACCTGCGCCTGATCGTCAACGCGGTGGACCTTCCGGTGAACGCGGACTTCCAGGACGGTTACGCCCTCGAGCCGGAGGCGGTCGCCACCAACGTGGGGCTGGCGGTGGGGACCGGCGTGGCCGGGCTGTCCATCGAGGACTTCTCCGGCGATCCCGCAGACCCCCTGATCGACCCCGTGCTGGCCGTCGAGCGGATCGCGGCGGCGCGGGCCGCGATCGACGCGACCGGCACCGGCGTCGTCCTGACCGCGCGCTCGGAGGGGTTCGTCTGGGGGCGCCCGGACCTCGCCGGGACCATCCGTCGGCTGACGGCCTACGCCGAGGCCGGCGCCGACTGTGTCTACGCGCCGTGGCTCACCTCGGTCGACCAGGTGTCGGCGATCGTCTCCGCGGTGTCGCCGACCCCGGTGAACCTGCTGGTCAACACCCCGTTCACCACGCTGGCCGAGGCGGCGTCGCTCGGCGTGCGCCGGATCAGCGTGGGCGGCATGCTCGCGAAGACCGCGTGGCGCGGGTTCCTTCAGGCCGCCCGCGAGATCAGGGACGAGGGGACCTTCACCGGGTTCGCCGACCTGCCCGACCTCAACGCCCTTCTCCAGCCCTTCGTCGGAGGCAGCGGCTCCCAGGAGAACTGATCGGGGACGGAGCGGACGCCTACGGCGCCGACACGACCTCCACCGGCCAGCCGTCGGCGGCCAGGGGCGCCTCCAGCGCGGCGGCGTCGCCGACAACGACGAGCGTCAGCCGGTCGGGGGGCAGCAGTTCGAGGATCGATTGCGTCGCCGACTCCGGCGTCACCAGCGTGAGGGCCTGGAAGTTGGCGTTCACGAACTCGACGTTCACCCCGTCCCGGACGAGGGCGGAGATGCGGTCGGTGATGCCCTGGGCCGTCGAGTAGCGCAGGGGCGCGACCCCGTTGGTGTAGCTGACCGCGGCCGCCACCTCCGGCCCGGTGATCGGACGGCTGCTCAGGTCGAGCAGCCCGCGGGCGAGGCCGACAGCCTCGGGCACGACCTCGGTGCGGAAGGATCCCTGCACCGCGATCAGCCCGCCGTCCCGCATGGGCGAGTTCACCAGGTGAGCGCCGTAGGTGAACCCCTTCTCCTCGCGCAGCACCTTGTTCAGGCGGCTCAGGAACGCCCCTCCGAGCGCGTGGGTGGCCACCTGGAGATCGGCCCACCGCGGATCACCACGGTCGATGCCGAAGGACCCCAGCCGCACGTCCGCCTGGATCGCCCCCGGCCGGTCGATCAGCAGGCACCGCGGGGCGACCCCCTGGGGGACCTCGTGGGAGAAGTAGCCCTCCGCGGGGTTCGCCCAGTCGCCGAACGCCGTGGCCGCCTGGCCGAACTCCTGCCCGGTGAGGTCGCCGGAGATGATCAGCGTCGCCGCGTCGGGACGGTAGTGCCTGCCGTGGAAAGCGACCACGTCCTCTGTGGTGACCGCAGCCACCGTCCGCGCCTCACCGCCCGGCATCCGGGACGCGCGGTAGCGCCCGCCGATCACCGCGGACCGGAACCCGATCGCCGCCCGGTGCGCGGAGTTCGCCATCGCCTGCTCGATCTCGGCCAGGCGCAGGGTGCGGTGCCGCGCCACGTCGTCGGCGGCCAGTTCGGGCTCGCGGACGGCCTCGGCGAGCAGCGCGAGCGACTCGCCGAGCCGGTCCGCCGGCACCTCGAGGCTCAGCTCACTGCCCGCGTAGCCGGCCGACCCGCCGAGCACGGCGCCGATGTCCTCCAGCCTCTCGGCGAAGGCCGTGCCGGGATGCGTCCGCGTGCCCTCGTCGAGGCAGCGCTGGGTGATCGTGGCCACCCCCTCGATGTCGACGCCCTCGACGTTCAGGGGCACGTCGAACACCAGGGAGACGGCGGCCACGTGCTGGCCCTCGCGGTGGCAGGCCATCAGTTCCATGCCGTTGTCGAGCCAGAGCCGGGCCGGGTCGGGGAAGCGCCAACGCGGCGGCGCCTTCACCTCGGGACGCTGGTCAGAGCGCCGCATCGTCGGCCTCCTGCTGGTAGTCGAGTTGTGCCCGCTGGTCGGGACGCAGGAACGCGCTCGCGGCCTCGGCGACGCGATCGGTGGTGAGGCTCATCACCTCGTCCAGCTTCCGGTTCACGCGCTCGGGGTCGTCGTGCAGCGTGGCGTAGGTGCTGATCAGGTCCGCGCGCGAGTCGAACCGGGCGAGTTCGGTGAGCCACTCGCGGGCGTGCTGGGCCTTCGCGCGGGCGACCTCTGCGTCGGTGGGCCCGTCGGTGGCGAGGCGGTCGATCTCCGCCAGCGCCGCCTCTGTCGCCTCTGCGGCGTCCTGGCCGGGCAGGGCGCGCACCTGCGCGATGCCGAAGGAGGTCCCTCCGACGAGCGGGACGGCCGACGCGCCGGCGGCCGTGGCGACCTGCTGGTTGCGTACGAGTTCCCGGTAGAGACGGGAGGTCTGGCCGCCGCCCAGGACGGACAGCGCCAGGTCGCAGGCGTCGAAACCCCACGTGTCGCGCACCGGGAGGCGCCAGCCGAAGTAGGTGGCCGCCACCGGCACCCGTCCGGACACCTGGCGGGTGACCACGGTGTCGAGCGGGGCCAGGGATGCCACCGGGGGCCGCGTCTTCGGGTTCCAGGACGGCAGGTGCCCGAACGCCTTCTCCGCGCGCCGGAAGCCGTCCTTGGGGGTGATGTCGCCGACCAGGGTGAGCACGGCGTTGTCAGGACGGTAGTGGTTGCGGAAGAAGACCGCTGCGCGCTCGGCGGTCGCGGCGTCGAGGTCGGCCATGGAACCGATGGTGGTGTGCCCGTAGGGGTGGGACGGGCCGACGAGCATCTCGGCGAGGTGGGTCATCGCATCGCCGTACGGCACGTTGTCGTACCGCTGCCGCTTCTCCTCCTTGACCACCTCGCGCTGGGTGTCGACGCTGGCCTCGTCCAGGTGGTCGGGGAGCGTGGCCAGCCGGTCCGCCTCCATCCACAGCGCCAGGTCGAGGGCGCCCACCGGGAGGGTCTCGAAGTAGTTCGTCCGGTCGAACCAGGTGGTGGCGTTCACCGAGCCGCCGAGGGCCTGGAGCGTGTTGAGGTGCTCGCCGCTGGCGACGTGCGCCGACCCCGAGAACATCAGGTGCTCGAACAGGTGCGCCCACCCGTACTCGCCGGGACGCTCGTCGCGCGAGCCCACGTCGTACCAGAGGTTCACCGCGGCCAGCGGGACGCTGTGGTCGGGGCTCACCACGACCCGCAGGCCGTTGCCCAGGGTGCGCTGGTGGATGGGATAGCTCAGTCGGTCCGGCACAGCCACGCGCACCATCTCACCACATCAGGGGCGCTGAGGCCGATTCGGGGTGGCAGCCCGGTGAGAGGTCGCCGCACCTCCCACCGGGCTGGCTCCTGGGCGGGCCCGCGTGCCCGGCGCTGGGCCGCGGGCCACGCCCTGCTCGGGATGCCGGCCCTGTGGTCTGACGACGCGCTGCGACGCGTCGTCAGTGCCGCCAGCCCTTCGCAGTGTCGATCCGCACGACGGACGGCGGCCCCGCCAGCCCGGTGCCGGCGTAGAGGCTGCCACCCGGACCGGCCTCGATCGACACGGCCCCAGGGAGGTCGAGGAACTCGCCGACCTTGCCGTTGCGGATCACGGAGACCCGTCCGGCGAAGAACTCGGTCACGTAGATCCGTCCGCGGGAGAGCGCCAGGTTCGTGGCGCCCAGCAGCCCGGTGGCGACCAGCTTCGTGAGGCCGCTGCGCGGGTCCACCCGGTAGACCGACCCGCGCGCGCCGAGCGAGGCGTCCTCCGGCCCGCCGGGCAGCGTGGTCACGTAGAGCTGACCGTCCGGGCCGACCTCGACGTCCGTCGGGACGGACTCGAAGGCGTAGGTCACGCCGACCACGCAGTCGGGCAGCCCGAACGCCGCCGCGGCCTGCGCGGTGATGGTCGCCGGCTGGGCCGGCAGCACGGCCACCGTGGAGATCCGGCCGGACCTGCTCACGCGGAGCAGGGCGTTGGCCCCGGCGTCGGCGACGATCCAGTCGTGGCCGTAGGCGGCCACGGAGTAGGCGTGGGAGTCGATGGCGCCGGTGTAGTCCACCGGGAGGCCGATGCCCTCGAAGGCGTCGCGGACGCACGCGCTCGGGTTGGTGACGCCGTAGTGGACGCCGGCGTCGGGGTTCTTCGCGGTCTCGTACGCGAGCGTGTCCGCGCTCGCCGTCCGTCCGCCGGGGCCGACGATGGTCAGGCCGCTGGCGGTGATGGGTCCGGTGGGCGGGCCGCCCACCGTGGTGGTGTAGGCGATCCGGCCGTGGGCGGCCGCGACCCCGGACGTCCCGGGCGCGCTGGCCACGACGGGGGCGAGGCTTCCGTCGCGCTTCACGCTGCCGACCAGGTTGAGGCCGCCGTCGGCGACGAGGACCCGTCGGCCGCTGACCTCGAGGTTGAAGGGTGCCGCGACGGCGGTGCTGAGGACCTCCGGCGACGGTGCCGGGCGAGGCTCGGGCGCGTGGGCCTGTGCGGGCGCTGCGGTGAGGATGAGACTGGCCGCCGTGCCGACCGCGGCAACAGCGATGAGAAGGCGGGTGACCCGCATGGTGCCTCCGGTTGGTGACGTGGGCAGACCAGGGGCGGCGATCCCTGCGCTGCCATCGTGGAACACGCCGGGAACCGGCGGTATGGGCAAGACTGCGGCCGGTCGTGGGCCCTGTGGACGCGCGGATCCGGTCGCCGGGTCTAGTCTCCGGGCATGCCCGGAGACGAACCCCTCGACTGGCGCGCCGCGCTGGCCCTGCTCGCCAACGCCGACACCCGCGCCGTGTTCGCGCAGGTGGCCGCGGCACCGGTGGCGCCCGGGGCGGCCAGGGACCGGGCGCTGAAGCGGCTGCTGGCGGCGGGCCTGCTGGAGGCGGCGGCCGACGGGCCGGTGGTCGCCGAGGGACGCCTGCGCGCGACGCTCGGCCGCGCCGCGGCCCCGCCGGCCTCTGGCCCCGAGCGGTTCCTCTCCAGGGACGGGCGGATCCAGGACTACCCGTCGCGCGCGACGGATCGCCGGGCACTGCTGGAGTACCTCGTCGCCCGTGCCCTCGAGCCGGAGGAGGAGCTGTCAGAGCCGGAGCTGGGCGAGCGGCTGGTACGGCGGACCGATGACGTGGCGACGCTGCGCCGCTACCTCGTGGACGCGGGCCTGCTGGAGCGCTCGCCGGACGGGCGGCGTTACCGCCGGGTGCCCGGCGTCCCGCCGCCCGCGGGTCAGGAGCCGGTGGGCAGCGGCGGCAACGCCCCGGAGGCCTCGTAGGCCGCGAGCATGCCGATCCGGCGGCGGTGGCGTTCCCCTCCGCTGAACCGGGTGCCGAGGAACACCTCGACGAAGCGCGCGGCGTCCGCCACGGTGTGCTGCCTGGCGCCGATGGCCACCACGTTGGCGTCGTTGTGCTCCCGGGCCAGGCGGGCCGTCGCCTCCGACCAGGCGAGCGCGGAGCGGATGCCGCGCACCTTGTTGGCTGCGATCTGCTCGCCGTTGCCGGACCCGCCGATCACCACGCCGAGGGCGGCCAGGCCTCCGGCCTGGTCCGCCGCGACCGCCTCGGCCGCGCGCAGGCAGTACACCGGGTAGTCGTCGTCGGCGACGTAGGTGGGCGCGCCGTGGTCGACCACCTCGTGGCCGGCGGCCGCGAGCAGGGTGGCGAGATGGTCCTTGAGGTCGAGGCCGGCATGGTCTGAGCCGAGGTGAACCCGCATGCCGCCAGTGTGCTCCGCCGGGCAACGGGCCGGAAGTGTCCGCGGGTGACCCGATGCGCGGGGCGGGCGGATTGGCTAGCGTCGTTCCGGGACAACGAGGAGAGGACGGACCGGGATGAGCGAGTTGAGCGAGCAGCTGTCGCGGGAGGACGCGGAACTCCGGTTCGCCGACTTCACCGTGGACGACGCCTGGCGGCTGGGCAGCCGCATGCGGGCCGCAGCCGTCGAGCAGGGCCTGCCCGTCGTGATCGGCATCGTGCTCGGGCAGCAGCGCGTCTTCCACTCGGCACTGGCCGGGGCGAGCGCAGACAACGACGAGTGGCTGGCCCGCAAGACCCGGGTGGCGCTGCGGTACGGGCAGGCGTCCCTCGCCGTCGGGGAGAGTTTCCGTGACCGCGGACGGGACTTCGACACCGACGCCCGGCTCGACCCGCGGGAGTTCGCCGCCCACGGCGGGGTGGTGCCGATCCGCCTGCGCGGGGGCGCTGTGGTCGGGGCGGTCGGGGTCTCGGGGCTGCCGCAGCGCGACGACCACGACTTCGTCGTGGCGCAGCTGCGCGCGTTCCTCGCCTCCTGATCCTGGGCGGGGGCTACTTCGGCGGCAGCGAGGCCACGTAGGCCAGGCCGCGCCCCAGCCAGGCCTCCAGGGACGCGGTGTCGGCGACGGCGTCCGGCTCCAGGTGCAGCCAGCCGTCCAGGTCGCGGCCGTTCATCCGGAAGGGACGCACGCCACTCCCGTCGCACAGCCCGGGCCCTTCGGCGGGGTCGACGCGCAGCATCAGGCCGCCGCCGCTGCTCGCCGCGGCCACCATGTGGCCGTGCACCATGAAGCCGTGGCCGCCGAACATGCGCCTCTCGCTCACCCCGTCGGTGAACGACAGGGCCGCGCGGAGGCGTCCGGCGAGTTCCTCGTCGTAAGCCATGCCCGCCAGTATCGGACGCGCCGGCGACAGCGGGCCAGGGGTGCGGCCGCCCGGCCTCGTCCCGCTCAGCCCAGGAACGCGCGCAGGCCGGCGAGCGCCCGGTCGACGTCGTCGTCGGTGCTGTACGGGGCAAGGCCGAGGCGCAGCCCGTGGGTGTCGGCGACACCGAGGCGCTGGAACGGTTCCCAGGCGTAGAACGAGCCGGCGGGCGCGAGGACGCCGCGCGTGGCGAGGAAGGCGTAGGCGTCCGCGGTGCGGCGTCCGGGCAGCGTGAGCAGGAGCGTCGGGGTCCGGTCGGCCGCGCGGGAGTGCAGCACCACGGCGTCGCCGAGCTCGGCCAGGCCGTCCTCCAGCCGGCGCCGGAGCCGCAGCTCGTGCGCGTCCACGGCCTCCATGGACGCTCGCAGGCGGGCGCGGCGACCGCCGCCGGTGCCCGGGACGATGCCGGCGAGGAAGTCCACCGCAGCGGTGGCCCCGGCCATCACCTCGTAGGGCAGGGTGCCGAGCTCGAAGCGCTCGGGCACCACGTCGGTGGAGGGCAGCAGCTTGTCGGGGTGGAGCGTCTCGAGCAGGGCCGGGGACGCGGCCAGCACCGCGCAGTGCGGCCCGAGGAACTTGTACGGCGAGCACACGTAGACGTCGGCCCCGAGCGCGGCGACGTCGACGAACGAGTGCGCGGCGTGGTGGACGCCGTCGACCCACACCAGGGCGCCCACCGCGTGGGCGGCGGCCGCGATCTCTGCGACCGGCGGACGGGTGCCGATGAGGTTGGAGGCGCCGGTCACGGCAACGAGCCGCGTCCGTGGGGTGATCGCCTGCGCGACGCTGTCGGGGTCGACCTCTCCGGTCGCCGGGTCGAAGTCGATCCAGCGGACGGTCACGCCCGTGGCGGCGGCGGCCTGAACCCACGGACGCACGTTCGCGTCGTGGTCGAGGCGGCTGACCACCACCTCCTCCCCGGGCGCCCACGTGCGGGCAAGGAGACGGGACAGGTCGTAGGTCAGCTGGGTGGCGCTGCGTCCGTACACGATGCCGTCCGGGTCGGCGCCGAGGAGGTCGGCGTAGGCGCGACGGAAGGCGAGCACCGCGGCGTCCGCGTTCCGCTCCGACGGGCCCACCGTCCCGCGGTTCGACAGGGGGGCGGTCAGGGTCGCGGCGATCGCGTCGGCCACCTCGCGGGGGGCCTGGGTCCCGCCGGGGCCGTCGAAGTGGGCCAGCCCCGAGCGCAGGGACGGGAAGTGGCTGCGCAGTTCGTCGACGTCATAGGTCATGGGAGCTCCGGTCTCGCGGTTCGGCGCTGGGAGTCTACGAGGCTGCGGGGCGTCGGGGCGCCGCGGCTGAAATCTGCTCCCTTCCAGGTCCATGATGGGGGGATGAGCGGGGTGGCCGAACGGGCGTTCGCGGCGCTGGTCGAGGCCGGCGCCCGCCTGGAACCGGGCCTGACCGAGGCCGAGCGTGTCGACGTGGAGGCGCGCTGGGGAATCCGCTTCTGCGACGACCACGCCGCGCTGCTGGCCCTCGGCGTCCCGGTGGGCGACGGCTGGCTGGACTGGCGCGACGACCCGGAGATCATCGTGCGTGCCCGTCTCGACCTCCCGGTCGACGGGTTGCTGTTCGACGTCGGGCACAACGGCTTCTGGCCGGCCTCCTGGGGCGAGCGCCCCGCGGCGGCCGCTGCGGCGGAGGCCGCTGCCCGCGAGCAGCTCGCCCGCTGGCCCCGGCTCGTCCCGCTCTACGGCCACCGCTACGTCCCGGCCGGGCCGTGCCCCGCGCCCGCGCCGGTGCTGTCGGTGGTGCAGAGTGACGTGATCTTCTACGGCCTCGACCTGCACGACTGGGTGCGCAGGGAGTTCTTCGGTGTGCCGCTGCCCCCGGCGTCCCGCCGCCCGGAGGTGGGGGAGTGGTCCCGCCTCGCAGGCGGCTGTGAGGACTGCGACCTGTAGGGCGCGGCGTCCGCTCGTTGGCGGTCAGGCGTGCGGGCCTCCGGGCGCCGGGCTGTCCGGGTCGCCCAGCCACCCGCGGCGCACCATCCACTTCACCAGCTCCAGCACCGGCACGAGGGACGCGGACAGCCCGACCACCACGAGCCAGTCCGTCACCGACAACCCGAACGTGCCGAACGGGCCCTGGAGCACGGGAAGGTAGATGATCGCGCAGAGGAGGGCGGCCTCCCACAGGAGCGCCAGGTTCAGCCAGCGGTTCGCGAACGGCCGGTCGAACACCGAGTGCCGGTCGGAGCGGAAGTTGTAGGCCTTGAGGAACTCGATGAGCACCAGGGACACGAACACCATGCCCATCGCCTCGCGCGGCCCGCGTCCGGTGGAGAGGACCCAGGCGAACAGGCCGAGGTTCACCGCCGTCGACCACGCGCCTCCGGCGGCCATCAGGGTGATCACGGGTCGGGTGAAGATGCCGGTGCGCGGGTGGCGCGGGTGTCGCGCCATGAGGTCGCCCTCGGGCGGGTCGACGGCGAGCGCGAGGGCGGGCAGACCGTCGGTGGCGAGGTTCACGTAGAGGATCTGGACGGCCGAGAGCGGCAACGGCAGGCCGGCGAGCACCGCGCCGACCATCAGTCCGACCTCGCCGATGTTCGCCGACAGCAGGTACATCAGGTACTTCTTGATGTTGTCGTAGACCCCGCGACCCTCCTCGACCGCCGCGACGATCGAGGCGAAGTTGTCGTCGGTGAGGGTCATGTCGGCGGCTTCCTTGGTGACGTCGGTGCCGGTCTGGCCCATGGCGACGCCGATGTCCGCCTTCTTCAGGGCCGGGGCGTCGTTCACGCCGTCCCCGGTCATGGCCACGATGTGCTCGCGCGCCTGGAGCGCGCTCACCACCCGCAGCTTGTGCGCGGGCGAGACCCGCGCGTACACGTCGATGGACGGCACCTCCTCGATCAGCCGGGCGTCGTCCATGGCGTCGAGTTCCGCGCCGACCGCGACCCGTCCGTGGCGCAGCAGCCCGAGCTCCCGCGCCACCGCGGCGGCGGTGACGGGGTGGTCGCCGGTGATCATCACCGGCCGGATGCCGGCGCGCTCGCACACCTCGATCGCCGCCCGGGCCTCCGGCCGGGGCGGGTCGATCATCCCGGCCAGGCCCAGGAGGGTCATCCCGTGGCGCGCGGTGGCGAGCGTGGCGTCGGGCCGCTCGGCGACGGCGAGCACGCGCAGGGCGTCGGCGGCGAAGGCCCTCGCCACCTCGGCGACGCGCTCACGGGTGGCCTCGTCCAGGGGGACGACGCCCTCGGCCGTCCGCAGGCCCGTGCAGTCGCCGAGGACGGCCTCCGGCGCCCCCTTGGTGAAGGCCGTCGTACGTTCCTGTGCGACGTGGAGCGTGGTCATGCGCTTGGTCTCGGAGGTGAACGGGATCTCCTGCGTGCGGGGCGCGGTCGCCTCCAGTGCCTCCCGGTCCAGGCCGGCCTTGGCCGCGGCCACCACCAGCGCGCCCTCGGTGGGGTCGCCGGCGATCCGCCAGCCGTCCGGGGACTGCTGGAGCCGGGCGTCGCTGGCGAGGACGGCCGCAGCGAGAAGGGCGGTGAGCTCGGGGCTGGGGGCGGCGGCGGCACCGTCGACGGAGTAGTCGCCGGCCGGCTCGTAGCCGGAGCCGCCGACCTCCCACGTCCGGCCGGCCGCCCACACCCTGCGGACGGTCATCTCGTTGCGGGTGAGCGTGCCGGTCTTGTCCGAGCAGATCACCGAGGTACTGCCCAGGGTCTCCACGGCCGGGAGCCGACGGATCAGGGCGTGCCGCCGCGCCATCCGCTGGACGCCGATGGCGAGCGAGATCGTGACCACCGCGGGCAGCGCCTCGGGCACGACGGCGACCGCCAGCGCGATGCCGAACAGGAGCATCTCCAGCCAGGGCTGTCCCCGCAGGAGGCCGAGGACCACGATCACCAGCACGATCGCCAGCGCGGCCCGGGCGAGGACGGCCCCGACCCGGTCGAGGTTCTTCTGGAGCGGCGTGCGGCCCGCCTCGACGCCCTCGAGCAGCTGTGCGATCCGTCCGAACTCGGTGCGCATGCCCGTGGTGACCACGACCGCCCGTCCGCGCCCGTGGGTCACCGCGGTGCCGGCGTGCACGATGTTGGTGCGGTCGGCGACGGCGAGGTCGGCGTCCGCGAGCGGCTCGGCGTGCTTGGCCACCGGCAGCGACTCCCCGGTCAGCGGGGCCTCGTCGACCATCAGGTTGGCCGACTCGACCACGCGGGCGTCGGCCGGGACGCGGTCGCCGGGGTGCAGGAGCACGACGTCGCCGGGGACGAGGGCCCGGGTGGGCACAGGGCCCTCCCGGCCGTCCCGCACGACGGTGGCGACGGGGGCGGCGAGCTCGCGGAGCGCCTCGATGGCCCGCTCGGCGCGGAACTCCTGGACGAAACCGAGGGCGACGGCGAAGAGCACGATGACGGCGATCACGACCGACTCCGTCGAGTGCCCGAGGAAGAACGACAGCCCGGTCGCCGCGAGCAGGATCACGATCAGCACGTTCTGGAACTGGGCGGCGAGGATCCGCCACCCGGAGACCCGACGCGTCGCGCGGATCTCGTTGGGCCCGTAGCTCTCGAGCCGGGCCCGGGCCTCGCGGCTGCTGAGCCCGTCGTGGCCGCTGCCGAGCGCGTCGAAGGCCGCGTCCACGCCGGCGGTGTGCCAGCGGGAGCCGTCCGGGGTCTGCGCCTCGCCCATGGGCCCAGCCATCTCTCGACGGTAGCCGACAGCTGCGGGCGGCGTGCCGGAACCGCGTCGAATGGTGCCGCGTCGCTCCTGCCGAGGGAACTCCCTCCGGCTCGGCATACTGGGTGACCGTGCCCGACCAGACCCCACCTACGCCGCACGGCGCCCGGGACCGGATCCCCGGCGAGGTGTGGGTGCTCGTCGCCGCGGCGTTCGTCATCGCCATCGGTTTCGGGCTGATCACGCCCGTGCTGCCGTCGTTCGCCCAGGGCTTCGGCGTCGGCGCCCTCGCGTCCAGCGTGGTGGTGAGCGCGTTCGCGTTCTTCCGGCTCGTGTTCGCCCCGGCCGGCGGACGGCTCATCGCCCGGCTCGGCGAGCGGCCCGTCTACCTGGCGGGCCTCGTGATCGTCGCGCTGTCCACCGGCGCCACGGCGTTCGCGCAGAACTACTGGCAGCTACTGGTGTTCCGGGGGCTCGGCGGGATCGGCTCGACGATGTTCACGGTCTCGGCCGTGGCGCTGCTGGTGCGGCTGGCACCTCCAGGTATCCGCGCCCGGGTGTCGTCGGCGTACGCGACGGCCTTCCTCCTCGGTGGTGTCGGCGGTCCAGTGGTCGGGGGACTGCTCGGCGGGCTGGGGCTGCGGGTGCCGTTCCTGGTGTACGCCGTCGCGCTGCTGCTGGCGGCGGGGATCGTGGCCGTCTTCCTGCAGCGCGCGTCCCTGCGTCCGGCGCCGGGCAGCCCGACCCTGCCGGCGCTGACCGTCCGCGAGGCGTGGGGGGACAGCGCCTACCGGGCGGCGTTCGGGTCGGGCTTCGCGAACGGATGGGCCAACTTCGGCGTGCGCAACGCGATCCTGCCGCTGTTCGCCACCGCGGTCGTCGGCCGGGAGCCGTGGGTTGCCGGGATGGCGCTCGCGGTGTTCGCCGCGGGCAACGCCGCAGGGCTCGTCCTCGCCGGACGCCAGTCCGACCGAGTGGGACGCCGTCCGTTCATCATCGCGGGGCTGGTGGTCTCGGGGATCGCCACAGCGGTGACCGGATTCGCGCACGACCTGCCGATGCTCGTGGTCGTGTCGGTGGTCGCCGGGATCGGCGCCGGGGCGCTGAACCCGGCCCAGCAGGCGTCCCTGGCCGACGTGGTGGGTCGCGAGCGCAACGGCGGCCCCGCCCTGGCCGCCTTCCAGATGTCGTCGGACCTCGGCTCGATCATCGGGCCGATCGTCGCGGGGCTGCTGGTCGATCGCGGCAGCTACGCGCTGGCCTTCGGCGTCACCGGCGCGATCACGCTGCTGGCGGCCGTCCCGTGGCTGCGCGCGCGGGAGACCCACGTCGTGTCACGAGCCGTCCGCGGGGTCCGGGGTCGCTGAGCGTCGACGAGCTCCCGATCATGCCGACGGTGCGCGCGGGTCCTGCGGGTCGGCCAGCCGTAGGGGCTCACGCTGCCGGCGGGGCGAGCCTGGCGGCAGCCACGTCCCAGGCGTCTGACGACCCGGCGTCGTAGGTGCTTCGCTGTGCCGCCCAGCCCACGATCACGCCGCCGGCTTCGACGACGGCAGGCTGGTCCCGGACCTCGGCGCCCGTGCCGGTGCGCACGATGCCGGACTGTGCTCCGGTGCCGAGGGTCTCTGAGGTGCAGCCGGCGGCGCTGGCCAGCGGTACGGGCGCGAGTCCAGGCCCGAGGATGGCTCCGTATCCGGTGTTGCAGCGCGTGATCAAGACCTCCTGCGGTGCGCCCGTCGGACCGGACGCTGCGGCGAGGGGGGCGTCAGCTCTGGAGATCAGACTGCCGGGATGGAGCCTCAGGCCGTGGCCGGTCCGTTCGACGCGGATCGGCTGGAGCGCCCCCCGGAGGTTCGTCCCCCGGACACGCTCCTCCGGAACGGCGATCGCGACCCAGTCGTCCAGGACCGACACCGCGAGCCCGAAGTTGTCGTCAGTCTCCGTCCGTCCCGGCACCCCGGGGGTGTCCTGGGTGACGCGGATGGCCCAGTAGGTCAGCCCGCCGGCCATCTGGAGGATCCAGACCGCTCCGCCGTAGAGCTTCGGGCCGGCTTCGTTCGCGCCGAGAACCAGAAGGTCGTTCGAGGCGGCCAGGGTCCGTCCGAGTGCCGGGCCTCCGCTCGCCGATCCGACGATGCCCGGCGACCCGATCGTGACGTAGCGCTGGGCTCCGAGCCGGCCACCGGGAGTCACCTGGCACAGCAACACCCCGCCGGGCCGGCCGTCCGTCGCCTCCGTCCCGACGGCCAGGACCGGGTCGGGCACCGGCACGAAGGCCAAGGCCGCGCCCACGGGACGACTGCGGGAGCCCTCCAGCAGTATCTGCACGCCTCGTGCCGAGACTCCCCGAGCGGATCCCCAGACCGCCCACACCACGCCCTTGTAGTCGTTGGCACTGGAATCCGACACCACGATGTCGGCGTACCCGTCGCGGTTCAGGTCTCCCACGACGAGCCCGGCACCGAACCGGGAGTCCTCGACAGGAAGGTCATGGAACTCGTGCCGGCTGATGGTCTGCACCGCCCCGTCGCCGAACAGGATCCGAATGCCGCCGACCCGGCGCTGCTCGCTGTCGTCCGTGGTGGAGAAGTCGCCGGTTCCCGGGTCGAGCAGCACGAGGTCGACCTTCCCGTCACCGTCGATGTCGTTGATCCGCGTCGCCCGTGACGTCCCCGGCGAGGGCCGCGGTGCACCCGCCGCTGGCAGCGGGGACATCAGCACCGCTGCCACCACGACAATCAGTGCAGACCACTTCGGCGGCACGGCCGTGAACCTTCCTCTGGGCCCTGCGCCGAGCCTAGACGCTCAGCCGAGGGCTACACCGGAGCGTCGCGACCGAGTCCGTACGAACCGCCGCTCCGTCGCCCGTGCTCCTGCACCCGTCAGGCCAGTTCCCAGTACAGGCGCTTGTTGTCGCGACCCTTGTTGTCGTATCGGATGATCCGGCTGGTGCCGATCTCGCCGGTGCTGTGGACGTGGGTGCCGCCACAGGCCTGCGCATCGAATCCGACGATCTCGACGACCCGGACTCTGCCGGCCGCCACGGGTGGTTCGACGTTGAGGGTTCGGACGAGTTCGGGGCGAGAGCGATACTCGGCTTCGGGGATGACGTGGGCACGGATCGGCAGATCCCGCGCGAGGACGGCGTTCACCGCGTCCTCGAACTCCGGCAGCCGGTCCCGGTCGAACCCGGACAGGCGAAGATCGATGCGGGAGCGGTCGACACCGAGCTGGACGCCGGTGATCGCGCCGCGGAAACGGGCACGCGCAACGCTGTTCACGACGTGCATCAGCCCGTGCGCCCGCATCACGGCGTGCCGGCGGGGCCAGTCGATCCTGCCTTCCACCGTTGAACCGACGCCGAGGTCGGCGTGGACGTGGTGCCAGACGCGGCCGTCCTGATCCTCCTTCACCTCGGTCACGCCGATGTCGCTCCCGTCGACGGCAAGGGATCCCTGGTCGGGGGGCTGCCCGCCGCCACCGGGGTAGAACGCCGTCCGGTCGAGGGCCACCCACCCGTCGTGGGCGGCGGTGACGACGGCACCGAACGACGACAGGTACGCGTCGTCGAGATACAGGCGAGCGGTCACGGCGGCATCGTAGGGGCGTCGAGGGGCCAGGACGAGATCCCGGGCGGCGTGACTACCATCGGGCCAAGACGGACTGACGTCCGGGCGCACCCCCCGTTGTCCGAACCTGGGAGGCACTGTGAAACTCCTGCTCACCTCCGGCGGCGTCACGAACGCCAGCATCGAGTCGGCGCTCGTGGAGCTCCTCGGGAAGCCGATCGCCGACAGTCACGCCCTGTGCGTGCCGACGGCGCAGTGGGGACACCCGCTGTGCGGTCCCGCCTCGGTGCGGGGGCTGATCGCTGCCGATCCCCGGTTCCGCCACCTGACCGGCCTCGGCTGGGCCTCGCTCGGGGTCCTGGAGCTGACCGCACTGCCCACTGTGGGCGCCGACCGTTGGGTGCCGTGGGTGCGGGAGGCGGACGCCCTGCTGGTCGACGGCGGCGACGCGACGTACCTGTGCCACTGGATGCGGGAGTCGGGCCTCGCCGCGCTGTTGCCTTCGCTCTCCGACACGGTGTGGGTGGGAGTGAGCGCCGGGAGCATGGTGATGGCGCCGCGGATCGGGGAGTGTTTCGTCGAGTGGCCCTCGGCGCCCGACGACTCGGGGCTGGGTGTGGTCGACTTCTCGATCTTCCCGCACCTGGGCGCGTTCCCGCAGAACAGCCCGGCCGACGCCGAGCGGTGGGCCGCCGGCATCGGCGGGCCGGCGTACGCGATCGACGAGCAGACGGCCATCACGGTCGTCGACGGACGGGCCGACGTGGTTTCCGAGGGCGACTGGACGAGGTTCGGCTGACCCTCCCCGCCTACCTGCTCAGCGCCCGGGGTGCCAGTCCGGCCGGCTCGAGTGTCCCGTCACCGGTTCCGGACCGCGTAGCGCACAAAGACCACGCCGTTGTCGAACCGTCGGTGGTCGATCAGCTCGAGGTCGAGCCGGACGCCGCGCGGCAGCGCCGGCTTGCCGCCGCCCACCGTGACCGGGCACAGCAGCAACACGCATTCGTCGACCAGGCCGTGCCGGAAGGCCTCGGCCGCGATCGTCGCGCCACCGATGCTGAGGTCCGCGCCGGAGGCGTCCTTGAGCCGCCGCACCGCCTCGGGGTCGAATTGGCGCTCGATCCTGGTGCGGGCGGTCGACACCTCCGCGAGCGAGGAGGAGTACACGACCTTGTCGGTGTCACGCCAGATCCCTGCGTACTCACGGACGACCGCGGGCTCGTCAGCCAGCCAGTCATCGAGCTCCCAGACCCGCATGGTCTCGTACATCCGCCGCCCGTACAGCGACGTGCCGATCCCGCGCTCGTGCTCGTTCCAGAACGCGTGCACCTCCTCGTCGGGCACCGACCAGTCCAGCGAACCGGCCTCGTCCTCCAGGAAACCGTCGAGCGAGATGTTGGCCGCGTAGATCAGCCTGCCCATGGAACCTCCCCAGGTCGAGGGGTCCAGCCTGCAACGTCCCGCCGCTAGGGGCAACACCCACGGGGCCGGGGACGCCGAGGCTGCGCGTCGGCCGCGGCGCCACGAGCCATCGCCCGTCGGGCACGCCTCGCGCCGTGCTCGCGGGATGGTTCGTCATCCCGGCAACCCGAGCCCGGCCTGGATCCGTCGGATGAGGGAGCCGAGCTCGCCGGACGCCAGCAGGCCGGCTCCCAGCGGGCCTGCGGGATCCTCGCCGAGGGCCGGAAGGCGTCGGAGCGCGTCCCTGACCGGGGCGGAGGCATGCTCGAGTTGCCAGCGGATCTCGTCCTGGGCAGCGCCGGCCCGGTCGGGCTCGGCCAGGCCGGCAGCCCTCGCGGCGTAGCCGGCCGCGCCGAGCGCGTGGGCTCCCATGTGGGCGACCCCCGCGGCCTGGGCGGCGGAGCGGGCGGCCGCCACCGCGGCGGGTCCCGCGACGACCTTCGCGGCACGTCCGGCCACGAACCGCCGGCGGATCTCGCCGGCGGCATCCAGCTCGCCACGGGCGAAGGCCCGGGCCCGGGCGATCGCGTCGGCCGGCCGTCCGTCGGACGGCGCCTCGGCCTCGAACAGCGGCAGCACCCGCTCGGCGCAGTCGGCCGCCCGCGCCGCCACGATCCGGCGATCGGACTCACTCAGCGACTGTGCGGACCCCATCGGCACACCCTCCCTCAGATCCCCGGGCCACCACAACTGCGACCCTGGGCCTATTGACAAGAAATATTGTCAGAGGCAGGGTGGGGCCATGCAGGACGTCGAAGTCATCGAGAGCCCGGAGGCGGCTGCTGCGGCGCTGGACCCCGTCCGGGCGAGGCTGCTGAACGAACTGGTCGTGCCTGCCTCCGCCGCCGGCCTGGCCGCCCGCGTCGGGATCGCGCGCCAGAAGGTCAACTACCACCTCAAGGCGCTCGAGGCGCACGGGCTGGTGGAGCTGTCCGAAGAGCGCCGACATGGGGGCATCACCGAGCGGGTGCTCCAGGCGTCTGCGGCGTCCTACGTCGTCTCCCCGGCGGCGGTCAGCGCGTCGGCGGCCGACCCGGACGCCAACACCGACCACCTCTCGGCCGCGTACCTGGTGGCCCTGGCCGGCCGGCTGGTCCGGGAGGTCGGTGCCCTGGCGCGCCGGGCCCGCGTCACCGGCACGCGGTTGCCCACCCTGGCGATCGACACCGAGATCGGCTTCCGATCGGCCGCCGACCGGGCGGCCTTCGCCGACGACCTGACCGCGGCGGTGCTCGACCTGGCCGCCCGCTACCACCACGACGACGGACGCCCGCACCGGCTCGTCGTCGCCGTCCACCCGCGTCCGAAGGAGAAGCCATGAGCCCGAACGTCCCGTACCGCCTGGAATTCAGCGTCGAGGTGCCCGGCACCGCCGAGCAGGTCTGGCAGGCGGTCGCCACCGCCAGGGGCATGAGCGCCTGGTTCCTTCCGACCGAGCTCGAGGAGCGCGAAGGCGGCTCCCTGCACTTCTCGATGGGCCCCGACATGGGCTCGGACGGCCACGTGACCGCCTGGGAGCCACCCCGGCGCCTCGTCTACGAGGAGGACTGGGCCGCCCTGATGGGCCTCGCCCCCGACGCCCTGAGCCCGTTGACGTCGGAGTTCCTCGTCGAGGCGCAGTCCGGCGGCACCTGCGTGGTGCGGGTCACGAGTAGTGGCTTCGGTACGGGCGCGGACTGGGAGGCGGAGTTCTGGGAGGACATGGGGACGAGCTGGAAGCCGTTCTTCGACAACCTGCGCCTCTACCTGGCGCACTTCGCCGGCCAGGAGGCGACCCCGCTCGAGGCCTCCGCCTCCCACCCGGGCGATGCGGGGACGGTCTGGGCGGCGCTGCGCGACGAGCTGGGTCTGGGCGGGGAGGGCACGACTCTCGAGCTGCGCGACACCACCGGCATGGTCGAGCGCGTCGGCGAGCGGCAAGCCCTCGTCCGGCTCACGGCGCCGGTGCCCGGGATGCTGACCGTCTTCGTGCACGGAGCGGGGGAGGGCGAGTCGTCGGCGGGCGTGCGCGCCTACCTGTTCTCCGCGGACGCGGCCGAGTACGTGCGGCGTGAGGAGCCGGCCTGGGAGGCGTGGCTGCAGCAGCTGTCCGTCCCTGCCGAGTGACCGGATGCGGGCCCGCCCGTCCGGCGTCACCGCGCACGGGGCGGGCCGGCACCGACTACACGTCCGCGGAGGCGGAGGTGTCCCGCGCCATGCCGTGGCGGACCGCCGCCAGCAGGACGTCCACGTCGATGTCGGCAAGGCGGGTGAACCTGATGCAGTAGCCGGTCACGGTGGCCCGGCCGATCGAGGCGGCGTAGGTGCGGGCGAGGAACGTCTTGTCGTCGAGCCCCAACACGTAGACCGAGATGCCTCTGGTGGTGGCGCTCAGGCCGATGAGGTAGAACTCGCGCGAGGATCCGTCGGCGTAGGTCAGCGCGTGGGTGCCGTAGCCGATGCTCGGGTTGGCCACGACCTTGCCGGTCTCGTCCGTGCCGTCGAGGAACCACAGCCGGGACCGCGGGAACTCCGCCAGGATCCGGGCGTGCAGGTGCCGGAGGTCGGCCTGCTTCGGCCCGGGGTGGGTGGCGAGGTACTCCTCGACCTGCTCCGCGGTTCCGGCCGGCATCAGGACGCGCCCGTCCCGCCCGGGCCTACAGCGCGCCCCCGGCCGCGGCCGGGGCGGACGTGTCGTGCCCACCGTCGCCGATGCTCTCCCTGGCGACGTAGTTCTCCAGGTCGAACCAGTTGTCGCCCGCGCGCTGCGCGACGTTGAGGAGGGTGGCCATCGAGGCGACCTCCTCCACCTGTTCCTTGAGGAACCACAGCATGAACTGCTCGCCGAGCGGGTCGCCCCCGTTGCGGGCGGCGGCGAAGAGCGCCTCGATGTCGGCGGTCACCTGCTTCTCCTGGGCGAGCGCCAGCGCGATCGGCTCGGACGGGGTGGCGAAGTCGTTGCGCACCGGATCGATCCCGGGGATCGTCACCGCCAGGTTCCGGTCGAGCATGTACTGGACCATCATCATCGCGTGGTTCCGCTCCTCCAGCGACTGGCGGTAGAAGTAGCGGGCGAGCTGCGGAAGGTCCTGCGAGTCGAACCACACCGCCACCGCCGCGTACTGCTGGGACGCCGCGAATTCGTTCCTGACCTGCGCTCCGAGGAGCTCTGTGAAGCTGCCCATGCCCTCAGGCTAGGGGCGCCCGTGCGAGCCCGGCCATCTGCAGAATCACCACCGGTGCCACGGCCGGACGCGTTCAGCCGCGGGCCTGCTCCACCCCCAGGTTGGCCAGCTGGTCCGCCCGTTCGTTGCCGGGATCGCCTGCGTGGCCCTTCACCCACTCCCAGCGGACGGTGTGTCGCGCGATCTGGGCCTCCAGCTCCTGCCACAGCTCCGCGTTCTTCACCGGCTTCTTGTCCGCGGTGCGCCAGCCGTTGCGCTTCCAGCCGTGGATCCACTTGGTCATGCCGTTCATCACGTACGCGGAATCGACGTGCAGGTGCACCTCGCTGGGACGGGTCAGCGCCTCCAGGCCGCGGATCACCGCCAGGAGCTCCATCCGGTTGTTGGTGGTGAGCGCCTCGCCGCCGAACAGTTCCCGGGAGTGCGGGCCGTAGGTCATCAGCACGCCCCAGCCGCCCGGACCCGGATTGCCCTTGCAGGCGCCGTCGGTCCACATGTGCAGGGTGGTCTGGTTGGTCATAGGGTTCCTTGCTGTTCGGCTCCGAGGAGGCTGGCAGGCACGAGCCGGTGCGCGCAAGCCGGACGGGCCGGGGGACACGGCTCGACTCGGCCAAGACGAGCCGGCCCATGGCAGGAAGGGCTGCGACGATCTCGGCGATAGCCGTCGCCGGAACATCACCTCGACGAGTGGTAGCTCCTGAGTCGCGCGCTCATGCTTGTTATGCACGTGATCTTGTCCCGTTCTCCACTGGTGGTTTCGATGGTCCCGTCGGTGTTCCGGTCGGCTGGACGGGGGATGTTGAGGTGATCCTGGGTGTGAACGCGGCTGCTGCTGCGGGGCG
>JAIUOT010000003.1 GCA_020161015.1 Actinomycetota bacterium | reverse complement strand
TCGGCCCAACGACCGATCACCCGTTGGCCAGCCTCGACAGCGCCTCTGCTATCGCCTTGTCGCGGTCGGCTGCCGCGTGCTGGTATCGCATCGCGGCGCTGGGTGTCGAGTGGCCGAGCCTTCCCATGAGTTCGGCGAGCGTCGCACCGGTTTGAGCGGCCAGGACGGCGCCCGTGTGACGCAGGTCGTGGAATCGCAGATCCTGCCGTCCGGCCTTCACCCTCGCCTGGTGGTACTGCCAGCCGAAGGCGCGCGGATGGATGTGGTGCCCACTGGACGACGCGAACAGCATCGCGTCCCGGCCGCGGTCGGTGTGCTGGGCGAGGTGGGCCGCCACCGCCGGCAGGATGTGGGGTGGAATGTGGACCTCGCGGAGGCCAGCGGCGGTCTTGGGCGTGCCGACGACCGCCGTGGAGGCCAGCTTGCTCGTCTCGGGATCGCGGACGCTCGGCCAGGTCACGCCTCGGGAGACGGTGATGGTCCCCCGCTTCAGGTCGATGTCCCGGCGGCGGAGTTCGGCGATCTCGCCGTAGCGCAGAGCGCACCAGCCGCCAAGGAGGACGGCCAGCTGGAGACGCTTGGGCATGTTCGCGGCGATCGCCGCCAGCTCGGCCGGGGTCGCCGGCGTAATCTTCTTGGCCCGCTGCGCGCGTCCGGCGCCCGGGATCTTGCACGGGTTGGCGGGGATCAGCTTCTTGTCGGCAGCTGTCGTAGCTATCGCCCGCAGCAGCTGGTAGACGTGCGCTCGCTGAGTGGGCGTCTGGGCGTCGAGTTCGTCGTACCACGCCTGAACGCGCGCCGGGGTGAGTTGTCGCAGCGGCAAGCTCCCCAGCGCCGGGAGGATGTGCCGGTCGAGGTAGCGGCGGTAGTCGGCGGCCGTCCGCGCCTTCAGCGGCTCGCCCTTGGCGGTCTTGCGGCCGGCGAGCCACTCGTTGGCGAACTCTTCGACGGTCTGCCCCGCGACCTTGCGGACGGCTCGTCGCTCGGCCGGCGGCGTCCACGTGTCGAGGTCGATCAGCTTCCGTTCGGCGGCCAGCCATGCCACGGCGTCGTCCTTGGTCATGAACGTCGACGGCGGGCGGTGCAGGACGAGATCGGGGCCTGTGTAGGCCGCCTGCCAGCGCTTCGAGGGCAGCTTCCGGAGACGTCCGAAGCCCCTTCGCTCCCGCTGTTCGTGCAACATACGTGCAATATAACAGCCCCCGAGAGCCTCTGTCTGCCCACTTCTGACCAAGTAACGGGGCGCGTATGTTGAGGCGTATCACCTAGTCATTACGCTGATGGCTAGGAAGCATTCCGTTACTCGGCATTTTGCCGAGTAACTGGTTCGAGTCCCGTTACTCACCCCAAGGAAGGCCGAGAGCAGGCGAGCTCGTTCGCATGCCGAGGCCGACGCAGGGGCAGGAGGCGCGCAGCGCCGATACCCCAAGGAAGGCCGAGGGCAGGCGAGCTCGCTCGCATGCCGAGGCCGACGCAGGGGCAGCAGGTGCGCAGCGCGCCCACAGGAGCGGCAACCCTCCCGGGCGCGTCCCTATGACGACAGGTGCTCGTCCAGCCACTCGATGAGCGGACGGTAGGCGCGCCAGTCCTCGCGCACGTGCTCGGCCACGTCGTCCCCGCCCAGCCACGCGGGCTCGCCGTGCGGGATCGAGGCGAGCAGGGACCTGTGGCGCAGCAGTCCGATCCGGGGGTGGTCCGGGTCGACGCCGCGCGGCGCGGTCTTGAGGAGGTCGCCGTCGACCTGCGCCCCCCACGTCCCGAGCGCCTCCACGATGCCCACGAGGGCGTCCCCGGCGTCGTCGTCGAGCACGGCCTCCCGGTAGGCGGCTACCTGGGCCGGGGACGGCAGGTACCACCCGGCGCCCGTCATCAGGCCCTGGCTGCTCACCTGCACGTAGTAGCCGACACCCGGCGAGGTGCCCACGACCGCGCCCTGGTGCGTCTTGTAGGGCGACTTGTCGGCGGAGAACCGCACGTCGCGGTGCGGCCGGAACAGCTTGGCCTCCCCGAACTCCCCGGCGAGCGCCTCGCACACCGCCTGCACCGGGCCGCGCACCGACCGCTTCCAGCGGTCCTGGTTAGCGGCCCACCAGGACCGTTCGTTGTTCAGCTCGAGCTCTGCGAAGAACGCGACCGCGTCGCGCGGGATCCCCTGGGTCACGCCGCACACTGTGGCACCGCGCGACGGCGTCCGGAAGGGGTATCCGGACAGGGACGTCCGTGGCGACGGGCGGGCGCTACCGTGAATTCCTCCCGAGCAGAAAGCTGGCAGACCGTGGCCGAGACGATCCCCTGGCGTTCCTACGTCGCGCTGGGCGACTCCCTCACCGAGGGGCTGATGGACCTCGACACCGCGGGACGCCCGGTCGGCTGGGCCGACCGCCTCGCCCAGCACCTCGCCGACCGAGCCGGGGAGCCCCTCCGCTACGCCAACCTCGCGATCCGGGGACGCCTTCTGCGTCCGATCCTCGCCGAGCAGGTGGAGCCGGCCCTGGCGCTGGCGCCCGACCTGGTGTCGCTGTGGGGTGGCGGCAACGACATGCTGCGTCCCGATGCCGACCCCGACGCCATGGCGGCGGCGGTCGAGGACGCGGTGGTGCGGTTCCGCGCGGCAGGGACGGACGTGCTGCTGGGCCTGGGCGTCGACGCCCGGGACTCCCCCGTGATCAAGCTCACCCGCAACCGCACGGCGATCTACAACATCCACATCGTCGGGATCGCCCGGCGTCACGGCGCCCACGTGCTGGACGCGTGGAACATGCGGTCGCTGCGCGACTGGCGGATGTGGCACGAGGACCGGCTGCACCTGAACGCGCTGGGCCACGAGCGGACGGCGCAGGCCGCGCTGGTCGGCCTTGGCCTGGCCCCCGACCGTCCGGACTGGGACGAACCGCTGCCCGCGCTGCCGCCGATGAACCGTCGTGAGCGGCTGGACTGGAACGTGGTGTGGGCCCGCGAGCACCTGAGCCCCTGGATGATGCGCCGGGTGCGCCGGACGAGTTCTGGTGCCGGACGGAGCGCCAAGCAGGCGTCCTACCGGGACGTGGCGCCCTCCGCGGGCGCCTGAGACGGGGGTGGGGGTACTCACGGCCGTCCCCCTGCGACGACGTGAGCAACCCCACACCGGCGTCCGTTTGTTCACTCAACGGACGTTGAGTCATTTCTCGCGGGCCGCCTTCAGCCCTCGGCAAGCAACGCGTCGATCTGGTTGGTGGCCTGGGTGGCCCCCTCCTCCATGCCCATGTCGAGCACTTGCTGGAGGGCTTCCGCGGTGTCGTAGGTGGTGGTGAACACCGCCCTGGTGCCTGCCGGAAGAGGCTCGAACCGGAACTCCGACGACGACACGGGCAGGCCCGCGGTGGGCGTGAAGTCGGACTCGGCGAAGAAGTCCTCGAAGGTGAAGCCGTTCGGCTGGTCGACGGCGAGCACCCGCCAGCCGCCGTAGTACTTCTCCCCGTCGGGCCCGGTCATGTAGTAGTGGACGAGCCCACCCGGTGCGAGGTCGTGGTCGACCACCGTCGCCGGGTGCGAGGGCGGGCCCCACACCCGCTCCAGCTGGCGCGGGTCGGCGTACACCTGCCACACGCGCTCCACCGGCGCGGCGAACTCGGCGGTGATGACGATGGAGCGGGCCTCGAGGTCCTTGGTGATATCGGTGACGGGCATGGTCAGTCTCCTTGGATGAGTTGGTCGATCCGGTCGATGCGGCCCCGCCAGACGTCCTCGAGCTCTGTGAGCATCGAGGCGACCGAGCGGACCCCGTCCACGTCGCCGCTGGCCAGCTGCTCCCTGCCGCTGCGCCGCTTGGTGAGCAGGCCGGCCCGTTCGAGCACCGCGACGTGCTTCTGCACCGCGGCGAAGCTCATGTCGTACGACGCCGCGAGCGCGGTGACCGAGTGTTCCCCGGCCAGCACCCGGCGCAGGATGTCCCGCCGGGTCCGGTCGGCCAGTGCGTGGAAGAACGCGTCCGCCCTGTCCTCGTCCTGGTCGATCACCCCACCAACATACAACCGTTTGGTTGTAGGTTGTCAAGACCCCCTCCTGCCCACCGGACGCGGCGATCGGCGCACCGGTGCGGGGAGTTGGCAGAATGGGCGCCATGCCGTCCGTCCTCAGCACCCCCGCGGTGCCCGCGTCCCTGTCGCGACCCGAGCGGTTGCGACTGTGGGCGGCCATCCGGATCGGCAACGCCGCCGCGCTCGCCTCGCGCATCGCGGGCCGGGGCTCGGGGGCGTCCATCCGTGGCCAGGTGCTCACGCGGCTCGCCCCGGACGCCTTCGCCCAGCTGCTCCAGGGACGCCGGGTGATCGCGGTCTCGGGCACCAACGGCAAGACGACGACCACCCATCTGCTCGCCGCCGCCGTCCGCGCCGGCCTGGGCGACGCGGCGGGGCGGCTGGTCACCAACGCCGACGGCGCAAACCTGCACTACGGCATCGCCTCCGCCCTCAGCGAGAAGCCGGCCGCCGACATCGCCGTGCTCGAGACGGACGAGCGGGTCGTGTCGGACATGATCGCCTTCGCCGACCCCGAACTGCTGGTGCTGCTGAACTTCAGCCGCGACCAGCTCGACCGCCACCACGAGATCAAGGCACTGGGACGCTCCTGGCGGCTCGCCCTCGAGGCCGCGGGAACGAGCGGCCCGGTGATCGTCGCCAACGCCTGCGACCCGCTGGTCGTGTGGGCGGCACAGACCGCCGCACGGGTGGTCTGGGTCGAGACCGCCACCACCTGGAACGCTGACGGCGCCCTGTGCCCGGCGTGCGGCACGATCCTGCGCCGCAGCGCGCGGGACGGCCGCGACCGCTGGGACTGCCCCGGCTGCAGCCTGGCCCAGCCCGAGGCCGGCTACCGCGTGGACGGCGACCGGATCGTGCTCCCCGGCGGCCGGATGGTGCGCCCCGACCTCCACGTGCCGGGCTCCTTCAACGTGTCCAACGCGGCGTGCGCCCTGGCGGCGGCGGTCGAGTTCGGTGTCCCCGTGGCCGGGGCCCTCGCCGGCATGCACACCGTCACCGCACCCGCCGGCCGGTTCGCCACCGCGGCCTTCGGCAGCACCCGGGCTCGCCTGCTGCTGGCCAAGAACCCCGCGGGCTGGGCCGAGGCGCTGCCCCTGGCCACCTCGGACCCGGTGATCCTCGCGATCGACTCGGTGGCCGCCGACGGCAAGGACGTCTCCTGGCTGTGGGACGTCGAGTACGAGCAACTGGCCGGACGCACCGTGGTGTGCACCGGCCCCCGAGCCCAGGACCTCGCCGTCCGCCTCACTTACGCCGGCGTGGACCACGAGGTCGAGCCGGACCTGAGAGCGGCCCTCGGCGAGCGCGGCGGCCCCGTCGACGTGATCGCCACCTACACCCCGTTCCAGCGACTCCTGAAGATGGCGGGCCTGCGATGAGTGAACCGGTGGACATCGTCCTGGTGTACCAGTCGCTGCTGGGCATCTACGGCGACCGCGGCAACGCGATGGTCCTGCGCAGCCGCCTGGCCTGGCGGGGCATCGAGGCGCGGCTGATCGAGGTGGAGCCGGGCACGCCCGTGCCCGCCGGCGGGGCGGTGTACCTGCTCGGGGGCGGTGAGGACGCGGCCCAGGTCTCCGCGGTACGCGCCCTGACCGCAGACGGGAACCTGTACCGTGCGCTGGACGCCGGCGCGGTGCTGTTCGCCGTGTGCGCGGGCTACCAGATCGCCGGGAAGACCTTCACCGTCGGCGAGCGCGACGAGGTCATCGAGGGGCTCGGGCTGCTCGACGTGAACACCCGGCGCGGCACGGAGCGGGCGGTCGGCGAGGTGCTCAGCAGCTGGACGAAGCCGGACGGCACCCAGAGCCTGATCACCGGGTTCGAGAACCACGGCGGCTTCACCTACCTGGGCCCGGACGCGCGTCCGCTGGCCCGCGTGGAGATCGGGATCGGCAACGCCGGGGACGGCACCGACGGGGCCGTGCAGGGCAACGTGCTCGGCATCTACCCGCACGGTCCGATCCTCGCCCGCAACCCCGAGCTCGCCGACCACCTGCTCGAGCGCGCCCTCGGGCACCCGCTCGACCCACTGCCCAGCGAGGAGCTGGACGAGCTGCGTCGCCAGCGCATCGCCGCCGTCCGGAAGGCCGGGCTGCGCCGCTGACCGCCGCGCCGACGCCCCGCCGGCACGGAACGGCGTCCCTCAGGCGGTGAGGCCGTGGAAGAACACGTCGAGGAGGTCGTCGACGGCTCCCCCGCCCGAGGCCGCGGCACCGGGTGGCGCGAAGAACGGGTAGAGCATGCCCAGCAGCACCCACACCACCACGCCGGGGTCGAGCGCCTTGAACTCCCCGGACGCGGATGCGTCGGCGACCACGGCACGCAGCGGCGCGAGGAAGCGCTCGTGGTAGGCGGCCCCGAACGACGCCCGCGCCCCGGGGAGCAGCTGCCCGAGGTCGTGCATGGCGAGCCGCATGATCGCCCGTTTCTGTGCGGGCAGGGCGAAGAGGCCTTCGACGAGCCACCGCAGCCGCTGCTCGCCCACGCCGTGGGCCGCGCTGGCCTCCACCACGTCCGCGATCTCGGCGAGGTAGCCGGTGACGACGGCCTCGAGCACCTCCGCCTTTCCCGCGAAGTGGTAGTAGAGCGCTGCCTTGGTGATGCCGCAGGCCTCGGCGATCTCCCGCATCGCGACGCCTTCGTAGCCGCGCTCGACGAACATCCCGGTGGCGGTCTCCAGGATGCGGTCACGCATGGGCGGCGTCCGTCCGCTCGCCCCGGCCCCCGGCCGCGGCGGGTGCCGCTTCCGCGGCCCGCGGCTTGAGCAGCAGGGCGACCAGCAGCAGCACCACCCCGACCGCGCCGATCAGGGCGAACGCGCCGTTGTAGCCGGCTGCCGCACCACCGGCGGAGGCGGCCACCGCCCCGACGACCGCGCTGCCCACGAGCTGGCCGATGCTGGTGAAGGTGTTCACCAGTCCCTGGGCGGCCGACCGGTCGGCCGGCGTGGTCTCGTTCAGCGTGACGTAGCGCACCGGTGCCCCGAGCAGCGCAGAGAGGCCGAAGCCGATGAGCAGGCCCGAGACGATGAACATCACCAGCGACGACGACGTCTGGCTGAGCAGGAACATGCCGGCGGTCATCACCGCCACCCCGGCGAGGATGACCACCCGGGAGCCCAGCCGGTCGAGCAGGCGTCCCGCCAGCGGGGAGCCGACGCTCATCGCCAGCACCACCGGCATCAGCAGGTAGCTCGCGACGTGGGCCTGGACGCCCAGTGCGGCGACCGCCAGGGACGGCAGGAAGACCAGGCTGGCCTCGCCGAGGCCGGCCCCCGCGGTCAGCGCGTAGCCGACCGAGAGCTGACGGCGGCGGAACAGCCGGGTCGGGAAGACCGGATTCGCGGCCGTCCGCTCGACGGCGACCAGGACCACCCAGGCCACGACCGAGGCCAGCAGCCAGGGCCACACGCCCGTCCCGGCGAGGCTCTGCCAGAAGTCCGCGGTGTCGATCGCGCCGAGCCCGTAGGCCAGCGTCCCCAGCGCGACCGCGAGGGCGGCCATACCCGCCCAGTCGAAGCCACCGGAGGTCGCCACGCGCTCGTGCGGGAGCAGCCGCCAGGCGAGCGCGATCACCACCAGCGCGATCGGCAGGTTGATGCCGAACAGCCACTGCCAGCCCAGGCCCAGCAGCAGCCCGCCGAGGATCGGGCCCACCAGGAACGCCAGCCCGAAGACGGCGCCGATCAGGCCGAGGGCGCCGCCCCGCTTCTCGGCAGGGAAGGTGTCGCCGATCACCGCGCTCGCCACGGGGAAGATGCCACCGGCGCCCAGGCCCTGGACGATCCGCCCGGCCAGCAGCACGCCGAAGAGCCCTGATCCGTGCGAGAACACCACGATCAGCGAGCCCACGGCGAACAGCGCCACGTCCAGCACGTAGATCGCCCGGCGCCCGAAGAAGTCGCTGAGCTTGGCCATCAGCGGGGTGCCGACGAGGTTGGCCAGCACGTAGCTGCTGAAGATCCAGGACACCGCACGGGAGTCCAGGCCGAACTCCGCCTGGATCGCCGGCAGGGCCGGCCCCACGATCGCGATGTCGAGGGCGCCCATCAGCACCCCGACGAAGAGCACCGCGAGCACGCGGTTGCGTTGGCTGTCGTTCATCCACGTGTCCTTACTTACCGGTCGGTAAGGAGTGTAACCGCCCCGGAAAGGTGCGTATTCCACCGGGCGCCCGCCCGGCGCACGATCGCGGGGGAGGAAGGAGACCGGATGCGCATCGCAGTACTCGGCACCGGCGTCGTCGGGCGGACGCTCGCCGCGGCCCTGGTGACCCACGGCCACGAGGTGACGGTGGGGACGCGCGACCCGGTGGCATCGCTGGCCCGCGACGGTGCCGACGGGTTCGGCACCTGGGCGGCTGCACACCCCACGATCGAGGTGGGCTCGTTCGCCGATGCGGCGACCGGTGCCGAGCTGGTCGTCAACGCGCTGGCAGGCACCGCGTCCGTGGCCGGCGTGACCGCGGCCGGCATCGCGGACGGGACCGTCCTGCTGGACGTGGCGAACCCGCTGGACGCCTCCCACGGTTTCCCCCCGAGCCTGTTCGTGGCGAACACCGACTCCCTCGCCGAGCAGCTCCAGCGCGCCCAGCCCGGACTGCGGGTGGTGAAGAGCCTGAACACGATGACCGCCCGGCTGATGGTGTCTCCGCTGGAGCTGCCCGGGTTCACCACCTTCGTCTCCGGCGACGACGCGGACAGCAAGGCCGTCGTGACGAGGCTGCTCACCGAACTCGGGCACACCGACGTGATCGACCTCGGGCCCCTCGAGACGGCCCGGGGGGCGGAGGCGCTGATGCTGGTCTGGCTCCGGCTGTGGGGCGTCGTCGGCTCCCCGATGTTCGGCTACCGGATCGTCCGCTGACTCACAGCAGCGAGAAACCGTCGGCCAACCCGCGCCGGCCGGTGAGGGCGAGCATCAGCGCCCCGGCCCGGCCCTGGGCCACCGCGAGCTCGTTCAGCAGCGCGAGCGTGAGCGCCGCGGGACGCCCGGGAGGGTCGAGCGGGCGCCCGAGGGCTGCGGCGAGGTCGGCCGTGTGCACGGTGAGTTCGAGGACGCGGGTCGGCAGGTAGTCGGCGAGCCGCATGCCGCCGGCGATGGTGGTCACCAGTTCCTCGCCGGTGCACGCCTCGACGAGCGGCAGCACCCGCTCGGCGATCGTCGCCACCGCCGACACCGGGTCGTCGCCGAGCGCCGCGCCGGCGTCGCGTCCCCGCTGCGCCACCTCCGGGCCGGCCGCGATCGCGCGCGTCACCTGGTAGTAGGCCGCGGCGGAGCCGACCTCGACGGCGCCGGCCGGGCGCGCGAGGTAGGCCTCCACCGTGAGCAGCGAGCGGCTCGTGTGGCCCACCAGGGCGCGGACGTCCCACTCCCCCAGCCCCGGCTCGGACCAGCGGTCACCGACCTCGCCGAGAACGACGCGGAACCACGCCGTGGCGTCAGCGAACGCCCGGCGCGACCCGGCCCAGTCGCCGGTCACGCTCAGCCGAGGAGCCGGGCCTTCGCCGCGGCGAACTCGGCGTCGCTGAGGAGCCCCGCCTCCTTCATCGAGGCGAGCTGCTGCAGCTGCGACATCAGGTCGCCGGCGGGCGCCGCGGAGGGAGCGGGAGCGGGAGCAGGTGCTGCCGGGGGCGCGGGCGGTGCCTGGAGCTGCGAGACCTGGTTGCGCAGGTCGGCCAGCTCGGCCTGGGTGGCCTGCGCCGCGGCCTGCTCGGAGGCGGCAGCCTGCGCCTTCGCCGCCTGCGACTGCGCGACCGACCCGGCCGCCGCCTGGGCGGTTCCGGCGATCACGGCGGTCCGTGCCATGGTGCCCAGCAGGCTGGGACGTCCGACCCTGCGTCTCATCGGTTCTCCTCCTCGTCGGGAACGGTGTCCGCGATCTCCTGGACGACGACGTCGGCCACCGCCACCTCGCCGAGGACAGCCCCACCGGCGCCGCGCACGGCCGCGAGCAGGGGACGCACCCAGGTGTTCTCGAACGCCAGCACGAGGCCGGCGCGGCCGGCGGGCAGGTCGGCGGTCAGCAGGTCCACGTCCTCCGCGGCGACCAGCCCCTCGACGTGGTCGATCGAGCCGGCCAGGTCGTCCCAGCTCGGCTCGTCCGCGAGCTCGGCCAGCGTGAGCGCGCCATCGGCGTCGCGGCGCGCGAGCACGGCGTCGACGATCCTCACCGTGCCTGCCGCGACCAGCGACTGCACCTCGGTGAGCACCTCCCCCGCGAGCCCGTCACCGGGCAGCGAGAACACCACGATTTCGATCGGTCCCAGCGGCATTGCCACGTCCTCTCCTAGCCTCGAGCGAACACTACCTCCTCACTCGGACAGGATGACCAGAAGGGTGCGCGGCCCGTGGACGCCCTCGACGCGGCTCAGCTCGATGTCGGAGGTCGCGGAGGGACCACTGATCCAGGTGAGGGGCGCGCCGTCGGTCACCGCGGGGGCCAGCCGGGCGACCGCCTCGGCGACGTCGGAGACCACCTGGTCGGCGCGGACCACCACGAGGTGGGTGTCCGGCACGAGCGTCAGGGCGCGGCGGCCCTGGTCCGCAGCGTGGTCGAGGACGATCGTCCCGGTCTCGGCGATGCCGACCGCCGAAGCGGTCACGACGGCGTCGATCCGGTCGAGCTCTGCCCGCGACAGCTGCGGCTCGTCGTCGAGCACCGACACGCCGGACGCGGCGATCGCCGCACGCCAGGCGTCGTCCAGGCCGGACGGGAGCACCGCGGTGGCCACGCCGGCCCCGGCGAGCAGCTCGGCGATCCGGGCGGGGACGTCCCCGGCCGGCGCCCGCACGACCGTGGCCTTGTAGTCCTCTGTCGTCTCGACGAAGCGCGCGAGCACGTCGGCCATGGCGGTGGCACGCCCGTACTCCCACGCGACCGGGACGTCGGCGACCGGGTCGAGCTCGGTCACGTCGGCGAGGGCCGTGCGGACACGCCCCAGGATCTCCTCACGCGCGTTCATCGCCCCTCCTCCCGGTTCTTGCGCCACCAGGACCGGAACGACTCCGGGGGTGGCATCGGCAGGTCTCTGGCCCGGGTCCACGGCGAGGCCGGCCAGGGCATCGGGCCGAGGTGGGTGGTGTGCGGCAGCACCCGCGCGGCGAGGCCGGCCGCGCGCTGGGCGAGCTCGAAGTGCCGCCGGTCGGACAGCACCCACCCGGCCAGCGCCATCGCGGTCGGCTCGACCCTGGGCGTCCCCTTCTTGTGGTCGGCGACCTCCTTGCGCAGGTGCACGAGCATGTCCGGGATGGGGATCCGCACCGGGCAGACGTCGAAGCACGCCCCGCACAGGGTGGACGCGTACGGCAGCGACTGGTCGATCTCGTGGCTGATCCCGCGCAGCTGGGGGTTCAGCACCGCGCCGATCGGGCCCGGGTACACCGAGCCGTAGGCGTGGCCGCCGACGCGCTCGTACACCGGGCAGATGTTCAGGCAGGCCGAGCACCGGATGCACCGCAGCGCGGGGCGTCCCAGCGGGTCGGCCAGCGCGTTCGTCCGGCCGTTGTCGACCAGCACCACGTGCACCTCCTGCGGGCCGTCGCCGGGGGTGACGCCGGTCCACATCGAGGTGTACGGGTTCATCCGCTCGCCGGTGGACGAGCGGGGCAGCAGTCGCAGGTACACCTCGAGGTCGGCCGTCGTGGGCAGCACCTTCTCGATGCCGACCACCGAGATCAGGGTCTCGGGCAGCGTCAGGCACATCCGCCCGTTGCCCTCGGACTCGACGACCACCAGCGTCCCGGTCTCCGCGATCGCGAAGTTCGCCCCGGACACCGCGACCCTCGCGCGCAGGAACTTCTCCCGCAGGTGACGGCGGGCGGCCCCGGCCAGCTCGGCCGGGTCGTCGGTGATGTCCTCCGGCGCTGCGGTGCCGTAGCGCTTCATCTCCCTGAGGAAGATCTCGCGCACCTCGGAGCGGTTGCGGTGGATCGCGGGCACGAGGATGTGGCTGGGCCGGTCGTGGCCGAGCTGGACGATCAGCTCTGCGAGGTCGGTCTCCCAGGCGGCGATGCCGGCCTCCTCGAGCGCCTCGTTCAGTTCGATCTCCTGCGTGGCCATCGACTTGACCTTGACCACCTCGTCGACGCCCTTCGCCTGCACGAGGCCGACGACGATCCGGTTGGCCTCCGCGGCGTCGCGGGCCCAGTGCACGGTGGCGCCGGCCCGCACCAGCGACTCCTCCAGCTGCACGAGGTAGGTGTCGAGGTGCCGCAGCGTGCGGTTCTTGATGGCCTCCCCTGCCCGGCGCAGCTCCTCCCACTCGGGCACCTCGGAGACCCTCGCGACCCGCTTCGCGCGGATCGTGCCGGTGGCGTGGCGCAGGTTCTTGCGCAACTGCTCGTTGGCCAGGGCCGGCTTCGCGTTCTTCTGGAACTTCGGCATGCCCAGGTAGGTCCCGGCCGGCGGGGCCGGCGTCCGGCGCTGCGCGTCCGCGGTCATCGCTCGCCTCCTTCGGTGCGGGCCAGGATCTCGGCGAGGTGGATCGGCTTCACCCCGGAGTTCTGGCGGTGCAGGATGCCGCCGATGTTCATCAG
The DNA here is from genome assembly GCA_020161015.1 of Actinomycetota bacterium. Taxonomy (GTDB): domain Bacteria; phylum Actinomycetota; class Actinomycetes; order Propionibacteriales; family Propionibacteriaceae; genus Propionicimonas. The sequence continues at coordinate 61,956 of JAIUOT010000003.1, read as the reverse complement.
GCAGGCGTTGTCGCCGGTGACGAGGTATTCCGCACCGGTCGCCATCACGTGGCGCGCCTTGTCCGCGGCCATGGCCACCGACACGTCGGGGTTCTTCACCGAGAACGTGCCCCCGAAGCCGCAGCACTGGTCGGCGTCCGGCAGGGCCACGAGGTCGATGCCCTTCACCTTGCTGAGCAACTGGTAGGGACGGTCCCCGACCTTCGCCACCCGCACCGAGTGGCAGGTGGGGTGGTAGGTGACCCGGTGGGGGAAGTACGCACCGACATCGGTGATGCCCAGGACGTCCACCAGGAACTCACTCAGGTCGTAGGTGCGCGCGACGACGCGGTCGACCTCGGCGGCGAGCCCGGCGTCCTTGGCGTGGTCGGCCAGCATCGGGTGCTGGTGCCGCACGGCCCCGACGCACGAGCCGGACGGGCCGACGACGTACTCGTAGCCGGAGAAGGCCTTCACGTAGTTGCGGACGTTCGGCACGGCCGCGTCGAAGTAGCCGGTGTTGGTGAACATCTGGCCGCAGCAGGTCTGCTCCATGGGGAACTCGACCCGGCATCCCAGGCGCTCCAGCAGTTCCACCACCGCCCTGGGCGTACCGGGGAACATCACGTCGTTGATGCAGGTCGCGAACAGTGCGACCGTGAGCCCGTCTGTGCGGATCGTCATCGGCTCCTCCTTGACCCTCATTGGTCAGACCATTTGGAGTGTGCCCTCTGGGGGGCTTGTCGTCAAGTGCTGCCCGCGCGTCCGCCACAATGTGGTGCGTGACACCAGCGGAGCGCTCCGGCCTGCACGCCTACGAGGTCGTGCTCAAGCACATCGAGGCGGGAATCCTCGCCGGCACCCACCGGCCCGGGGACCAGCTGCCCCCGGAGCGGGACCTCGCCGTCCAGCTGGCCGTCAGCCGTTCGGCCGTCCGGGAAGCCATGCGCGTCCTCCAGACCCAGGGCCTGATCACCTCCAGCACCGGCCCGGGCCGGGGCACCCGGATCGCTCCGGCGCGCGGCGACGCGCTCGCCAGGATCTTCCAGCTGCACCTGGCCCTCTCCGACGCCGGCACCGACGACCTGACAGAGACCCGCGTCGCGCTGGAGCGGTCCTCCGCCGCGCTGGCCGCCCGCAGGACCAACGCCCGCTCGCTGCGCAAGCTGCGCGCTCTGGTCGCGGGGATGGAGGAGGTCGAGCCGGTGGACGAGTTCAACGACCTCGACACCGCGTTCCACGTCCAGATCGCGCGGACGGGCCAGAGCGAGCTGATCGCCGACCTCACCGTCGCGATCCGGCAGGCGGTCCGCGAGGCCATCCGCACCGCGTCCGCGTCGTTGCCCGACTGGCCGCAGCACCGGGCCGAGCTGCTGCACGAGCACCAGCAGATCCTCTCCGCGATCGAGGCCGGCGACTCCGCCGCCGCGGCGAACCTCGTCGAGCAGCACATCCGGCGCGCCTACTCCACCCTCGGCATCGCCGGCCCGGCGGAAGCCCGCGACCAGGACTGAGCCGCGCGGACCGGCGGCGCGCCTACACGCGCCGCGGCTCGCCGAGGTCGTGGTCGAGCGGGTCGGGCCGGACCGGAAGGGCTCCCGGCTGGTTGGCGGCGGCGGAGTCCGCAGCCGCTGCCCCGCCATCCCCGGCACCGGGTGTGGCGCGCACGCCCTCCTCCTCCGACGCCGACGAGCCGAGGAAGGGCCCGGGCACCGGCCCCTGGGCGGGTGCGTCACCGGTGCCGTGGTCGTCGTTGTGGTGACTCATGCTTCCTCCCTGGTCGCGGTCAGCGGTGCAGTACCCCGGCGTGGCGCGGCGCAATCCCTCCGGGGACGCGGCCGCGGCGGGCCGGATCAGGCCTTGACCGACAGGGTGACGGCCTTCCTTGCGCCGGTCAGCTGGTCACTTCCAAGGTACTTCACCACGAAGGCGTGGCGACCGGGCTTGGCGATCTTCGGATAGGTGAAGCGCACCGGGCTCGCGTCGCCGTCCAGCGTGATCGACCTCAGGAGCTTGCCGTCGAGGTAGTACCGCACCGTGCCGGTGGGCACGAGGCCGTTGGGGGCGGTGACGGTCGCCTTCACGGTGACCTTCGTGCGCGACCGGGTGATCTTCTTCGTCGAGAACGACCAGGACAGCGAACCGGTCGCCTTCACCACCGTGTAGGGGATGGTCGCGGCCTTCGTCACTCCGCCCTCGCTGTACGCGGCCCTCACCTCGGAGGTTCCGACAGTGCCGGAGTCGAAACCGCTCAGCGTCGCGCCGGAGGTCACCACCCGGGCGTAGGCGCCCTTGTCGTAGACGGCCTTGACGACCATTCCGGAGGTACTGAAGCGCTCCCCGACCGTGTAGGTCACCTTCTTCGGCGCCGTCAGCGCGATCGAGGTGAGCACCGGGTCGGACGGCGGCTTGGCGAGCACCGCCTTGTACGGCGCCGCGATCTTGAGCACGCTCGCCACGTTGCTGGCGGTGTAGGCCACCGACGAGGCGGACAGCGGCACGCGTCCGGCCGTCTTCATGTCGAGGTAGGCGACATTGGCGAGCTGGCGGATCGTCCACGGCTGGCCCGACACCTCCTGGACGCGGACGGTCGCTGCGCGGAACAGGATGCTCGCCCGCCGCAGGTGCGAGGAGTCGGAGATCAGGCTGTAGCTGGTCGCAGGGGACGCCGCGAGGATGGCCATCGAGTTGGTGGCGTTGCCGACCGTGCTCGCGGCCTTCTTCTCCACGATGATGCGGCTCTTCGCCACCCCTCGGGCCAGCAACCACTTCTGCATGACCTCACCCTCGGTGTGCCCGTTGCGGGCGGCCCCACCGGTCACCAGGACCTTCGAGGACGGGTATTTCGACAGCGCCTTGAGAGCCAGCTTCATGCGACGCTCGAGCTTTGTCGTCATCTTTCCGGATTTGCTCAGGGCGGAACCGAGTACGACGAACACGTGCCCCTTCGAGGGCAGCCCTTTCGGCACCGAGGAGTTCATCGCCATCGATTTGTTGATGGTCTCCCACGAATTCAGGAAATCCGTCCACAGCGTGGCCTGCCAGGGCGACTTCAGGGCGAGCGAGCCGAGCACGACCTCGCGCTGGGCGGCGTCCCCGGTGCGCAGGAAGTAGATGGCCTGACCCTTCAGGATGTCCGCCGATACCGAACTGGCAGCGCGTGACGGAGTGGCCGGCACCAGGAGCCCGGCGGCGGCGACAACCCCGGCGAGCAGCGCGACGAGGGCCCGGCGAATACCGCGAGAATGCATTCGACGACACCTCACCTTTCGTATCCGGGCACGCCGAATACACCGGCGCGCGGTGGGGGGCGCAGAGATTCCCTGACTCGGGATCCCACGCCATGGCGACCATCTGCGATAGAGGTCGATTCAGGAAGTCTGGCATCGCCGGCGGGGCCGGCGTGGCTTTACTTGAGGGTTTGGTCGGGGCTGGTTGAGGGTTTGCGTCCGGCGAGGGTCAGGTCGAAACCCCGCAGAAAGTAGCCGGCGATCAGGTCGTCCCAGCCCAGCTCCGGCTCGGCGTCCACGGTGACGTCGAGGGCCAGCAGGCGCCGCAGCAGCACGTCGGACTCCAGGATCGCCAGCGGCTGGCCCGGGCACTTGTGCGCGCCGTCGCCGAAGCTGAGCACCGCCTGGTTCACCCCCGCGGGCAGCGACCGCCCCGGGCACAGCTCGAGCGGGCTGTCCCCCACCACCTCCGGGTCGGCGTTGGCCGGACGGATGCACAGGTCGACCAGGTCGCCCGGGTCCAGCGTCCACGACTGCGCGCCCTCGCTGATCGTCACCGGCTGCTGCACCCGCCGGTACAGGTGGCCCACCACGGGCTCGAGCCGGATGATCTCGTTCAGGATCGCGAACCGCTCCTGCTCCCCTGCCACGAGGTAGCGCTCCCGCAGCGCGTCGTGGCGCAGCAAATGCCAGGCGGCCATGCAGATGAACTCCCGCGTCGTCACCATGCCCGCGGTGCCGTAGGTGACGCACTCCACGAGGATCTCGATGTCGGAGTAGCCCTCGTCGATCAGGTGGCTGACCACGTCGGCACGGCGCGCGCGGCGCCGGGCGCGGATGGCCGGACGGACGTCCGCGAGGTGGAAGCGGATGATCGGCAGCAGCCCGTTGGCTGCGGCCCGCGCCCACTGCGCCGGGGTGCGGCCCAGGTCGGGCCGGGTGATGTCGAACGGCGGCTGGTTGAAGAACGTCACGAGGCGCCGGGCCATCTTCGGCACCGGGGAGTCGGTGAGGCCCACCACCTCAGCGGTCACCTCGACGCTGTACAGCAGGGCGAGGTCGTCGAGCCGGCACCGACCGGCGGCGAGCGCCTCGGCCAGCAGCCTGTCGGCACACGCCTCCATCGAGCCGGTGTAGCGCTCCGCCACCACGCGGGGGGCGAAGAAGCGGCCCACCTTCCCGCGCTGCTCGTCGTGCTGGGGGCCGTCGGAGATGAGGATCGGGTGGTGTGTGAGGCGTCCCTTGGGGATCCACTCAGCGGTGAAGCCGGCCTGGGTGGTCTCCGAGCGTGCGCGCAGCACCTGGCGGGCGGCGCCGACCGACCGGATGCGCCACACCCCCGGCCGCTCCGTGCCCAGCCGCTCCACCCTCGGACCGTCGGGTTCCCCGGGCCTCACCGCCCATCGCCGGCCCGGCTCCTCCACCATCGGTCCTCCCCTGTGCTGGCTGTAACGAAAGGCTAGCGGCGGCGTCCACGCCGGCCGGGCGTCCGAGCCCTTGTCTGCGCGCGACGGCCCGGCATCATGGGCGCATGCGCATCGTTGTGGTGGGAGCGAGTTCCGGCACCGGCCGGCTGGTGGTCGAGCAGGGCGTCGCCCGGGGGCACGACATGGTGGCGGTGTCCCGGCGGGGCACGACTGTTGCGGGGGCGGTCGACGTGCGCGGCGACGCGACGGCGCCCGGCGTGCTGTCGGCGGCCCTCGCCGACGGCGCGGACGCCGTGGTGCTGGCGATCGGCGGCGCGCGGGGTACCGACCGCAACCGCTCCACCGTGACCGCCGCCGTGCTGGAGGCGCTCCCGTCCGGCTGGGCGGGACGCGTGGTCGTGCACTCGTCGCTGGGCGCAGGGGACTCCAAGAACTACCTGCCGCGCGCGATGCAGCTCTTCACGTCACTGGTCCTGCGCGCCGCCCTGGAGGACCACACCGAGCAGGAGCGCCTGGTGCGTGAGTCGGGGTTCGCCTGGACGATCGTCCGTCCCGGCGGGCTCACCGACAAGCCGGCGAGCGGGCACATCGCCGCCCTGGAGGAGCCCGGACCGTTCGCCGGCGTCATCGCGCGGGCCGACGTCGCCGCGTTCATCCTCGACTGTGTGGAGGACGCCGCGACCACCGGTCGGACCTTCGCCCTCGGGACGCCCGCCTGAGCGGCGCCCGTCACTGGAGCAGCGAGAGGGCCATCGCGAGGGCGAAGCCGAGCACCGTGGCCAGGCCGGCCCGGCCGGGGGCCTTTTGCTCGGCCTCGGGAATCATCGAGTCGGTGAGCATCACCAGCAGCGCCCCCGCGGCGAAGCCGTTCACACCGGTCGCCACCTCCTCCGGCAGCACCTCGGCCAGGGCGTAGCCGGCCAGCGTGGCGAGCGTGCACGCCGCAGCGACCAGCGACCACAGCCCGATCACCGAGCGTCGGGACCGCCCGGACTCGAGCATCTCCGCGGACGAGCCGAGCCCCTCCGGCAGGTTGGAGACGAACACGCTGCCCAGCAGGGCGAGGCTGACCCCGCCGCCGGAGGCGAGGCCGATCCCGAGGACGAGCTGCTCGGGGATCCCGTCCAGCAGTGCACCGAGCGCGAGCGGCACGCCGCCGGACCCGCCCGACGCCATGCGCTCGACCTTGCGGTCGGCCAGGTAGAACGCCAGCGCGCCGAGGGCGAGCCCGATGCCCAGCGGCACCGGCCCGGACGTCCGGATCCCGTCCTCGACCAGTTCGTAGGCGACGCTGGAGATCAGGGCACCGGCTCCGAACGCCAGCACGAAGCCGACCGTCGGGTGGTGCCACTTCCGCAGCAGCGCGAGCAGTGCGCCGATGACCACCGAACCGGCCGCGACCGCGCCCCATCCCAGTGCTGCCCACATGCCCCCCATCCTGTCAGGGGTGGCGCCCACCCGCCCCGTCCGGACGGGGGCAGCCTTGTCGCCGGTTCCTACGCTGGCCGCATGACGCGCCCGGTACCGGACCCCGTCCGCCCCGGCCAGGAGTCGGTGTGGGACTACCCCCGGCCCCCGGCGGTGCGGGCCTGCACCCTGCCGATCCAGGTCATCCTCGGCGGACAGGTCGTCTGCCGGACCTCCACCTCCTGGCAGGTGCTCGAGACCAGCCACCCGCCGACCTACTACCTCCCCCGCTCCGCGTTCGCCGACGGCGTCCTCACCCCGGCTGCGGGCACCTCGTTCTGCGAGTGGAAGGGCTCGGCGCGCTACCTCGACGTCACCGGGGGTGGCCGCACGGCCGCCGGGGCGGCCTGGTTCTACCCGCGTCCCGCGCCGGGCTTCGAGCAGCTCGACGGCCACGTCGCGCTCTACGCCGGCCGGATGGACGCGTGCCTGGTCGGCGACGAGACGGTCGTGCCGCAGCCGGGGGGCTTCTACGGCGGGTGGATCACCGCCTCCGTCGCCGGGCCGTTCAAGGGGGTTCCGGGCAGCGCCGGCTGGTGATCCGGGCATCGGGTGTGAGGAAAACGTCACTCAGCGGGTAAGAGGATGACGGCCCCGCGACCCGCGGGCGCCTGGCCCGGAGGGAGGCGTCGTGACAGAACCGCTGGTGAGCGTGGTGGTGCCGGTGTTCAACGTGGAGCGGTGGCTGCCCCGTTGCCTGGACTCCCTGCTCGCGCAGGACCACCGTCCCCTGGAGGTGATCGCCGTCGACGACGGCTCCCGTGACGGTTCGGCCGATGTGCTGCGCCGCTACGCCGCAGCGCACCCCGAGGTTCGGGTCGTCCTGCAGGAGCACCGGGGCCTCGGACCGGCCCGCAACGCCGCCCTGGCGCTCGCCACCGGCGAGTACGTCACCATGGTGGACGCCGACGACTGGATCGAGCCGACCTTCGTGTCCGACACCCTGCGGATCGCGCGCGAGACCGGGTCCGACGTCGTGATCGGCGGCTTCTGCTTCGAGGCAGCGGGACTGCGCGTCCCGTTCCCGTTCCTGCCCCGGCGGTCGTCCTTCACGGGGCCGGAGGCGGCGGAGACCTCGATCAACATGGTCCGGCTGCCGGCCTTCGCCTGGGCCAAGCTCTACCGCCGTGAGCTCTTCCACGCCGACGACGAGCCGTTCCCGGCGATCTTCTACGAGGACCTCGCGACCACGCCGCGCATCCTCCGCCGGGCCCGGCGCGTGGCGCTCACCCGCACCGTCTACTACCACTACTGCCTGCGGCCGGACAGCATCGTGGGCGCCTTCGGGGTGAAGAACGTCTTCTCCTTCGCCGCCGCGATCGACATCCTGCGCCACAACCTCGCGGAGAACGGGCTGTGGGAGTCGTGGCAGCCCGCCTACCGGCGGCTGCTGCGCCAGGCGCGGGTGATGATGCCTGTGCAGGTCCTCCTCCAGCGCAACCTGATCCCGCTGCGCGCGCGGGTGCCGTTGCTGCGCCGCTACTTCACCCTCCTCTCCGAACTCCGGCACCGCCCGCTGGACCGGCACCGCACGACACCTGTCCGGAGGGCCCGCCGGGCCTCCGTGCCGGTACGCAACAGTGCACCTTGACCCTCCTTCAGCGGCGGGAAGAGGCTGGGCGGGTTCGGCGACCGTTCAGGGGTGGGGGGCATCGATGTCGATGGACGCTGGCAGGCCCGCGGGGTGCGACACCTCCGAGATGCTGACCATCCACCGGCTCCTCCGCCGCGTGTTCTCCGACGCGCCGGGTCTCGTCCGTGGGGTGGACGCGGGCAACCTGCGGCGCACGAGGGTCGTGGCGGACCACGTCGAGGAGATCTCCGCCGGGCTGCACCTGCACCACCACACCGAGGACATCCTGCTGTGGGACGTGCTCGAGGAGCGGTCCCCCGGCTGTGCGCTGCACGTCGGCAAGATGCGGGCCCAGCACGCGATCATGGCCCGTCTGCTCGCCGAGCTCGACGAGCGCCTTCCTCGCTGGCGCGAGACGGCCTCCGAGTCGGAGCGCGACGTCGTCGCCGCGATCCTGGAGGACATCTCCGACGCCCTGGAGTCGCACCTGGGCCAGGAGGAGGACGACATCCTGCCGGTGGCCGGGGAGACCATGACCCAGCAGGAGTGGGACCAGCTCGGCCGCCACGGCATTCGCCAGATCCCGCGTGACCGCATGCTCATCCAGCTCGGGATGATCCTGCACACGATGCCGCCGCAGGAGCGCGCCGGCTGGCTCAGGGCACACGTCCCCCCGATCGGACGGCTGCTGTACACCCTGCTCGGCCGGCGCCAGTTCGAGAGCCACTACCGCAGCGTCTACGGGGCCGCCCCCGCCGCCTGAGGCAGCGCGACCAGGGGGCGGTGAACGACCGTTCGCCCCTTTCGGCAACGCCCTGCACGTCCGCCCACACCACGGCCGGGGCCCGCGACGGCGGCGTAGCGTGGAATGTGCGACGACGATGTCGCGGAAGGTCGCCAACCATGAGTACCGAACACCTTTTCGCTCCGGTGGCCATCGGCAGCCTCACGCTGCCCCATCGGGGGATCATGCCGCCGATGGTGGTGAACCTGTGTGACCTGGACGGCTCGGTCACCGACCGGTTCATCGCCTACCACGTGGCCCGCGCCCGGGGCGGGGTCGCCCTGAACATCACCGAGGCCGCTTACGTGCACCACAGCGGGAAGGGCTTCGTCCGCCAGCTCGGCATCGAGCACGACGGCCAGGTGCCCGGCCTGCGTCGCCTGACCGACGCCGTGCACGCCGTCGGCGGGCTCATCGCCGTCCAGCTGTTCCACGGCGGCCGCCAGGCCAGTCCCGAGCTGACCGGCGGCGTGGTCGCCCCGTCCCCGATCCCGTGCCCGGTGGTGCGGGCCATGCCGCACGAACTGACCGTCCCCGAGATCGCCAAGCTCGTGCAGTCGTTCGTGCACGCCGGCGTCCGCGCCCGCGAGGCCGGCTTCGACGCGATCGAGGTGCACGGCGCACACGGGTACCTGATCAACGAGTTCCTCTCGCCCCACACCAACCACCGCGAGGACGCCTACGGCGGCGACGAGGAGCGGCGCGCCCGCTTCCCGCTCGAGATCGTGGACGGTCTCCGCGCGGCGCTGGGTCGCGACTTCCCGCTGATCTACCGCATCTCCGCGAGCGAGTACCTCCCCGGTGGGCTCACCGTCGCCGACTCCGGACGGTTCTGCCGCAGGCTCGTGGAGCACGGGATCGATGCGATCAACGTGACCGGCTCGATCTACGAGTCGAACCGCGTGGCCGGCGGCCCGTGGGACCCGCTCGGCGCGTTCGTCGATGACGCGGCCGGCATCAAGGAGGCGATCGGCGGCGCGGTGCCGGTGGCGGTCGCCAACCGCATCAAGACGCCCGAGTTCGCCGACGAGGTCATCGCCTCCGGACGGGCGGACCTGGTGTGCACCGGTCGCGCGCTGATCTGCGATCCCGACTTCTACAACAAGGCGCGGTCGGGCGAGAGCGGGCTGATCCGGGTGTGCCTGAGCTGCAACCACTGCATGGGCGAGCTGATGTCCGGCAACCCGCTCAGCTGCCTGTGCAACCCGCTGGCCGGCCGCGAGGTCGACTACGCGTGGCCCTCGACGGCGTCCACCGTGCGCGAGGTGGTCGTCGTGGGCGGCGGGATCGCCGGGATGGAGGCCGCGAACACCGCCGCGAGCCGCGGACACCACGTCCGGCTGTTCGAGGCGACCGGCGTCCTCGGCGGGCACGTCATCGCCGGCACCCGTCCGCCGTTCAAGGCCGAGATCGGGGCGTGCGTGGACTACGAGCGGGCCGCCCTGGCCGCGAACGGCGTCGAGGTCTCCCTCGACAAGCCCGTGGACGCCGCGCTGCTGGCCGGGCTCGGCGCCGACCGGATCATCGTCGCGACCGGGTCCGACCCGATCGTGCCGGCGCTGCCGGGTGCCGACGGCCCGTCCGTCGTCACGGCGGAGGACGTCCTCCTGGGACGGGTGGACACCGGCGCGGACGTGGCGGTGGTCGGCGCGGGCTCGGTCGGCGTCGAGACCGCAGAGTTGCTCTGCGCGCAAGGACGCAGCGTGACGGTCATCGAACTGGCAGACGACATGCTGTCCGACCTGTCCGCCACCCTCCGCGCCCCGCTGGAGGCGCGGATCCGGCAGACCTCGACCCGTTTCGAGTTCGGGCGCCGGGTCGTCGGCTTCGGCGAGCACGAGGTGCAGACCGAGTCCGGGAACCTGGGGCCGTTCGACACGATCGTCCTCGCCGTGGGCTACCGCCCGGACACCGAGCTGTCGCGTGCGCTGCGCTCGGCGGGGGTGGCGCACACGGTGATCGGCGACGCCATCGCCCCGCGCAAGATCTCCGACGCCGTCCTCGAGGGGTTCACCGCCGGATACGCGGTGTAGGAGCACGTGGCGTCCCGGGAGGGCGCGGTGTAGGAGTACGGAGCCCCCGGCTATCGAGTCGGCCGGGGGCCTCTGGAATGATGGCGCCCATCGCCGCGAGGAGTGATGCCGATGAGCACGATCGTCCTTGTCCTGCCGGTCGCCCAGGTCACCGTGAGCCAGGGTCGCGCGGTGGCCACGGCCACGGTGACGAACAACGGCAGCGTCGCCCAGAGCATCGTCCTGGGCGTGTTCCCTCCGGCCACGGGGGGCGCGTCCGGCGCCTCGGCCGTCGCGTGGACGTCGGTGGACCGGCCCCAGCGCGACCTCCAGCCGGGGGCGACCGAGCAGTTCACGGTCACGTTCACGCCGCCGGAGGGCACGGCGTCCGGCACCTACGCGGCGCGCTTCATCGCCTACTCCGCCTACGGGGCGCCCGAGGAGAGCGCCGACCAGGCGCGCCGGCTGGAGGTCGTCGTCCCGTCCGTGGCGCCACCGGCGCCGACGCCGGGGACGCCGTGGTGGGTGTGGGTGGTCGCCGCGGCGCTCGTGCTGGTCGTCGGCACCGTCGCGTTCCTCGTCCTGCGCCCGTCCGGCCCCTGTCCGGACGGCTCGTGCGCGTCGCCGTCCCCGAGCCCGACACCGACGCCGACGGTCGTGGTCGAGGGCATCACGTGGACGCTCACCAGCATCCGCGAGGGCGACGCGATCACCGTCCCGGCGTCCAAGAAGGCCTCGCTCCGCGTGGAGGGCTCGACGGTGTCGGGCTCCAGCGGCTGCAACTCCTACAAGGGCACCTGGAAGCGCGACGGCGAGACGGTGGCCGTCTCCGACATCGCAACGACCCTCGTCCTCTGCCTGCCGAAGGAGGTCGCCCAGCAGGGCGCGAAGTTCCTCTCGATCCTCCGGTCCGCCACCCGCGTCACCACGGACGGTGACACCATGCAGCTGCTCACAGACGACGACCGCGCCCTCCGCTTCCAGCGCGCCTGAGCCGCCGGACGGCGTCCCCGCCCGTCGAGCGCCAGCCCTCTCACGCGAGGACCAGCCGTCCCACGTCGAGCACCAGCCTTCCCGCGCGAGGACCAGCGTTGACGCCGAGGGCCAGCGCCAGGGGACGAGCCCTCGGCCACAAGGCTGGCCCTCGACGTGGGTGGGGGGCGCGGGACGCGGTCTGGCGACAGCCACCACTCGATGGCCCGCCATCATCGTCGGTGACCGGGCCTCCCGCGCGACGGCCGCCCATCATCGTCGGTGACCGGGCCTCCCGCGCGACGGGACGGCCACCGCGGCGCGAGCCAACCGTCCCACGCGGGGACCAGCCTCCCTGCGCGAGGGCCAGCCTTGATGCCGAGGGCCAGCACCAGGGGACGAGCCCTCGGCCATAAGGCTGGCCCTCGGGGCGGACCAGGCGTCCACGGGGACGCGAGCAGGCGCCCGGAGGGACGCTCAGCCGGCCGTCGGCAGCGTCCAGCCGTAGCGGGCGCCGGCGACGATCGCGCCGGCGTTGGTGGTGGACGTCCAACCGAACTTCGCCTTGGGAAGCAGTCCGCGGGCACTCATCACCAGGCCGGAGTCGACGGTCGTGCCGACGTCCTCACCGGGCGCGCCGACAAGGATCCCGTCGCCGCCGTAGTACGGCCCGTGGTACTCCCCCGGCAGGTCGCCGAGCGCCGCCCCGACCTGGTCGCCCTTCTCGGCCTTGCCCGGCAGCCCGGAGCCCTGTGTGAGGCCGTAGGCCGGCTTCACCCCCGGCGCGATCACCGTGACGGCGCCGGCGTCCTTCACCGAGCCGACGTCCTCACCGGGCGCTCCAGCGACGTAGACCGACTTCGCGACCGGGTCGTCGTCGACGAGGATCTCGACCCATCCCTGGTGGACGGCCGCGCCGAACCGGTCGCCGGCCTCATTCGAGCTGGGGATGCCGGACGTGTTCTGGTCCCACGACTTCCAGTTGCCGACGACGTGGTTCCCGACGTCGCCGTAACGCATCACGCACCCGACGTCCTTGCGTCCGGCGATGTCCTCGCCGGGGACGCCGACCAGCACCATCGTGTCCGCGTCGACGCTCGCCCCGAAGTGGTCGCCGGTCTCGGCCTTGCCGGGAGCGCCGGGGCTGTTCTGGTTCGCCCGCGCCCAGTCGTCCAGCTGGATCGCCCCGAACTCGTCCACGAACGAGGTGGTGACCACTTCGCCCGCGTCGACCGCCGAACCGACGTCACGGTCGGGGACGCCGAGGGTCACGTGCCAGCTGTAGGTGTCCATCACCGAGCCGAGGTGGTCGTTGGCCCCGGGAGTGGCGCCGAAGGCGGCGTAGGTGAACAGCACGGCGGTGCTGCTGGTCGTGCCGTCGGCCGCGAGTTGCCACACGTAGATCCCGCCGGCGTCGGTCGCAGCGCCGACGTCGACCCCTGGCGCGCCGACGATCAGCTTCACGCGGGTGAGCGAGAGGTCGAGCGAGCCCACGGTCGTCCCGAACCGGGCTCCCGCACCGGCCGGGGACGCCACCCGGGTCGCGGTGCCCGCGACCCCGTCCCCGTTGCCCCGGACGAGGTACACCGCTCCCCCGCCCGCCGCACCGGGTGAGCCGATCACCAGGTCGGGACAGTTGTCGGTGGTGTCGATCGTGCCGATGTGGATCGAGGCGCCGAACGCGTCACCGGCGGCGGACGCGAAGCCGAGCGAGGAGGCGCTGATCGTCTGGGTGCCGCCACCGCTGAGCACGACGTCGACGACGCCCGCCTGCGTGGCCGGCAGCGTGCGGGCGACCACGAGGTCGGCGTGGTCGTCGTTGTCGAAGTCCTGGAAGGTCGTTCCCGAGCACCAGGACGCGGCATGGGCCGGAGCGGGTGGGGAGATGAGGAAGCCGGCAGCGACCAGGATCCCTGCGATCAGGGCGCTGCTGGACCGGCGCGCGTTCATGGTGTGCCCTCCTTCGGGCAGTATCCGCAGCTGTCTCCATCATCGCGCCGCGCGGGCCCGATCGTGCCGGTTTCCCCGACCTGCGCCGGGACGGGGTCAGGCGGTCGCGCCGATCAGGGCCTGCATGGCCCGCACCTCGGCCATCAGCCGCTCGCCGATGTCGCCGGACGCCGCGCCCTCGGCGCGTGCGGTGGCCGAGCCGACCGCCGCCAGGACGATCCCGAAGGCGATGCGGGCGGTGTGGGTGTCGCCGATCCGCTGTTCCACGATCCGGAAGAACGGACGCAGCCGCGTGATCGTCTGCGACCAGAAGTCCATCGCCAGTTCGGGACGCAGCCGCAGCAGGTCCTTGATCCTCGGGTAGTCACTGGGGAGGGTGACGTTGCGTCCGACCAGCTCGCAGGTGTCGGCGATCAGCGGCCCGGACGCGTGGAGGAACCACTCCTGCTCCGACTCGGGGATCTCCGCCACCATCAGGTCGAACGCCGCGGCGAGCTTGCTCGGGTAGTAGTTGAAGAACGTCCGCGGCGACACGTCCACCTCGGCGCAGATCTCCTCGACGGTGACGCTGCCCGCGCCCCGCTCGGTGACCAGGCGCAGCGCGGTGTCGTGGATGGCCGCCCGCGTGGCCGCCTTCTTGCGCTCGCGCAGCGACGTGCACTGCTCGGCCACCGCCTCGCTCATCACGCCATCCCTTCGACGACCCCAGTATTGCCCAGGTCCGACTTCTCCTGGAGGGCAGACCGGGTGCGCAGCGGCGGCACCCGGAAGAACCAGGTGATCACGAACGCCACCAGCATCACGCCGAGCCCGACCCAGTAGATGGTCACCACCGAGTCACTGAAGCCGACCATGAACGGCTTGGTGAGCCGCGGGTCCGCGCCGGTGAGGAACGAGGTGTCGCTCGTGCCGGCGTCGGTCTTCACGTCGCCGGTGTTGCCGGTCTTCACCTGGTCGATGAGCGTCGGCGTGAGCGTGTCGACCATCGCCCACCGCTGGACGGGGTCGGCCCAGTCCACCACGAGCCGGCCGTCGGCCACGCTCAGGTTCCGCTCGAACGCCACCTGCTGCAGGGCCTTGGCGTAGGCGTCGGGCAGGGCCTTCTTCACCGCCTTGTCGATGATCTTCTCGACCTTGGACAGCTTGCCCGCGCCGGTGGCGAGCTTCCTGCTGCCCGAGGCCGCCGCTGCCGCACCGGTTGGGATCGCGCTGCCCTTGTCCGCCGCCATCAGGGCACCGTCGGCGAGCTTCTGCGCACCGGACGCCGCCTTCGCCAGGCCCGTGGCGAGCCCGGGGGTGTCGCCGGAGCCGTTCAGGTACCCGCTGGTGGTGTAGAGGCTCTTCTGCAGGTCGGCCATCCGGTCGTCGACGGTCGCCCGGTCACCCGCGAGCCTGTCGCAGGCGCCGGGGACGCCGTCCACGCAGTCCTTCTCGTCCGCGGTCAGGTCGTCCAGCGCGGACGACAGCGCCGCGTAGTCGCCCGTCGCTGCTTTGGCCTCGGACGCGGCCACCTTCTCGGCGCCGCTGGCCTGCTTCAGGCCCGTCGCCAGCTTCTGGGCGCCCGCACCGAACTGCCCCACCCCGTCCACGAAGGCGCCCGTGCCGGTGGCCAGCTTGTCCAGGCCGGACCCGAGGGCGGTGATACCGTCACCGATCTTCCCCGTGCCCTCCGCGGCCTTCTTCGAGACCGCCTCTGTCACCCTGGCCCGGACGGCCGCCTTCACGCCGTCCCTGACCTGCGTGGTGGCATCGGCGAGCTGGTCGTCGACCTGTTCCTTGACCTTGTCGGTGATCGGCGTCCACATCTTGTCCATGATCGCGGCGTTCGCCGGGTCGTTGGCGACGGCAGGGTTGAGGGCGGCGTCGAGGGCGTGCCAGGTGGTCTTCTCGTCAGCCAGCGCACCGGTGATGTTGACGGGCAGGATGCTGAACAGCAGCGACAGCATGATCGCCGTGCCGAGGGTGCCGCCGATCTGGCGGAAGAAGGTCGCCGAGCTCGTCGCGACGCCGATGTCCTGCGCCGCTGCCGACGCCTGGACGGCCATGGTGAGCGTCTGCATGAGCTGGCCGAGCCCCAGTCCGATCACGACCATGGCGATCGCCAGGTACCAGAAGGGCTTGTCGGGGGTCATGAAGGTGAGGATCCCGAAGCCCGCGGCGGTCGTCGCGGTGCCGGTGATCGGGAAGGCCGAGTACTTGCCGGTCCGCGCCACGATCTGGCCGGTCCCGATGGACGCGGTCATCACGCCGGCCATCATCGGCAGGGTGGCGAAGCCCGACTGGGTGGGGCTGAAGCCCATCACGATCTGGAGGTAGAGCGGCAGGGTCAGCATGGCGCCGAACATGCCGAAACCGACCAGGATGCTCAGCACCGTCGCGGTCGAGAACGCGCTGTTGGAGAACAGCCGCAGCGGGATGATCGCGTTCGCGCCCATGGCCCGCTCCACGAGGATGAAGCCGGCGAGCGCTGCCGCGCCGATCACGTAGCAGGTGATCGAGGCGACGGACGTCCAGCCCCACTCGCGGCCCTGCTCGGCCACCAGCAGCAGCGGCGCGAGCGTGCCGACGACCAGCCCGGCCCCCCACCAGTCGATCCTCGGCCGGGCGTGCGGGATGTGCGGCAGGTGGAGGAAGGCGATCACCATCAGCAGCGCGACGATGCCGACCGGCACGTTCACCAGGAACACCCAGCGCCAGCCGGTGATGAACAGGATCTGGTCCGCACCCGCGAACAGGCCGCCGACCAGCGGGCCGATCACCGACGCCACGCCGAAGGTGGCGAGGAAGAAGCCCTGGTAGCGGGCGCGCTCGCGGGGGGCGAGCATGTCCCCGATGATCGCCAGCGGCAGCGACATCAGGCCGCCGGCGCCCAGGCCCTGGAAGGCGCGGAACGCGGCCAGCATGAGCATGGAGTCCGCGAAGCTGGACAGGAACGAGCCGGCCACGAAGATGCTGATGCTGATGATGAACAGGGGACGCCGGCCGAACAGGTCGGACAGCTTGCCGTACAGCGGCGTGGTGACGGTCGCAGCGATCAGGTAGGCGGTGGTCACCCACGCCTGCTGGTCGAGGCCGTTCAGGTCGTCGCCGATGGTGCGGATCGCCGTGCCGACGATCGTCTGGTCCAGCGCGCTCAGGAACATGCCCGCCATCAGCCCGTACATCACGAACATGATCTGGCGGTGGGTCATCACCGGTTCGGTGGTCTCTATCGGAGCCGTGCGCTCGACGGTGGCGGCTGCCACATCTCCTCCTACAAAAGAAAAACGCTGCCGTGTTGCAGCAGCGCATCTCTACAGTAGCGCAATCTTGCAGTCATGCAAGAATGTGGTTCGGAGGAACGGGCGCGCCTCGATCAGTGGTCCAGCGTGCCCAGCACGGCCGAGGCCACCTGCTCGTAGCTGCGCTCGGGGTGGAACACCAGCCACTCCAGCCCGGCCATCAGCGTCGCGCCGACGATGGAGGCCGCCTGCACCCCGGCGACCACCGGGTCGGCGCCGTGGGCACGCAGGTCGGCGATGAGCGGCGAGAGCGCCAGCCCCCGCCACTGCTCGATCGACTCGCGCCACGAGCGTTCGGTGCGGAACAGCTCGGTCACCATCACCCGGGCCGCGGACGCGTGCTGCTGCACCAGCCGGAGCAGGACCCGCACGACCTCGTCGCGCAGGGCCGTCCCGCTGCGTCCCCGCGTCGCCTCGGCGAGCGCGTCGCCCAGCAGCCGGCTGTTGCGGGCCATGATCGCCTCGACCAGCCCCGCCTTGGACTCGAAGTTGTAGTAGATCGAGCCCTTGGCGATGCCGGCGGCCGCGGCGATGTCGTCGATCGAGGTGGACGTCACCCCGCGCGCGGCGAACAGCTCCGTCGCGGCGTCCATGATCGCCTCGCGGGTGCCGGCCCGTCGTGCGGACCGGCCGTCCGTCCGGGGAACCGTCGGTGTGGTCACGGGCTCCTCCTAGATGCTCAGCGCCGGGTGAAGCCGCGACATCGTCCACATCCGCTTCCGGGCGGACGCGATCGAGGTGGCGGCCAGCGACACCACGAAGATAGCGGCCATCACCGCCACGCTCACCCAGAACCGGGTCTCGATGCCGCCGGTGATCGCCTCGCGCAGGCCGTTGACCACGTAGGTCATCGGCATGTACGGGCTGATCGACTGCAGGAACGACGGCGTGGTCTGGATCGGGTAGGTGCCCCCGGCCGAGGCCAGCTGCACCATCAGCGCCACGATGATCACGACCTTGCCGACGGCCGAGCCGAGCGTCACCTGGAAGAACTGCTGGAGGGCGAAGAAGGCCGCGGCGGACAGCATCGTGAAGCAGAACGTTGCCAGGACGTTCTTCGGGTTCAGGCCGATGGCGAAGTGCATCACCGACAGCATGATCACCACCTGTCCGAGGGAGAGCAGCAGGGCGGAGTTCAGCGAGCCCCACGCCATGCGGAAGCCGTTCACGGAGGTCATCAGCGCCCGGGTCTGGAGCGGACGCAGCAGCAGCCAGGTGATCAGCGCGCCGACCCAGAGGGCCAGCGAGATGAAGAACGGCGCGAAGCCCTCCCCCCAGGAGTCGGCCTCCCAGACATGGCTGTCGGCCAGCGTCACCGGGGTGGACACCGCGCGCGCCCGGTCGTGCCGGACCGCCGAGCTGTCGTCGGGGATCGCGTCCGCACCGTCGGACAGCTTGTTGCCGAGGGTGGACGCGCCGGCCTGCGCGTCGTCGAGGCCGGACGCGAGCTGCGGGGTGTTCCGGGCGATCTGCGCACTGCCCGAGCGGAGCTTCGCCGTCCCCGTCTCGGCCGTCGCCAGCCCGTCGGCGAGGTCGGACGCCCCGGCGTGCAGCGCGGTCGCGCCGCTGACCAGTCCGTGCTCGGGGTCTGCGTTGGTGAAGCCGTCCACCAGCTGCGCCAGGCCGGCCTGGAGGGCGGGGATGCCGGCGGTCGGGTCGGACGCGGCGGTGCTCATCGTGGTCAGCCCGGCCGACAGGGTGTCGGCCCCGTCGACCAGCTGCGCCACCTGGGCCAGCGTCGCCGGGTCGGCCAGCTGCGCTGCGCCCGCGGTGAGGCCGGACGCCCCGGCGGAGAGCTTCGCACTCGCCGCGTCCAGCGCGTCCAGGCCTCCGCCGAGCTGGCCGGACGGCGTCAGCACAGCGTGCACCGCGGCCCAGCCGGACGCGACCGCCGCGGCCCCGTCAGAGACCTGGGAGGCGCCACTGTGCACGTCGGCGATCCCGTCGCGCACGGAGTCCGCGCCAGCGGCCAGGCCCTGGGCGCTGGAGTGGGCGGACCCGGTCGCCGAGCGGGCGGCGGACAGGTAGGCCGACGCCTGGTCGGTGTCTCCGTCGGCGAGGGCTGCCTGGGCCTTGGCGAGCAGTTCGTCGATGCCGTCGAGGCCGTCGGCGAGGTCGGCGGAGCCCTTGGCGACGGCGGAAACCCCCTGGCCCAGCGCGGAGCCGGACGCGGTGGCGCTCGCGAGGTCGGACGCCCCGGCGGCCACCTTCTTCGTCCCGACCGCGAGCTGACCGTCGTCCGCGGTCGCCGCGGCGGCGCCCTGGAGCCACTGGCGGGCGCCGGCCCCCCAGCTCGCCGCGCCGTCGGCGTAGCCCGTGGCTCCTTGCGCGAACCCGGTCGCGCCGTCGGCGAGGGTGGTCACGCCACCGGCGAGCTGGTGCAGCCCGGCGGCGAGGGCGGGCGCACCCGTGGTCGCGTCCGCCGCCCGGGACAGGCCGTCGGCCAGCGCGGTGAGGTTCGCTGCCCCGGCGGAGAGCCGGGCGGCCCCCTGACTCGCGGTGGTGACGCCGGCCACGTAGTCGCCGAGCTTGTCGCGCAGGGTGGCGCTGCCGGCGGCGAGGTCGTCGGTGCCGTCGGCGAGTTCTGCCATCCCTGCCGCGAGGTCGTGGGCGCCGACGTTGAGCCGGTCGGCCCCTTCGGCGGCGTCGGTGAGCCCGTCGGAGAGGCGGAAGGCGCCGTCGGAGGCCTTCGCGAAGCCGTCCCGGGCGTCCCCGACGCCGACGAGCAGCGTGTTCACCGCCTCCTTGCTGACCTTCTTGGCCACCGCTTCGCGCACCTCGGACATCGCGGTGCGGCCGAGGGTGGAGGCGAGGAAGGAGTTGCTGTCGTCGTAGCTGACCATGATCCTCGCCGCGTGCGGGTCGTCCTCGCCGAGGGAGAGGATGCGCGCGGTGAAGTCGTCGGGGATCGTGACCGCGAAGTAGTAGCGGCCGGCCTCCACGCCGGCGGCTGCGGTGGCGGCGTCCACCGTCGCCCACCCCACGGACGCGTCGTCGACGAGCTCGTCGACCACGTCCTGGCCGTAGTGCTGGAGCCGGCCGTCGTCGTCCTTCTTCGCCTGGTCGGCGTTCACGAGGGCGACCGGGAGCTCGTCCATGCGGGTGGTCGGATCCCAGAAGGCCCACACGTACATGGCGCCGTAGAGCAGGGGGATGAGCAGCATCACCGCGATGGCTGCACGGGTGATCGGCTGGCGGGTGAAGCGCTTGAGTTCGGTTCCGTGGGATGTCCAGGCAAACATGGGTTCTTCTCGTCGAGGTGGGGTCGGGACAGGGCCGGCGAGCGGCGCGGCGCCGTGCGCCGGACCACGCCGGACGGGGGGTCAGGGAGTCGGCAGGGCGACGTGGCCGGGAAGGGTGTCCCAGCCGAGGCGGGAGAGCTCCCCGGCGCTGGCCGCGGCGGTGATGACGGTGACGCCGCGCTCGCTGAGCGTGCGCAGCGACTCCCACACCAGCCGGCGTCCGTCGGTGTCGTGGAGGGCGTCGATGTCGTCGACCACGACGAGCTCGGGGCTGCTGAGCAGCGCGAGCGCGAGCCGCAGCTGGAGGTTCGCCGCCTCGTCGAGCTCGTGGATGAGTTGACGTGCCCGCGGCACCTCGTTACGTCCGAACACGCCAGCGCACACCCGCGCGACATGCTCGTCGTCGGGCGTGCGCACCACGGAGTACCAGGGCGCGAGCCAGGCCTCCCGCTCACGCAGGGCGGCGGCGACGGTCACTTCCTCGTCCAGGTCGTCGAGGCCGTGGATGCCGACGGCCGCGCTGCGGCGCTGCACCCCGGCGGCCCGCGCCGGCAGGCGGCGTCCGAGCACGACGAGGTCGGACCCGCGGTTGGGACGCATCCGGCCGACGAGCGTCAGCAGGAGCGAGGTCTTGCCGCTGCCGGAGCGGCCGGTGAGAAGGGTCACCGTCCCCGGCGCGATCTCGAGGTCGACGGGCCCGTAGACCCGGCCGCGGCTGCCGTCGAGCCGCAGCCCGGACGCCCGGACGGCCGGCGGGGCCGTCTCCCGGGGATCGTCGTCACCGGTCTCGGCCCGCCCGGGGGCCGCGGTCATGGTCGCGCCCACGTGTCCTCCTGTTCGATCTCCAGAGTAGTTGAACTGACCGGTCATTACAAAATGATGCAGACCTCGCGCCGGCGTCCCACTGCTCGACCCGCACCGGATCGCACTGCCCGGTCCGCCTCCCCCTCCCGCCGACGGCCGCCCTTCCCGCGCGAGGGCCAGCCTTCCCGCGCGAGGGCCAGCCTTGGCGCCGAGGGCCAGCACCAGGGGACGAGCCCTCGACGTCAAGGCTGGCCCTCGCGCAGGGGGGCGGGCCCTCACACGTGGGGGCTGGCGATCACGCGTGGGGGCCGTCGCGCATGGGGGCTGGCCCTCGCGCGGGAAGGCTGGCCCTCATCAGGGCGTGCGGCACCCATCCGGGGCCACCGGGATCCCTCGGACGTGGGTCAGCCGGCGGCGAAGATCGCCGCCAGCCGGGCGCGCATGACGTCCCGGTCGGGGTCGACGCCGGTCCACAGCTGGACGGCGAGCGCGCCCTGGTTCACCAGCATCCCGAGTCCGTCGAGGGTGACCAGGCCCCGGCTGCGGGCCGCGGCCACGAGCGCCGAGGTCGGCGGGTTGGGGATCACGTCGGCGACGACCGTGGGCGCGCGCAGGCTGTCCAGGTCGATCTCCGGGAGGGCGTCCACATCGGGGAACAGCCCGACCTGGGTCGCGTTGACCAGCAGGTCCAGTCCGCCCGGCGCCGTCCACCGGCCCTGCCACGGCACCCAGTGCCCGGCGGCGCGCGTGCGCGCGCTGATCACCTCCGCCAGTGCCCGGCCCGGTTCGGGCCGCCGGCTCACGATGTCGATGGACGCCGCCCCGGCCAGCCCCAGCTCGACGGCGATCGCGCGGGCCGCTCCCCCGGCGCCCAGGACGGCAACCCGCGCGCCGGCGGGGTCGACCACCTCGCGCACGGAGGTGAGGAACCCCTGCCCGTCGAAGTTGTGTCCCACGAGCGCGTCGCCGTCGCGGGCCACGCAGTTGACCGCCCCGATGACCTCCGCGGACGGCGCCAGCCGGTCCAGGTGCCCGATCACCGCGATCTTGTGCGGGATCGACAGGTTGAACCCGACCCAGCCCATGGCGCGCGCCCCGGCGACCGCGGCCGCGAGGCCGGCTGGTGCGACCTCGCAGTTGAGGTAGCGGGCGTCGATGCCGTGGTGGGCGTACGCCGCCTCCATCATCACCACGGTCGGGTTCTCGTCGACCGGCTGCGCGAAGCAGCCGGTGAGCGTGCTCAGGAAGTGCATGCCGGGTCCTCTCCGTGACCCATCCTCAGGCGAGCAGCTCCTCCAGCACCCGCACCACGCCGTGCTCGCTGTTGGACGGCGCCCGGTGGCGGCTGGCCGCGACGACCCGCGGGTGGGCGTTGCCCATGGCGAAGGAGTGGGTGGCCTGGGCGAGCATCTCCAGGTCGTTGAGGTAGTCGCCGAAGGCCATCGTCTGGTCGGGCCCGACGCCGAGCGTGCGCTGCAGCGCGCGCACCGCCACGCCCTTGTCCACGGCCGGGTCCATGATGTCCATCCAGTGCTCGCTCGACATCACCACCCGCAGCGGCGCCAGCTCGGGGACGAGCGCGTCCCTGCTGCCACGCGAGGCGCCGACGGCGTCGTGGACGGCGAACTTCAGGGGCTCGTCGGTGACGCCGCGCAGGTCGTCGACGACCTGGAGGCTGGTGTAGAACCGCCCGGCCTCCTCCAAGAAGGCCGGCTCGTCGCTCTCCACGTAGGCGCTGCGCCGGCCCGACAGCACCAGGCCGAGTTCGAAGTCCCTGCCGAGGCCGCGCACGACGTCCACCACGTGGGCGGCCGCGGCCGGGTCGACGGTGCTGGAGCTCACCTCGCGCCCCTCGCTCACCACGTAGGCGCCGTTCTCCGCGATCAGCGCGAGCCCGTGGCCCGCGCGGCCGAACATCCCGGCCAGCGCCGGATACTGCCGCCCGCTGGCGACCGCGAACACCACCTCGCGCGCGGCGAGGCGCTCGAGCAGTGGCCAGAAGCTGTCCGGGATCGTCCCGTCGCCGTCGAGCAGCGTGCCGTCCATGTCAGCCACGACCAAGCGGATGTCCGCCAAGGTCGGCCGTCCGGCCAGCTGGTCATCGGTGTGCATGGGGTCCTCTCGACAGGGTCATCAAGGCGTGCCGGAGCTCGCCGGTGCGGCGTGGGGGTTGGGGGACGGAGCCTCAGGCGAGGAGCAGTTCCGCCGTCGGCTCGTCGGTGATCAGCACGTCGAGGTAGCCGCCGAGGACGGCGGCCCGGATCGCGGTCGCCTTCTCCACGCCCGCCGCGACCCCGATCACGTGGGGCATCGTCGCCAGCTCGGCCAGGTCCATGCCGATCCGGCGGTCGGACGTGGCCTGCGGGACGACGCGTCCGTCCGCGTCGAACCACTCCCCCAGCATGTCGCCGGCACCGCCGAGTTCTGCGATCGTGCTGATCGCGGACGGGGAGTACAGCCCCGACCTGACCGAACTGCCGGTGACCTGCGTGCCGCCGACGCCGGTGATCGTGGCCACCGCCGTGCGGGAGAGCTCGAGCACCCTCGTGACAGAGGTGTCCTGCCGCAGCGCCTCCGCCGTGGCCGGGGAGTTCACCACCAGGGGTGCCGGGATGAGCTGGAGGTGTGCCTGGATGCCGTTGCCCGTGGCGAACACCTCCCGGGTGTACCGGTCGATGCCTCCGGCGACCGAGGCGAAGGTGACGCCCTCCAGCGACTCCGAGCGGATGCTGAACAGCACGTTCATCACCGTGTCGCCCCAGCCGAAGCCGATCACCGCGCCCGGCCGCAGGTAGCGCTCGAGGTAGCCGGCGGCCGCGATCGCGATCCGCCGGTTCACCGTGAGCGCCACGCTGTCGGTGGCCCGCCGCGGCACCACGAGGGCGTCCTCCAGGCCGTACCGGTCGCACAGCCGGCGGCTCAGCCCCATGGTGGCCAGGATGGTCGGGTCGATCGAGATGCGCACCACCCCGGTCTCCCGCGCCTCCTGCAGCAGCCGTCCCACGGTCGCCCGCGACGTCTTCATGCGCTCGGCGATGTCGGCCTGGGTCAGGCCGTCGATGTAGTAGAACCAGGCGATGCTCGCGAGCGCGGTCGTCCGCTCCTCTGGCATGACCTCGTCGTGCCGTCCTCGCTTCACGTGCCCGTCCTGACCTCGATCCCGCGCCAAGTATTGCCCGTGGCCCGGCGTCTCCGCCGGGCCACGGCATCATCGAATCAGAAGCTGTACTGGTCGATGTTGTCGGCGGTGAACATCAGCGGCTTGTTGTAGAGCACCTCGCCGGCTTCGCCGACCTCGTAGGTGCCGGCCTTGCCGCAGTCGATCTTCGTGCCCTTGTCCGTGGTGATCTTGCCCTGCGCCAGCTGGGCGGCCGCAACGGTGGCCACGTAGCCGAGCTCTGCCGGATCCCACATCATGAAGGCCTTCGAGTTGCCGCTCTTGATGAAGTCCTTCACCGAGGACGGCAGCGCGACGCCGGTCGCGAAGACCTTGCCACCCTTGCCCGCGTTGATGATGGCCTGCTCCGCCGCCGGGGCCGAGACCGCGGACGAAGAGATGATGACCTTCAGGTCCGGGTGGGCCTGCATCAGGTTGAGCGCGATGTCCTGGCTCTTCTGGGCATCGTCCGCGGCGAACTGCACGGTGTCCACGTACTTGAACTTCGAGTACTTCGGGTTGGTGTCGATGTTCTGCTTCATGAACTTCACGTGCGCGGTGTGGTTCGGCGCCGTCGGCGAAGCGGAGATGAACGCCACCAGGCCACCCTCGGGCGAGTTCAGCAGCGCGGCGTCCAGCATGGTCTGCGCGGCCAGCTCGTAGGAGAGCTGGTTGACGAACAGGTCGCGGGCGTCTGCAGCGGCGTCGGCGTCGTAGGTGACGACCTTGATGCCGGCCGAGCGGGCCTGGCGCAGGGCCGGGGCGACGGCGTCGCCGTCGATCGCGCTGACCACGAGGGCGTTCGGCTTCTGCGCGACCGCGTTGGTCAGGGTGGCGATCTGCTCGGTGGCCTCCGCCTTGTCCGAGCCGATGTACTGGAAGTCGAGGCCGAGCTCCTTGCCCGCGTCCTCGCCGCCCTTGCGGGCGACCTCGAAGTAGGCCAGGCCGGTGAACTTGGGAGCCATGAACACCTTGAGCTTGGCGCCGCCCGCGCTCGCGGAGCCGGCGGCGGTGGCCGCGCCGGGAGCGGTGGTGGTGCAGGCGCTGAGCAGCGGGACGGCGGCAGCGGCGGCGCCCGCGGCGGCGGCGATGCCGATGAAGCGACGGCGGGTGAAGGCCGATTCGGTCATGAGTGGGTTCCTTTCATCATTGAACAGGTGGTGCTGGGTGGGGTCGAAGGTGGACGGGTGACAGCGGTGCACGTGGACGCCGGCCTCACCCCCCGGCCGTGGAGACGGAGGTCCTGCGCACCCGTCCGAACGCGGAGCGCAGCAGCGTGACCAGCTGGGGGCCGCCGGTGCTGGCGATGAGCAGCAGGCCGATCACCAGCGTCTGGCTGGTGCCGGGCACGTTGGCCAGCTTCATCCCGGTCTGGATGGTGGCCAGCAGAAGGGTCGACAGCAGGACGCCCAGGGCGCGCCCGCTGCCTCCCTTGATCGACACCCCGCCGAGGACGACGGCGGTGAGCACGAAGAGGATCGCGCCGTCTGCGTTGTCGCCGCGCGCCGACTGGTACTGGTTCACCCAGACGAAGCCGGCGAGCCCGGCGGCCGCCCCGGCGACGGCGTAGGCGATCACGCGGGTCTGGCGCACCGGCACGGCCGCGGTGCGGGAGGCGTCGGGGTTGGAGCCGATGGCGTAGCTGTAGCGGCCGAAGCGGGTGGCCTCCATCAGCACGCCGATCACCACGGCGAAGATCAGGAAGAGGACGACCGTGGACGGCACGACGCCGACCCAGGACAGGCCGAGGAACGTGTACTCGGGGGTGAGGCCGGTGACGCCGGCGTCCCCGGCCAGCAGGTACGCGACGCCGCGGTAGGCGCCGAGGGTGCCCAGCGTCACGGCCAGGGACGGCAGGCCGGCGTAGGCCACCAGAACGCCGTTGACGGCTCCCAGCAGCGCGGTGGCCGCGAGCACCACCGGCAGCGCGACCAGCACCGGGACGCCGGCGACCGACAGCTTGGCGAACAGGACGCTGGCCACGGCGAGGGTCGAGGCCAGCGAGATGTCGATCTCGCCCTGGACGACCACCGGGAACAGCCCGAAGGCCATCAGCCCGAACACCACGAAGAAGGCCGCGGAGTTCATCAGGTTGTTCAGGTCGAGGAAGTAGGGCGACAGCTGGCTCGACCAGATCGCGGCCAGCACGATCAGCGCCACCAGCAGCAGCTCGGCGGAGAAGGACCGCAGCACCCGGCTCATGCCGCTACCTCCAGGATGACGCGCCGCCGGGTGGCCGTGAGCACCCGTTTCTGCACCAGGGCGTCCACCGCGACCGCGGCCACGATAGCCAGGCCCTGGATCAGCAGCCGGTAGAACTCCTGGACGCCCAGCAGCACGAGGCCGTTGTTGATCGTGGCCAGCACGATCGCGCCGAGCGCTGCGCCGTAGACGCTGCCCGAGCCTCCCCAGATGCTCACGCCGCCGATCACGACCGCTGCCAGCACCTGCATCTCGATGCCCGAGGCCAGCAGGGAGTTGATGTTGCCCACCTGCGCGCCGAGCAGCAGCCCCACGAAGCCGGCGATGCCGCCGGCGGCGACGTAGGCGCCGACGAGGATGCCGTTCTCGTTCAGGCCGTAGTAGTAGGCCGCGCGGGCGTTCGAGCCGAGGGCGTAGAGCTTGCGTCCCCACGGCAGCAGGCTGAGCGCCAGGCCGACGAGGACGACGACCAGGACCGCGATCCACACGTAGGACGACAGCCCGAGCCAGCGGACGGTGGCCAGCGTCCGCATCCACTGGGGCAGCTCGCCGCTGGTCACCTCCATCGCGTTGGCGTAGAAGGACACCAGCCCGCGGTAGACCGACAGCGTGCCGAGCGTGGCGACCATCGACGGGATCTTGAGGTAGGTCACCAGCAGGCCGTTGGCCAGGCCGAGCACCGCCCCGAGGGCGACGGCGAACGGGACCGTGAGCCCCGCCAGCCAGGGCGCCTGGCTCGTCACGTCGAAGACGACGTACGCGCACAGCCCCATGATCGAGCCGACCGACAGGTCGAGGTTGCCGGTGAGCACGACGAGCGTCTGGCCGGCGGCGGCCATCGCGAGGATGGCGGCAGTGAACAGGATGCTCTGGGCGTTGTCCCAGCCGATGAAGCGCGGATTGAGCGCGGTGAACACCACGATCAGCAGCACCTGGAACGCGAGCACGCCGATGAAGCGGACGCGCAGCGCCGCGCCGCCGCTGCCGCTCAGGCGCAGCCGCTCCAGGACCGATGGCTCACTCACTTCGTGCCTTCCTCGACTCGACCAGCCGTCGCGGCGGCCATGATGTTCTCCTGCGTGGCGTCCTCGATGTCGATGGTCGCGGCCAGGCGTCCGCGCCGGATCACCAGCACCCGGTCGCTCACCGCGAGCACCTCCGGAAGGTCGGAGGAGACCATCAGGATCGCCATCCGCTGCTGACGCGCGAGGCGGCGCATCATGTCGTGCACCTGCACCTTCGTGCCGACGTCGATGCCGTGCGTGGGCTCGTCGAGCAGCAGGACGCGGGGGTTGGTGGCCAGCCAGCGGGCCAGCGCCACCTTCTGCCGGTTGCCGCCCGACAGCGAGCTGACCAGGGCGGAGATCTCGCCCTTGATGCTGAGCGCCTCGCGCTGGCCGGCGGCCAGCGCCCGCTCCTTGCGCGGGGCCATGAAGCCGGCCTTCGACAGGCTGCGGATGCTGGGCAGCGCGATGTTCGCGGTGATGCTCATCGAGGAGATGATCCCCTCGGCGTCCCGGTCCTCCGGCAGGTAGACCACGCCCTTGCGGGCCATCACCGCGGGGCTGTCGGGACGCACGGCCTCGCCGTCCACCTCGATGGTTCCGGTGACCTCAGGGCTGAGGCCGAAGACCGCCTGCTGGATCTCCGAGCGGCCCGAGCCGACCAGCCCGGCGATCGCGACGATCTCACCCTCCGCGACGTCGAAGGAGATGTCGGCAAACGTGCCGGCCAGGTTCAGGTCGCGCACCCGCAGCCGGACCGGGCCGAGCTCCTCGGTGCGGGGGACGCGCTGGAGGGCGACCGAGCGGCCCACCATCGCCTTGATCATGTCGTCGTCACCGAGTTCGGACGCCGGGGCGGTGACCACGTGCTGGCCGTCCCGCAGCACCGTGATGGTGTCGGCGAGGCGGCGGATCTCGTCCATGCGGTGGGAGATCCAGACCACGGTGGTGCCGGCGGCCTTCAGCGCCTCGACCATCGTGTACAGCCGGCCGGCCTCGGACGGGGTGAGCGCGCTGGTCGGCTCGTCCAGGATCAGCAGCTGGAGGCCCGGCTCGACCGCGCGGGCGATCTCGACGAACTGGGCCTCGGCCACGGTCAGCTCGGCCACCAGGCGGTCGGGGTCGAGGTCGAAGCCGAGCTGCTCGAGCTTGGTGCGGGCCAGGCCGCGCATGGCCGCAAGGTCCAGCAGCGGGCCCTTGCGCGGGTACGCGCCGGTGACGATGTTCTCCGCGATCGACAGGTGCGGGAAGAGGTTCGGGTCCTGGAACACCGCCGCGACGCCCTTGGTGCGGGCCTCCAGCGGGTTGTGGAAGCGGACGTCCGTGCCGTTGAGCAGCACGTGGCCGTGGTCGGCCTGGAGGAGGCCGGTGATGACGCCCACCAGCGTGGACTTGCCGGCGCCGTTCTCCCCCACCAGGGCGTGGATCTCGCCGGGGGCGAGGTCGAAGGAGACGTCGCGCAGGGCATGGATCGCCTCGAAGCTCTTCGAAATGCCCTGGACCGACAATCGCGGGACGCCCGCGCTCGCCGTCACCTCCGCTGTCATTCGCTACCTTCCGCCACGTCCTCGTGCCGGGGCCTGGACGGCCCTTCCCTCCGGAGGCTAGGCAGCACCCCGCGGGCGTCGCAAGCAGATGCACAGAAGCTGAGCAATTGCTCAGGTTAGGTTGCAGTTCGGTCGCAGAGTGTCGCTGGCAAGGCCTTTTGGCGTCGTCTGCGGGCGGGGTCGGCCCGATCTGGGCATATGCCCGAACCGCCGGGAGCCGGTTGTGGCGCCGGTCGTCGCACCCCTAGAACTGTCACTGCGTGGCGACGCCGCCGCGGGGAAGGACCACATGCGACAGGCCGTGATCTTCGGCGCGGGCAGCGTCGGCCGGGGGTTCCTCGGCGAGCTGCTGTGCGGGGCCGGCTGGTTCGTCACGTTCGTGGACGTGGACCCCGTCCTCGTGCGCACCCTTGCCGCCGACGGGTGCTACCCGCACCTCACGGTCTCCGACACCGGCACCCGGCGCACGACCGTCGGCCCGGTGACGGCGGTGGACGCACGCGACACCGACGCCGTCCTCGACGCCCTCCTCACCGCCGACCTGGCCGCCACCAGCGTCGGGGCCGCCGTGCTGCCCGCCGTGGCGGACACGGTGGCCGGGGGGCTCGGACGGCGGATCGGCCTCGGCCGGCCACCGCTGGACATCCTGCTGGCGGAGAACGTGCACGGCTGCGCCGCGGTGATGCGCGGCCTGCTGGCCGAGCGGCTCCCCCGCCTGTCGCCGGACGAGCTGGCCTCGTCGGTGGGACTGCTGGAGACCTCGATCGGGCGGATGATCCCCGTCCCCGTGCCGGATGCGGCCGAGCCGACGCTGGTGCGCGCCGAGCCCTACCGGTTCCTGCCCTACGACGCCGCCGCGGTGGTCGGGCCGCCGCTGGAGGTCCCCGGCCTGGTGGCCGACCCCGGCGTCCCGTTCTCCTACTACGGCGACCGCAAGCTCTACGTCCACAACCTCGGCCACTGTGCGACCGCCTGCCTGGGCCGGCTGGCCGGCGCAGGGCTGGTCTGGGAGGCGATCGGACGGCCGGACGTCCGGCTGCTGGTGCGCGGGGCGATGCTGGAATCGGCGATGGCGCTGGCCGCCCGGTACGGCGTCGGCCTGCCGCCGCTGGTCGACCACGTCGACGACCTGCTGCACCGCTTCGGCAACCGGGCGCTGGGCGACACCACGCAGCGCGTGAGCCGTGACCTGCCGCGCAAGCTCGCCGCGGACGACCGGCTGCTCGGCGCCTACCGGCTGGCCGTCCAGGAGGGCGTGCCCACCCGGCACCTCTCGCTGGCCGTGGCCGCCGCGGGCGCCCTGCTGCTCCAGGAGGGCTGGGACGCACCGCGGCTGTGGGCGCACCTCGACGCCGCCCTCGCCGGGGCGCTGGACGGGCCGCGCCGCGACCTGCTCTCCCGCCAGCTGGACGCCCTGTCGGGCGGCTTCGACGCCGCCACCCAGCTCGCGCTGCTGGAGGACCAATTCGAACCATCCCGGATCGCCTGAGCGCCGGGACCGTCCAGAGAAGGAACACAACGCATGCCGATCGTGCTGGGCAAACAGGAGGTGGCGGCGGTCTACCGTGCCGCCGCCGGCCGGGGCTGGGTGGTGCCCACGTTCTGCGCCGAGAACCAGACCACGGTCGAGGCCGTGTTCGCCGCCTGCCAGGCGAAGGCCGTCGAGCTGGCCACCCGCGTGCCGGTGACGATCGCGATGACCGGCCGCTACGCCCACCGTGCCCAGGCCGTGCACTACGCGGGCAGCCGCAACCCGGAGACCGGCATGGAGCTGTTCCTCGGCGACTGCGAGGTGCTGGCGCGGCCGGGCGGCGACTACCCCGCCGTCGACGTGCTGACCCACTTCGACCACGGCCAGTACGACGTGGACGCCGCCGTCCTGAACGGCGACCTGTCGCGGTTCTCCTCGGTGATGTACGACGCGTCCGCAGCCCCGTGGGCCGACAACCTCGCGATGACGGCCGACTTCGTGGCCCGCCACGGCGAGGACGTGCTCGTCGAGGGTGCCGCGGACGAGATCGTGGACGCCGGCGGCACGATGCACGGGGAGCTCACCTCGCCCGAGCGCGCGGAGGAGTTCGTCGCGCGCACCGGCGTCGACATGGTGGTGGCCAACCTCGGCACCGAGCACCGCGCCTCGGCCGCCGACCTGCGCTACGTGCCGGAGGCCGCCCGTGCGATCGCGGAGCGGATCGGCGCCCGGCTGGTGCTGCACGGCGCCTCCAGCGTGCCGCCCGCCCAGCTCGCCACCCTGTTCGCCGACGGTGTGTGCAAGGTGAACATCTGGACGATCCTCGAGCGCGACACCAGCCCGCTGCTGCTGCGCGCGATGCTCGAGCACGCGGACGCCGTCGCCGGCCCCACCGCTGCGACGCTGGCCGGCGAAGGCCTGCTCGGCCCCGCGGCGCCGGCCGCGGGCGCTGCCGACATCGCGTACTTCACTTCGTCGTGGCGCAACCAGGTGGTGCGCGAGGGCATGCAGCGCATCGTCTCGGGCTACCTCGACCTGTGGTACCGGTGAGCACGCGGGCGACCGGACGTGGGCAGGTGCCCGGGTCGGCCCGGTACCGTCGAACTCCGGCCCCGCACTGACTAGGGTCGCGTCCATGGTGCTTTCCTCATCGCCGAGCGACCTCGACCTCGTCGTGCGGGCGGCCTGGCTCTACCACGGGGACGGGCTGACCCAGGCGCAGGTGGCCAAGCGGCTCTTCGTCTCCCGGCAGACCGTCGGACGGCTGCTCGAGGCGGCCCGCGCGCAGGGCGTGGTGCGGATCGAGATCGACGCGCGCTGCCTGTCCGCGCTCGACCTGGCCACCCGGCTGCGCGACACCTTCGGGCTGGCCGATGCGATCGTGGTGCCGCGCGACGACGAGGCACCCAAGCCGACCGGCCGGGTGAACGAGCGGGTGGCCGCCGCCCTGGCCGCCTACGTGCGCCGCTACCTGCACCCGGGCGCCGTGGTCGGCGTCGGCTGGGGCGACACCGTCGCGCGGGCCCTGTCGATGCTCGCCGCCGAGTCGCTCGACGGCGTGACGCTGGCCTCCGCGGCCGGCTCGATCCAGGCGATCTCGCAGTCGCTGGCCGGCGACCCGAAGGTCGCCCACCACCTGCGGGTGGTGCCGGCGCCGCTGCTGGTGTCCTCGCCGGAGGCGGCGGACCTGCTGCGGGCGGAGGCGTCGGTGCGCGAAGTGCTCGACCTGGCCTCGTCGGCCTCCGTGACACTCACCGGCATCGGCTCCGCGGGGCCGGACGCCTCCGCCGTCCGCTCGCAACTGGTCACCCCGGCCGAGGTCACGTCCTTCGCCGCGATGGGGGCGGTGGGCGACATGCTCGGGGAGTGGTTCGACGCCAACGGGCGCATCGTCTCCGCCGCCACGTCCTCGCGCCGGATCGGGCTGGGGCTCGACCGGCTGCGGGAGATGCCGAACGTCGTGGGCGTGGCCGGCGGGCGGCACAAGGCTGAGGCCGTCCTCGGCGCGATCCGCGGCGGCTTTCTCAAGGTGTTGGTCACCGACGAGAACACTGCGGAGGAGCTGCTGGCGAAGGGCTCGGTGACCGCCGGCGCAGCCCGCGCGGCCACCTCTGCCCGGCAGGGCGGGAGGGCCGCGCGATGAGCCGCGACCTGCTGCTCGCCATCGACGCCGGCGGCTCGGTGGTCAAGGCGACGGTCTTCGACGTCACCACGGGCACCTCCAGCACCGCGTCCCGGTCTGTGCCCCTGGACCGTCCCGCTCCCGGCCAGACCGAGCGGGACGCGGAGGTGCTGTGGGAGGCGACCACCGCCTGCGTCCGCGAACTGCTGCTGCGCCCGGGCATCGCCGCGGAGCGCGTGCTGGCCGTCGGGTTCACCGGCCACGGCAACGGCCTGTACCTGGTGGACGCCCATGGCCGCCCCACCCGCGCAGCGGTGATGGCGGCCGACACCCGGGCCGCCGCTGCGGTGCGCCGCTGGGTGGCCGCGGGGCTGGCCGAGGAGCTCCAGGCCCGCAGCTGGAACGGCCTGTGGGCCGGCCAGCCGGGCCCGATCCTGGCCGACCTCGCCGCGCACGAGCCGGACGTGCTGGCCCGCACGCACGCCGTGCTGTCCTGCAAGGACTACCTTCGCGCCCGCCTCACCGGCGTCGTCGCCACCGAGCTGTCGGACGCCTCCGCGGGCGGCCTGTACGACAACACGGCCTGGGCCGCCGCCGGGGGACGCGGCGAGCTCGGCCTGAACGAGCCGGCGATCGCCGCGTTCGGGCTGGACGCGCTGCGCCGACTGCTGCGGGCGCCGATCGCGTCCGACAGCCAGGGCGAGGTGTCGGCGGAGGCGGCCGGGCAGACCGGCCTGGTTGCCGGGACGCCGGTGGTGGCCGGGCTCGTGGACAACGCGGCGCTGCACCACGGCTCCGGGGTCTTCGACGGCAGCGAGATCTGCGTCGGGGCGGGCACGTGGAGCGTCAACCAGGTGCTGGTGCCGGCCCGGGACGCCACGATGGACTCGGTGCTGGGCGCGATCCGTCCGACCGCGGCCAACATCGCCCTGGGCGGGCTGGCCCTGCTCTGCGAGGCCTCCCCCACCTCCGCCTCGACGTTCGACTGGGCGATCAGCCGGGCGCTGACCGCCACCAGCGCGGCCGACCGCGCGGCCGGCCGCGACATCTACAGCGCCCGGCTCGAGCGCGAGGGCCGGCGCCACCAGCGGCGCGACGACCCGATGTTCCTGCCGTTCCTCGACGGCAGCCGCGCGGACGCGGGCGCCCGCGGCGCCTGGATCGGGCTGTCGTCGTCCAACGGCGAGGACGAGCTGCTGGGCGCGGTGCTGGAGGGGGTGTGCCTGGAGCACCGCCGCCACATCGAGCGGCTCCAGGCCGCGCTGCCGCAGCGCCTGCCGGTGCGACTGTCCGGCGGGGCGACGAAGTCGCCGGTGTGGTGCCAGCGGTTCGCGGACGTGCTGGCCGTGCCCGTCCAGATCTCGCCGGTGAGCGAGCTGGGCTCGGTGTGCGCCGCCGCGCTGGCCGGGGTGGGCGTCGGCGCGTTCGCCGACGTGGCGTCCGGCGTACAGGCGCTGAACCCGACCTGGCGGGTGTTCGAGCCCGACCCGGCGACGGCCGGCTTCATGGCCGCCCGCTACGAGCGCTACTGCACGGTGGCGGAACTCCTTGACCGACTCCCGTGGGAAGAGTGATCCGGTTGACCCGACCCGAGGACGCCGGCCTGCCGGCCACGCAGCACGCCATCCAGTACCTGGCGGTGGATGCGTTGGCGCACAACCCGGCCAAGCCGGTCGACCCGGTGGGGCCGACCCAGCTGCTGCTGGAGGTGGAGGCCTGCGGCATCTGCTTCAGCGACACCAAGCTGCTGCACGCCTTCGAGAACCACCCGCGCAAGCTGCCGGTCGTGGCCGGGCTGACCGCAGAGGAACTGGCCGGCATCCCCAGCTACCACCCGGGCGCCGAGCCGACCGTCCCCGGCCACGAGCCGGTGGCGCGGGTCGTTGCGGCCGGCGAGCGGGTCGCGCACTACGCGGTCGGCGACCGGGTGCTGGTGCAGGCCGACTGGCGGCACCTGCCGACGGCGGCCTCGAGCGGCGCGTTCGGCTACAACTTCGAGGGCGCCCTCCAGGAGTACGTGGTGGTCGACGAGCGGATGGTCGTCACCGCAGACGACGAGTTCATGCTGCGCGTGAGCGAGGTCCCCTCCGCGGCCGCGGTGGCGCTGGTCGAGCCGTGGGCGACCGTCGAGGCGGCGTACTCCCGGCACGAGCGGAACGGGCTGAAGCCCGGCGGCTCGCTGCTGGTGGTCGCCGAAGCCGGGGTCGCGACCTCGGGCCTGGAGGCGTTGCGGGCGGCGTCCGCTCCCTCGCGCGTGACGGCGGTCGGCGCCGAGGTGCCCGGAGCCCGGGCCGCGTCCTGGGACGAGCTGGAGCCCGGGTTCGACGACATCGTGTACTACGGCGCGGACGCGGACGCGATCGAGCGCCTGGCCGCCCTGCTGGGCAACGAGAGCCTGCTGTGCGTCGTCCTGGGCGGACGCCGGCTCGCCCGCCCGGTGAAGCTGGACGTGGGCCGGGTGCACTACGACTTCGTCCGGTTCATCGGGACGACCGGCGACGACCCGGCCGAGGCGTACGCCAGCATCCCCGCGACCGGGGAGATCCGTCCCGGCGACCGGGTGGCGATGATCGGCGCGGCGGGCCCGATGGGCCTGATGCACACGATGCGCGCCGCGGTGCTCGGGCTGGACGGGCTCAGCATCGTGGCCAGCGACCTGAACGACGACCGGCTGCGGCACCTGGCCGAGGTGGTCGGGCCCGCCGCGGCGCGGCACGGCGTCCGCCTCGACGTGGTGAACTCCGCGACCACCCCCCTGCAGCCCGGGTTCACCTACCTGACCTGCCTGGTGCCGGTGGCCCCGGTGCTGGCCCAGGCGGTGGACCTGGCCGGGCCGGGCGCGATCGTGAACGCGTTCGCCGGGTTCCCGGCCGGGACGCTGGCCGAGCTCGACCTCCAGCGGATCATCGAGAACCACGTGTTCCTGATCGGCACGTCGGGCTCGCAGATGGCGGACATGCGCGGCGTGCTGGCCAAGCTGGAGTCCGGCGTGCTCGACACCTCGATCTCGCTGGACGCCGTGTGCGGGATGGCGGGGTTCGCCGAGGCGATCCAGGCGGTGATCGAGCGCACCTCCGGCGGCAAGATCATGGTGTATCCGCGGCTGCACGACCTCGGCCTGGTGCGGCTGGTCGACCTGCCGCGGGTGCTGCCCGAGGTGGCCGCACTGATGGACGGCGGCCGCTGGACGGCGGCCGCGGAGAAGGCGCTGCTGGCCTCGGCGTGAGGCGGCGCCGGCGAGGGACCGGCTAGGCGAGCAGGTCGGCCGGCTCTCCCCCACCGGCGGACGCGACGAGCGCGAGCACGTCCTCGCCGTACTGCTCGAGCTTCTTCGCGCCCACCCCGCTGACCGCCGAGAGTTCCCCCAGCGAGGACGGCCGGCTCTGCGCGATCCCGACCAGCGTGGAGTCGGGGAACACCACGTAGGCGGGCACGGACGCGGCGCGCGCGGTCTCCGCCCGCCAGGCGCGAAGCCGCTCGAAGAGCGTCCGGTCGTCCTCGCCGAGGCCGGTCGCCGCGGCCGCCGTCGTCCGGCCCGCCCCCGCGGTCGCGCCCCGGCGCGAGCGGGACGGGCGCGCCGCGGCCTGGATGCGCAGCCACAGCTGCTGCTCCCCGCGCAGGACCGTCCAGGACGCCTCGGTGAGCCCGAGCGTTCCGTGGCGGTCGGACACCGCCAGCAGCCCGCCGGCGAGGAGCTGGCGCACCACGCCGCGCCACTGCACCTCGCTGAGCTCCGCGCCGATGCCGAAGGTGCTGAGCTCGTGGTGGCGCCACTGGTCGACGCGCTCGGTGCGCCGGCCCAGAAGGATGTCGATGAGGTGCCCTGCGCCGTAGCGCTGGTTGCGCTCGCGCTCCAGGCGCACGATCGTCGACAGCAGCTTCTGGGCGGGCACGGTGCCGTCCCACGACTCCGGCGGGGTGAGGCAGGTGTCGCAGTTGCCGCAGGGCCCG
The DNA here is from genome assembly GCA_020161015.1 of Actinomycetota bacterium. Lineage (GTDB taxonomy): Bacteria > Actinomycetota > Actinomycetes > Propionibacteriales > Propionibacteriaceae > Propionicimonas. Next base: position 25,781 of record JAIUOT010000003.1, on the reverse strand, counting down.
CTGGCCTCGCCGAAGTGGTCGAGGATCACCTGGCGGCGGCAGCGCAGGGTCTCGCACAGGCCGAGCATCGCGTCGAGGTGGCGGCTGAGCAGCCGCTTGTGGGCGGCGTCGCCCTCGGAGGACTCGATGAGCTGGCGCTGCTGCACGACGTCGGCCAGCCCGTAGGCCATCCAGGCGGTGGCGGGCAGGCCGTCGCGTCCGGCGCGCCCGGTCTCCTGGTAGTAGCCCTCGATGCTCTTGGGCAGGTCGAGGTGGGCGACGAAGCGGACGTCGGGCTTGTCGATCCCCATGCCGAAGGCGATGGTGGCGACCATCACCACGCCGTCCTCGCGCAGGAACCGGTTCTGGTTGGCCGAGCGCACCGCAGAGGGCAGGCCGGCGTGGTAGGGCAGGGCCGTGACGCCGGCGGCGCACAGCGCGTCCGCGGTCTTCTCCACCGAGTTGCGCGACAGGCAGTAGACGATGCCGGCGTCGCCGTCGTGCTCGGTGCGGATCAGGTCGAGCAACTGCTTCAGCGGCTGCTGCTTGGCCTCGATCCGGTACCGGATGTTGGGCCGGTCGAAGCTCGACACGAACACCTTCGCCTCGCCGAGGGCGAGCCGCTCGACGATCTCGCGCCGGGTGGCCGGGGTGGCGGTGGCGGTGAGGGCGATCCGCGGCACCTGCGGCCAGCGGTCGTGCAGGACCGACAGCCGCAGGTAGTCGGGACGGAAGTCGTGGCCCCACTGGGACACGCAGTGGGCCTCGTCGATGGCGAACAGCGAGATGTCGAGCCGGTCGAGGAACTCCTGTGCCCACTCCAGGCCGAGGCGCTCCGGGGCCAGGTAGAGCAGGTCGAGCTCGCCGGCCAGGGCCGCGCGCTCGGTGGCCCTGCGCTCGTCGGCGGAGATGCTGGAGTTCAGGAACCCGGCGCGGACGCCGAGGGCGTCCAGCGCGGTCACCTGATCGTGCATGAGCGCGATCAGCGGCGAGATCACCACCCCGACACCGGGACGCAGCATCGCCGGCACCTGGTAGCACAGCGACTTGCCGCCGCCGGTGGGCATCAGGACGAGCGCGTCGCCCCCGTCCACGAGGTGGGCGATGATGTCGGCCTGGTCGCCGCGGAACCCGTCGTAGCCGAAGGTGGTGCGCAGGATGTCGGCTGCGGTGGTGGGGACGGGCACGGGCGCCATGCTAGACGGCCCCGCCGACGCTCAGCTGAACGCGGAGATCTCGATCTTCTTCTGGGCCATCAGGGTCGCGTAGGCGTTCGGCCTGGTCATCAGCTCGTTCAGGTTGTCGGGCACGAGCTGCCAGCTGAGGCCGAACCTGTCGACGCACCAGCCGCACTGCTCGGCCTCGGGCACCGCGCTGAGCTGCTCCCAGTAGCGGTCGAGCTCCTTCTGGCCGTCACACCACACGAGCAGAGACACCCCGGGGGTGAAGGTGAAGGTCTGGTCGGCGGCGTCCATCGCGGCGAACCACTCCTCGCCCAGGCGGAAGTCGGCGTACATCACCTGGCCGGCAGAGGAGCCGGCCCCGTCCGGGTAGAGGGAGACGGTGCCGAGGTCGCCGGCGAAGAGCCAGGTGTAGAAGCCGATGGCCTCCTTCGCCTTGCCCTGGGCGGTGTGGCCGAACATGAGGCTGGGCATGATGAACGGACGCGGCTCGCCACCGGGGCCACCGACCATCAGCTGCCAGCTCACGCCGTAGCGGTCCTGGATCCACCCGTAGTGCGGGCTGAAGTCGTAGGACTGGAGCGGCATCAGCGCCGTCCCGCCCTCGGACAGCCGGGCCCACAGCTCGTCCAGGCGTGCGTGGGCGTCGGCGTCCGCGGGGTCGAAGTGGACGAAGAACGACACCGACGGGTTGGGAGCGAACTCCGCCCCGGCGTTGATGCCCATCATCCGGTAACCGCCGATGTCGAACTCCACCGTCACCGGCTGCCCGGCCATGCCGGCCTGGAAGTCGGGCAGCCCCTCGCTGGGGTAGTGCTGCACCTGGACGATCCGCCCGTCGGGGAACACCGAGGTGTAGAACTGCGCCGCCTCCTCCGCGGTGTGGTCGAACCAGATGTTGGGGACGATCCGCTGCATGCCGGTCTCCTGTTCGTGGTGCTTCCTGCCGAGACTAGGCATCCTGTCGGTGGAGGTGTACCCGGAAAAGGTGCTCAGGTGCTCCGCAGCATGGGCGTCCCCGCGGATCACTCCTCGGTGATGCTGGCCTCCCAGGTGTCCTCTGCCGCGGTGCCGTGGACGATCAGGAAGTAGGCGCCCGGCCCCTTCGTGGTCTGGCCGTCGGAGTCCTCGGTCTTGGCCTTGTTGACGTACTTCGGCACGTTCAGCACCGACTCCCCGGTGGCGGCGTCGTAGATCTGGGCCCGGGCGAGCATCGCCCCGGTCGGGGCGTTCTCGTCCGCCGTCCCGGTGTAGGCCAGGCTCAGCTTCACATACGTGCCCGTGGTCTTCACCACCGGCGTGACCAGAATCCCCTCGGCTCCGGAGAAGGTCTGCGGGGCGGCCACGGCGCCCGCGGTCGAGGGCGGGTTCCCGAAGGTCAGGACGTACCCGCCGGTCGCCTCGATGGTGAGGGCGGCCGAGGTGCCGTCGGGGGTGAACACCGCCACGTCCTCGGCCGTGGTGCTCATGATCGAGGGCAGCTCCTTGCCGGTGACCGTCACGATCACGGTGCCGAAGTCGGCCGCGGCGGAGTTGGTGGTCTTCACCAGGTAGTAGGGCTGGTCGAAGGTGATCGGGCCGGTCTCGCCGTTGCCGGAACCGGTGACGGTGATGCCGTTGGCGTCGGTGGTCACCTGGGGCGCGGAGCCCGGGTTCTCCGCAGCCGGCGACTCCTCGGCAGGGGCCGCCTCGCCGGCGGTCGTGGCGACGCTGTCCTCTCCGGCCGGCGGGGCGGACGTGGTGCCGCACGCGGCGAGGAGGGCGAACGAGAGGGCGATTCCCGCGGCCTGGGCCGCGGCGGTGTGCTTCATTGCACTTCCCTTCACGAGAGATGGCCAATTCTCCCGCTGCTGAAGCACGGCCGCAGGCAGGTGGCTGAATTCGCCGGGACGGGCGATCGCGCGGGTGAGGTGCGTCCCACGGTGGCAGGAGTGCTGAGCGAGCCGTCCGGCCCCCTCCCTCGACGTGACCGGTGGCGGGCCGGGGAATGACAGGCATGGCTCAGCCGGCCTCCGACGGACCGGTCATCCGGACGCCCGACCAGCTGCTGCGGGTCTTCGTCTCCTCCACCCTCGGCGAGCTGGCGGCGGAGCGTCGCGCTGCCCGCGGGGCGATCGAGCAACTCCACCTCGCGCCGGTGATGTTCGAGCTGGGCGCGCGCCCGCACCCGCCACGCAAGCTGTACCGCTCCTACCTGGAGCAGAGCGACGTGTTCGTCGGCATCTACGGCGACCGCTACGGGTGGATCGCCCCCGGGGAGGAGATCTCCGGCCTGGAGGACGAGTACCGGCTCGCCGATCCGCGGATGCCGAAGCTGATCTACCTCAAGGCCAGCACGTCACGCGAGGAGCGGCTGGCCGCCCTGATCAAGCGGATCCAGGTCGACGACGGCGCCAGCTACGTCACGTTCTCGACCGAGGAGGAGCTGCGGGCGCACCTGGTGAACGACCTGGCGACGCTGCTGGCCGAGCGGTTCCAGACGGTCGAGGAGGACACCCGCGTCGCGTCCGCCGTGGTGCCTCAGGCCAGCCCGGTCTACGCCCAGGTGCCGCCCCCGTACACCCCGATCGTGGGTCGCGGCACGGAGATCGACGAACTGTCGGCGATGGTGGACGACCCCCACGCACGGGTGGTGACGATCGTCGGGCCGGGCGGGATCGGCAAGAGCCGGCTCGCCATCGAGGTGGCGCTGCGGACGGGCCCGCACTTCGCCGACGGGGTCGCCTTCGTCGCGCTCGAGAACGTGTCGGACGAGAAGCTGCTGCTCCCCTCGCTCGCCAAGGCGCTCGGGATGGGCGAGAGCGGCGAGGCGCCGATCGAGGACCGGCTGCCGACCGCCCTCGCCCGGCGTCCGGTGTTGATCGTGCTGGACAACTTCGAGCAACTGGTGAACGCCGCGCCCGTGCTGGTGCGGCTGTACGCGGCGGCGCCGGAGGCGACGTTCCTGGTGACGAGCCGGGCGGTGCTGCGGATCCGGGGCGAGCGGGTGTACGAGCTCGGCGGGCTGTCGCTGGGGTCGCTGGCCGACCGGGTCAGCGCCCGGCCGCCGACGGTGGCGGAGGCGTCCCGGAGCGAGGCCGTCCAGCTGTTCGTGGAGCGGGCGCGCGCGGCACGCGGCGACTTCGAGCTGTCCCCGGCGAACGTGGCGGCGGTGGTGGGGATCTGCCAGCAGCTGGAAGGCTCGCCGCTGGCGATCGAGCTGGCGGCGCCCCGCGTCCGTGCGCTGCCACCGCAGAACATCCTGAAGCGCCTGGACCGCCCGCTGGAGGTGCTGCGATCGGCCGCGCGGGACGTGCCGGAGCGGCAGCGGACACTCCAGGCGACGATCGAGTGGAGCTGTCGGCTGCTGACGCCCGCGCAGCGTGACCTCCTCGCCGACCTGTCGGTGTTCGCGCCCGGCTTCACCTACGAGGCGGTCGAGGCGCTCGGCGCGGGGCGTCCGTGGGCCGGACGGGAGCTGGAGGACCTCGCGGCGCTGGTCGACAACTCGCTGCTGAAGCAGCAGAGCCAGACCGAGATGCCGGCGTTCACGATCCCGGCCACCGTGCGCCAGTTCGCCGAGCACCTGCTGGAGGAACGCGGTGACCTCGACCTGTTGCGTGCAGCGCACACGCGGTACTACACCGACCTGGCCCGGCGGATGAGGCCGCAGCTCAGCGGTGCGGGGCAGGTGGAGGCGGCCGCGCGCCTGGAGCTGGAGGTGCCGAACCTGCGCCAGTCGATGCAGTACAGCGTGGCCCTCGGCACCCCGGACGACGCCGGCGACCTGGCGTGGGCCCTGCTGGTGTTCTGGTGGTTCGGCGGGCACTTCGGGCAGGTGCGGGTGCGGATGCAGGAACTGCTGGCGCAGCAGGGGGCGAACGCCGGCGAGCACACGCGGGCCGTGGCCGGCTTCCTGATCAGCTGGGTGGACATGTGGCACCGCCCGTCCGCGGACGTGGCGGTGGCTTTCGACGAGGCGCGCGGACTGTTCGCCCGCACCGGGGACGTGAGCGGGGAGGCGCTGGCCACGGCGTGCGCCGCGTTCACCCGCAGTTCGCTGCCGGGGTCGGACGTGGGGGCGTGCCGCGCGGACCTCGCCCACTCTGTCGAGCTGTTCGAGAGCGTGGGGGACGCGTGGGGAGCGGCGCTGGCGCTGGTGGGCCTCGGGCGGGTCGAGTCGGTGCTCGGCGAGGAGGAGCAGGCGGCGGAGTCGTACCTGCGGGCGGGCCGGGTGGCGCGCGAGCACTCCGACGTGCTGGCCACCCTGATCACCGACCACCACATCGGGCGGGTGCAGCTGTTCGGCGGACGGATCGAGGAGGCCGAGCGGACGTTCGCCGCCAGCGTCCACCTGTCGGCGAGCCTCAGCCTCGAAGGCGGCATCTGCGACGGGCTGGAGGGGTTGTCGGCGATCGCCGCCCTGCGCGGCGAGGACGAACGGGCGGGGCTGATGGCCGGGGCGGCAGCGGCCCTGCGGCAGCGCCTCGCGCTGTACGAGGTGCCGGCGTTCGTCTTCCACGAGCGCTACCTCGACCGGGTGCGAGCGGCCGATCCGGAGCTCTTCGCGTCCGCCTTCGCCCGCGGCCAGGAGCTCACGATCGCCGAGGCTGTCGCGCTGGCGCCGCCGGTCACGCCGGCGACGGGTCCCGAGGTGGCGGACGCGGCCGTGGCGCTGGCGTCGTAAGGCCCCACCCCGGCGAGGCGGCCGTCCTCAGGTCTTGCGGGGACAGGAAGGCCCCGGCCCGAAGAGCCGGGGCCTTCCGCCGTGATGGTCAGGGCTTGCCGAAGTAGTCCCCCGGCGCGGTGCCGGTGGTGACCACCGGCATCAGCCAGTTCTGGACGACCGGGATGTCGACGCGCTGGAGGCCGTCGAGGTAGCGGCAGTTGTCGGTGTAGCCGTAGCTGGTGACGGTGACCACCTTCTCGCCGGCGCTTCCCCCACCCGGGTAGAAGGTCGGGCCGCCCGAGTCGCCGAAGCAGCTGCCTCCGGTGCCGCGGGTGTCGTTGATGTTGCCGTTGACCTGGAGCACCTGGGGGCCGAGCTTCTGTCCCGGCGCGTCGGCGTAGCGGCGCACCAGCGGGTAGGACTGCGGCGTGGGCTTCTTGCCCTGGTTGGCGTCCTCGGGCACCGGCTGGTACTTGCGGACCTCGGTGCCGTAGCCGACGATGCGGAACAGGGTGCTGCTCAACTTCGACTTCGTGATCGTGTCGAGGGTGCCGACCGGCGCGATCGCGGCCGGGGAGATGCCCGCGACCGGCTTGTCGAGGACCACCACGCCGACGTCGTTCCAGTTCTTGAGGTCGGTGAAGTCGGAGTACTGCGGGTGGGCGTAGGCGTCGCCGGTGAACCACTGGCGGCCCTTGGCGTCGACGAGGACGCCGTCAGCGTCGCTGTCGACGTAGCCCGCCGCCGGGTCGGCCGCGGCCGGGATGCCCGAGGGGGGCTCCTCCGCGATCACCGGGGAGAAGTTGACGATGGTCTTGCCGGCCGTGCCGGCCGTGCAGTGGGCCGCGGTCAGCAGCACGGTCGGGCTGACGAGGGTCGCGGTGCAGCGGTAACGCCCGCCGTCCTCGTAGAAGACGATCATGCCGACGTTCGCGTAGTGGTTGGCGTCGTCGCGATCGCCGCCGGTGATCGCCTGTGCGCTGACCGCCGTCGCGCCGGCCAGGGCGAGGGTGGCAGCTGTCAGTGCGGCGATGGATCTCCAGACCTTCATGCAGTGCTCCTTGGGACGATGGTGTGTCGCGGTGACAACCTAGGCCCCGTCCCCCGGAGTCGGGAACCCCAAGCCCTAAGCAGTTTGCGCTGGGCGATAAAGGGGTTGGGAGGTCATTCGGGGTGCCGAGAATTGCCGAGGACCATGACCGGCGCCGGCCCCCACGGGTCGAGAATGCACCATGGCCACAGCGTGGGACGCCTTCGTCTCCTACGCGCGGTCGAACTCCGAACCGACGGCGATCGCGGTCCAGCGCGGGCTCGAGCGCTTCGCGCGGCCGTGGAACCAGCGCCGGGCCGTCCGGATCTTCCGGGACGACTCCGCGATGTCGACGAATCCGGCGCTGTGGTCGGCCATCGAGGAGGGCCTTACCGCGGCCGGCCACCTGATCCTGCTGCTCAGTCCTGCGGCGGCCGCCTCGGCGTACGTCGAGAAGGAGGTCTCGTGGTGGCTCGACCACAAGGGCGCCGCGACCATCCTGCTGGTGCTCGACGGCGGTGAGCTGGCCTGGGACGACGCGGGGAACCGGTTCTCTGCGGACAGCCCGGTTCCTGCCTGCCTGCGTGAGGCGTTCGCCGAGGAACCCCGCTGGCTCGACCTTCGCTGGATGCGCGACTCCCCTGATCCAACGAGCGATCCCCGGTTCGCGGCGGCGATGGCCGACCTGTCCGCACCCATCCGCGGCGTCCCCCGCGACGAACTGGTCGGGGAGGACCTCACCCAGCATCGCCGGGTTCGTCGACTGGCCGCCTCGGCGGTGACCCTGCTCGCCCTGCTGCTGGTGATCTCGATCATCTCCACCGTCCTCGCCGTGCAGCAGCGGGACGACGTGCTGCGCCAAGCCGTGACGCTGCGCTCGCGCCAGCTGGCCAGCACAGGGACGGGCCTGCTGGAGGCGGACCTGCGCCTGGGGCAGCTGCTCGCCGTGCAGGGCTTCCGCACCGAGGACTCCGCCGCGACGCGCGAGGCGCTGTTGCGGGCGGCGTTCGCCTCGCCGCTGGTCGACCGTTTCGTCACGTTCGAGGCTGACGTCACGGCCGTGGCGACGAGCGCGGACGCGTCCACGGTGGCCGTCGGGTTGGCGGACGGCCGGGTGTTCACGATCGACGGCGCGGGTGCCACGGCGCCCGTGCTCCGGTTCACCGCTTCCGGGGCCGTCACGCAGCTGCGTGCGAGCAGTGACGGCACGGTCGTCCTGGCTTCGACGCGGGACAGCGTGACCGTGGGGGACGCGACCGGCTCACACGTGCTTCCCGGTGGTCCCGCCGCGCCGACGCAGGCCGTCGCCCTGTCCGCGTCCGGACGCCGGGCCGCGCTCGTCCGGGGTGAGTTCACCACGACGATCCTCGCCTACGACACCGCGAGCGGGGCCGAGGTCGCCCGTCGCGCCGACCCGCTGGGACTGACGGCGGGCCAAGCCGTGGTGACCTCCCAGTTCACCGAGCACCTCGCCTTCCTCGACGACCACCGCCTGCGCCTGGTGGGCAACGACGCGCGCTGGCGGGAACTCGACCTGCGCACCGGACGCACCCGCAAGGCCGGCTGGGTCACCTGGATGCCGTCGGTGCAGCTGTACGCCGCGTCCAGCCGTGCCGACTTCCTGCTCGCCGCGCCGATCACCAACGGCCAGGCGGTGCGGGTCTGGCGGCTGGATCGCGCCGGCGCGAATCCGCCCCCGAAGAGGGCGGGCGTCCAGCTGACCGACCCGCTGGGGATGGCGGTCAGTCCCGACGGGAGGCTCGTGCTGGTGAACGACTCCTCCACCGGGCTCTCGGTGGCGCCCGTCCCCCACTCCGACGCGGGGCCGGTGGTGCCGGCGACCCGGATCGCCGGGCTCAGCGGCGTGGCCGCGATGGAGTTCCTCGACCCGACCAGGGCCGTCGCCGCCGCGCGTTCGGAGCTCGTCTTCCTGCGCTTCGGCGGTCCCGGGCGTGGCGGGGAGTCAGTGGGGCTCGCGCCGCGCGGCATCGGAGGTGTGCCCGACTACGCCACGGACTTCCGGAACTCGCGCCTTGCCGTCTCGCCGGACGGCTCGCGGGTCGCCGTCCTGGACCTGAACGGCGGCGAGCTCGAGATCGTCCCGGTGCCCGGACGGGGCGGGGCTGCGTTGCCCAGGACGGCCCTGGGAGGCGTGGACGACCTGGATGCGCTGTTCGGGGTGGTGTGGCTCGACGACGACACGGTGCTGGTGGCCGGCAGCCGGCCCGGCGGGCTCGCGACGGGCCTTCCTCCCGGAGTGGTGCGCTGGGACCTCGGGCTCCCCGTCACCAGCGAGGAGGGCGACCGCGAGACGCCGATCGCCGCGCTGCCGACCGGCGCGGGGACGGTGCTCATCGCCACGTCGGGCGGGCGCATCCAGACCCGCGCGAGGCCGTCCGGCGAGCTGCGCGGGGAGGTGCCGGCGGGCGCCCCGGGGACGGCGTACGACCTCGCCCGGTTCACCGCTGACGGGAGCTCGCTGGCCCTGATCGACGTCGGCGACACCACGATCGACCCGGCGGCGACGACGGCGACGCTGCGGGTCGTCGACAGCCAGAGCGGCGCCGTGATCCACGAGCAGGCCTGGAACGACGGCGTGGACGTGGCGGGCCTGGAGTTCGCCGGGACGACCCTGCTGGTGACGCACCTGGACGGCTCGGTCGACGTGCTGCCCGACCTGGGACGCGGTGCGGCGCAGCGCATCTCGACGGCGGGGATCCGCACCAGCACGGGCTCGATCCAGCCGAATCCGCCGGTGGCCGGGGCTGACGGGCTGGTGGGCTTCCCCACCCGTTCGGGACTCCAGCTCTACGACCTGACAACGCTGCAGCCCTCGGCCGCGCTGCCGGTTCCGCCCGGCTTCGAGGCCGTCCCGCGGACGTACGCCTTCGCACCCGACGGTCACACCCTCGTCACCGGCTTCTTCGGTGGCGACGCCAGGACCGCGCAGGTGAACGTCCGTGACCTCGACACCACCGCCGTCGTCGGTCAAGTGTGCGCCAGCGCCGGAGGCCCGATCAGCGCCAACGAGTGGCGCCTGCTCGTCGGGGACACTCCGCCGGAAGACCCTGCGTGCCGCTGAGCTCGACCGGGCGCTCGCCTGTCTGGCTGTTGCGGACGAGAGACGATCGCACCACGCGCAGCTGAGTCGCCCTGTCCCGTCAGTGACCCCACAACTCTGACGGGCACCAGGAGGGGCGACGTTTTGAGAGGGCGAGGGTCCTTGACGGTCCCGGGTTACTGTCTGGTCATGCGAGCCATTCAAGCCCAGCGGGCCGGCGGCCCCGACGTCCTCGAGCTGGTTGACCTTCCCGACCCGACGCCGGGCCCTGGCGAAGTACTGGTCAAGGCCGCGGCTGCCGGCATCAACTTCATCGACACCTACCGTCGCGGCGGCGTCTACCCAATGCCGTTCCCGCACACCCCCGGCGACGAGGGCGCGGGTGTGGTGGTCGCCATCGGTGACGACGTCACCGACCTGGCAGAGGGCGACCGGGTCGCCTGGGCAGACTCCCCCGGCTCCTACGCCGAGCTGGTCCGGGTCAGGGCCGACCGCGCACTCCGCGTCCCCGACGGTGTCGACCTCGACGTCGCGGCAGCGCTCCCCCTGCAAGGTCTGACGGCGCACTACCTGGTGACCTCGACCTACCCGGTGCAGCAAGGCGACACGATCCTCGTCCACGCCGGTGCCGGCGGAGTCGGGCTGCTGCTCACCCAGCTCGCGACCGCTCGCGGCGCCCGCGTGATCACCACCGTCTCCACCTCGGAGAAGGAGGCGCTGTCCCGGGCGGCTGGCGCAGTTGAGGTCATCCGGTACGACCTTCTGCAGGACCTGACCGCCGAGCTGCCCGGCTTGGTGAAGGAACTCGCTGGCGGCGGAGTGCCGGTCGTCTACGACGGGGTCGGCCGCTCCACCTTCGACGCATCGCTGGCCTGCCTGCGACGCCGCGGAATGATGGTGCTGTTCGGCGCCTCCAGCGGGCCGGTGCCGCCCTTCGACATCCAGCGGCTCAACTCCGGAGGCTCACTCTTCCTCACCCGTCCCACGCTGGGCCACTACATCGCCACCACCGAGGAGTTGCGTGGCCGGGCGGACGAGCTGTTCGCCGCTGTGCTCGACGGAAGCCTCGACGTCCGCATCGGTGCGCGCTTCGCTCTCGCCGACGCGGCCGATGCGCACCGGGCCCTCGAGGGGCGCGCCACCACCGGAAAGGTGATCCTGGAGATCCGCTGAGGCGCCGACCTGCACCGGCAGCGTCAGGACGTGCGCTCGTGCCCGCTCGAGGACGAGGCACGCTGCACGAGGGACTCCGCCACGACCTCGATCGCCTCGTCCCGCGACAACCCGGCGTCCTTGAACGCGAGCAGCACCAGGGGATGCAGCATCGCCGCAGCGACCTTCGGCAGCTGCGGGTCGGGCGCCCCCTCGAGCGCGACGCGCAACAAGGCGGAGATGCCGTCGCGGACCGTAGCGTTCGCCTTAGCCACCGCGGGGATGGACGCGTCGCCCGCACCCAGGGCGTTGTACCACCGCTGAGAGCGGTCGTAGAACGAGAACAGTGCCACGGTCAGGGCCCGGATCCGGTCGGGCAGCGTCTGCGCGACGTCGAGGACGGACGCATCGGGCACCTCGATCGTCTCGACGATCCGCTGGATCACCGCGGCGAGCAGGTCCTCGATGCGCTCGAAGTGGTTCCCGACCGTCGAGGCGGAGACGTCCGCTCGACGTGCGACCTCGGCCTTCGTGACCGCGGCCGCACCGCCGGTGGCGAAGAGGTCGACGGCCACGTCCAGCATGCGCTCGCGGGTTTCGGCGACGAGCGTCGAGCGGCGGTGCATGGAGTACGTACGTGGAGCCATTGACCCTCCCATTATTTGGATGCAGCCTAGCATCAATCAAATCGAGGGAGGCACCGAGATGACCACGATGTTCGTGTCGACCACGATCGGGTCGCTTGCGGTCCGGGTGGTCGGCGCCGGCCGGCCGGCGCTGCTGTGGCACAGCCTGTACGCCGACTCGACGACCTGGGGACGAGTGGAGCCGACTCTGGCCTGGCACCGCAGGCTGGTGATGATCGACGGGCCCGCGCACGGCGACAGCCCGGCGGGGACATCGACGCCGAGCCTCAGCACGTGCGCCGCGGCGGCGTGCGAGGTGCTGGACGCGCTCGGCATCGCCGATCCCGTGGACTGGCTGGGCAACGCGTGGGGAGGCCACGTCGGCATCGTGTTCGCGTCCGAGCATCCCGAGCGCTGCCGGTCGCTGTGCGTGGTGGGCACCCCGATCCCGGCTCTCACCGCCGCGGAGCGGGCGCAGACACGCCTCCTGATGGGCCTGTACCGCGTGCTCGGGCCAGCACCGCTCGCGGACCTGATGGCCCGGGTGCTGCTCGGTGGGGACGTGACCTCAGCCGATCCCGAGGCCGGGTCGGTGTTCACGAAGGCCTACGCCCGGGCGTCGCGGCGCGGGCTGCACGCCGTGGTTCGCGGGATCAGCCTCGGACGACCCGACCTCACCCCCGTGCTCCGGTCGGTCGCGGTGCCGACGCTGATGGTGTGCGCTGCCGAGGACTCCATGCTGTCGCCGGACGCCGCCGCCACGGCGACGCGCCGCCTCCCGCAGGGCGGGCTGTCCGTGCTCCCGACGGCCGGCCACATCGGGCCGCTGCTGCGTGCCTCCGAGCAGCTGGGCGACCTCCTCGCCAGGTTCTGGGACGATCCGGCCACCGTCGCGGCGAGCCTGCGGGTGCCCGTCCCCACACGTGACGAGACGCCAACCGCACGGGACGCCCCAGCGGGGGCATCGGCCGGGACGTGGGGTGTCGTCGCGGCGTACACGGGCTGTCTTTCGGCCGCCGCCCTCGTGTTGTTCTACGCGCTCGCCGATCCGCTCGGCGCACGCCACGAGGCATGGATGTGGCTGGGCCCGGCGAACGACGTGCTGAGCATCGCCTTCTACGGCGGAGTGTCCGCGGCTGCGATCCTCACCTGGAAGGAGCGCCGGGGCACGCTCCTCGGGACGCTCGCGGCGCTCCTCGTGCTCTCGAGCGCGGCCAGCACCGCGTCCACGCTGCGGCTCCTGACCGGAGTGGGCAGCCTTCGGGAGCAGGGCGCCGCCGGGGTCCCGCTCGTGGTGCTGCTGGTCGCGTGGCTCGTGGCCGCCGCACGGACGCGGAGGGTCGCGCCGCAGCCGTCGTGAGCGGCAGCCGGCGTCCGACGCGGAGCCCGTCCGCGGAACTCAGCAGAAGTCACGCTTGGCTCGACGGGCCCATCGGGGGCAGCCTCTCGCCATGGACAACTTCGCGGTGGTGTGCTCGTCGGGCAGTTACCGGAACGACCCGGACGGAAGCGGACCGGTCACCCACTTCGCGCACCGCTGGACCGACGGCGGAGTCGACGTCGCGACCGCCTTCACCGGAGCCCACCTGTTGCACGCAGCCATCGCCGCCTGCGTGCTCAACGACCTGTATCGCGAGGCAGAGAAGGTCGGCCTCCCGCTGGACGGGGTGCGGGTCGAGGCCCGGGGTGGGTTCCGTGTGGACTGGTCATCAGTGGGCGTCTCGTACCGCGTCGAGATCGACTCTCGCGCAGACGCCTCCGCGATCGAGCAGCTCATCGAGACCGTCGACCAGGTGGCGGAGATCCCGAAGGCGCTGAGGGCCGGTGCCCGCGTGACCCGCACGCCCTGACGCCGGCCCGGGTCCGCCGCGTTCGAGCGGACCGATCAGCGGTCGTCCCGGCGGACAACTCCCGGTTCGGACGATGCGTCCTCGTCGCCGAAGCCGCTCGCGGCGTCCGTCGGGTTCAGGCCGTGATCGCCCGGCAGCGGCGGCTCCCCCACCGTTGTCGTACCGGTCAGGTCCGCCCGTCGATCGGAATCACGGAAGCTCGCTTCCCGCTCGGCGTCATCCCCCACCTTGCCGGAGTCGCCCCACGACGAGGCCGCGTCCGCCACCCCGGGCGTGGTCACAGTGGCGCCCTCGCTGATCGAGCCGCGCCACGCACCGGTCGCTCGTCCTTCGTCCTCGATGAAGCGGGCGAAGTTCTCCAGGTCGGCCTCGGCCTGGTGCTCCACGATCTTCAGCAGGTCGCCGACCTTCTCCACGACGCCTTCCGGCTCGTACTCCAGGCTCAGGTGCACCTCGGTCCGGGCGGGGCCAAGCTCGGTGAAGGTCACCGCACCAGCGTTGGTGGCTCCTTCCACGGCCGCCCACGCCACCTTGTGGTCGGGCACCTGCTCCAGGATCTTCGCGACCCACTGCCGGCGCACTCCGCCCATCTCGGCCACCCACTCCAGGCGGTCGTCGCCGAGCTGGGTCACCTTCTCCACCGCACCCATGAAGCGCGGGAACTCCTCGAACTGCGTCCACTGGTTGTAGACCGTGCTCAGCGGCACGTCCACCACCACCGACTTCTCGACCTTGGTCGTCATCCGCATTCCCCTCCGGCTCGGGCTCCGTCCGTCGTGGACGGTGCCTTTTCGGATGACCATTACCCATCGCCGGCGGGGACCGGCAGCGCATCCTTGCGCGTGCTCAGGTGGGGCGGCTCGCCGCGTCCTTCTGGCGGGGGAACGCCTCGTGGAGCTGCCACTGGAGGTCCGCGATCTGCCCCGGATCCAGCGGGCCGGGTTCGAGGAGGCTCGCCTTCAGCTTCTTGGGCCACACCACCGAGACGCCCTGGACTATGAAGGAGCCTCCGAAGATCGGCCAGTCCGCACCCACGAAGCAGAGCACCCCGCGGACCGGCACGTCAGGCTGGTCCGCGAGTGCTGCCCTCACCAGGCCGAGTTGCTTGTTCATGCCGTCGACGAGCTTGGTCCGGTCGCGCCCTCCCACCAGCAGAAGCTCCTGTCGCGGACGGATGAGCCCTCCCTCGACGCGCAGTTCGGGACGCTTGTCCAGATACCGCTTGGCGTCGATCACGTAGACGCCCGTGGGGCACACCACGAGGTGGTCGATATTGGCCGTCGACCTCGGGATCCGCCGGTCGTGCAGCACGCGGACCGTCGGGCCGGCGATCGCGGCCAGCATGCCCCCGAGCTGCTGCTCGCCCACCGCACCCGTCGCCCACGCCGTGGTGGACTGCGGGTCGTCGAAGACGGCGAGCAGGAACTTCCCGATCTTCGGATGAGCTGCCTGGACCCGCTGCTGGCGCGCGTCGTGGCGACGATCGAACTCCCGGGCCGCCGAGCCACCGGCCGTACCGTCCACGACCTCGAGCTCTGGTGGGAGGTCCGGCGTGAGGGCGTGACGCGGGGCCGCCGTCGTCTCCGCCCGCTCGGGCAGCGCGCGACGCGCCGGACAGGCAACACAGGCCACCGTCCTCGACGTCCGGTCGTAATCCGCGAGCTCTCCCGCCTCGAGCGGTGCCCCGCATCGCGAACAGGTGCCGGCGTAGCGCAGCTTCATCCGCTTCGGCGTCGGAGTCGCCGGCGTGATGACGTCCTCGCTCATCGTCTACCGGGCTGCCTGTCGACCGAGGCGCCGCCCCGTCGGATGGCACGACAACAACGAGAGGGGAGGTGGGAGGTCACGACGTCGAGCCTTCCACCGGGTTCAGCGGTCGATGAAGTCCCCGCCCGGGCGACTTGCCCGTCCGCTGCGTCGATCCGGCTCGGGAGCCCAGGGACCGGATCGGCCTCCCGGCGTTTCCGCCCTGTTGGCCGGTCCGCTCTGAGAGGGTGGACGCGTTGCCTATCGTGAACGGAGGAGGGGTTCGTGGCCGGAACAAGGGGCGAGGCCCGACTGGCAGTGCTCATCGACGCTGACAACGCGAGCGCGCAGCACCTCGAGCAACTGCTCGTCGAGATCGCGAAGTACGGGACGGCGAGCGTCCGTCGCGCGTACGGCGACTGGACGTCCAGCCGGCTCACCTCGTGGAAGACCGGCCTGCTCCAGCACTCGGTGCAGCCGATCCAGCAGTTCAGCTACACCACCGGCAAGAACGCCACGGACAGCGCCCTGATCATCGACGCCATGGACCTGCTCCACGCCGGCAAGCTTGACGGGTTCTGCCTGGTCTCCAGCGACAGCGACTTCACTCGACTGGCAGCCCGCATCCGCGAGCAAGGTCTCACGGTCTACGGGTTCGGCGAGCGGAAGACCCCCAAGCCCTTCGTCGCAGCCTGCGACACCTTCATCTACGTCGAGAACCTTGCCCCCACCACCGCCGAGGTCACACCGGCGCCGAAGCCTGCGTTGAAGCGCGACCGCAAGCTCGACCGGCTCCTCGCTGAGGCCGTGGACGTCGCGGCGGGTGACGACGGCTGGGCCCACCTCGGTGCAGTGGGCAGCAACCTGTCGCGGCTCGCGTCCGACTTCGACTCCCGCACGTGGGGCTACAGCAAGCTGAAGGACCTCATGAACGCCCATCCCGACTACGAAGTGAAGTCCCGTCCCACCGGCGAAGGGAAGACTCCGAACGCGTTCGTGCGACATCGGTAGTGAATGGCGGCGCGGGAGCGTCATCGGGCACCGCCGTGGTCCCGCCGGGAATCGAACCCAGGATCCGCGGATTAAAAGACCGTCTCGGAAATCCTTTTCACTAGGTAACTTACGGTTGCGTAACCAATTTCGTGCACGCCAAATGTTCAAGATTCAACTTTTAAAGTCCGCTGGTCGGACCACTCTGCACTGCCCCGCCGAGTGCGTCGAGTACCGCACTAACCTGCTCGTCGAGCGGCTGATGCTCCCAGACTCGAACGACCCTCCAGCCGCCGGCCGAGAGCAGGGCGTTGGTGTTCTCGTCGCGCTCCCTGTTCCCCGCCAGCTTCAGCTCCCACCACTCCGAGTTGTTCTTGGGCGCTACACCGTGCTGAGGGCAGCCGTGCCAAAAACAACCGTCCACGAACACCGCCACACGCAACCTGGTGAAGGCTATGTCGATCGTCCGACGCGGAGCGCCCGGGACCGGAACACCTACTCGATACCTCAAACCGCGACCATGCAACGCCCGGCGAAGGTCAACCTCCGGCTTGGTATCGCTTCGCGGCTGGTTCTCCATGTGACGCCGAACCACATCATCGAGCGGCTTCGGACGCTGGCCACTAGGCATTGAGGATCTCTGCGACCTTCTTCCCGATCTCATAGGCAAGCAGGGGCGGCACCGCATTTCCCACCTGGTGGTACTGCATCGTCCTGTTTCCCCAGAAGAAGTAGTCATCCGGAAAGGTCTGCAACCGTGCCGCCTCCCTCACAGTAAGGCTACGCACCTGGGCCGGATCCGGGTGAATGTAGTAGTGACCGTCCTTGCTGATGTGCGATGCAACTGTGCTGCTCGGCCTATCCCACGCCTGCACCTTGAACCGATCACGGAAGGGCGTTTTGTCGCCGCGGACGTTCCTGTGGTCGGGCACCAGCCCCAGCGGCAACTCATCCACGCGGGGCGTATAGCCGCGTTGCGCGACCTCCGCCAGAAAGGCATAGCGGGCTAGATCCATGGCCATGTGCCGCCGAGCCTCATGGAGCGTGAGCGGCACTTCCGACGATCGCACCCACCGTCGGAAGCGATCGACCGCAACGTCGTCCGGAATGACTCGTGAGACCACTGGCCTCCCACGACCCGACATCCAGCCGAGTGCCAACTCCCTGCCGGCGAGCCCCGCGTCAGCCGGGCTTCGAAGGTCCAGACTCGCACGCGACATCCTCGCCTCGACCGCCGGCATCCCCCCAATCGCAGCGCGGAGGGTCACTGGTCCACTTCGCGCAAGTCGGGTGTCAACGCGCTGCGAGACATCGTCACGAATCCCGAGCAGGATGACGCGATGCCGACGTTGAGGAACGCCGAACTCCTCAGCCCTGATGACGAAGTCGCTCGGTCGGGGATCATCGGATTCGACGACCAGGCTCCGGATTCTGTACGACCCCCCAACCTCGAGGTCACTCCGGATCAAGTCGAACATGCGGACGCCGCCGTGACTCGCAGAGAGCAGTCCTTTGACGTTCTCCATGACGAACACGGCAGGCCTGTGGTACTCGATGATGTCGAGGTACTCGCGGTAGAGAAAGTGCTTTTCGTCGGCCGCGAACGACTCGTCGTGCGCGCGGCGAGAACGCCCCACCAGCGAGTACGCCTGACAAGGGGGCCCACCGATGAGAACCCAGTCGCGATCGCCTCTCAAGCCGTTCTCGATCCGGCTCCGGACCTCCGCCCTGTTCGACTCCCCCAGTTCGAGGTGGTGGACGTGCTGGTCGGCCTCGGTGAGCGCCGCGGCCATCCTCCGATCTGTCTGCAAATCGGCGACGTCACCAACCTCGAGGAACCGCCGATAGGCGGGATGATCGGTTCCGACCAGACGGACGGCCGCACGCAGTCTGAGGGTCTCCACGGCAGTGGAGTCCTTCTCGAAGGACGCGGCGACCTGGAACACGGGCTCTCCCGCGCCGTTGCGCACGCGGCTGAATCCCTCGTTCAGGCCGCCAGGCCCCGCGAACACATCCACCACCGGAATCAAGTCTGCTCCCCACGAAAGTCTGCGGCCCCAGGCTATCAGCGGGATCTGACGCGTCTCGCTCGCCGCGCTCCCTCGCGGGCGCCGGATCCACTTGTCGCCCAACAGGCCGTCGGAGCACCCGCGGGTCTGGAACGAACCGACGCCGGCCAGGGGACCCCATTCAGAGTGTCTGGAATAGCGATCTACGACAGCGGAGAGGCTCTAGTCTTTCTCTCATGACCAGCCCCCAAACACCAGCGGACTTCGCCATCGGCGTCTACAGAGAGGCGATCCTCAAAGCTGTAATCGGCCACAGGATGCCACTCGACGAGGCCGCCACCTTCGTGAAGGCCATCATGGGCAATCGGGATCTCGTGGATCAGGCCTACCGAGCGTTGAGGAAGCAGCAGCAGGAGAACAATCCCGTCGGCCCGAATAGCGGGGCGATTGTTGATGCCTCATCCTACGGTTCCGCGTGGTACTTGGGGTCGGTCGAGAACGGACACTGGGCCCGATACCTCGGGCTGCTCACAGCGAGAAAGGAATCTGGGCTGGAGCAGCTCCATCTGGAGACGGAGAGAATCACAAGCCTCCTCGCTGATCCCAGCGATCCGGGCAAGAAGCGCAAAGGCTTGGTCATGGGCAACGTGCAGTCTGGCAAGACCCGCAACTTCGCGGGCGTCATCGCGAAGGCAGTCGACGTCGGTTACCGATACGTGATCGTGCTCTCAGGCATAAACAACAACCTCCGGGAGCAAACTCAGGCCAGACTCACCAAGGACCTATTCTACGCAGAGGGTTGGTACCCTCTCACGCAGAAGGACAAAGACTTCTCGCCAGTTGCGAAGCCAGAAGAATTGCTGGTCAACCAACCCGCCCTCTGCGCGGTCGTCAAGAAGAACACTACTCGCCTCGACCACCTAGTGGAAATGATGAGGTCCATACCGCTCGAAATTAGACGGCAGCGTCCTGTGTTGATCATTGATGACGAGGCAGACCAGGCCACCCCGAACTCCTTGGCGGAACGCGACAAGATCTCGGCCATCAATCAGCACCTCAGGAACTTGTGGGCGAGCGTGGAGTCGGGAACGTATGTCGCATACACGGCAACACCGTTCGCCAACGTACTCATGGATCCGGATGATGATGAGGAACTGTTTCCCTCGGACTTCATCACCACAATCCAGCCCGGCGCCGGATACTTCGGGTCCGAACGTGTCTTCGGCATCGCAGAAACGGTCGACGAGGATGGCGTCACGACATCTGATGGGTTGGATATGGTACGCACCATTCCCAAGGATGAGGCGGCAATACTCCGTCCACCAAGCGATAAGATCGAGCAGGAAAGCTTTGACCCGGACCTGCCCGATTCGCTTCACGCGGCATTCAATTGGTTCGTGGTGGCGACCGCCATTCGGAGGGCGCGTGGGGACGTCGACCACTCGTCGATGCTGGTTCATACAACCCACTACACCCTGCCACACTTCACGATGCAGGAGCGGTTCAAGCAGCTCATTGATGAGGCACGCGCCGATGTTGCAGATGGGAATCTAGAGTCGCTTCGAGCTTCGTGGTCAGACGAGTCACGGAAGGTGGCTACTGAGGCCACGCTCCCTCTGCTTGCTTGGGATCAGGTGGTCCCATATCTCCCCGAGGTCCTCAGCGACCTGGAGACAATCGTTGACAACGGGGCATCCAATGACCGCCTCAACTACGACGACGGCAGACTACGCACGGTGGTAGCAATCGGCGGCGGCACGTTGTCTCGCGGGCTAACCCTGGAGGGCCTGTCCGTCTCATACTTCACGCGAACGTCGAATGCCTACGACACCCTGATGCAGATGGGGCGCTGGTTCGGCTATCGACCTGGCTATGAGGATCTTCCGCGCGTCTGGGTCTCTGACGGTCTAGACACCGACTACGCGTTCCTCGCTCGTGTCGAAAAGGACCTGCGGGAGGAGATCAGCTCAGTAGAAGGCAGCGAGTTCATACCGAAGGACGTCGGGGTGAGGGTGCGGGCCCATCCCGGCCGGCTCCAGGTAACCGCCGCCAACAAGATGTTCCATGCCGATGTAGTACAGCTCGGGCTGAGTGGGACCTTCAACCAGACCTTCCTGCTTGACGGCAGTGATCCTGCGATCGCCGATCGCAACGCAGCAAGGGTCAACGCGATGATCGCGGGAATCGCGGCAGAGCACACGCCTGGAACACCCCGGGTTCCCATGTTCCGCGATGTCCCAGGGCTGCGGGTGGTTGAGTTCCTGGACGGATTCGAGGCGCACGGCGACCAGAAGTGGCTCACAGACAACCGGGAGCGCCTGACGGAGTGGATCACCAACTGGGCCAGCGGCCCGACCTGGAACGTTGTGCTGGTCGACACCGCATCAGTGAAGGGGGACCCCGCCGAACTGGGCACCATGGAGCTCGGAGGGATCGAACTCCACTGCGCCAACCGTTCGGTTCTGCGAGGCAGCACAGCTGGCAAGCTGGACTTCAAGGCCATAATGTCCCAAAACGATCGACTGCGAGACATCGATCCGGCCTTGTACGCAGGCGAGCAGCTCGCGACCAACGGCCAACGACGCCGCGTACGCAGGCTTCACGGCGGCGCCAAGGGGCTTGTCGTGGTCTATCCGATAAGTGGCAACTCGACGGCCGAACCGGGGAGCCACACCCGCATCGATCTTCCGATCAAGCACAATGTGCTGGGCTTCGCCATCTTCTTCCCGCATGTGAACGATACGGATGGCAAGGCAGGCGCATTTGTCTCGGTGAAGCCGATGTGGGAGGTTCCCGATACCGTCGAGGGAGACGATGTCGGCATCGACGAGGAGGTGGCCCAGGATGGGACAGTCGAGTGAACGATTCGCGCTGCTCCTTGCGGACATCTACGCCACACCCGACGAAACACTGGTGTTCGTTGCCAATGCCGCGGTCGACAGCACGGGACAGCGTCTGCTTTATGGCGCCGATCCGCTCTCCCAGCTGCATGTGCTCGCCCCGATCACGCCCGGCTACGTCTTCAGCCCACAGAAGGGCGAGCGTATCGAGCTCACCGAATGGATCCATCCGTCGACGGGTCAGCGGTATCTGGATCTCATATGCCGATCAGGCGCGCTGTCACAGGTCTTCAGCCTGCTCGCAGACAGCGTGGTGGAGCGCGTTGAGGAGCGTGGCGAGCTTGGCCACGCGGCGCTGCTGGGCGCGCTCAGCGATTGGAGAGAGTTGCTGCGGCCGGCTAGAGCCCTCACCGAGGATGCCGCTAGGGGGATCTTCGGGGAGCTGTCCGTTCTGAAGCTGCTCGCCGCGCACAATCCTGTGTACGCGGTCGAATGCTGGACAGGCCCAGACAAGGCCAGGCACGACTTCTCCACGCCGAGGGGCGACCTCGAGGTGAAATCCTCAGCAAAGGAGGCTATCGAGGTCACAATCTCAAGTCTCGGCCAGCTTGATCGGATCAACGACGTCCCCGTTGCGCTGGTTCGACTCCAGGTCGTTAGCACGCCCGCGGGAAAGAACATCGAAGATGCCGTGGATGAACTAGAGGCCATGGGATGTCTTCGGTCAGAGATCGTCCATCGGTTGGCCGCCGCGGACTTCATTCTCGGCGCCGACAGCGATGAACACCGATTTGCCATTGAACAATCACCCTTGGCGTGGGATGTAGGCCGTGATTTCCCGGGGCTCCGACAGTCGGACATTCCAGAGGATCGACGCGGAGCCATCACGCGGATCAGCTACAATCTCACGCTCTCCGAAGCGCCGGGGCGGATGGACAACGTGCAACTGGAGGAGCTGCTCGAAAGTGTGATGACCCTGTGATGGGTTACCCCGATCTCGAGTGGTTCCCAAAGCCTTTCGGCGCGGGTGACACTGACGGCGCCGGCGCCAAGAAGATGCTCGGAAACCCCGAGGTTGACCCTGCCAGCCTGCTTGTCCGGGAGATGGCCCAGAACAGCTGGGATGCGCGAATTGCTGGGACGGTGCCTCAGTTTGAGATGAGGCTCAGGACGATCAACCCGGCAGTTCGAGATGTCCTTGCGTGGAACGTCTTCGGCAAAGGGTCATCCCCCAACCTTGGCCTGTCGAGAGTGCTCCAGAGCCAAGGGCTATGTGCGGTCGAGGTGTTGGACCGAGGGACAAAGGGCCTCGGCGGCCCAACACGGAACGATATCGATCCCCCGCCGGGTGAACCAGCCGATTATTCCGACTTCGTTCTCACCATTGGGGCTCCACCCGAGGATGGGTACGGAGGTGGAACCTATGGCTTCGGGAAGACCGCTGCATACCTCGCTAGTGAGTGCTCAACGATCGTCATATGGTCGCGCTCTCGACGATCCGATGGATCAATCGATGAACGCCTGATCGCCTCGGCGATGGGCTCACGATTCACTCTGGGAACGCAACGGTACACGGGTCGCCAGTGGTGGGGCACTTCTTCATCTGACCCTGACGCTCAGGCGGCGTTCCGAGTCGAACCCGCGATTGCAGAGGACGCGCGGACACTTGGGGAGGCTATCTTCGAGCGACACTTCGAAAGTGACGAGACGGGCACTTCGATCCTCATCCTTCAGCCGAAGGGCCACGAAGACCCTGATGAGCTCGTCGAGAACTGGGCGAAAGCGATCAATCGAAACCTCTGGCCCAAGTTCTCAACGGAGCAGGATCCCGCACGTCAGATGAACATCAGGCTCCTCCGCGACGGCGACGTTGTTCAACTGGGGGACCGAAGGACATCGCCCTCCCTGGCGGCTGCCACCCGGTGCTTGGCAGCGTTACGACTTGCCCAGGACGGCCATCAAACCGAGGATCCGCTCGTTCAGGTCAAGGAGATTAGGTGCGGCAGACCCAAGCGCGTCGTCGGGCACTTGGCGCTGTCGAAATTCCTACCCGACCCAACGGACGACGCGCTGGATCAGGATGCGATTGTCTACATGCGCAGCCGAACCGAGCTGGTCCTACGATCCGACACGCCAGTGCCCACAGCCGACGGGCTGACCCGCTGGATCGGTGTGTTTAAGCCGTGCCTTGATCTGGACCCAGTGTTCGCGAGTAGTGAGCCCCCGGCGCACGATCAGTGGAACCCGCGCTCGCTTGAGGACTTCAACGAACGACGACTCGTGAACGCAGCGCTGAGGGGCTCGAAGGAGGAGGGAGAGTCGTTCCGCAACCCACTCCCCCTCGAGACCGACGCCGCGACGGGTGCAAGCTCAACAGGGAAGGTATCGGTGGCCCTTGCCGGACTGGTCGGCGCGGCGCCAGGCTCAAGCGCGACAACTCGCCGCGCATCGACTGGCGGAGGCGGCAGCGGCGCCGTGCGGCCAAAGGTCGAGATCATTGCAGTCCAACCACTTGAGCTTTCTGAGACCGACCTGGAAGACGGCCGGCAGACGACACGTGTGACATTGCAGGTCAGCGGTACGAATGTCGCCGTACCAGTGACGCCTTCGGCGCTGTCGGTTGCGGTTGATGGTGGCGTCATGGCCTCCGAGGGCCAAGTCATGCTCGAGAGCTGGATCCGCAAGGACGGATCGGCACTACGAGCTCGTGAAGCGATGGTCGCACCTGGCGAGAGCATCTCTGCGGATATCAGCTACCCCGTTGGTCTCGCGATCGAGTTTCGCTTTACAGTGGGCCAACCGTGATGCGCGCGATGCCCTTCCGAACCGCCTCGGACTACTCAGTGAAGTTCACCCCTCCTCGTCTCCGTGTCGGCGACGCACTCATCGAATCAGGCAAACCTGCACCCACCTGGGATTACCTGACGACTTCCACAGTCGTCGGCGGGGTCCAGGTGGACGCAACAGAGCTCCTTCGCTCGACCGCACTCGATGATCTCAGCGGAATCAGCGCCACCATGCAGGTTGATTGCGCATCGACAGGATTCCGGGAGACCGTGGCGTTGCCGGTAGTCCAGGCGGCCGATCACGAGGCGGCACTGCAATTGGTAATCGGACCACACACGGTTGCCGACCAGATCGAGATCTCCTATGGTCTCGTCCTCGATCGAGAACTCGAACCAAGACCCAGCATGGCGCCCTACCGGCGGGGAAGCCGAGTTTTCGCCTCGACGCAGAGCCATCGGTTCATCCTCGAAGGAGACGCTGCAGGCTTTCCGACGGAGGCCTTCGCGTTCGGCCCGGCAGGGCTACCCAAGGGTGCGCCGTGGCACCTTAGGTTCCACGTCGACTCTTTGGAGGATCCGTTCATGGGAGCCGTCCGGCTCTTCATCAACACGGAGCACCAAGCGTCGGAACAGTTGCTGTCGGGGGCGCCGGGTCTCCACCGCTCTGTGCTATTCCACTCGGTTCTCGAACAACTTCTCGTCACGGCTGCAGACCACAACCAAGCTGCCGACGCAGACGATTGGAGCGAGTTGCTTTCAGCAAACCACACGGAGGGCTCTGTTGGAGCGGTACTCAGCTCTCTCACAACCACCTACCTGGAGATGGCATTGCCCGCCGCGATGGCCGCTGTCCGCACAGATCGTGCCCGAGTCCTCACCAAGCTGCGCGAGTCCGCCGGTCTGCTCCTTGGAGATGCGCGGTGACGCACAAGCTCATACCTCGGTTCTCGGCGGGCCAGGCTGCAATCCGTCTCGAAGAGATCCAGAACCATCTCGCCGCAGACGGGTCGATCTCGGAGCTCATTCAGATCCTGCCCGCAGACGCGGTCCCCAACTCAACCGGCGGCGAGGCAGCCAGCCCCCTCGATCTCCAGTCCTGGCGGCGCGGCGTTATTGAGGCCCTCAGCGGCATCCAGACCGGTTCCAAACTCGACAACGATCTCCACAGCATCGAACTTGGCAAAGCCTTGAGTTCAGTCGTAGATCCCAGCCCGAGCGATGCGGCAAGTGACGGGGTCTGGTCGTTCATGACTCTCGCGCTGTTCCCAGATGTGGTGAATGCACGCTGGCCGGCGCATCCAGTCACGCACGAGCTTTCGAAGGACCGCTGGATCGGGCGCCAGGCCGGCCGGGACCGCAACTACCTTAAGCTGGCATGGCGTCGGTGGCAGGCACTGGGGCCCGTGATGGAGTCGGCGGAGACGAAGCTCGGCGAAGACGAGTTCGGTGCCCTCCTCGAGCGTTCGGCTGTAGCCAGGAACCGTCGCCTGGTTCAAGCTGCCGCCGAGCAGGTCATCGCCTTCAAAGACGACGGTGCACGAACTGAGTTCGCGAGGGCGCTGATGAAGCAGATCACCTATCAAACTGGTCCGCTCGACCTCAACATCCTCACCGCCGATGAGCTGGGAGAACTCGTCCGGCGGTGCGCCAGTGAGGTGCTCTCCCTCGGCGCGCCACGTCGGGCGGTTGTTGACTAGATCGAACTGAACAGCACTTCTGACTCTGCCGGTTGAGGCTGAAGCGGCTCTTCACAATCCAGGGTGTAGTTGGGGTCTGAATCCGCCGGTTTCGAGCAGCGACCTGGCGATGTAGTTGGTGAGGTTGCGGAAGCCGAGGGCGGAGCCGCGGAGGTGTTCGAGGCGTCCGTTGATGGCTTCGGTGGG